>JBIKRV010000076.1:0-6063 GCA_044348985.1 Chitinophagaceae bacterium
TGTCTACCAATTGTGTCTGTCAATTCAAAGTAATACTTGTGTTCATAACGGATTTTGTCGAAAAGCGTTGCCATGAGTTTTATTTTAATGTGATGAATGAATGTCGCCTTAAAGTTGCAGGTAACGATCGGGTATTGCCGAAGTGGGGGAGTAGATGCTGGTCAAGCCCCGAACCGCTGCTGAACGAAGTTAATGTTGTTGATTGTTACTACAAAAGTTTAATTTATAACGTCCTGCTGGGACAAATGTACAATAGATAATGGATGTTGATTGTTATTGCTTCTGCCCCCATTTTGGCAATACCAATGTTGTATGTACACCCATTCTTCGCTTTGGTCATGGTTGAGAAATGAATGTCTGCCCAAGTGTGGCTGTGAAGCGTTGGGCAAATGAAGCTGTTAGGTAGGTTGGCTTTTGTGCTGCTGGTTTTGTGCGCCTACCTAAGTGCTTTATTTGCAGCGTTGGCAATTCTGTGTCCTACCGAAAGAAGATTACTAATAAAGTATGTCGTTTTGTCATTTGTCTTGCCTTATTTATTGTTGCAGTTAGAGATATTTATTTAGCAGTAGCAAAAATTATCTGTCAAGTAAAGAATATTATTGTCTAAGTACTGAAAAATATAGTCCAAGTAACGAATATTATAATCTAAGTGCTAAGCATTTAAATCTAAGTATTGAAAAATATTGTAACAGTCGGTAATATTGTCAACCAAGTAACAAATATTATAACCTAAGTGCAAAGCATTATTGGTCGGGTAGGTAATATTTAAAACTAAGTAGGCAGTTTTATATAAAATGACCGTGTCTGCCTACTTAGTTTGTCTAACTTATTGCGTTTTTATAACATTAAATACAAGTCCGCTTACTTGTTTGTATTGTGGGCTTGTTGCTCCAAAAACCGACTTTACATATTTTTTAACCTCTAAAGCTGTTTGTACTAGCCCTGTTAGTGGGCTGTATAAAGTGGCATTTCTTTGTATTCTTGTGTTGCTCCAATTAGTGTAACTGTTTATTAATTCGGTGTTGGTGCTTTTCATTGTGTCCAACCTTGCTTTTATTGTGTCCGTTTTTAGCTCAGTTTCGTTGGGTTTGTAGCTTGGTTCTTGTGTAATGGTTTCTACCAATTTTGTTAGATGGTCAATTATACTGTCGTAACTCTGCTGACTGGTGGATATTGTTTTAGCCTCCCCTAACCCCTCCAAAGGAGGGGGATTTGTAGAAGATTTTTGCGTAGTTGAATTTGCTTTTACCCCTTGTATTTTTCTATTTATAGTTTTTGCGTCTGCTATTACTAAATTTGATGCTCCTGAAACTGCTAAAGCATTTACAATTTTTGTAGCCAAAGGCTTTAAATCTTTGAATGCTATTTGTCTTGCATTTGTGGCATTATCAAAATTAGTTTTTGTTATTTTAGTTTGTTGCAAAATGTCTTTTGCTTGTGTTTGCAATTCTTTCAATTTTGCAATTGTTAGGCTTTCTTTGCTTGGATTGTAACTTGTACCATAACCTGTGCAGAAAGAAATTAAATCTTCAAAGTTGGCTATGTTTTTTGCATGACCTGTTTCGGATGTTGATGGCATAAAATATTTTTTTAGATAGTTATGATTGAATCAAAGATAATTAACATTTTTGTCTTTTGTTAAACTCAATCCTGTAGCTAATGAGCCAATATGAGTTCAGTTATTTAACGCTGTACAAACTTGTTTGTTGAAAATCTTTCTGCTTCAAATTCATAGAAATTTCTAAAGTAGTGGGGGGACGGATGATATCCAGCTAAATAATAATTTAAAAAGTGATAAGGTATATCAGCATAAACATATTTTGTAAAAATATTTTGGATAGATTTTGACTTAATTTTCATTCCAACTGGTTTTAACCACGTATTAATTATTTGAGATTCGCTATATTGAAATTGATGAACAATTTCGTGAGCTAATAATTTGTATATATTATTTTGGGAATTATTAACAAAGACAATTGCTCTTCCAAAACTCAAACCATTTTCTGTTCCACCATTTGGAAATCGTATTAAATCATTGCTTGAAAATACAATATTGCCTGTTTTTAAAGTATACTTCAAATCAAATTTGCCATATTTGCTTACAGCAACTAACGCATAAATTGATGTTGGCAGAAAGCGAACTTTAAATTTTTTCTTACTTTTAATTGAAAAGTCAAATCGAAATGGGCCATAATCAATATTCCAATTTTGTAAAAATGGTTCATTTAAGGCAGCATTTTCCATAATTGAACAACCTGCACTATGCAATATTTTAGCAGGCCAAAAGTAATTAGTATTCTGATTCAAGTTGTTTAAATAAAGAGTCTTTTTGCTTGTGTAGTTTAAAAGTCCGCCTATTGAACCTTGCCAAAAAGCTTTTATAAATGTTTTTTTCCAGTTTGTATTTTTTGGTTTATTTATTAAAGCGCCAATTCCTGAACTAATACCTCCAAGACCAATATTGTAAACAAAAACTTGTTGTTCTTGTTTTTGTCCCATACAGATTGATGGATAAATGATTAAAACAAAAATTACTAGCTTCATACTAAAAAATTAAATGTATGATAATAAAAGATAGTGTCACACTTCCAGCTAATTAATTTTGAGAGTAATATTATAAATAATCACTTTACTGGTATCTTATAGCGTATGAAGTTAGATGTATCATTTGTTAATATTTGTTCAATATTTCCTTTTGGCGAAATTACCGCTGAATAACCTTCATTTGAGCATTTAATAAAATATTGTTGATTTTCTATTGCTCGAATTTTGCAAATATTTAAGTACTGTTTTAAAGCTGTTTTATTTGATTTTAAAAATGATTCCGATGCTAATAGCACTATCAGATCAGAATTTACTTTTAAAGACTCGGAACAATATTTTTCAAAAGTTGATTCATAGCATATTGCTAAAAATATTCTTGCATTCGGTACATCAAAAAAATTGGGGTCAGCCGATAAAGAATAATTCGCAGAGGAGGGGCTGGGAATTATATCGTCTAAAAATTTAGGCCAATTTTCTGTTTTAGGAATAAATTCTTTTTTTGTTTTAAATTTTACAATTCGTGAAGAGTCAATTATAGCTATAACGTTAAATTTATCAAATTCAGAAGTATGGGTTGACTTTTTTAGTTTTTTTAATGTTGTACCAACTAATAATGTTGAATTTGGAAATTTCTCTGCTATAAATTTTTGTAAATCATTATATGCAGACGATTCAGCGAAAGTTTCTTTCCAGTACTCTCCATCTAAAAATAATTCTGGAAGAAGAAGCAAATTTACAGAGTCTTTTTTGATTGAAAATGAATCCAATTCCTTAATCACTTTTTTTATTCTTTGGTTATCGTTCAGACTATCTTTATATCTGATATTAGGTTGTGAAAGAACGATATTTAAATTGTTTTTATAGGCTTTAGAAGCATCAAAGCACATAATATAGGCTGAGAAAATAATGGGTAAAGTAATTGTTAAAAAAGTTGTGTATGATAACCCTTTTTTTGAAATGTAATAATTTGATACCAGTATCCATATACTGCCTCCTAGAACGCCTGTATATCTATACCATTGTATGAAGAAAACATTTGAGCCAAAAGTATTACCAAGTGTTAGCCAAGGCCATGCAAACAACCAATGGAAATGAAGCCATTCGATAAGTATGTAGCTTATGCTAAAACTTAGCGGTAGATTTTTTAAAAATTTGTTTATGAGTAAACTAATAGGATAGCTTAAATACAAGTATAGTGCATTTATTGATAAAGCAAATAGCCCATCTGTTTTGTTCACATCTAGCAACCAATAAGTAACGATAAAATTAGTAATGAATAGAAAAACGTAAACATAAAAATGCTTTGCTATTTTATTAAATTTAGTCGATGAGATTACAATAAGTATAGGGATAAAAAAAAGCAATGAAAAAATTGGATGTACATACCATGCTAAAAAAGTCAATACTGAATGTTGTAAAGTAAGAAACAAAAAAAAGAAAAATGGGCTTTTAATTTTTATGTTTAAAAGCCCATTATAAAAATTGTTTAACGGCATATCTTAAAAATTTTTGCAATAGCCGCCCAAAGAGTTCAGAGTATAAAATGCATACTTTTTTCCGTCGGTATTAGTAACAAGTTCATAGTTAAATCGCCCAATTTCCAATTTGTAATGACATCTGTTTGGTATTCCAGCAAATAAGTCGGCATCAAGTTCAATAGCACCATCATCATTTTGTATCTGCACATTGCGTATTTCCTTTTTGTAGCCAGCAGCATAAAGAGAATCGTTAAGGAAATATGGGTCATAGGTAATCATCACCATCAATCCCATTTTATTTTCTGCATCAATTTTAACACCGACAGCATCATTAAGTTTTAATTGTTGAATTCCATTGGCTTGAATATTAAAATTTTGGAATTCAATAAGTTTCGGAATTCTAAATTGATGATTTAAAACTGGAGAAGAACTTTCAGCTTGTAAG
This sequence comes from Chitinophagaceae bacterium, assembly GCA_044348985.1. Taxonomy (GTDB): domain Bacteria; phylum Bacteroidota; class Bacteroidia; order Chitinophagales; family Chitinophagaceae; genus UBA1930. The sequence continues at coordinate 4,468 of JBIKRV010000076.1, forward strand.
GATACATTAATGTTTTTTCCGACAATACTACTATTTGGCAACAAATATGATTTTCGGTAATCTAGAACGTTGTTAGAAGTTATTACGTCATTGTTTACTTTCATTTGAACACCATTTAGACTTGTAGAACCTTCATTAAAAGAAGAGGGTGTATGAAATCTCCCTAGAAAATCCATATTTAGACCTGTAAATTGACCAAGAAAAGTACTTTTAACTTCAAACGTAACTTTGCCATTTACAGAAGTATTACTAAAGTTATACAGCTTTAATAATTCGGCATCGGATTGTTTTATTTTATCTTCATCATTCACATTGTTTGATGGTGATTTTTTGCAAGAGAATAGCAAGAAAACTATCAAGCTACTTAAAAATACTAATTTACTATTTTTCATTTTTATATTTTTTAATTTGAAAATGCTGCTAATTGCGGTGTTAGTGTTATTTCTGTGTCATTAATTATTGCTCCTCCATTATCGAATTGTACTGTCCAAACACCTCTCGCATTTGAAGCGTTTCCAGAGCAAGGGAACATATTCATTCTGTCCCAATACCTAACATGAATTACACATGGCATTTGTTGATATATTTCTATATCTAAATAGTTTTGACCACTATTCCATGGATAATCAATTTGGTCGCCGTTTCCACAAGTACTGATAACTGAAACCTGACATAGGTAATTACCATCAGTTTGGGCATTCGTTAATAAACCAGGCAAATACGGTGTCAAACTTGCTTGAAATCTGTGGGGTGTAGCACTAAAATCTGGACCATTTTGACCACATGTGAATTGGGGTGCCGTTAATATTGTATTTGGGAGGTATTGAAAGTTTCCCAAATGAACCCTAAGTGGTTTTTTACTTTCAAAATTACAGTTTTGACCCTTGCCTCCACCACTACCACCTTTTCCGTTACCACCACCCCCTCCACCATTTTTCCCACCCCCTCCACCATTGCTACCTCCTCCTCCTGCAAATGTGACAATAAAGACTATCATAAGTAATAATAGTCTTGTTACCTGTTTAAACAGGCTTTGTGTTGAAAAGTTTTTTTTCATGATTTTTATGGCTTTAAGGCAGCCGTACCATTTAGTAATAATACCCTTACTTTTCCTTTGGAACATCTCGGGCATAATGTTCCGCAATCGTTGCAACTGATTATTTTATAGCTTACGGTTGTTATACATTATTTAGGGTGGTGGGTGGGCATGGTGCTGGATATTGTTGTTTTGCTGATGTTTAGCTATATGTTGAAAAATGTTGCCACTGTTGGGTTGTTGACTGTTGCTGCGTTTGCTGCTCTTTTGCAAGGTTTGGTTTTGTGCTGTTGGTTTTGTGTGCCTTGCAAATGTGCTGCAAACGTGTTGATGTTTTGTACTAATGTTGAATAGAATTACTTCTGCCATGTGATGAAGTTTAATGTTTATTGTTTCAGTTCAATACATATTCTTCTGCTCGTCTGGGTTACATACAACGTCCCAGGCTTTGCGAAGGTGTGGCATTAGCTTTGCGTCAAGCTTGGGACAGGAGTTTGGTTTTATTTTAAAGTTGAAGTTAACAACTTCAGCTTGGATTTATTCTGGAAAGCTGATAACTG
>JBIKRV010000022.1:0-62046 GCA_044348985.1 Chitinophagaceae bacterium
GAAATCAAAATATTCAAGATTATAGCCGAAAGGTACAGGAATAGAAGAAAGCGGTTTTGTTTGCGTTTAAACCTAATTGCAGCTATCTATAACTTTGAATTAAAAAATTAATTTATGAAAGAGGTCTTTTGTAGTAACAAGCTTTGCAAATGCACAATTAACTGTTACAACCAGCAATAATGCCACGGTTTTGGCTCAAAAAATTGTTGGCCAAGGTGTTACGATACTTAATCCTATTTACAGAGGCAATGCAGTTTCAGCTGGATTATTTAAAGATTTAACAGGTACAATTGGCATCGATTCAGGCATTGCCTTAACTACAGGTAGGGCATTAACTACTTCTACAACTGGCAGTAGTGGAGTAGGCATTAATGGTGCAGCCAATTTAAAACCTGGTTTTTCGAACAACAGCCCCAGCGACCCTGATTTAAATAATTTAATTACTGGAACAGGAGTTAGACAAGATGCCTGTGTTCTTGAATTTGATTTTATACCACAAGGCGACTCAATTAAAGTAAAATTTGTTTTTGCATCTGAAGAGTTTCCAACTTATAACTGTACAGAATTTAACGATGTATTTGGATTTTTAATTTCAGGGCCAGGTATAAATGGATTACAAAATATTGCATTAATACCTCAAACAAATATCCCTGTTTCAATTAATAGTATTAACAATGGTGTAGCTGGTTCAGGTGGCAATATTGCCATTTGTAGAAACATGGGTTCCGGTTCTCCATTTACTAATTTATACATTGACAATAGTCGTAGTTCATTTGTAACCTACAATGGCTTAACTGTTATTTTAACTGCTGCAACAGTTGTTCAACCTTGCCAAACCTATCATATTAAATTGGCCATCCAAGATGTAAGTGATGGTAATTTTGATTCTGCTGTTTTTTTAGAAGCCTCCAGCTTTTCATCAAATAGTATTTCACTAACTAATGAAGGTGGCTTTGTAGATAATCAAAATAATACACTTGTTGTTGAAGGATGTAAAAGCAGCAAAGTAAAAATGAATTTAAACAGACCAGCCTCTTCAACGCTTAGCATTCCACTTACCTATTCAGGCACAGCAACCCCTGGTGTTGATTATATTGCACTGCCCAACATCATTACTTTTCAAACTGGTGAAACAGAAAAAAGCTTAGACATTATTCCAATAATGGATAATAATTTGGAGCCTACAGAAACAATTATTATTTCAGTTGATAATAATATTTGTAATAATACAGTAGCTAATTCCATCAATATTTTTATCAAAGATTCTATTGGATTTTATGCTAGTAAAGACACATTTGTTTGCTCTAAATTTAATAAAACACTTACTGCTAAAAGGGTTGATACTACAACGAATTCCTATTTATGGAGTATTGGAAATACTAGTCAATTTATACAAACCAATTTACCCAATACATATTGGGTAATACACACTTTTTCGAATAGATGTTTCAATATTGATACGTTTAGGGTTGTAAGTGGAGACCCAACATTAAATATTGGTAACGATATTGCTTTTTGTAATACAGATAGTGTACATGTTACTGCAACTGTACAACCACAAAATGGTATTTTTTTATGGAATACCGGTAGCACTCGAAATTCGATTTATGTAAATACTGCAGGCTTATTTTCAGTAAACTACAGTTTGCCCAATGGTTGTTATTTAGAAGATACTATTGTTTCGATGGTTAAACCAATTCCATATGCTTTACTGGGCAAAGACACTGCATTGTGTAGCAGTGAAAGTATCACATTAAATGCATTTTATCCCAATGCAACATATACTTGGAATACTGGTGCAACAACTGCAAGCATTAATGTAAAAGATAGTGGCATATACACAGTTACCAATGTATTAAACGGTTGTAGCAATAGCGATACCATTTTTATCAATAGAAAAAAGAGTCCTATTGCTAACGCAGGTAACGATGTTGCAATTATTATTGGTGGAACTGCACGTTTAAAAGCATTTCAAACCATTAATAACATAGATTATTTATGGTATCCCAATACTGGTTTAAGCAACCCAAATTTTTCTGCTACAAACGCCAACCCTGTAAATTCGCAGAGCTATTACCTTAAAGTAACATCTATTGATAATTGTGTTGCTTACGATACCGTTTTTGTTGAAGTAAAAAATACAGAGCTCATTGTTCCCAATGCTTTCAGCCCAAATGGAGATGGCATTAACGATAAATGGGAAATCAATTTATTAAACTCATTATTTACTGCTAAAGTGCAGGTGTTCAATAGAAATGGACAACAAGTTTTTAGTAGCACAGGTTACGATAAACCTTGGGATGGAACTTTTAATGGCAACCCTGTTCCTTCTGGAACATACTATTATGTAATTGATTTGGATACAAAAAGTAATAGACGACAAGCTGGCTGGGTTGCAGTTGTAAGATAAAGTAGTTCATTAATTTTTTTTACGCCCTTCTAACACAATAAACGGGGCAATTTTAATGCCCCAGCCCCCTAAAACAAAAATCAGTTGGTTTATAAACCCTGCAATAAAACACTTAAAACCCTTTTCCGAAGAGTTGTAAAAACCTAAATGCAGCAATAAAATAGTTTGCTGTTTTGTATAAATACTTCTGTATTCGTTTACAGTTAATAGCCTTTCTGTCCAACTACCAGTAATGGGGTCACAAGTATTGGTAGTATGTTTAATAATATTTGGAAGCTCATTTGTTTGCAAGTAAACATCTACTGATTTCTCAATATCGTCTTTTCTTAAACCTCTTGTTCTTGTAGCAAGTTGCTCAATAATATTTTCTGCTAACGCAGGATGATAAGCTTGTATAATTTTTCTTCGAACTTCTAAAAAACAAGTACCAGCCCATTCATTTTCTTGAGCTGTTTGAAAAGCATTGCTATCTTCTAATTCATCCTTTAACTGTAGCTTTTTAAGCTGTTTCGACTTAAACCAATTTTCAGCAACTGATGCTGTAGTAAAAACAGTAATCATTTGTTTATTTATACTGTACAGGTTATCAAATAAGTGATCTAAATTATACACATGTTCAATTACATCTGTTCCTACTACAATATCTAATGGCTTATTCGTAAAATGTTTAACTAAGGTATCTTCATTACCAATAATCCAGCCATCTAACTCAATATTTAATTGCTTGCTCAATTGTTGTGCTGCCAACAAAAAACTGGCACTCACATCGCTTGCATACACATGTTTTACGCCACAAAATTTTGCAAATAATGCAAGCAAACCATTACCTGTACCAAAGTCTAATAAAGCCACATTAGTTGAGTTGGTAGCTGCAAATACTTTTTCTAAGACATATGCATAAATACGTAAATAATGCTCTTTGTGTTGTAAAAGGGTTTGCAAATACTGCTGTGCATAAGCATCATTGGTTATAGTTATTGGTACAACTACATTTAATTGCTGTATGAATGCTGGTATATAATTTTTAAAGGGTTGCATTTATCTTTTCTCTAATAACCACCACAGTTTTTTACGTGGCTTAACGGTATAATTTTTATTTACATAGCTACTAATGTGTTGCATAGCTTCATCAAAGTCATCAGTTAATAAAACCAATTTCATATCTTCTTGGGCAATTGTTTTTTCCTCAATCATCAGTTGAATATAGTCTACCAATGGTTGAAAATATTTTTTTCCATACAATACTACCGGAAAATCGTTAATCGTTTTTGTTTGAATTAATGTTAAGGTTTCAAATAATTCATCCATGGTACCAAAGCCACCTGGTAAAATAATAAAAGCATAAGAATATTTTACCAATAACACTTTTCGGCTGAAAAAATAATTAAAGGTGATACTCTTATGTATGTAAGGATTTTCTTTTTGCTCAAAAGGTAATTTAATATTGCAGCCAACACTTTCTCCACCATTTTCAAAAGCACCTCTATTAGCAGCTTCCATAATTCCTGGACCACCCCCTGTCATGGTTGTAAAACCCAATGCTGCTATGCGTTTACCAAACTCTCTTGCTGCTGTATAATAAGCATGATCTTCTTTAAAACGAGCACTCCCAAATACCGTAATACAAGGCCCCACAAAATGCATGGTTCTAAATGAATAAATAAATTCTTTAAATATTTTCCATGCAAAAGCCAACTCATACATTCGGGGTTTGGGACCATCTAAATAAACAGACTTTTTTGCTGGAATGATTCTTTCTTTGCTCATACGTTAAAAATAAAAAAACTGTTTACAAATATTGCAGAACAATTGTAAGTTTAAAAAATGAAAAGAGCATTTCTACTTTTTCTAACATTAAAAATATGTATTGCAGCCAATACACAAATAAAAATGCGTATTGATAAAATTCAAACCATTTCAAGCAGCAGCAACACTTTCGACTTTTTAAACAATGCAACTGTAAAAGAAAGAGTATTACAAAATATAACCAAAGCAGTAAATAATTATTGGAACTTCCAAATAGAAGAGTTAGATAAAACAGAAATAAACATTAGAAAAAAACCTATCGGTACTATTAGCAATGAAAGCATTAATTCGTCTTTAATTAAGCCCGAATTTAATGGCTGGCATTTAACACTACATTTAAATGAAAACTCACCCAACTATTTATTCAATGTTTTAGGCAATTCAACCGATGCAATTGAGTTAATTCCTCTTACCACTTCTATTATCGATGTGCAGCTTTGCTTAAAAGACAATAGTGGCACAGTACAACATAAAAACAATGCCTACTTTATTATAAAGGCTAATAATAAAAATGCTTTTGGCTACCCCGACTGGAGTTATTCTTTATCACCAACTGCTTTTAGCGATTTTTTTAAGCAATCGATAACCATGCTTTTAGATAGCAGTAAAACCAATTTGCCAATAAATATAGTAGTTGGTGGTGCAGCATTATTTACAGATAATTTTATTATGCCTAATACAGTAAATAAAACAAGAACATTTCCGGAGATAAGTAAAGATTTTATAAAATACTCCTATGCCGATTCCTCTAAAATACTATTGCGTTTTGTAGAACCAATTGTTTATATCATGAATTTAAAAAAGAAGCCTGAAATTCAATATATACAACAATATACAGCTGCTATTAATCATCGAAAAGAAAATACCAATTATAAATATTGCTTTGCAGAACAAACTTTTAGAAATGTTCTCAACAATCAGAATTATACCTGTAAAACTTTTGTTGCCATTAATGACGATGCCTTCAACATCACACAAAACGGATTTCGTTATTTACCAGGCAAAATTCATTATTTTATAGCTGATATGGATACGCTAGCCACATTTTCTATTGAGCAAAATATTCTTTCGCCAAACAAAGAAGTATACCTAAATAAAATATACAATGGTGTCGATTCTTCTTTTCAATTAACACAAAATGCAACAGTTAATAAACAAACTATTATCTATAATTTACAAATAACTGGTACACTTAAAAATACACCGTTCGAAATTTTATGTTCGGCCAACAATACATTAAAAGAAATTTATCACAACAATAAATTGGTGTGTATTGCTCGTGGCGAAAATATTCCAGATGCATTTATTTTATTGGATACCAATTTGCCAGCCAATATTTTTGAACAATTATTAATGCTGGCATTTTTAAAAACCCCATAACATGCGTATTATTTCTTACAACACCAATGGCATAAGAGCTGCCATGAAAAAAGGATTAATTGAATGGCTACAAACCAATCCTGCAGATATTATTTGTATTCAAGAAATTAAAGCCAATGTAGAAGATGTAGATGTAAAAGCCATAGAGTCATTGGGTTTTGAAACCTATTGGTTCTCTGCTCAAAAAAAAGGCTATAGCGGTGTTGCTGTGTTTACAAAAATAAAACCCGATCTGGTTGAGTACGGAACAAAGATTGAACAAAGCGATTTTGAAGGTCGTGTAATTCGTTTAGATTTTAAAGACGTCACTTTATTAAACGCCTATTTCCCCAGTGGGACAAGTGGCGATGAACGCCAAACCTACAAGTACCAATGGCTAAATGAAATGTTCGATTATGTGCAAGCATTGAGAAAAAAAAGAAAGAAAATTATTCTCACTGGCGATTACAATATTGCACATACTGATATAGATATTCACGACCCAAAAGGCAACAAAAATTCATCGGGATTTTTACCTGAAGAAAAAGCTTGGATGACCCATTTTTTAAGCAATGGTTGGGTAGATAGTTTCCGTTTTAAAAACCCCGATACCAAAGGAGCTTACAGTTGGTGGAGCCAACGTTTTCCGAGTGTACGTTTACAAAATAAAGGTTGGCGTATCGATTATATTTGTGTTACCGATACCCTTAAAGAAAGTATAAAAGAAGCAGCTATTTTTCCAGATGTAAAACATAGCGATCATTGCCCCATTTATGTAGATTTAAATATTTAACTGTGGCTATAAGCTGCACAATAAAAATGAACTGTTGTTCCAGCTTTTCGCAAGTAGTTATGCAAAAGCATAAGCTACTTTGCTGTACTGAGCATTGTCGAAGTATCTGGCAGCCATTAAACTGTATAATATTGCTGAGCATTCAACAAAATGTACAAGGATGCCCTACTATTCAGCCGGGTTTTCAACAACACAACAAAAGCTGAATTTTGTACCATAGATCACAACCATAAAAAAAAGAAAACATGTTTATTTATAATGTTACCACCAAATTAGAGCATTCCATACATGAACCTTGGGTAGAATGGATGAAAAGCAAACATATACCCGATGTTATGGCAACCAATTGCTTTGTTAAATTTCAATTTGTGCGTTTAAGAGACATTGATGAAACAGATGGATTAACCTATGCAGTACAATATTTTGCAGAAAGTAAAGCCGATTATAACCGCTACATCGAACTACATGCACCAGCATTAAGAGAAGAGGCAAATAAAGCCTGGGGCAACAAATTCATGGGTTTTAGAACATTAATGGAGGTTGTGGATTGAGTGTGGATAGATTTTTAAATAGATTTTTGTTGTACCAAATCTTCCCTATATTAATCTGAAAGCCTTATTGGCATTGTATTTCAGCTATAATCTCCTGAAAGCCTTATAAACAAAGGGTTTCAAGCAGTTTGCTAAATAAATATAACAATATTTATTTAGCTTCATTTTTATCAAATCCTTTGCCTGTAAGGGTTTTAGCATATACCAACAAATGAAATTGAAGAGAAAAAATTTTGCTTGTTAGTAAAAGCAGATAAATTTGTTTTCTCAAATAAAAAACACTTTTTAAAACACAATTATTATGAACAAAGCTGAATTGATTGCTCAGATTGCTGAAGATGCAGGTGTAACTAAAACTCAAGCTAACGCTGCATTAGATTCTTTTGTAGCTACTGTTACTAAAACTTTGAAAAAAGGCGATAAAGTAACTTTAGTTGGTTTTGGTACATTCTCTGTATCTAAACGTGCTGCACGTACTGGTCGTAATCCACAAACTGGTGAAGCTATAAAAATTAAAGCTAAAAAAGTAGCTCGTTTTAAAGCTGGTAAAGAATTAAGTGCTAAAATCTAACACTGATTTAGACCAAATAAAAAAATCCTGTCGCTTTCGACAGGATTTTTTTATTTTCGCCAACTATCATTCATTAAAATAAACAGAATTATCATGGGTAGAGGTGACAAAAAAACTGCAAAGGGCAAACGTTTTAAGGGCTCTTTCGGTAAAAGCAGACCACACAAAATTGCGGTTGCTGGTAAAAAAGCAGAAACAAAAGCTTCTTAATCTAAACATAGAAGCATCAACTTTTTAATCCTGCCTCTTTTAAGGGGTGGGATTTTTTATGTTACGGCTTTTCACTTCTTCAAACTGCTCATCATAATCGGTTCGAATGGTTTTAAACCATCGATCCCACCATAAAAAATACAAACCATAATTGCCTTTAAAGTATTGGTGATGTTGGTTATGGTTAACCGATGTGTTAATCCATTTACCAATAGCAGTTTTATTAAAACCCTTAGGATACAACTCCCAACCCAAATGGCCATATACGTTATACACCATCATTAACAAAAAGAAAAAGAATAAATGATAACGGCAGAGTGGTATGCAAAAAATGAACAGCACAACTATACCCACTTCTACAATTGCTTCTAAAGGATGAAAGGCAAAGGCAGCCCAAGGGGAAGGATTAGTGCTTTTATGATGTATTAAATGTACATATTTAAACAACTTTGGATGGTGCATTAAACGATGAGCAAAATAAAAATAAGCATCATGTAAAAACAACATTATTGGAAAAGCCAGCCAAAACCAAAGTTTACTATAACTACTTATATCAATATAAAATAACGTGTGCTGACGTATATCGGTAGTCAGTAAAAAATAAGGGACACAAGAAAAAATAACAATGGTTATACTCGAATATAAAATCTCTCGTTGATAATCTTTTAACTCAGGAATTTTTAATTGAATTTTTTTGTAAGCAATCTTTTTCTTTCGAATAATGTACCAAACAAAAAAAGCCAATCCTGCAATTATATAATAGCGAAGTGCAATAATTAAAAAGAAGTCGAACCATGTTCTTGTTGTTGGCATATTACTAAGTTAATGATAATAGAAACCTATTTACACAGGTTGCAAAGGTATTATTCAGTCGATTTAGAACCTTACAAATACTTAAAGTTTAATTGCTGACAAATGCCATCAATTTTAGAAACAGTAAGTTTGCCAACATTTACAACAATTTAATATGTCATTTTCATCTTTGGGTTTATATGCAACATTGGTTAAAAAACTAACTGCACTTGGTTATAAAGAAGCATATCCTATTCAAAAAGAAGCCATCTCCGCAATTTTAAAAGGGAAAGATGTTTTGGGAATTGCACAAACTGGCAGTGGTAAAACTGCCAGCTTTGTATTGCCTATTTTACAGCAGTTTGAAGCTAAGTCTGTTGCTAAAAACCGATTTATTAAAGCATTGATTTTGGTTCCAACAAGAGAATTAGCTGTACAGGTTGGCGATGTGTTTAAGTTGTTTGCCGATGTTATGCCACGTAAAACCAAAGTAATGTCGGTTTATGGAGGCGTTTCCATCAACACACAAATGATGAATTTGCAAGGTGTAGAAATTTTAGTAGCTACGCCAGGTAGATTATTAGATTTGGCAGATAATAATGCCATGAACTTATCTGAAATTGATATTTTGGTTTTAGATGAAGCAGATAAAATGTTGAACATGGGCTTTAAAGACGAAATGGCTCATATATTAAAACTACTTCCAGAAAAAAGACAAAACTTATTATTCTCTGCAACACTTGGCAAAGAAATAAATACCATCACAGAAATACTCTTACACAATCCTGTAAAAATTGAGGTGGAAGAAGAAAAACAAAACCTCGATTTAATTACACAAACTTGTTACCATGTAACTGAAGATAGAAAAGGACCACTGCTTAGATATTTAATTAAGCAAAATAACATGACGCAAGTCTTGGTTTTTTGTTCTTCCATTCATCGGGCAGATGCAGTTGTTGAAAAACTTACCAAACATGGTATAGAATCTGCAGCCATGCATAGTAAAAAATCACAGGGTGCAAGAACCGATGCTTTGCAAAACTTTAAATCAGGTAAGCTGAAAGTATTGGTAGCAACCGATTTGGCTTCACGTGGCATTGATATTCAATTTTTGCCTTACGTTATTAATTACGAATTACCACGTTCTCCAAAAGATTATATTCATCGCATTGGTCGTACTGGTAGAGCAAGTAATGCAGGCTGTGCATTTTCATTAGTTGCTGAAACCGAACAACATCACTTTTCAGTAATTGAAAATGAAAAAGAAAGTAGAACGAATAGAAACAATTGATTTTGATTTGAAAGGGTTTTAACATCATCAGCTATTGATTGTACATATTTGGGTTATGCAATTGCATAAAGCGATGCAGTTGTTCTTCACCAAATCTCGTCCATCCAAATTGTTCATATAAAGTATGAGCATCTTTAGTACCCAATAACCACCTTCTCAATCCTTGTAATTGAGGATGAGCATGAATGGTTTGCATGAGCCATTTCGATAAGCCTTTACCTCTATGTGTAGGTAATATAAACACATCTGCCAAATAAGCAAAAGTGGCTTTATCGGTAATTAATCTTGCAAAACCAATTTGTGCATCATCGCAATAGAGCCCAAAACATAATGAGCCTTCAATTGATTGTTTTACCACTTCTAATGGTATGTTCTTAGCCCAATAAGATTCTTCTGCAAGGTATTGATGGATTAGTTCAATTTGCAGTAAAGCAGGATTGGTGCTGATACTATAATTGGCATGGAATGTTTCGTAGAAATTACTCATTAAACAGTTTTTTATACAAATTTTCACCCGAAATAGCTATTATTTCTCTCGGTTTTAAGGTACCTAAAGTTAGTGCTTCAATTCTATATCTTATTAAACGTAAAGTAGGAAAACCAACCTTAGCTGTCATCTTTCTTACCTGCCTGTTTTTCCCTTCTTTTAAAATCAATTGTATCCATGGTGCAGGAATATTTTTTCTGAATCGTATGGGTGGATTTCTATCTGCAACAATTGGTTCTTCTGTAAATAATGTACACTGTGCTTTTTTTGTAGCATAGATTTTTCCATCAATATTAATATCAACTCCATTGTTTAATTGTTCTATTGCTGTTGGTGTTATTGCACCATCAACCTGTACCCAATATTCACGTTCATGTTCGAATGATGGATGCAGTAAACGATGATTTAATTTTTTATCATTCGTTAAAATTAATAAGCCTTCGCTATCGTAATCTAAACGACCAACAGGATATACATCTTTAGGTACTTCCAAAAAATCAGCTAATGTTTTTTTATCTCCTTCTTTAGAAAATTGACAAAGAGTATTGAATGGTTTGTATATAATAAAGTAGTGAAACATGCTAAAATAAAAAGTGCCGCAGATGCGACACTTTATATATGGATGGGTTAGTAAGTACTGGGAAATAAATTTCCCACCACAATAATAAAAAGAGTTTCTGCGGAAACAAAAAAAATTAAACAAAATTTTATTAACATTTTTAAAAGCATTGTGAATTCAAACAACTAATTACAGCATTGCTCTTATCATGTAACTATACAAGAGAACACATAAAATACTACCCAAGTAAAAAATAATACGAACTGAAATATTGATGAATAAAGGGCTTTAGCTTGCTGAGTTGGCAACTATAAATTTATATCGTTTAATTAGTTGTTGTATAAATACATAAACAACAGGTACGCAAAAGGCATAAAAAATACCTGCGGATAAGTAAAAATAATTTTTAAAAAAACTCAAGCAAAGCATAAAAAAAGAAGTAATCAGTGTACTAATTAAAATGTGTACGGATATTTCTGTTAGCAATTTTTTATGCATAAACTTGTATAAAATAATTACTGCTGTACACAGAAGCAAATATATTAACAATGCATTTTGTAAAGAAAGTTGAATGCCCAAATTTTCAAATGTTGCACTTATAAAAAAAGCATTCATCAAAAAGCAAATTGTAATAAACATCCATCTCCAAAAAAAATTATAATCAGGGGTACAATCAAAATTTGCACTTGCCGTAGGTGTACTTGCAACAATTATTTTTCGATTGTAAGAAATTAATTTGTATAATTTTTTTACCAACCAGTTAACCAATTGAATATTTAAAATTGGTTTAATAAAGAAAACTTTTTGCTGCAAAATTTCAGCCAAAGCATCTACTCCATATTTTACTTCGCCTGTTTTTAAATCAATTAATGGTATTTCATGTTTTGCTTTTTGCCAATCAATTTTAAACTGTTGCATATTCACTTCGGTAAAAGAAATTCGATTTTCTTGTTGTAAAAAACCTCCTTTTACAAAGGCAGTTGTATAAGCTTTGCAAATTGGGCAATTATCATCGTAAATAATCACTTTATTAAATGTACTTTTTTGCATAACCATTGTTTTAAGAACCTAAAATTATAAATTAATTTCCTTTATTTTCAATAATTATTGAAAATAAAGGAAATTTAACGATTTTGCCTTGTACCTATACCTTTGACGAAATTTAATTATGAAGTTTCCTTCACCAATTGCTGCCACTTGGATTGCTGAACTAATTGGAGCAACCCTTTTGGGCAAAAAAGATGCTTTTACCACAGGAATTAACGAGATTCATAAAGTTGAAGAGGGTGATTTGTGTTTTGTAGATCATCCAAAGTATTACGACAAATGTTTAAATAGTTCAGCCACATTTATTATAATTAATACTACCGATGTAATTATTCCTAAAGGAAAAACTTTATTGGTAGTAAATGAGCCATTTGAGGCGTACTTGAAAATTGTACAGCATTTTCGTCCTTACGCAGTACAAACAAGCTCCATAAGCCCTAATGCTGTTATTGCAGAGGGTTCTATTGTAATGCCCAATGCTTTTGTTGGACACCATGTTACCATTGGCAAAAACTGTTTAATACATCCCAACGTTGCTTTATTAGATTATACAGAAATTGGCGACAATGTTGTAATACAAGCTGGAACAGTAATTGGTAGCGATGCTTTTTATTACAACACCAAAAAAAACAGAGATGTATGGTATAAAAAAATGGTGAGTTGTGGTAAAGTAATTATTGAAGATAACGTAGAAATAGGAGCTGGATGTACTATTGATAGAGGCGTTACAGCAAGCACTGTTATTGGCAATGGCACAAAAATGGATAATATGGTACATATTGGCCATGATACGGTTGTGGGTAAAAACTGCTTGTTTGCTGCACAAGTAGGCATTGCTGGTGCAACAACCATTGAAGATGGTGTTACACTTTGGGGGCAAGTTGGTGTTAGCAAAACTCTGACGATTGGAGCCAACGCTGTTGTATTGGCACAAAGTGGTGTACCATCTTCGTTAAAAGGGGGGAAAACCTATTTTGGTTATCCTGCAGAAGATGCTGCTGTAAAACGAAGAGAACTCGTTTGGATAAAACGAATACCTGAGCTTTGGAAAAAAGTAATGGAATAATAATCAAAGAGCCACATTTAAAATGTGGCTCTTTAGTTTTATAAATTTTATTTCAATTTCTCTAACATATTTTTTGCATTTTCATTTTTGGGGTTTATTGTTAATACTTTTTCGAAATTCGCCCTGGCCAGTGTTTTATTTCCAATTATAAAATAAGCTTCGCCTAAACTATCAAATACATTTTCTTTATCGGGGTAAATCAATGTATTTAATTTAAACACATTAATTGCTTGCTTGTATTTTTTCTCTGCCATTAATACATAGCCCAGTGCATTAAACTCTCCTGCATGTTTACAAATTGGTTTATATTTTTCAGCAAGCATTGTTAATGTAACATCATCGAGTTTTGTATTCTTTTTTTTTAATTGTTGCCATTGTAACAATGCCTGATACTTAGATACATACTTGTTTTTTGAAAGAATAGCCAATAGATCTTTCTCCAAGCTTTCGATGGGTGCTTCTACAATTCTATTGATTTCTTTATCATTCTCATATACAATAAATGTGGGTACATGATGAATGAACTTTTTCCTTTCTTCATGTTGCGGACTTTGCTTGTATTGTTTGTCATCATTGTTTACAAAAATCAATTGTATATTGCTTGTATCGAACGAGGCTGCTTGTAGTAACTTCATCATTCTGGGAACTTCTCTTTTACTATCCCCACACCAGCTTCCTAAAAAAATTTCGATTTTCTTATTGGTTAACAAGGTTTTTAGTTGAGGCAATACCGATGAATCTACTGTATATGCATTGAACGATTTATCGTACCATTCTTTGTAAGTATTTTGTTGCATTGAGCTCAAAGAGCAATGTCCTAATAAAATAGTTTGCTTATTCTGATTAATAATTTCAGAATTTTGAATTGGTGTTGTAGTTGGGGCAATATGTTGGTTGCAAGCAGCAAAAAATACTGCTATTGCAACGATAAATAATTGTTTCATTGTTGTAGTTTTTTTTAAATGAATAATAAGTGCACAACAGTAAAGCTCAGCATTGAGCTAACTGTACAATGCTGTCCTTCGACTACGCTCAGGATAAACTTACAACCGCAGTTACATAGTAATTCTGCAGCAGGAATCCCAATAAAAAAGTATAAAATTTTAGGTAGTAAAAAATAATGAAGAACAGGGTGGATGAAATATTGCATGAACAGTTAACAAAGAATTATAAGGAGAACGATACTTTTGAAACGCTTTATTGGCTATACTTTCAGCACTAATTGTAGTTTGATAAATATTGTTTAACGTGTACTTCCAATCGGTTTGCTGAACAATTTCTTTGTGTTTATCGGGCAGGCTTTTAGGATTGTTTTGTTGAGGTGTAGTTGTTAGCTTACAATCACAATCGGGCTTGCTATTCAACTTTGCAATTAGCTCACATTCGCTGTATGCCAATATGCTTGCAATATTGGGGGCATACAATGCAAAAGCAAGTAATATGGTAATTATTCTTTGCACAACAATTACAAGTTATGTATTTGTTTTAATTCACTACAAATTCTTTCAATTGAGTTTTGTAATAAAGTATATGAAAAATCAGGTAACTGTTTTTTCAACTTAGTATTATCGAAACTCACTTTTGCCTGAGCGGTTTTGGCTGTTTCTTTGGTAAGCAATGGTTCTATTCCAGTTAATTTTCCTTTCAATGCTTCCAATCGCCAAACAATAGCAGCAATAAATGGCGTTACTTTTTTGTGTGGTGGTTTTTTATTAAATGCAGCTGCAATTTGATAAAATAAATTTTTATACGATGTTGTTTCGGCACTTAAAATAAATCGTTGTGCTATAATATCGCTGTTCATTAATTGTATCATAGCATTGGCTACATCAACCACATCTACAAAACCAGTTGTGCCTTCAGTGTACCAAGGAAATTCGTTGTACACCGTTTTAAAAATTTTAGCTGACCCTTTATCCCAATCGGCACTCCCTAAAATAATGGTTGGATTTACAATTACCGCATTCAAGCCTTCACCAATGCCACGCCACACTTCCATTTCAGCTAAAAATTTACTTTTGCCATATTCACTGTTGCTGGTTTCTTCTGTCCAGTTCATAGATTCATCAATGGGCTTATCTTCTCTAATTCTGCCCAAAGCTGCAACAGAACTTACAAACAATAATTTATCAATATTGGCATTTAAACAAGCATTTACAACATTAGCTGTTCCTTCAATATTGGTTTTATGTAATGCTTGTTTTTGTTTAGGATTAAATGAAACAATAGCTGCACAATGATACACCTGTTTAACACCTTGCAAAGCTTCTTCTAAAGCAACAATATCTAAAATATCGGCTTTCACCCATTCAACCAAGGCATGATTAAAAGGAATAGAGCTTCTGTATAAAGCCTTTACCTTATGCTGTTGAACAATGAGTTGTTGTATTAATTGAGAGCCCACTAAACCCGTTGCTCCTGTTACTAAAATCATGCATTTTGATTTGGGATGGAAATGTAGTAAACTAATTGCAATTATTGCAAATACCGCTTACTACAACATCGGTTCTTTTTTCTTGAAAGCCTGCTGGTAATGAAACATGAGGAGAAGTTACATGGTCTAAACAATAAGTTACATTGCAGTTATCGCAAATGAAATGTACATGATTATCATGATGATGGCCTTGTGTACACTCATCTTTACACAAAGCATATAAAACTGAATTATCTGTAGTTGGAATGGTATGGATAATGCCTTTATCTACAAAAGTTTGCAGCGTTCTGTATATAGTCACACGATCAAATAAATCTCCAGTTTTTTTCTCAATATCTGCATGAGCCAATGCTCCATTACTAAACTGAAACAGTTCCAGAATTTTTTTTCTGCTATCGGTTACGCTCAGTTGATTGCGTTTTAAAATATCCAATAAAGTTGTGCTCATACTTTCTTAATTAAACATACCGTTGCTGAAATTTTTGCCTATAGGTTTTTCTTTCAGCAAATCTTTAATGTCTTTTTTCAACTTCTCCAATTCTTCTTCTTTTAGTCCATCATAGACCTGACCACGAACAACCCCATTTTTATCTACCAATGCAAAAAATTGTGAGTGCATAAAATCGTCTTCAATATTATTTACTACATTTTTAGGATCATCTATTCCATAACTAAAACGTGCAATATTGTATAAGCTGTCTTTTCTTCCAGTTAAGAAAACCCATTTCTTGGTATTTACTTTTAAGGAATCGGCATAGTGTTTCATTTGCGGTACAGAATCTCTTTTAGGATCGCACGTGTGCGATAAAATTAGAAAGTCTGACTCGTCTTTGAAAGCGTCGTAAATTTTACGCATGTTATTGTTCATTCTTGGGCAAATGCTTGGGCAGGTTGTAAAAAAGTATTCTGCCACATACACTTTTCCCTTTACATCGGCATTGGTAAAAACCGATCCATCTTCTTTTAAAAACGAAAATGCCTGAACAGTTGATCTCTTTTGTAACCTGCTTTGGTTAAACGTATCTGTGAATGCATATAAACCAGCCCAAAACAACAGTACCAAAACACCAAAAAAGCCTGTGTAATACAATAGTTTCTTATTCATAATAGTTTAACAAAAATACAAAGGCTTTGGTTGCCTTTGTGAAGGGAAGAAAAATTTTTGCAACAAAATTGCAATTATTATCTTTGCACACTTTATGAATTTTAAAATAAACTGGGATGCATTGGGAATTACCACTTCAATAGCTTGTGCTATACACTGTGCTGTATTGCCCTTGGTGCTATCCAGTTTGCCTTTATTTGGGGTGAATATTATTGATAATGTTGGGTTTGAGTATTTTATGATAGGCCTGGCATTTGTGGTTGGTACTTACTCCTTATATCATGGTTTTAAAAAACATCACCACAGTTTGAAGCCCTTTTTAATGTTTAGTACAGGTATTGCATTACTAATTGGCAAACAAATTTGGCATACACAACAAATTTGGTTTCTAATTCCTGCTGTTGTGCTAATTGTTGCAGCACATTTCATCAATTACAAATCTTGCAGGGTACACAATCATGCTCATAGCGATGATTGTAATCATTAATCCTACTTTTTAATAGTATAAATCTTTCTTCATTGCTATTAAGCTTTAAATATTTGCTTTTTAAAAATTATTTTTTAGATTTGTCTAAATTTTTATTTTGAAGCACCTCATTTTATTTTTAGTACTAACTCTTTTGAGTGCTACAGGTTTTACGCAAACCATCAAAGGAAAAGTTGCAGATAAATCTACGGGTAAGGGAATTGCTTATGCTGTAATTGCTAATACACAAACCAAAACCATTAGCGACAGTGCAGGTAATTTTGTATTTCCTGCAAGCACTTACAAACAATCAATTACAGTTAGTTCGATTGGTTATCATTCATTCAAAACAATAATTACAAATTCTGATACATTACTATTGCTGTTACAACCCATTCCTTCTAATTTAGAAGAAGTAGTGGTTACAGGTACTTTAAAAGAAGTAAGAAAAAGTGAAAGTCCTGTACCAGTTGAAATTTTCACACCTACATTTTTCAAAAAAAATCCATCGAGTTGTGTATTCGATGCGTTGCAAAATGTAAATGGTGTTCGACCACAACTCAACTGCAATATTTGTAATACTGGTGATATTCATATTAATGGTTTAGAAGGACCTTATACTATGGTTTTAATAGATGGAATGCCCATAGTAAGCAGTTTATCTACAGTATATGGTTTAAGTGGCATACCCAATAGTTTGGTAGAAAGAATTGAGATTGTAAAAGGACCTGCGTCATCCCTTTATGGTAGTGAAGCAATTGGAGGATTAATTAATATCATTACCAAAAATGCAAGTACAGCTCCAAAGTTAAGTGCTGATGTGATGGCTACATCTTATCAGGAATACAATGTTGATTTAGGTTTTAAACAAGCAGTAGGCAAGAAAGCCCAAATGCTTACTGGCATTAATACCTATTACTACAACCATATTGTAGATGCAAACAACGACCAGTTTACCGATGTAACCCTACAAAAACGCTTTTCAATTTTTCAAAAATGGAATTTCAGCCGCAGGCAAAATAGAGTTTTCAATTTGGCTGCAAGGTATTTTACTGAAGATCGTTGGGGTGGAGATACACGTTGGAATAAAACATTTAGAGGCGGCGATAGTTTATATGCTGAAAGTATTTATACCAATCGTTGGGAGTTATTGGGTAATTATCAATTGCCTGTAAAAGAAAAAATGATGTTGTCGTTTTCATACAACAACCATAAACAAGATAGTAGGTATGGAACTACTGTTTTTAATGCTCAGCAAAACATTGCATTTGCTCAATTTACTTGGGACAAAAAAATAAGGCAACACGATTTGTTATTTGGTACTGCTATACGTTATACTTTTTACGATGATAATACCACTGCTACTGCCAATATAAATAACCATAGCAATCAACCAGATAAAGTTGTATTGCCAGGTATTTTTGTACAAGATGAAATTAGCCTGAATGATAACCACAAATTGTTGCTTGGTTTTAGGTACGATAATAACAAAATACATGGCAACATTTATACGCCACGTATTGCGTATAAATGGACGATGAACAACAATAACTCCTTACGTTTGAATGCTGGAACAGGTTTTAGAGTTGTGAATTTATTTACTGAAGATCATGCTGCCTTAACAGGTGCAAGAACTGTAGAAATTAAAGAGGCACTAAAACCAGAAAGAAGTTACAATGCCAATTTTAATTACACCCATAAAATATTTACTTCAACTGGTACAGTAATAATTATAGATGCCACTGCTTGGTACACGTATTTTACCAATAGAATTATTGCCGATTATGAAACCGATGTAAATAAAATTATTTACAATAACCTGAACGGTTTTGCAGAAAGTAAAGGCTTTAGCATTAATACAGATATTGCTTTTGCAAATGGTTTAAAAGTTATTGCTGGTGCAACTTTTATGAATGTAGATATTGTAGCCAACAAGCAACGTACACAACAACTGTTAACTGAAAAATTTACTGGCACTTGGGCTATTAGTTACAAAATAAAAAAACTAAATCTTGCTATTGATTATACAGGTAATATTTATTGCCCAATGCGTTTACCCTTGTTGGGACCATTAGATCCAAGGCAGTCATTTTCACCCACATGGAGTATTCAAAATATACAGTTTACCTACAGCGGATTTAAGCGTTTTGAATTGTACGGTGGCATAAAAAATTTACTCAACTGGACACCCTTTAAAACCAGCAATCCATTTTTAATTGCACGTACCAACGACCCATTTGATAAAGATGTACAATACAATAGCAGTGGACAAATTATAACTACAGCCAATAACCCATATGCACTGAGTTTTGACCCTAATTATGTATATGCTCCATTGCAGGGATTACGTGTATTTGCAGGGGTACGGTATAATTTGAAGTAAGGTTAATTAGATAGGAAAAGTTGTATAAAACAAATTAATTTCAATTATCATTAAATAGAAGTTTATACTACCTTAGCCTCATGGCATTATTTCAAAAATCGGTACTCAAAAAATATCTTGGCGATATAAATAAAGAGCTGTTGCAAACTTCGTGGCAACAGTTTCAATTGCATTTTCACAATGCTGCCAAACAACAAAACATTCGTAATGCTAATGAAGTGCAATACCAAGAAGGTTTTTTAAGAGAATTATTTACTGATGTGTTGGGCTACACATTAAACCCACAGCCCAACTTTAACCTTACCACAGAATATAAAAACGAAAAAGATAGTAAAAAAGCCGATGGTGCCATTTTAAATGGTGAACAGGTTGTTGCTGTGATTGAATTAAAAGGAACAGATACAACTGATTTAGCTAATGTAGAAACACAAGCGTTCGGTTATAAAAACAATCAAAAAGGATGCACCTATATTATTACATCAAATTTTGAAAAGCTAAGATTATACATTAACGATGCAACCGAATTTGAAGAGTTTAACTTATTTACTTTATCACAAGAAAGATTTGCATTGCTGTATTTGTGCTTACAGAAAGATAATCTACTTGCCCATGTTCCTTTACATATAAAACAAGCATCGCTTGCTGCCGAAGAAAATGTAACAAGAAAACTGTATGCCGATTATTCGACCTTTAAAAAGAAACTCTACCACAATATTGTAGCCTTAAATCCACAATACGATAAGCTGGTATTATTTAAGAAAACACAAAAACTGTTAGATCGTTTTTTGTTTATCTTTTTTGCAGAAGATAGATTGTTATTGCCCCCCAACTTCACTAATAAGATTCTTACTGAATATAAAGAAGCTAAAAAACTGAGATTTTATCAGCCATTATATCAACGATACAAACTATACTTTTCTGACTTAAATGAAGGAAATGAATTAGAAGGAATTTTTGCCTACAATGGTGGCTTATTTGCAAAAGATGAAGTTTTAGAAACGATTATTATTGATGACGATACTTTATACCAAAGCTGTGTAACCATTAGTAATTACGATTTTGATACAGAAGTAGATGTAAATATTCTTGGGCATATTTTTGAACACAGCCTTAACGAAATAGAAGAATTGCAAGCTGAGTTAGAAGGCACAACAATAGATAAAACAAAAACCAAGCGTAAAAAAGATGGAGTTTTTTACACCCCAAGATATATTACTAAATACATTGTAGAAAACACAGTTGGCAGTTTATGCAACGCTAAAAAAAATGAACTTAAAATTGTAGATGATGAGTTTACAACTGAAAAACGCAAAGCCAATAAAAAGAAATTATTAACCCAAATAGATGCTTACAGGCAATGGCTTTTACAACTAACCATTTGCGACCCTGCTTGTGGTAGTGGTGCGTTTTTAAACCAGGCTTTAGATTTTTTATTAGCCGAACATAGATATGTAGATGAATTAAAGGCAAAGCTTTTTGGCGATAGTATTGTGTACAGCGATGTTGAAAAAGAAATTTTAGAAAACAATTTATTTGGTGTTGATATTAACGAGGAAGCCGTAGAAATTGCAAGGCTTAGTTTATGGTTGCGTACAGCACACAAAGGAAGAAAACTAAATAACCTGAGCGATAATATTAAATGTGGCAATAGCTTAATAGACGATCTAACTGTTGCAGGCGATAAAGCATTTAATTGGCAAAAAGAATTTCCACAAGTATTTGGTG
Source organism: Chitinophagaceae bacterium (assembly GCA_044348985.1). GTDB lineage: Bacteria > Bacteroidota > Bacteroidia > Chitinophagales > Chitinophagaceae > UBA1930. The sequence continues at coordinate 21,056 of JBIKRV010000022.1, forward strand.
AATATGTAGAACTGCCAACAAAAACAATAGCAACAACTTTACAAACTATAGAGACAATTGCAAGCAATGTAGAAACAGCTGAAGCAACTATAGAAAATACATATGATAACAATAACTCTACTGAACGCATTACCAATAGAGATAACACTATTGTAAATACCGATTTTAATATTGTAAATGAGCCAGCAGTTGAATATAGTAATAAAAAAGAAATAAAGAAAGGGTTTGATGTGATTATTGGAAATCCGCCATATGTACCTGCAGAATATATTAGTCGTTTGGATAAAACTTATTTAGAAAAAAACTACTTCTCTGCATTCGGAAGGCTTAACCTATACCCTATTTTTTACGAGAAAGCTGTAAAAATTTCCAAGCCAAAAAGTAAAATAGGTTTTATCACACCTTACACACTCCTGAAAAATCAATATTTTATTAATTGTAGAAAGTATATTTTAGAAAATACGTTTATTGATTCAATCGTTGATTTTAAAGGAGTTACAGTTTTCCCTGACGCAGCAGTTGATGCCATTATCTTAATTTTAGAAGTATCTTCAATAAGCAATAACAGAATTAATATAATTGATGGGGTTACAGATTTTGCAGAAGGGCTTTTTCGTAAAAAAGAAATATCCCAGAGTTCCTTTTCGGAAAGGATTGACTTATCTTTTGAAATAACAGAAAATGATCTCGGCATTGAAAAAATAAAAAGAGATACAGTACAACTATCAGAAGTAGTAAACTTTAAACAAGGTATTATTACTGGAGATAACAAAAAGATGTTAACGGATTCTCCAAAAAGTAATACTCAAAAAGTTATCACAGGAAGTGACTTTAACAGATACTTACTTTCATGGAACGGGCAATATATTATTTACGATGAACAACTATTGCATCGTCCAAGGAAAAAAGAAATTTTTGAAGTTGATGTTAAAATTTTATTGAGGCAAACAAGCAGCTACCCTATTTGTGCTTTGGACACAAATCAATTTTATACATTAGATACAGTTCATAATGGTGTAATAATAGACAAATCGTTTGATGTAAAATATTTACTATGTCTTTTAAACAGCAGCCTCTTGAGACACTTATATGTTAGCCGTATTAATGAAGAAGGAAAAGTATTTGCTCAAGTAAAGATTATTTATGTTGACCCATTACCAATTAAAAAAATATCACCTCAACAACAACTCCCTTTCATAGAAAAAGCCAATATCATGTTGGCAAAAAATGAAGAGCTGCTAAAAGTACAAACTAGTTTCTTAAAACTATTGCAAAGCAAGTTCGAAAACCTTCAACTTAACAAAAAACTAAACGATTGGCATAGCCTTACGTTTGGTGCTTTTATGAAAGAATTAGAAAAACAAAAAATAAAATTATCGCTACAAGAACAAGCCGATTGGATGCCTTTTTTTGAAGCAGAAAAAGAAAAAGCATTGGCTATTTTAGCAACTATACATGCTACTGATAATGCTATAGATGCAATGGTATATGCTTTGTATAATTTAACAGACGAAGAAATTAAAATTGTTGAAGGTGCTTAACCTTTTCTGCTCCCAAAAGAACAGAACCATCACTGGTGCGACGCCAGTAAAGCCAAATTGAAATACTGCTGTTGGTTAAACAAAACTCTTCTGTTTTTTATTCAGCATAAATCGTGAAATTTGGAGCATGAAAATTTTTTTAGCACAACAGAATTATCACATTGGCAACTTTGAACAGAATACAGCTAAAATTATTACTGCTATAGAGCAGGCTAAAGCAAAGGGTGGCGATTTAATTGTTTTTAGTGAAATGAGTGTGTGTGGCTATCCTGCAAGAGATTTTGTTGAGTTCAGCGATTTTATAAATAAATGTTACGCTGCTATTGATACTATTAAACAACATGCAACCAATATTGGTGTACTGATTGGTTCGCCAGCTCGTAATCCCATTAAAGAAGGTAAAGATTTATTTAACGCTGCTTTCTTTTTGTATGAAGGAGCAATAAAAGCCGAGATTCATAAAACATTATTACCTACTTACGATGTGTTTGATGAATACAGATATTTTGAACCATCGTACAATTGGCAAACAGTTGAGTTTAAAGGCAAAAAATTAGCCATTACTATTTGTGAAGATATTTGGAATTTGGGCGATAATCCATTGTACCGAATTTGCCCGATGGATGAACTGATGAAACAGCAGCCTGACGTAATGCTTAATTTAAGTGCAAGCCCTTTTGATTATACACACGATGAAGATAGAAAAGCAATTATTAAAGCCAATGTGCTAAAATACAAACTACCTATGTTTTACTGTAATGCAGTAGGCAGTCAAACTGAAATTGTATTTGATGGTGGCAGTTATATTTTTGATAAGGCAGCTAATTTAGTAAAAGCATTACCCCTATTTGAAGAAGCTGTTGAAGGTGTTCTATTAAATGATGACGGAACTGTTGATGCAGCAATTATTGAACCTGCTAATCGTGTACCAGATAAAGAATTAAATCCTGCTGTTTTAGATGAACACTTGAATATTGCACAAGTACATCAGGCTTTAATTATGGGTATTAAAGATTATTTTACCAAAATGGGTTTTACCAAAGCCATTTTGGGGAGCAGTGGTGGTATTGATAGTGCTGTGGTATTGGCATTGGCTTGTGAAGCTTTGGGTGCCGAAAATGTGAGAGCTATCTTGATGCCATCACCATATAGTACAGAACATAGTGTAAACGATGCTGTAGAGTTGAGTAAAAACTTAAACAATCCTTACGATATTATTCGCATTAACGATGTATATGAAACTTTTTTAACCACATTGAAACCCATTTTTAAAGATTTGCCTTTTAGCTTAGCCGAAGAAAATATACAAAGCCGTAGTCGTGGTAATTTATTAATGGCAATATCCAACAAATTTGGCTATATCCTATTAAATACGAGCAATAAAAGTGAATTGGCTACAGGCTATGGTACTTTGTATGGAGATATGGCTGGTGGCTTGGGGGTGTTGGGAGATTTGTACAAACAGCAAGTTTATGCATTGGCTAATTACATAAATAGAGATAAAGAAATTATTCCACAAAATATTATTACCAAGCCCCCAAGTGCCGAGTTACGTCCTGGGCAAAAAGACAGCGACAGTTTACCTGATTATTCCATCTTAGATAAAATCTTGTATCAATACATTGAACGCAGGCAAGGACCAGCAGAAATTAAAGCCCAAGGCTTTGATGCTGTATTGGTAGATAGAACTTTAAAAATGGTAAATAATAACGAGTATAAACGCAATCAGTTTTGTCCTATTATTCGTATTAGTCCTAAAGCATTTGGCGTTGGAAGAAGAGTACCTATTGTAGCGAAATATTTGAATTAGTATGTTAACCACAGAGCAAAGAAGCAAGGAAGAAGAATACCACAGAGTTTGTTTATACAATTTCGTTGCTTTCGTTGCTTCATTGCGTGAAATGTTTTACCACAGGGCAAAGAAGCAAGGAAGAAAAAATTAACCACAGAGTTTTGGAGGAAAAGAGTTGCACAGAGTTGCTTTACAAAATCTCGTTGCTAGCGTTGCCTTTCGTTGCTGCTTTGCGTGAAATGTTTTACCACAGGGCAAAGAAGCAAGGAAGGGTAATTACCACAAAGTTTTGGAGAAAAAGAGTTGCACAGAGTTGCTTTACAAAATCTCGTTGCTAGCGTTGCCTTTCGTTGCTGCTTTGCGTGAAATTTTTTACCACAGGGCAATAAAGCAAGGAAGAAAACATTTATAGCAGAGTTTTGAAGGAAAAGAGTTGCACAGAGTTGCTTTACAAAATCTCGTTGCTAGCGTTGCCTTTCGTTGCTGCTTTGCGTGAAATTTTTTACCACAGGGCAATAAAGCAAGGAAGAAAACATTTATAGCAGAGTTTTGAAGGAAAAGAGTTGCACAGAGTTGCTTTACATAATCTCGTTGCTAGCGTTGCCTTTCGTTGCTTCGTTGCGTGAAATACCTCTACAAACTATTAATCAACGCCTCAACTTTTCCTTTAATAAAATCTCTTACTTCATTAAACTCTTTAGGTTCCATGTGTTTAGGATTGGGTATTTGCCAATCGATAAATTGTTTGGCTGGCATCCAAGGGCAAGCATCTCCACAACCCATTGTTACTACTGCATCAAATGGTGCAAAAGCTTTTACTTCGTCTAAACTTTTACTATCGTGTGTGCTTAAATCGTAGCCTAATTCTTGCATGGCAGCTATGGCTTTAGGATTTACAATACCACTTGGTTTACTTCCTGCACTATAAGCTTCCACATGCTCTCCACCAATGATTGTTGCAAAAGCCTGACTCATTTGAGAACGATTGCTATTTTCAATACAAACAAAAAGTAATTTCTTTTTCATATCAATCAATTAAACTGTTTTAAAATATTTCTTTCTAAACCAAAAGGCTAAATTTACTAAAGCAATTAAAGCTGGCACTTCTACCAAAGGACCAATAACACCTGCAAATGCTTGTCCACTATTAATCCCAAACACACCAATTGCAACTGCAATAGCCAATTCAAAATTGTTACCTGTAGCAGTAAATGCTATTGAAGTTGAACGTGAATAATCGGCTCCAAAATATTTACCCAAGAAAAAACTAATGATAAACATCAGTACAAAATAAATCACTAGGGGAATAGCAATACGAACTACATCAAGTGGAATTTGAACTATCAATTCTCCCTTTAAACTAAACATTACCAATATGGTAAAAAGCAATGCGATTAATGTAATTGGAGAAATGAATGGGACATATTTTGTTTGAAACCAATCTTCTCCTTTTAATTTTATCAAGGCATATCTACTTATGATTCCTGCTAAAAAAGGAATACCTAAATAGATGGCTACAGTTTTTGCAATTTCAGCAATGGTAATGTTTACTGCCAATCCTTTCAACCCAAAAATGGGAGGCAGAACAGTGATAAAAATATAGGCATATACACTAAAAAATAAAACTTGAAAAATACTGTTCAATGCAATTAAACCTGCTGCATATTCTCGATTGCCTTCTGCCAATTCATTCCACACAACAACCATTGCAATGCAACGGGCTAAGCCAATTAAAATCAAGCCTATCATGTATTCTGGATAATCGGCTAAAAAAGCAATGGCTAAAAAAAACATCAGTATAGGACCAATAATCCAGTTTAAAACAAGTGAAGTAGAAAGTACTTTAATATTGGTAAAAACCTCACCCATTTTTTCATATTTTACTTTAGCCAATGGCGGATACATCATTAAAATTAATCCAACTGCTAAAGGAATATTGGTGGTACCACTTGAAAAAGAATTGATAAATGTAGATGATGAAGGAAATGCATAACCAATGCCAACGCCAATTGCCATTGCTAAAAAAATCCATAAGGTTAAGAATCTATCTAAAAATCCTAATTGCTTTCTTTCGTGTGCAGGTGCACAATTGTTTGCACTCATTATTATCCGTTTTCTATTTTATTAACAACAGTTGTCTTTACAGTGATAGCTTACAAAAAATCCATCCAACTCTTTTTTTACCAGCTTCCACACTTTTTCATCAATACAATAGCTGGTACTCGTTCCTTCAACACATCCTTTAATGATACCTACTTTTTTCAATTCATTTAAATGTTGAGAAATAGTAGATTGTGCCAATCCCAACTCTTCTACCAAATTGCCACAAACACAAGTTTCTGCTTGTATCAATTGCTGTAAAATGGCTATTCGTGCAGGATGTGCCAATGCTTTCAACAGGTTGGCCAGTTTGTTTTGCTTTGCTGTAAAAATATCAGACTTTGTTATTCCCATTCAATCGCAATATTACGATTAACTAATCAAACAATAAGTTCGTTATATGAAGAAATTATCAATTTTAAATTCCACACACTGAAAATATGATTTTCGTCATTGCCAACATTTTCCCATTTAGTAACAAATGTTACATTTTAAGTGTTGGTATAGAATTTTCTTTGCGAAGTATTAATACAGGTATTTACGAAGTATATTATAATTGGTGGTATTGCAGGTGGAGCAAGTGCAGCAGCCTATTATTTTATGTTGTGCAAGTGGCAATAGAAGTGGTCAGGCTACACAATATTCAAAGCAACTAGGCATTAACTGTGAAAATAGTGGTAGCTGGATTGCAGTAAACAACAATTAAAAAACTATGCTACAATTTTTCAAAAATTTATTCGGGTTATGTCATCTGTAAATTATAAAGAACTCATACAAAATGGAGCTGTTATAATTGATGTTCGTAGTAAAGGAGAATATCAAAGTGGACATATCAAAAACTCTACCAACATTCCATTAGATACACTGCAATCGCAATTATCGAAATTTAAAAAAGATAAACCAGTAATTACCTGCTGTGCAAGTGGTATGCGAAGTGCAGCAGCTAAAAGTGCATTAAAATCTGCAGGGTTTACAGAAGTGTACAATGGCGGCGGATGGAGCTGTTTGAAAAACAAGTTACTGTCATGAATGTCTTATACTAAATAAAAAGTGCTGTAACTGCAACACCTTTTATTTACAACCTATGATTTATATAAACAGGGGTTTTAATATCGTGGTAAAACAAAAATTGCCAATTGGCTTCATTGCCTTGTTGCCACCAGTGCTGCCTTAATTGCATACATTTTTTGCCATCATAATCATACTTCGCAACAAACTTACTTTTCATTTGCTGTAATTGTGGTGCATCATCACCACCAAAAAAGGCAATAATCCCATTTTCTTCAATCCAAAATACTTGATGAAATTTACTATGGGCTCCAGTTATTTCATAACGGATGTAATTATCGATAATGCCGTTTCCATTTAACCAAACTACCTGACTGTGATTTTCCAACAAAGCAAATTCATCTGTCATATAACTAGGGTATCCTGTTTCCATTGCATAAGCAAACTCCTCTTCTTGCACATAATAAATTGCATTGGGGCAGCTTAATGTATAGTTGCCAATATGGTCTCTTTTACTCACCCCACCAGCATGATCTTTGTGTAAATGACTCATTAAAACTTTGGTTACTTCAGTGGGCTGTATGCCATTGGCAATAAGGCTTTGATGCAATTGTAATTGTCCATTAATACTAAAGCCTAAACCTGTATCAATTAAAATAATATCATTCGAAGTAATCACCACAAAAGGTTGTACTTCTACCAGTAAACTACCAATAGGTCGTTCGTTCAATACATCTTTTTCTGTATCAAACGGAACAAAAATTTTGGTTTTATCAATGGTAAACGTACCTTCTGAAAGTGGAATAATTTTCATGCTGCAAATGTACAGCCACCCAATACAGTTTATTTACTGATGTAGAAATATTACAAAGCCGGGCTTTCAACAATCGTTTCTGTACTCAACTTCAATTGGGTTTGTTGTTATGCTATTTCGAATATGGAGAATTTGCTGAATACCCTCACAAATATAGAGTAGTTCACTCCCAATATTCGGATAATAAGAATACCTAAAATTATACATACTAGTAGGAACTACTTTTAATATAATGAAGATGATTGTTTAACAAGATGTTTTACTGCTTGCGGTTAGCTTGTATTTTTCTGGTTTGTTATGGGTACGTTTAATTATTTTTCTGGCTTCCAAATCAAGCTTTACCGTTTCGCCATACCATTGCACACCACCTTCAAATATGTCTTTAATATTACTGTATAATTGTTCCATCAACTCGGTATGGGTAAGTTCTTTTTTGGCAAGTATCGTCAATATATTTTCTCGAACAAGGTCATATTTCTTTAGGGCAATTTTTTTATTCACTTTGCCCGGTTGTGGATGTAGTGTTTGTATTTGTTCATCTTTCATACATACAATATTATTAATTTGTTACCCTATTCTGCAAACGGATTAAAAAAATTCATATCCTTAATGAGCCTCTGAAACCTCTTGCTGCATAGTAAGATTGTACCCCATTGTGATAAATAAAAACAGCACCATAACGAAAGTCTCCAAAAAGAGCACCACCGGATTTTCTGATTTCTGTAGGGGTTTTTATCCAGCTCGATGTTTTTGTGTCAAAATTTCCCAACTGCTGCAATGCTTTGTATTCAGCTTCGGTTAAAAGCTCTATGCCCATGGCAGCAGCCATATCTATGGCATTATTTTCTGGCTTAAATTCTTTTCTCGATTCCAAACCTTCACGATCGTAACAAAAGCTTCTTCGACCAGCAGGGCTTTCGGCTGAACAATCATAAAAAATATACTCATTTGTAGTTTTGTCATAACCAACAACATCTGGTTCGCCACCAGTTATTTGCATTTGATTCAACGACCATAATTTATTGGCATTAGCTTCCAGCATTGCACAAAGTTTAGTCCATTCAATACCTTTATGGCGTTTCATATTTTTCTCAAACCGTTCTTTTAAAATACTTAAAAGCTCTTTACGTTGTTCGGCAGTTAATTCTTGCTTATTTTTTTTAGGCATAACGGTACATTATAATTTATTGAGCAATACAAATAAAAACGAAGAACTATTGGCCAGAAAAATTATTTGTTGCTAACCTTACTTAAGCACCATATGTCTATCTGCATCTAAACGCAACATAATAAAAATGAGTACCGTAAAAGTTAGTAACGAAGAACCTCCATAACTAATCAATGGCAATGGAATACCAATAATTGGAAATAAGCCAATGGTCATACAAACATTTACGGTAATATGAAAAAATAAAATGCTTGCAACGCTGTATGCATAAACTCTACTGAAAGTACTTCTCTGTCGCTCAGCAATTTGTACGATTCTAAGTAATAGCACCAAATAAAGCAATAAGAATATTAAACAACCCACCAATCCGAATGCTTCACCCAATGAAGTAAAAATAAAATCCGAATGTTGCTCAGGTACATACTTACCACGGGTTTGAGTGCCTTTTAAAAATCCTTTACCCAACACACCTCCCGATCCTATTGCAATTTTACTTTGGCGAACATTATAATCATCGGGCTTTTTTTGTACTTTTTTTGGATTATTGGAAACATGCCTATTTTGACTACAATCATATTCTTTACCCACCATGCTATAAATACGTGTACTTTGATAACATTCGAAAGCGTTGTTAAAAATATAAGGTACCGCAAAACGTTGTGCTCCTACACAAACTGCCCAAATAGTAATGATAATGGTAAGCATTTTTTTTTGCCGTTTTATTTGCTTACGTAATACGTAAATGGCTAATGCCGCTAATGCTGTAAGTATTATAGCCAATGTATTTGGCTCTAAGAGCAATGTGGCTACTACTAAAACTGCAAAAGAAAATCCTATAATTAGCAAACCTGGAGGCAACCCTTCCCGATACATCACAATAAAGAAACTTAAATATACCAATGCCAGACCAAGTTCATGTTGTGCTACAGATAGTATAGCTGGAAACAATGCAATTGCACCAGCAATTATTTGAGATTTAATTTTTGTAAAATCGGTTTCTTGCCGAGATAAAAATTTGGCTAATGCTAAGGATACAAATATTTTACACAGCTCTGCTGCCTGAAGGTTAAAACCACCACCCAAAGGAATCCAGCTTTTACTGCCATTTATATTTCTTGCTAAAAAAAATGTAGCTAACATTAATAATATACCAAATGCATAAAACAAGTTGGCAAATGCTGTAAAAAGTTTACTATCACTTAATAAAATAAATGTGGCAAATACAATACATACGCCTGCAAAAATTACTTGCTTGCTATAATTAGTTTTACCTCCTAAAAAACTTTGCAATACGTTTACACCAGGTTTATACTCCACCATAAAAATGCATAGTATTCCAATGGCAACCAGTATGGCATATAACCAAACAACAACAGCATCAATGCCTTGCGAATTTTTATGATTTAGTTTGCTCATGGTTTGGTGGTATCTTTCTTTTTCTTTTTATCTTCTACATTAAGCATTGGCGATTTATTAGGCACTTGTTTATTATCATCTCCTTTTTTTCCTGGCTCAGCTTCTGGATCGAAAGTGGTTTTTTGATTATTGGTACTATCAGCTTCTGCATCTTGCTTTTCTTCTATTTCTTTTTCTCTTTCTCTTGCCAATCTTAGAGAATCCTTTCTATAATACCATTGTTTAATAGCTGATGGAATTAAATCAACTTTAGAAAATTCTTCAACTCGTTTTTCATTTTCTTTAGTCAATGTATCATTCAAATATTTTTCTATCATGTAGGCGGCTACTGGACCAGCCCATGTACCTCCATAACCTGAATTTTCTACCACTACAGCCACGGCAATTGTGGGATTATTTTTTGGGGCAAATGCTGTAAACACTGCATGGTTTTTTCCATGTGGATTTTGTGCTGTACCCGTTTTAGCACAATAACTAATACCAGGAATTTTGATACGTGCTGCTGTACCATAAATGGTTACATCTTCCATACCATCGTGTATTGCTTGGTAAGCACTATCTGCTATATGGGTTACTTCATGCTTGTTTCTAAATTTGGTCATGAATACCGTATCTTCTTCTGTTTCATTTTCAAGACTATCTACAAAATGTGGAGTATAATAATATCCTTTATTAGCAATGATACACATTAGGTTGGCTAATTGTAAAGGTGTTGCAGTCATTCTATCTTGACCAATGCCCAATGTTAAAATATTACAACTATTCCAACGTGCAAAACCTCCAAAATCTTTATTGTATCGTCCGGTATCAGGAATGCTTGCTTTTACTTCACCTGGCAAATCAACACCTACTGTTCTTCCTAAGCCAAATGCATTCATGTATTGCTTCCATTTAATATATCCTTGTTGCGGATTGGCATAATTGGGATTATCAACAGCCATACGAAACACATGTGTAAAATATGAGTTGCAAGAATTGGCGAGTGCAAGCCTTAAATTAGCAGCATGCCCACCACCAGCATGTGTACAACGAACTGCCTTACCACAGTTTACATAGGCACCACTACAACCAAATCCATACGATGGATTAATTAAGCCTTCATCCAATGCCACTAAGCCTCCCAATGGCTTAAAAGTTGAACCTGGTGGATATTGCCCTTTGATTGCCCTGTTCAACAAAGGACGGGCAGTGTCTAATAACATGCGACCAAAATTTTTTCTTCTTTCTGAACCCGTTAATGAATTGGGATTATAACTGGGGCTGCTTACCATTGCTATAATGCTTCCTGTTTTTGGATTTATGGCAACTGCACTACCAATTTTATGCTGCAATAATTTTTCAGCTAATTGTTGTACTTCTATATCAATACTGGTGTATAAGTTACGACCTGCAATGGGCATTGTATCGTATAAACCATTTTCGTAACTGCCTTGAATACGGCTTTTATTATCTCTGATATATCGTTTAATACCACGCTGGCCCATTAATACTTTTTCATAAGTTCTTTCTAATCCGTTTAACCCAGTATAATCACCCATTTCATAGCCTTCTTCTTTATGCTTACGCAAAAAGGAAGTATCTACTTCACCAATATAGCCTAATACTGCTGCTGCAGTGTTATAAGGGTAACTTCTTACACTTCTTTCTTGCAAAACAAAGCCAGGAAATTTATACATGTTTTCATTAAGCTTTGCATACATTTCCTGCGTTAACAACGCTTCAAAAACGCTGGGTTTTACAGCTGTATTTTTAAATTTGGCGTCGAGAATTCTTTTTTTATATTCTGTTGTATCAATTTTTAATAAATGGCATAATGTAAATATATCTACCCCTTTTGCTTCTGATGGTGTAACCACCAAATCGAACATGGTGATATTTTCTAAAATTGCTCTTTTCTTTTTGTCGAAAATAATGCCCCTATCTGGATAAATTACTTTGCGGTAAATGGCATTACTTTCGGCCATGATTTTATACTTGGAAGAAAAAACTTGAATATTGATAAGCTGACCAGTAATAATTACAAAAACCAACACAAAAATAATTTGTATGATTCTGCTCCTGCTTTGATTATAAACCGACATATATGTAAATACGAAGTAAGAAGTGTGAAGTACTAAGTAGTACCACAAAATTGGTACTTATAAGCCTTGTAAACAATAATGTTTTGCTAAAAAGTTATTCATACCTGTTAACAAGCCAAGAACTAAAAACTGAATAGTTTTTTAAACGCAAATACTAACAGTTGTTTTTAAAAAAATCATTCGATTGCGTAACAAAAAAAGCTTCAATACTTGCCACAATTTCATTTTACTGTATTTTCACGGTTCAATTTAAAAGAGCAACAGATAATATTATGGCAGAAGTTATTTTAATGCCCCGTTTAAGCGATACAATGACTGAAGGAGTTATTGCAGCATGGCATAAAAAAGTGGGTGATACAGTTAGTAAAGGTGATGTTTTAACAGAGATAGAAACTGATAAAGCTACCATGGAATTAGAGAGTTACCAACAAGGTGTTTTGTTACATATAGGAACACCAAATGGTGGTAAATTACAAGTAAACGATTTATTAGCAATTATAGGTAAAGCTGGGGAAGATATAACTGCATTGATTGCTCAAAATAGTGGAGGTGCAGTGCATGTAGAAACCCCAAAAACTGAAGCTGTTACACTGGTTACTGAAGAAGCAAAACCAGCTGTAACTGCTGCTACAATTGATGTTGCTGCAATGGATGAAGTGGTTTTAATGCCTCGTTTAAGTGATACAATGACTGAAGGTGTTATTGCAAGTTGGCAAAAAAATGTTGGCGATGTAGTAAAGAAAGGCGAAGTATTGGCCGACATTGAAACTGATAAAGCTACTATGGAGCTGGAGAGTTATAAAGATGGAGTTTTATTATATCAAGGAGCTAAGGCTGGAGAGAAAATACAGGTAAATGATTTGCTCTGCGTTATAGGTAAAGAAGGCTTAGATGTAAATGCAATAGTAGCTGCTGTAAAAGGTGATGCTACTGCAAATGCAGAAAATCCAAAGATAGAAAGTCCTAAAGCTAAGGCAGTTAAAACTGAAGTTGCAGCTCCTGCTTTACCTATAGAAGCTGCAGTTGTGAATGAAGGAAGAATTTTTGCTTCTCCTTTAGCAAAAAAATTGGCTGCTGACAAAGGCATTGATTTGAAATTTGTTAAAGGCACTGGTGATGGTGGAAGAATTACCAGAACCGATGTAGAAGCTTATACACCAGTAGCTACAACTACTGTTGTTGATGCACCTGCAGTTACAGCAAGCGAACCAGTAAAAAATGCTGCGGCTCCTGTATATGCAGCTGGTACAGTAAGTTTCGACGAAGTACCTGTAAGTCAAATGCGTAAAACCATTGCACGCAGATTAAGTGAAAGTTTATTTACTGCTCCACATTTTTATTTAACCATGAGTATTGATATGGATGCTGCAGTTGCTGCACGTACCAGATTAAATGCAGATGGTAAAACAAAAATTAGCTTTAACGATATGGTGTTAAAAGCAACTGCTGTTGCATTAAAACAACATCCAAAAGTAAACAGCAGTTGGTTGGGCGATAAAATTCGTTACAATCACCACGTAAATATTGGTGTTGCTGTTGCAGTTGATGAAGGATTATTGGTGCCGGTAGTTCGTTTTGCTGATGGTTTAAGCTTAACACAAATTGCAGCTCATGTTAAGGATTATGCTCAAAAAGCAAAAGATAAAAAATTACAGCCATCCGATTGGGAAGGCAGCACATTTACCATCTCTAACTTAGGTATGTTTGGTATCGATCAGTTTACAGCAATCATTAACCCACCAGATGCCTGTATTTTAGCTGTTGGAGGTATATCACAAGTACCAGTAGTTAAAAACGGAGCTGTTGTACCTGGAAATGTTATGAAAGTTACCCTAAGTTGCGACCATAGAGTGGTTGATGGTGCAACAGGAGCTGCTTTTTTACAAACTTTAAAGAGTTTGTTAGAAGAACCATTAAGAATGATGCTATAAATAAATAATCACTCTAAAATAGTAAAGAGCCTGTACAAATAAGTTGCACAGGCTCTTTATTTTATGTAAAATCAGCATGAGTTACTGCAAAAAAGACCTATGTCAAAAAAAATTTGTCATTGCTAACTTATGAAAAAAATCGAGTTAAATATGGTGAATAATATGCAAACTATTGTTTGGTTCTTTGTTGTTTTCTTTGCTCCAATCGCTTTTGTAATTCTTTTTTTAGTTCTGCCCTAAACTCCCCTTCGGCTTTAAATACCAAGTTTACCCGAGCATCATCGCTCAAAATTTTTTTAAATTCTGGTTTAAATTTCTTTTTAACCACCAATGCTTCCTCCTGAAATTTCAGCTCATCTTCTTTATTGGCTTGTTTAACTTTTTTCAGCTCTTCGAAATAGCTGTTATAAGTTGGCCAAAATTTTTGAGCTTCTTCTGCTGTGAGTTTTAAAACCTGTGTTATATAGGCTACTTTGAGTGCTTCAATTCGTTCTGCACGTTGTTGTGGTTGTGCAAAACTTATTGTTGTTATAGTAACAAAGATGATAAAAAATAAAATTCTTTTCATAATAGTGTATGTTGTTAAATATTTTTATTGGAATTTTCTGGCGTTTCGGGTTGTTCGTTTAAATATTGCTTTAGTTCATCGGTGGAAGTACCCTCAAATAATCCTGCAGCTTCATGTTCATCGGTTATAAAATTAGTTGTACTATTATCCGAATGTGGTTGGTTTTCTAAGTAGTTGGTAATTTCAGCATCTGTTGCTTTCGCAACTTCATTTTCTAACACAAAATGTGTGTGTTTAGCACCCATATATTTTACAGTTCCTATACCTATAACGACCATTATTATTGCAGCTACAGCATAATTAAACCATTTACTGGCTTTTTTAAAAGAGATAACTTTTGCTGGTTCTTGTGTTTTTTGGGCAAAGTTATTTTGTTCGAAATAATTGTTTGGAACAGAGTAAATATTTTGTTTACTGATTGTGGTTAATAATGGTGCAATTTCATTCAGCTCACAAGCAACTTCATTTTCAGTTTTAATAGCAGTACTTGTTTTAGCTGTTATTTTTTCGGCCAATTCTGTAAAATATCCATTGGGGATAACGTATGGATTGTATTTAGCTTTCGAAAAAAATTCATCTTGCTTTATGAGAGCTAAAATTTCACCAGCCAGATTATTAAAATAATCAGGTGGGGTAATAAAAATTTGGTGTTTTTCTAGATTAGCAACAATCGGTGAAATTTCTTTTAATTCAAGTAATATGTTGTTATCAATTTTCATTTCAGTGTAATAGACAATTATTTAAACTGGCGGTTTAATGATTTAGAATAAAATCTTCGATTTTTTTAGCTGCATGGTGGTAACTGGCTTTTAAGGCACCTTCACTTGTTTCTAAAACCTTGCTCATTTGTTCGTAAGGCATTTCGTCGTAGTAACGTAAATTGAAAACAATTCTTTGTTTTTCGGGCAGGTGCTGAATTGCTAATTGCAATTTCCATTCCAGCCGATTGGCATCAAAATTACCTTCGGCTTTAATTTTATTTCTTAATCCTTCTTCCACATCTGAGAAGCTGACAGATGATTTTCTTTTTTGCTGCTCTAAAAATGTGAGACATTCATTGGTGGCTATTCTATACAGCCAGGTGTACAGTTGGCTATCTTCTCTAAAATTGTCCAGTCCTTTCCATACTTTAATAAACATGTTTTGCAAAACATCGTTTGCGTCATCATGCGTAACCACCATTCGGCGAATATGCCAGTATAATTTTTCCTGATATTTCTTTATTATAACAGTAAACGCCTTTTCTTTAAAAGCTGGCTGCTTAAACTCATTCAATAAAAGTACATCATCTTGCTGCATGCAGTTGTATTTAATTGCACGGGTAAGATAAGTATTATTCAGAAAGGTTTAATAAGAACGTACAATTGTATCGCAAACTGCTTTAAATAATGAAGTTACATCGTAGCAGCTATATTTTTCCAATTGGTAGTACTAACTGCCAAACTAATAAACACACTATGCAGGTGGTTGGGCAATTGCTAGTGTGATAGATGGCGTAACAGTGGTTATACCTGTAATATTTGAACTTTTTTTACAAGCTACGATAATAAGTATCAATAAAGTGTACACTAAATTTTTAATATATACTCTGATTGTGCTACCAAATTGCGGCTATCGCAAAATTTTTTAATAAATATAATCCGATATTGAAGCTTTTTAGTTTTTTATATATCTGCTGCTTTACAGATAATTACTTTTTCATAAATGAGCCTTTGCCATGCTTATTTTCAGAATAATTCATCAAGTTATTTTACCGATCATCACAATAAAAT
This sequence comes from Chitinophagaceae bacterium, assembly GCA_044348985.1. Taxonomy (GTDB): domain Bacteria; phylum Bacteroidota; class Bacteroidia; order Chitinophagales; family Chitinophagaceae; genus UBA1930. Next base: position 37,247 of record JBIKRV010000022.1, read on the forward strand.
GTTTTTTGAATTTCTTTCGTTTGCCCTGAAAGGCTTATAAACATTGGGTTTGTGTGTTTTCTATATTATTATCTGTAACATACTACTAAAAAAAAGATGGTACTATGTGTTACATAGTACCAAATAAATCCCATCTTTGTGTTGTCAATGTGAAACAACAATAGAAAACATCACATAAAAAAAATTCAAAAAACATTTAAATACATTACAATGAAAACGCAAAACACAAACGCTTTAGTTCAATTAAGTAAAACCGAATTAGTAACCCTTACTCAGGTTGTAAAAGAAACGGTAGCTACAGAAAATCATGTTATCCTAAAAACTTTTAGTAGTGCTGATTTATGGAATATTCAACGCACTAGAAGAAGCAGAGTAACAAGAAGACATCTTGCATAAAGCAACAAGGTTACTACTCCAACAAATTATCTTAGAAACAATAAAAGCAAAACACAATTCAAATGGATATTCAGAATACACAAAGCCAGATGCGTAAAGGAGTATTAGAGTTTTGCATCTTATCTATTATTCGCCAAGGAGAAGTTTACCCAAGTGATATTGTAGATAAAATGAAAGCCGCCAACCTACACATCTTAGAAGGTACATTGTACCCTTTATTAACAAGGTTAAAAAACGCTGGTTACTTAACCTATCGTTGGGTTGAAAGTAATAGCGGACCGCCACGAAAATATTTTGTAATGACAGAAACCGGTTTGTCTTTTTACGCTGAATTAGAAAAAACCTGGAAAGAACTAGCCGACGCTGTACATGCATTAACACAACCAATATTTGGAGAAAACCAAACTCAACTTTAACCACAAAACTTTGAACTGACAATGAAAAAGGTAATTAATATAAATTTTCAAGGCAGAGTAATTCCTATCGAAGAGAATGCCTATGAATTATTAAATCGTTATGTAGAAAGCTTAAGAAAGTTTTTTGCAAACGAAGAAGGTCGTGATGAAATCATTAACGATATTGAAGGCCGTGTTGCCGAATTATTTGGTGAAACTCTAAAAAAGGGTGGCACTTGCATTACTGAAGACGATGTAAACAGAATCATCGACAGCATGGGTCGCCCAGAAGATTTTGATGGTGAAGAAGCCAATGTACAATCGCAATTAGGCGGCGAACAAAAGCAACAAAAAAGTAGCTATCAGCAAGAGCATCAACATGCTTATACTACACAAGAAGCTAAAAAACTATACAGAGACGAAAACAACAAAGTATTAGGTGGCGTGTGTAGTGGTATGGCCAACTATTTTGGTATAGATCCTTTGGTTGCCAGAATATTATTTGTAATTTTTATAGGCGTAACATTTGTTCCCTATTTAATACTTTGGGTAGCTGTTCCAAGCACTGCAACAAAAGTAATTGGCAGTGTACGTAAAAGACTATTTAGAGATCCTGACGATAAGGTAATTGCAGGCGTTTGTAGTGGATTAAGCCAATATTTTGGAGTAAGCATTTGGATACCAAGATTGTTATTCCTAATCCCTTTCTTTTCATTCATTTTTCGTTTTGGACATTGGGGTTGGTGGGATTTTCCTCATTTTTTAAGTGTTTCTTTTAGCCCAGGATCATTATTTATTTATGTGATTTTATGGATGGTATTGCCTGAAGCAAAAACCAGTGCCGATAAACTAGAAATGAAAGGCGAAAAAGTAGATTTAAACAATATAAAAAATACCATTCAAAACGATTTAGAAGGCTTTGGTAAAAGAGCTCAAAAATTTGGTGAAGAATTGGGCGAAAGAGCCAGCACCATTGGCCAATCGTTGGGCGAAAAAGGTAAAGAATTTGGTGAAACTGTGGTCAATAAAAGTAACCAATTTGCCAATGAAGCAAGTACAGTTGCACGTAAAAAAAGCAGGGGCTTAGGTGATGTAATTATTCTAATTGTTAAAATATTTGCTTACTTTATTTTGGGTTCAATAATATTTGCTGTAGTTGCTGCATTATTTGGTTTAGGTGTTGCTGCAACAGGGTTAATGCCAGCTAAAAGCTACTTAATAAATCAAGGATGGCAAAACGTATTTGCATGGGGTACTTTACTACTGTTTATTTGGGTTCCTGTGGTGGGTATTGTGGTATTCATTATTCGTAGAATCACCAAAATGAAAGGCAACAGTAATTTAATACGTTATTCATTCTCTGGATTATGGACATTGGGTTGGGTTTGTTTAATATGCTTAATTGCTTCTTTAAGCAAAGAGTTTAAATACAAGAACAATCCTCAAGAGGAAAACATTGTATTACAAAATGCCCGTGTGGGAAAACTGGAAGTAAAAGCCAACTCTTTTGGCAAATATTACAGAAACAATTGGTTTGAAATTGAACCATTTGCTTCACTCGACGAAGACACAGTATTTGTAAGAAATGTACGTATCAGGGTTTTAAAAGCAAGTACAGATAGTTTCTCTGTAAAAATGGTAAAATTTAGCAATGGTAGTAGCAAGCAAAGAGCCAATAGTATTGTTAATAGAATGAATTATAACATTACACAATCAGATAGTACATTGTTATTAGAAAAAGGCATTAGCATTACACCCAACGAAAAATTCAGAAACCAAAATGTTATTGTAACCATTGCAGTACCAGTTGGTAAAAAAATCATCATCCGTTCCAATTCTGGCTGGCATTGGGATAGATTTTCGAAAGTAAGTTTTGGTCCAGGAAACGATTGGGATTACGATTGGTACAATGATGAAAGTGGTGAGCAAAACTGGAGACATGATGTAGAATACATTATGACTGAAAAGGGGTTGAAGCGTACTGATAAAAAAGAAGATACCGATAGTGATTACAATGATGACAATGAGAACTACAACGAAAAACTAAAGACTTACCAAAAAAGTAAAGAAGAATTACAGAAGGAATTTGAGGAAACACAACGTAAGGCTGAAGAATTAAAGAAAGAATTGGAAAATCCAGGCGTTGATAGTTCAAAATACAAATACAAACAAACAAAGCCTACTAAAACAGTAGCACCAGCAAAAACAACAGTACAAGAAAAACCATCGAATATGAGTAACTTATTAATGCTGCGTTACAGCATTTAACAATGGTTGAAGTTGGGAGCAAAGAACCCCGTATTGTTCTCGGTGTGGGGTTCTTCCCTTCTTAAATTGTATATTCACAACTCATCTAAAATAAGACATTATGAAAAAAATAATTTTACTCTGCTTCATTTTTATAGCTGCAGTTTCTTTTACTGGCATTGCCGAACCTGAAAAAGATATTCTTGGTAACTGGCGTTTAGACGATGGTTCTGTTAAAAGTTTTATCACGTATCAAATTGAAATGACCCGTGTAAAAAGTCCTGAGCAAGCAGCTCAAATGGAAGAAAACCCTGAAGCATTAATGCAAATAATTCCAAATTTAGTATGGACTTACAAGGCTGATAATAAACTTGAACTTCAATCGCCACAAGGAACACAGGAAGCTACTTGGAAACTGAGTGACGATAAAAAAACACATATTGTAGTAAGACCCGATGGTACGGAAAGAAAAGACATTATTCTAGAACTCAACAAAGACCGCTTTAAAGTTTTAATGGGCGAAAGAAAAGACACGATTTTATTTGTTCGTCCATAAAATATTTTCAATAATAACCCGATAAATATAGTCAAGTGAGTAAGCAACACACTTTAATTCTGCCGCTTGTTTTAGCCTCTTTTATAGCATTACTTTTATGTGGATGTAACAATAACCGCAATAATACAAGTATTACTACCAAAGACAACAACAAATACTATCAGTTTAATGCAAGATTCAATCAAAGAAAATCTGAGCAAATTAAACAATGTTTAAACAAAAGTTTAATGCAGTATTCCGGTATTTCTTTAGATAAAAACTACATCAATGAAACAATAGTTTTAAACAACGACACAAAATTTTATTTGCAAACTGCTCCGGGAAAAATAAAAGTTGAATTTAACAAATTCGAAAATAGCGAAGCTTCATACAATCAAATAAAAGAGTTATGTGATGATATAAAGCAGCAAATACAGAGTAATTAAACTAAAGATAGCACTCCATTATAAGCAACAGTAATTTAAAAACTGTTGCTTTTTTTATGCTATTTGCCAGTATATAAACTGAAGAAAACGCTTTTTATAAATTTTTTATAGCCATTGTGCAACCTTACTTTTGTGGCTCACAAAAAATAAACTGTTTGCAATGAAGAATACTCCATTTACACAAAAACATATTGCATTGGGTGCAAAAATGGCTGAGTTTGCTGGCTATAATATGCCCATTTCTTATACAGGAATTAATGATGAACATGCAGCAGTAAGAAACAATGTGGGCATTTTTGATGTAAGCCACATGGGCGAATTTGTTTTAAAAGGATCACAGGCTTTAGATTTAATACAACGTGTAACAACCAACGATGCTAGTAAATTAACTGTAGGAAAAGCCCAGTACAGCTGCTTTCCGAACGAGCAGGGCGGTATTGTAGATGATTTAATTGTGTATTGTATCGAAGAAAATAATGTGTACATGCTTGTTGTAAATGCAAGTAATATTGAAAAAGATTGGAACTGGGTTTCTAAATTCAACACCCAAAATGTTGAGATGCACAACATTAGCGATAAAACTTGTTTGTTAGCTATTCAAGGACCTAATGCAATAAAATTGTTGCAGCCATTGACCGATATGGATATTATGAATTTGAAATACTACACATTTACCAAAGGCAGTTTCGCTGGGGTAGAAAATGTAGTAGTTAGTGCTACTGGTTATACGGGTGCTGGTGGTGTAGAAATATATTTTAGAGACGAAAATGGGGCAGCCGATTTAATGTGGAACAAAATGATGGAATTAGGCATTAAACCAATTGGACTTGCAGCTAGAGATACCTTACGTTTAGAAATGGGCTATTGCTTATATGGTAATGATATTGATGATACAACTTCTCCTTTAGAAGGTGGTTTAGGTTGGATTACAAAGTTTACCAAAGATTTTACTGCAAGGGCTATTATTGAACAACAAAAAGCCGATGGTATTAAAAGAAAATTAGTAGGATTTGAAATGATTGATCGTGGCATTCCTCGTCATGATTATTTAATTAAAGATGCAGCTGGCAATACCATTGGTAAAGTAACCAGTGGCACACAAGCACCATCGCTAAACAAAGCTGTTGGACTAGGCTATGTAGCCATTGAACATGCTGCAATTGATAGTGAAATATTTATAGAAATTAGAAATAATTTAGTAAAAGCAAAAGTGGCAAAAGCTCCATTTGTTTAAGCAATCTAACCGTTTTAAAAATCCTGCTACAAAGCAGGATTTTTTTTGCTCACATAATGAGAACTTAAACGTTTTCAACATTAAAATGGTGTTTGTTAAAAACAAACTTGCAGGTTATAAATATGCAGACAATATTTTTATAACATGAAATTATCTGTTTGTCTTTTTATAATTATAGCAACAATACTTTGCTCTTGTGGCAGTTACGTAACAAAAACAGGTAAAGCTTCCTTTTATTCAGATAATTTAAGTGGTAGTAAAACCGCCAATGGCGAAAGATATAGGCCTAATGAATATACTGCTGCCCATAAAAAATTACCTTTTGGTACAAAAGTAAAAGTCACCAATGTTAGCAATGGTAAAACAGTAACTGTTCGTATTAACGATAGAGGACCATTTGTTGCAGGCAGAATTATAGACTTAAGTAAAGTAGCAGCAAAAGAAATTGGCATTATTCAAGCAGGTGTTGCCAAAGTAAAAATTAGTTATAAGAAAAAGAAGAAATAATAATTTACCTTCGCCTTAAACCTTCTTCCTTCTACCATTCACCTTCTGCCTTCCACCTTTTGCCTTAATTCAAATTTTCTATATTCGCAGCATGAGTAAGCCAAGTTTACACACCGTTATTTCTCCAAAATTATTAGACATCTACGATATCAATAACAGTGTTGTAGTAATTATAGATGTATTCAGGGCTACTTCTACCATTGCAACAGCTTTGTTTAATGGAGCCAATAAAATTATTCCGGTAGATGCAGTAGATAAATGTATAACTATAGGAAACGCAACACCCAACAGCATTACAGCTGGAGAAAGAGATGGAAAAGTAATTGAAGGTTTGCAATATGGCAATAGCCCAGCTGAATATCCACGAAATTTTATTGAAGGTAAAACATTGGTTTTAACCACCACCAATGGAACTAAGCTATTACACATGGCTATAAAAAATGGAGCAAGTGAAGTGGTTACAGGCTCATTTCCCAACTTAGATTCGGTTTGTAATTTTTTACTCCAACAAAACAAAAATGTATTTCTTGGCTGTAGTGCTTGGAAAGATCGTTTCAACTTAGAAGACACTTTGTTTGCAGGTGCAGTTATCGAAAAAGTAAAAGATGCATTTACCATTCATTGCGATAGCAGTTTAATGGCAGAGCAAATGTACCAGCACCATAAAAACGATATGTACAGCTTTGCACGTTTAACTACCCATTGGCATAGATTAAGCAAATTTGGATTAGAAAAAGATTTAGAATATTGTGTTACCCCAAATGTTGCCAATGTTTTACCATTGTATAAAGACGGAAGTCTGATTGCAGGTTAATGCTACAAATCCTCAATTAAAATTTTTACATCATGTGGAGCTAATTCATCTCCTCCAAAATAGGGGAATAATTTGTAGCCCAAACCAGTTGAAGTACTACTTGCTCTTGGCATTATTACTATATTGTTTCCGAGTGTAAACTGATAGGTTTTAGTTTGTACTTTAATACTGTATTCAGCAGTAATGCCAATTATTGCATTGCCAACTTTTTGGTAAGTAACAACGCCATTATTATAGATATAGGCAAAAATTTCTAAACTACTATTATACCAACGCCAACCAAATCTTGCACTAAATTGATGGTGTTGTGCGTTGTTATTTGAGAACCCATACAACTTATTTATATCACCTTGGTTAGCTGAATTTATTGTAGTGTAAATAGCCGAACTATCAAACTTTACTTTAAATTTCAACTCTGAGATATTAACTGGCGTATAGCTGTTTTTATCACAAAATTGCTGCCCCTGTTTAATGGTGTACATAACAGTTTTTGAAACTGGCTCTACAGGTATAATAGCAACTTCTTTGGCCGTACTATCTATCGACTTTTGGCAAGAACCAAATCCTACAGCCATAATCAGTAAAAATAAAAAATGATTTTTCATAGGTTTATATACGTTTGGTTTGCTTAAAAGGATTGTTATAACTCAGATACTGTTATTTTTACAACCTTTCAAAAAAAAACGAAATAGAGGTGTCTGATATTATTCATTTATTGCCTGACAACATAGCCAATCAAATTGCTGCTGGAGAAGTAATTCAGCGGCCAAGCAGTGCTGTAAAAGAATTATTGGAAAATGCAGTAGATGCTGGAGCAACAGAAATTAAGCTTATTGTGTCCGATTCGGGCAAAGCATTAATCTCTGTGGTAGATAATGGTAAAGGCATGAGTGAAACCGATGCAAGAATGGCATTTGAACGCCATGCTACCAGTAAAATTGAAAAAATCGAAGATTTATTCAGCATTAAAACTATGGGCTTTCGTGGAGAAGCATTGGCAAGTATTGCTGCCGTTGCACAGGTTGAATTGAAAACCAGAAGAGCAGAAGATGAGTTAGGCACTTTTATAGAAATTGAAAATAGCAGTGTTATAAAACAAGAGCCTTGTGCTGCTCCTGTTGGTACGACCATTAATATGAAGAACCTTTTCTTCAACGTTCCTGCACGAAGAAATTTTTTAAAAAGCAATGCTGCCGAAATGAGGCACATTATCGATGAATTTATTCGTGTGGCTATGGCTTTTCCAGAAGTGTTTTTTTCACTCACCAGTAACGGACAACAAGTTTTTCACTTAGAAGCTGGCAATCTTAAACAACGCATTGTTCAAATATTGGGAGCCAACTACAATGCTAAATTGGTAAGCGTAAAAGAAAATACCGATTACATGGATATTTATGGTTTTGTGGGCAAACCCGAAACCGCAAAAAAAACCCGTGGCGATCAGTACTTTTTTGTAAACAGTCGTTTTATTAAAAGTGCCTACTTGAACCATGCAGTGAACAATGCTTTTGACAATATGATTGCCAAAGACAGTTTTCCTGGGTATGTGTTGTTTATAGATTTAGATCCTTCTTTTGTAGATATCAATGTTCACCCTACCAAACAAGAAATTAAGTTTGAAGATGAGAAAATTGTATATGCATTTGTTCAAGCTGCTGTAAAACATGCTTTGGCACAATTTAGCATTGCACCCAGTTTAGATTTTACGTTGAATGCCGAAATACAAGGCTTAGATTCTGTAAGTAAACCTTTTACAGAAGAGAAAAAACAAACTACCGTATCTTCTAACTTATACCAAACTTTTACTGGCAAACACCAAGCTCATAAAATTGAACCCAACGAAAAAAGTGAGTTAAAACATTGGAAGGAATTCTTTACCAAGGCCAATGACGAAAATCAACAGTCATCAAATGACAATAGTAAATCACAAATGATAAATGGAAATTGGGAGACACCAAGCAAACAACAATCATCACTCAATTTACAGCTACAAACCAATAACCCTTACATACAATTACACAATACCTATATTATTGCTACTAGCAATACTGGTTTTATGTTGGTACATCAACAACATGCACACGAACGTGTTTTGTACGAACGTTATACCACCCAAACACATAGCCAAAAGCCAGCTACGCAAAAAAGTTTATTTCCTGTAACATTAGAGCTTGCTACACCCGATGCTGTTTTATTAGAAGATTTATTGCCCGAAATTTCAGCATTGGGTTATGATATAGAACCCTTTGGTACCAATACTTTTGTAATACAGGGAACTCCAGCCGATGTAGCTCATGGCAATGAAAAACATTCAGTAGAATTATTACTTGAACAGTTTAAACATTTTAGCAGCGATATTAAATACAGCAAAAGAGAAAAAATTGTTCGTTGTATGACAAGGCAACAAGCCATAAAAGCAGGACAAAGCCTGACTCAACAAGAAATGCAGGTGTTACTAGAAGAATTATTTGCTTGTACTACACCCAATATAACCCCAACAGGCAACCCTACGTATTTAGAATTTAAAGAAGATTATTTAGACAGAATGTTTGGTAAATAAAATGAGATTATTGAATAATCGTTTTTAGCTTACCCCATAATTCATTGTCAAAGCTAGATAAAGCCAGTTGAGAATTTCCTGCACTTTCACCCATACGAATTACCACAATATTTTGTGATGGTACTACATAAATTTTCTGGTCATTTTTACCCAATGCTGCAAACATATCTGTAGGTGCATTGGGTACCATAAATCCATTAAATACATTTTGTAAAGTAGGTAACATATAACTTGCTTTTCCATTTAACCAAGTTAAATATCCATAAGAAAGATTGTAAGTATTCGATGTATTGGTTTGTGCTGTAAAATAAGCAGCATTATTTAAAATAGTTGTAGTATCCCATTTTCCTTTGTTCAACAATAACAAACCAAATCTTGCCATAGACCTTGCTGTACTGTAATACACATTATTATATCCACTTGGCAACCACAAACCATTCATGCCAATTTTATTTCTAATTTTTTGCTGGAAATAATTATTATAACTTAACGAAGTAGCATTTTCAACAACTTTATCCAGCAATGTGTAAGGTGCATTATGGTAAGCCCAACGAGTGCCTGCATCTGCTTTGTATTGCAGGCAAGACGATAGTGTGCAATCAGTATCTCCAGCACCATCATCTAATCCACTAGTCATGGTTAGTTGATGTTTAACAGTAATTAAATTTTCTTTTATCAAAGGCAAAGAAGTCCAACCTGTACCTATATACTGTGAAGTTTTACTGTTGATGTTGATATAACCCTCTTGCTGTGCAATTCCTACCAACATGCCTGTCATGGTTTTACCAGCCGACGCCCAATACCAATTACTATCTACAGTAAAGCTGCCAAAATATTTTTCCAATACAATTCTACCATTCTTTAATACAATAAAAGCTTTGGTGTTTTTAGTTTGTAAATACGTGTACAAATTATCAACCTCTGTAATATTCCAATTTAAAGAAGTTGTTGTGCTGGTTTCCCAAGTTGTGGAAGTATTTGGCGGAAAGTATAAAATGTTATTGGTTGTGACAGTTGCAGTATCATCTTTCTTGGTGCAAGAAGTTACAATAGTTAGTATCAGGCAAACCAAATAAGTCCATTTTCTCATAAACACATTTTAATCACCAATAGATACAACTGCACAGCATTAGTTTAATGCAGGTATAAAATTATTCTACAGTAACATCTGCTTCAGACTGAATAAAAATTTGAGGTTTCCCTTTATATTCTTTCACAATACCTTTAATACAAACATTTTTGCCGTTGTACAACTCTTCGGGTGCTGTTTTAAAATTTTTTCTATCCTCTTCATTCACCACAATAGTTAAAGGCGATTTTGGATAAGCAGCTCCCATATTTAATAGTGTAATTTTTTTCTCACTTCTGTCGAAAAATTTGCCACCAAAAATTTTACCGCAAACTGTTACCGTTTCACCAATATGGCTTGCAGCTTCATCAGGGGTAATTTTTTGTGCATTAACAGTAGCCATTCCAAACAAGAAAGCTGCTAAAAAGATTGTCATTTTTTTCATGTGGGGTTATTTTATGTTGTATTGTAAAAGTACTCTTCCAATTAGTTCCCTGAGCAAAATAAATACCGTCTATCAAAAAACATTTAATAATTTGTTGCTGAAAAAACTATTTTCGCAATCAATAACGCTGAAATAGATTTATCAGCAGCATTCTATCAATAATACCTTTGTCTATGAATATCTAAGCAGGGCTTAGATTTCTTTAGTAAGAAACTGATCCCGTTTTTATTGTCTATCTGGCACTTCATTTTGTGCCATACAGTTTTTTATTTTTTCATTATTTAACTTATTTCAAATGACGACAACTACTTCTAGTATAAGTATTGGCAGAATTATATCTTTTATCAAAGAAGCCTTGAACAGTGAAAACAAAGATTTCACAACAGGCAGTTTACGCAAAGCTGTTTTTTTATTAGCCATTCCCATGATTTTAGAAATGTGCATGGAAAGTGTATTTGCTGTTGTAGATATATTTTTTGTAGGTAAACTGGGTTCTTTAGCAACAGCAACTGTGGGGATTACCGAAAGTATGCTTACCATTATTTATTCGTTGGGTTTTGGCATTAGCATGGCTACAACTGCAATGGTTGCAAGACGCATTGGCGAAAAAAATACCAACGATGCAGCTAAAGCAGGAGCACAATCCATTGTAATGGCATTGGCAATAAGTATTGTTATTAGCTTGATTGGATTGTTTTTTTCTAAACAATTATTGCTGTTAATGGGTGCATCTGAAGAAATTGCCAATTATGGTAAAAACTATACCACCATTATACTTACAGGTAATGCAGTAATTATGCTGTTGTTTTTACTAAATGGTATTTTTCGTGGAGCAGGCAACGCTGCAATTGCCATGAAGAGTTTATGGTTAGCCAATATTTGCAATATTATTTTATGCCCTTTATTCATTCATTACTGGGGTATTGAAGGTGCAGCCATAGCCACAACAACAGGCAGAGGAATTGGTGTTTGTTATCAATTTTATCAATTGATTAAAGGCAAAGGTTTAATTCATTTACACTTGCGTTATTTTATACCAGATTGGACTTTATTAAAGAGCCTTCTTAGTGTTGCATTTACAGCAACTTTACAATTTATTATTGCTAGTGCCAGTTGGATTGCAATGGCCAGAATAATGACCAGCTTTGGCAATAACGCTATTGCTGGTTATACCATTGCTGTGAGGTTAATTGTATTTTTTATTTTACCTGCATTTGGTTTAAGCAATGCTGCTGCAACTTTAGTAGGTCAAAATTTAGGAGCACAACAATCACAAAGAGCAGAGCAAAGCGTTTGGAAAGTTGCTAAATACAATGCTTTTTATATGGGCTTTGTTTCTTTACTTTTTTTAGTGGCTGCCGAATTTTTTGTACGCTTTATTACACACGAACCTTTAGTTATTGCAACTGCTGTACAGGCACTAAGAGTTATTAGCCTAGGTTATATTTTTTATGGTATTGGAATGGTAATGATGAATGCTTTTAATGGTGCAGGAGATAGTAAAACACCTACTATTATTAACTTTTTTTGGTTTTGGATTTTTCAAATTCCGGTTGCGTATTTTGTAGCAATTAGTTTAAACTGGGGGCAAATGGGTGTGTTTGTTTCTATTGTTTTTACTGAAACATGCGTTACATTAACTTCAATGTACTTGTTTAAAAAAGGCAAATGGAAACTGGTTAAAATTTAACTTGTAAAAAGAATAATAATTGAAGGAACAGTAATTATCGAATAATCATTACTGTTCCTTTTTTGCTTTTTAGTGGCTCGTTGTTCAATGAGTAATTGGCTATCCATACATAAATACCTAAATCCATATCAACACCATTTTGCCTGCCATCCCACTTCTCAAAAGGATTGGTAGTACTATAAATTAATTGTCCCCATCTTCCATATACACTCATACTAAAACTGGTTAATGCAGAAAGATTGCCTAACGGACCAAAGGTTTCATTTAATTTCAAAGGATCTTTATTAGGAGAAAAGGCCGACGGAAAGTAGATATCACTACAATCTACATTAATCTTAATAGTATCACTAATGCTACAACCATCGATATCAGTTGCTTTTACAAAATAAATACCCGTTTTTGTAACGGTATAAGTTCCTGTGTTCGAAAAATTTTGCCACAAATAATTAGCAAAGTTTCCTGCATTTAAAACAAGTGTGTTGCCAGGACAAAAAGAAGTATCCTTACCTAAAAACAATTGTAAATTTTTGCTTGAATCTTTTACAATTGCTTGTGTGGTGAATAAACAATTATTTACATCTTTTGCAGTGATAAAATAAGTTCCAGCATTCAAATTATTCAAAGAAGCCGAAGTTGCTCCATTGCTCCAACTGTATGTATAAGGTGTAACTCCACCACTTAAAAAAACAGCTGCTTGTCCATTTGCTTGTTTACATAAATCATTTTTAGTAGTTACTGTAACATCAAGTACAGCAGGCTGTGTTAATGTAATAGTAGCAGTTGTTGTACAAGCGTTAGTAGCACTTACAGTTACCGAATAATTGCCAGCAATTAAATTAGTAATAGTGGCTGTAGTTTGTGTTGGTGTTGTATTCCATAAATAATTATAACTGCCATTGCCACCAGTTACTGTTGCAGTTAAACTTCCATTGGCATTGCCATTACATTGAATTGCTTGTGCAACAACAGTAGTTACATTTAAAACAATTACTGTTTGTGTCTTTGTAACTATAATATTACCAGGAAAAGTAACTGTTAGAGAAACTGAGTAAGAGCCCGGAGCTGAAAAAATATGTGTTGGATTTTCAGCATTGCTAATGTTCGATGGAGAATTTATATCACCAAAATTCCATACAAAATTACTGGCACAAACAGATGAGGTATTGGTAAAAACAACTGTGTTAGCTGCATTGCAAGTGTAAATAAAATTACTGTTATTAGGTGGTGCTTCTGAAATTGCAATATCATCTACTGCAAAACCATTAAAATTATTGCAGGTTGTGCCTGCACCAAAAATAAATCTGAAACGAACGCTGCTTTGTCCGCCCAAACCCTGTAAAGTATGTTTTGCAGTAACCCAACCATCACTGCCTCCTGTACCTTGGCAATTGCCAGAAGTGGGTAAAATTGTTCCACTCCAGCCTGCAATACCTAAGGTATTGATGGGTGAAAAATTAAACCAGTTTACACCCAAGCAACTACTATTAGAATTAGTAGAACCCAATGTTTGCCAGTTGTTTCCTCCATCTGTTGAGTATTGAAAACTTGCACCATCAAACCTGCGTTCTGTTTCCCAAAAAATACTGAATGCTATTTGCGGATTGGTTAATCCTGTAAAATTGTAACAAGGACTCATTAGCCAAGCATTGGCTCCATTGCTGTAATTATTACCCGTTAAACCACCTGTAATCCAGCATTTGATGCCACTTGCAGCTGAAGTAATAATATTTTTTGTAGGTGTTCCATATGCCCAATCATTATTGGAGCCACCTGTTGTCCAATTTGCTTGTCCTGCTTCAAAATTTTCAAAATAAGGAAAACTGTTAATGGTTGTTGTACATTGTGCAGCACAGCTAGTAGAAGAAAGTACAGCAAACAAAAACAACAAAACAATACAATGCCAACGCATGTTTACGGATAGGGTTAAAACTATAAACGGCAAAGTAAACGAATTAAATGCTAGGCATTCATTTTAAAAAAGAGTTAAAGGCTTAATACAGGCTTAAAAAAATACTATAACTTTCCACCTTAAATTATTTCCATACATTTTTGGCTAAAACCATTCTATGCAGTTAAAAATACCTTTATTAACCCTTTTGTTTTCTTGTTTGTTTAACACTTATAGTATTGCACAATTAAGAGATAGTACACCACAAATTAACGATACAGCTACCGTGAAAAAAAAGCCTCCAGCCACTAAACAGAAAGAGGTAAAAAAAATTGATGATGTATTGCTTGCCTTGCCACAAGAGTTGATGTATAGATTGAAAAAAATGACCCCAAACCAATTATTGGTTATTACTGAACGTTTTGTTAGAAATGAAAAAAGGGTTGATGAAAATGGTGAAGAATATGAGGTAACGGTAACTGTGAGATTGGGATTTAGTCAGGATATGATTACAGGCATTGTAAAAGAAGTTCCATTATACCAATCGGCCGAAAGAGAAACCAATATTATACCAGTAAAAATTCCTGTTCAATTTTGTTGCACCACACCCATTGATACCCTACATAAAAAACAACATTGTGGTAAAATGAGTGAATTGAATGATTTTGAAGACAATGAACATTGTAAAGATTGGGTACAAAAAGATGAAGCACAGACCGAAGCTGAAAATACAGCAGGCTTTGGAAAAGCAGGTGGCAGTAAAACAACAGGCAAGAAAAAAGGTGGAGATGTTACTGGAAAACCCAGTGCTACAGATGATGGTTTTGGCAAACCTGTACCTAAAGGAAAGACAAGCAAAAAAAATAAAAATAGTAAAGGGCAAGTGGAAGAAGAAGAAACAACTGACAGTATAAAAGCTGTTATTAAACCACCGATAGTAAACAATAAGGAAAAAGGCAAAAACGAAAAAAAAGAAAAAACCGAAGAAGATAAGAAATCTGCTCTAGAAGCGGAAGAAAGTTTTGGCAAACCACAACCTAAAGACAAAGGCAAAAAGAAAGCCAACGACAAAAAACCTGTAACAAAAGACGATGGTTTTGGAGTACCTAATTATAAAGAATAAAGTAATGCCAATGAAACACCTAAAGATTCAAGTGCAGCAGAAAATAAAGAACCCGTAAAATCAACAGATAAGAAGAGTAAGAAAAAGAAGGGATAGGTTTTATTTACTCAAATTATTAGAGAGGTCTTCTTTGGCAGAGAAGACCTCTCTTTTTTTTAGATTGATTTTGAATTACTATATCAATTATTATCACTAAAAAATAATTTAGTACCCTGACGCAAGTCTAAAACCAACCTCTTCGTTTAAAAATAATAACCATTACTACAGGAATAAAAATCATTGCTCCAACCGTACTATAAAAACCCCAGTTCTGATGTGCAATGGGTATTACATCGAAATTCATTCCAAAAATTCCACCAATAACGGTAGCAGGTGCAAGTAAGCAGGTAACTACAGCCATTACCTTCATTACTTCGTTCATTTTAAGGTTTACATTGCTCAGGTATAAATCCTGTAGGTTCATCATCATATCACGATAGTTTTCTACAAAATCAGTTGCCTGCACAATATGGTCATGCACATCTTTAAAATACTTGGTGGTTCTTTCTTCTAAAACATGACTATCGCTGCGAATAAAGCCATTTACAATATCACGAACAGGTGCTACATTTCGTTTTAAAATAATCAGTTCTTTTCGTAAGTCATTTATTTCGGCCAAAGCTCTTGTATTGCTGCTACGAATAATTTTTTCTTCCAGCAGTTCTATTCGTTCACCTAATTTTTCCATTACCAAAAAATAATGATCTACAATCATATCCAGTAATGCATAGCACAAATAATCAGCTCCGGCTTGTCGTATTTTACTGCTGGCTAATTTCAGTTTTTCACGGATGGTGTTAAATACATCACGTTCGGGATCCTCCTGAAAAGTAATAACAAAGTCTTTACCTAAAACTATACTGATTTGTTCCTGCTCCACATCGCCTGTTTGTTCATTAAAGTATAGCATATTTAAAAGACAGTACAACAGGTTATCCATTTCATCCATTTTAGGACGTTGCCCCACACTTAAAATATCTTCTACAATGAGTTGATGGATGGTGTAACAGCTGCAAATTTTTTCTACCTCTCCTTTTTTAATACCTTCTACATTTATCCAGGTTACACGGTTGTTATTTTTAAAAACTGAACATTGTTGTACCGTTTCAAAATGATGTAGCTCTATACTTTCAGGTGTATAATCGTACACATCGATGTCGATTTTTTCAGGTTCATTCCTATGTGCTGGCAAGGTTGGATTTACCTGAAAAATATCTCGTGTTCGTTTGGTATCGAACAATGAAAACAAGTTAAAATATTTCAGGTATTTGGCGGGTTGCATAAACAAAGATTGGTAAAGATAACTTTTTAATAAACTCAATATCAGCAATATTTGGCAAATAAAAAATCCCGTTTAGTAACGGGATTCTTATATACTTGTATTTATAGGGATGATTAATAGCAATAGCTGTTTGCTTCCAGCATTTTATTGCATATTCTTCTTCTGGCTTCTTTGGTATTAAATGGTTCTACTTTGGTAAAACGTTTTAAGCCAATATGCATCATACGTAATTCATCGCCATCAGCAAAGCTGTTTAATGCATCTTTACCAGCTTTATTAATCCTGTCAGCAGCATCGTATAAATAAGTACGCATCATATCTATTTGCAAAGCAGTTGCAGCTTCACCTTGTTTTTCTACCAACTTCATTACACGTAATAAAGCACTTTCGGTATGAAAAGTTTCGATAGACATATCGGCAATATTCATTAATACCTCCTGCTCTTTATCTAAGCTCATCATTAGTTTTTGAACAGCAGCACCAGCCACCATTAAAATGGCTTTTTTAAAGTTGTTGATGTATTTAATTTCTTTTGCAAATGCACCTTCATCTTCATTGCCAAAATCAGGAATACTCATCAATTCTTTCTGCACGTTCATAGCTGGTGTCATTAAATCCAATTTACCTTTCATGGCACGTTTCAATACCATATCAACTGTAAGTAAACGATTGATTTCGTTGGTGCCTTCATAAATACGATTGATACGAGAATCTCTATATGCTTTACTAATTAAATATTCATCGCTAAAACCATTGCCACCATGAACTTGTACACCTTCATCAACAACATAATCCAACACCTCACTGCCAAATACTTTTAACATAGCACACTCTATGGCAAATTCTTCAGCAGCACCTAGTAAAGCTTTTGCAAATGGCTCGCCGCTTTGTTCTAAGTCTCGTTCTTTATCATCAATCCATTTTGATGTTCGATATAAAGCGGTTTCACCAACCCAAATACGAATAGCCATTTCAGCTAACTTATGTTTTATTGCTCCAAATTTTGCAATAGGCAATTTGAATTGTTCTCTTGTATTGGCATAACTAACCGCTAAGCTGGCTGCATATTTACTTGCACCTAAAGCGGCTGCATCTAATTTTAAGCGACCAATATTTAAGATGTTGAAAGCAATGATATGACCTTTACCTATTTCTCCTAACAGGTTTTGAACGGGTACTTTACAGTCCTGAAAGTATAGTTGCACTGTTGATGAACCTTTAATGCCCATTTTATGTTCTTCCGGTCCTTGCGTAAAGCCTTCCATACCACGTTCTACAATAAAGCCAGTGAATTTATCACCATCAATTTTTGCAAACACGGTGTACACATCTGCAAAGCCACCATTGGTAATCCAGCACTTTTGCCCATTTAAAATGTAATGCTTACCATCTTCACTTAAAGTTGCAGTTGTTTTTGCACTCAATGCATCGCTGCCACTATTGGGTTCGGTTAATCCATAAGCTCCTTTCCATTCGCCACTTGCCAATTTTGGAATATATTTTTGCTTTTGAGTTTCTGTACCAAAATATAAAATGGGTAAACTTCCAATACCGGTGTGTGCTGCAATTGCTACACTAAAACTGTAGCCTCCGCCCAATCCTTCATTTACAATTGTTGAGGTAATAAAGTCTTTACCCAATCCACCTAGGTCTTCTGGAAATGAGGTTGACAGTAGGCCTTGTTCACCTGCTTTTTCCATTAAGCTTGGCATTAAACCTTCTTCCTGCTTATCTATTCTGTCGATGATGGGATGTATTTCAGTTTGTAAAAACTGATGACACATATCCATTACCATTTTCTGTTCCTCGTTAAAATCTTCTGGAATGAATGTTTCAAACGGATTACTGTCTTTAATAATCCATTCACCGCCTTTTAGTGCTGTTTGTTGTTGAGTTGTACTCATGGCTAAATGATTTGTTTAGGTATTTTATTTATTTATCGCTAGTCGGAAATCGTTGATCGCAAGTTGAACATTCGAATCACGCTTTACGACACTTTCGATTCACGCTTGCGTTATTTCAAATTATCATACACTTTTTGCAATACATTTTTTACCGTTTCAATTTCGGCTTTACTTACATCCACCAAGGCTTCATCCATGGTTTGGTTCGCCAAATTAATGGTTACATCATGCAATTGCAAAGCAGCTTCGGTTAAGAAAATAGAATTGATTCTTCTGTCTTCTTTACTGGCTACACGTTTAACCAATTTTAGTTTTTCCAAATTGTCTAATAAACGGGTGATGCTGGGTTTGTCTCTAAATGTACGATTGCATAATTCTTGTTGACTAAGCCCATCTTCTTTCCATAAATGATATAAAATACTCCATTGCTCAATGGTAATATCCAATCCTTCGTTTCTAAAATGCTTTTGCAGCCTGCGTGCAATTGCTGTAGCTGCCATGGCATTGATAACGCTGTATAATTCGCCTCGTTTAAATTGGTTGTTTGGCATATAGTTGTTTATGCAACTATTCAAAGATAGGAGGAAATTTTATTTGAACAAGAAAAGTTTTGTGAAAAAAGTTGATGCTGCGGTATGCAGATAACTTGATTAAACTTAAAGGGCGGTAAGTAGGCAACAGTTATAACTGTTTCTTCCAGAAGCTATTATAAATAAAGTAAACAAACGATCCAATAACAGGAATTATCAAAACAAAAAATGTTAGGTTTACTTTTTGTCGTTTAGCCAGTTTTTGATTTTGCTGAATATTGATGATTGAATAACCAACTACTGCTAAGCAGAGGCATAAAATAAGTATTGGCATAAGTTTTATTAATTACTTCAATAAAAGTAAGTAAATATATTACGTATTTTATATATTTTTTCTATATTAAAGCCAAGGTGGTACTTTATCTAAGCTGAATACAGCTTATTAGTTGCTAATAGGCACTATTTCTTTTCTTTAATCACCGCTGGCCTTTGCGAAATTTCGTGGTAACATAAAACCCCATTGGCATAATAATGGCCTACCATACTTTTACGGGTAAGTGCTGCATTTTTTATTACACTTCCTCCATGCAGCAGGTTGGCATGCCAAATTAAAACATCACCTTTTTTTGCATGAAAATAATGTGACTGCAAATTGTGTTGTTGTATAAGTTGCTCAATTTTGGTTTCGTAATGGTCGTAATTATGTTCTCCAATTAATAAAGCATTATTGCCAGTGTTGTAATCTTCACTCATTACATAAGACAACTTGTGGCTATCAGGATAATACACCAGTTCTCCGCTATTGGTTTGTATATCTTCTAAAGCAATCCATTGGGCACTTAAATAACCTACAGGCTCGGTGGTCATGTGTATAAAATCGCTGTGTGGTTTTTGTTCGCTGCCATACACAAAATTGATGGTTTGAAAAGGTATGGGCTGCTTTTGAAAAATGAACTGCAAAATGCGTATCACCTGCTCATCTCTAAACACTTCATTAATCAGTTGGCTGTGTTGCTAGGCATCCATAATTTTTCTTCCTGTGAAATTAAAATCAACTGTATGGTCTGTTTTCAGGCGTTTAATTTCGGCATTGATTGCATCGGCTTTGTTGGCAAATAAACTGGGAATAATTAAATAGCCTTTTTCTGGCCAATTGAGTAAGGCCTGTTGTGTAACTGCATCAAATTCTTTAAAATTGGGGTGAGCAGCAATGATTTCCTTTGTAATGGTGGGTTTATCCATCCAAGGAATATCGCTAGAAGCTTGTTGAATATCGGCATGGGCAATGCTTTACCAAACTGTTTATGTACACCCAACTGTTGGTATAAAGCTTTGTTCTTTTTAAGTTTACCAATGTTACCAATATTGTACAACCAATACGTGGGACGAAGATTTCTTAATGTACCAGAATACTTTTGAACCCATTGCTTCATGTTGTAGAATAAACTTTATACAACTGCCTTACAAAACAACTATTTGTATTGTAGTAAATTGTTTCTTTGTAGCAATGTGGTTTACAATTTTTACTGCAGAACTAACTGCACTGTTTATTGTGTACGCTGTAATATTACTGCTGTACCGAAAATGGTTTTTGCAATTGATTCCATTTGCAAAACCTGCTAGCATTATACCATCTACTACTTTCAGCATTATTATCCCTGCACGTAATGAGGCTTTACATATTGGCAATTGTTTACAAAGTATTGTTGAACAAAACTACCCTGCCGACTTGGTGGAGATTATTGTTATTGATGATCACAGCACCGATAATACCAGCCAAATTGTAGAACAATTCAGGGCCACACATTATAATATTAAGCTGATAAAACTAGCCGATGAACTAAATGGCGAAATTTTAAACTCTTATAAAAAGAAAGCCATTGAAAATGCAATTGGCTATGCTACAGGCAATTGGATTATTACTACCGATGCCGATTGTATTGCCAAAGAAAATTGGTTGGCCAATTACGATGCTTGGATACAATTACAACAACCTGTTTTTATAGCAGCTCCTGTTGCTTTTACCAATAATGGTACTTTGTTAGAAACATTTCAGTATATAGATTTTATGAGCTTACAAGGTGTTACAGCAGCATCCGTACATGCTGGTTTTCACAGCATGTGCAATGGTGCAAATTTGGCTTATAGAAAAGATGTTTTTTTTGAAGTAAATGGCTTTAGAGGGATAGATGCCATTGCCAGTGGAGATGATATGTTGCTAATGAATAAAATTAAAAAGCAATATCCTGATAAAGTGAGCTTTTTATTTACACAAGAAGCCATTATTACCACCCACCCAATGCCCAGCTGGAATAATTTTTTTAACCAACGTATCCGTTGGGCCAGTAAAGCAGAACAATTTAAAAGTAAAGACCAAAAAGTATTTGCAGTACTTGTACTGGTATATTTATTTAACGCTGCATTATTTATAATGCCATTGGGAATTTTTATAAGTATAAAGATTTTATACCTGTGGTTATTATTTATTGGGTTAAAAACCTTGGTAGAAACTGCTTTTGCCTTCCCTGTTGCAAGGTTTTTTGGGCAACCATTTATTTGGTGGTTTCCTTTTTTACAGCCCTTGCATATTGCATACATTGTTATCAGCGGATGGCTAGGCAAATTTGGGAGCTACCACTGGAAAGGCAGAAATGTAAAATAAAATTATTGCATCTGCTAACGAATGTAATTATTCACCAACAACATTTTTATCTTCGGGCCACCAGGCATAAACAATTACACAAATAAGGGCAATTAGTACAAATGGAAATAAAAAAATGTTTTTCATGTGCGTATATTTAGATGGTTCAAGAAGTGGTTTGGCTTTCCATTAATATCAGTTACTGACGACTTTTTTTTAATTAAGTTTAATGTGGTTTTAAATTAAAACATAAATACTTATTCTTATACATGACTATAGGCCAAAACAACAATGCTTTCGGTAAAAGATTTCTTAAAAACAAGGGAGCATTGTTTGCATTGATTTTAATAGGTATTGCTTTTCTACTGGCTATTTTTGGTTATGTTATAGCACCTGATAATAGCACCAATGCCAACAGAATGATTCCAGAAGTTGGCAGCAAGAAACCTGGTTTTACCATGCAACTACTGATGCTGCAAAAAGAGCAAAATGCTGCCTCGGAAAATACATTTGTGCAGCTGTTCGTTGGTAAAAAAGACCTTTTCACATATACTCCGATAACCAGCTATCAGTTAATTGGCAGAGACAGTATAGTATATGAAAAATTTGTAGATGATAGTATCACCGAAAAAAAGTCAGTTAAACTATCAACTAGCAGTATTTATAAAGTAAACAAACAAACTTTTTATTTAGGAACAGACAAGTTTGGACGAGATATTTTAAGCCGTTTAATTATTGGTGTGCGTGTAAGCCTTGGTGTTGGTTTAATTGCTGTGCTTATTTCTATTACCATTGGTATTTTTTTAGGTTCATTGGCTGGATATTTCAGGGGTTGGGTAGATGATGTGATTATGTGGTTTATAAATGTTATTTGGAGTATTCCAACATTGTTATTAGTGTTTGCCATTACGCTTGTTTTAGGCAAAGGATTTTGGCAGGTATTTATTGCTGTTGGTTTAACCATGTGGGTAAACGTAGCACGTTTGGTTCGTGGGCAAGTATTGGCTGTTCGTGAATTAGAATATATTGAAGCAACAAAAGCCCTTGGCTACAGCCATACAAGAACCATTCTAAAGCATATTTTACCCAATATTTTAGGTCCTGTAATGGTAATTGCTGCCAGTAATTTTGCCAGTGCAATTGTTATAGAAGCGGGTTTAAGTTTTTTAGGTGTTGGTGTACAGCCTCCACAGCCCAGTTGGGGATTAATGATTAAAGAAAACTACAATTTCATCATCACCAATAATCCAATGTTGGCTTTGGTGCCTGGTATTGCCATTATGTTATTGGTATTGGCGTTTAATTTGTTGGGCAATGGATTAAGGGATGCTTTGAATGTTAGAGGTAAGTTTTAAGTATTCATTAAAGCTATAATTTACAGGTGTTTCAACCATAAATCATTCATCTTTAATTAAAAGTTGTATTCACATGCATAAAACTAAGTTTTGGAAAAATTCGGTTTTTTCCAATCATTACTTATTATGGTCGTTGGGCTTTATTTTAGCATTATTCGTATCGTTGAAATATACTTTTTGGAGTGTATCTAACAATTACAGTATTTTTTATTACTCACTTGCACATTTAAAAAGTGGAGAAAGTTTATATACAGAGTATCCAAATTTATATTTCGACCATTACCACTATGCACCAACTTTTGCTGCACTGTTTGCTCCTGTTTTTATGTTGCCCTATAAAGTGGGTTTATTCCTTTGGAGTTTTTTATTTACTGGCATTTGGATATATGCCATTTATAAATTGCCTTTCGATAAAAAAATAAAAGTATTTATTTACTGGTATGCTGTACAGGAGTTACTTACTTCGATTGATAATTCACAAACCAATCCATTAATAGCAGCCATTCCATTATTGGCTTATACTTTGTTTGAAAAGAAACAAGTATTTTGGGCTGCAGCATTAATTGCGGTTGGCTTTAACATAAAAATATACAGTCTTGCTACTGCTGGTTTGTTTTTATTATACCCTCAAAAACTAAAGTTTATAGGTTCTTTAATTTTTTGGATGGTTGTTTTGGTCTTTTTACCACTACTTTTTACCACACCACAAAAACTATATTGGCAATACGAATTATGGGTGAATCAGTTATTTATTAAATCTGACCATGATAAGTGGTTGAATCAATCCATACACCGATTGGTGCATTTAACCATTTCTGCTGCTATTTCTAATGCCGCAATTATAGGTACAGGCGTATTGCTTTTTTGTACGGTGTACCTGCATTGGAAAAGGTTTGCCGAAACTCAATTTAAAAGCTTGGTATTGGCTAGTATTTTAATTTTTCATGTAATCTTTAATCCTGCTGCAGAGTCTGCAACATTTATAATCGCAGTTACTGGTGTAGCGGTTTGGTGGAACTTTTGCCCCAAAGAAAAAATTGATTGGATATTAATTATTGGCTGCTACTTTTTTACAACACTTTCTCCAACCGATTTAGTTCCAAAAACTATTCAAAGAAATGTGATTGAACCTTATGTATTAAAGGCTCTTCCATGTGTACTAATTTGGTTCAGAATTTTATATATCATCCATTTTAAGAAACAGCTCAACGTTAAATAATTTGAAGTATGCCTCAAAACTGGTTAGAATTCTGGCAAAAGAAAAACAACTTCGATGAGAAGATGCATGATAACTACAACTTCTTTCTTTCTAAGGTTGAAAACTATATAACCTTGTCTGATAGTTTGATGGTTTTAGATCTTGGCTCTGGACTAGGGCATTTGGCAGATGCCTGGCACAATAGAGTAAAAGCAATTCATGGGGCTGATGTATCTGAAAGATACAATGCAATTGCAGCAGCAAAGCATAGCAATCATAATAATATTTTCTTTCATCACATCAATCCTAACGATTATTTAAACCTAAACGTACTGCCAGATATCAAATTTAATTTAGTGGTGGTGATGAGTGTTTTACAATAGACCTCTTTCATAAATTAATTTTTTAATTCAAAGTTATAGATAGCTGCAATTAGGTTTAAACGCAAACAAAACCGCTTTCTTCTATTCCTGTACCTTTCGGCTATAATCTTGAATATTTT
>JBIKRV010000007.1:0-182898 GCA_044348985.1 Chitinophagaceae bacterium
CAAAAGATACGATTATCTATTGTTGCAGTTGTTCCAGATAGGCTTTTTGCAAGAGAAAAAAAAAGTAGCAACAAGTCACGCCTCTTTCAATGTTACAAATGAAAATAAACAAGGAATATTTAAAAAAATTGACTAATTTGATAGCATTGCTCCAATAGCCCAACCCCCGGCATTGCTAACCCTAGTTTTTGTTCTTAGAGCTATATCACTTGGCCTGCCTTCTTCCTGCATATATCCATTTAAAGCACCACTTATCATTGATATTTTTCTGCAGTTTACTGGCCATCCAACCAGATTTCCATTATTCGGGTCTGGAATGCCTTGGGTATTTTGCTCGTTATAGTACGCTGTAAACATTGGGTCTTGCTTAGGCTCAATATCAACAAAACCATTATGGGCAGCTGCATAATCTAATAGTTGTTCTCTTGTTGCAGGTACTTCTAAGTTTATTCTTCTAGATTTTAGGGCATCTTTTGAACCCATGTTTGCCATTTCATTTATGTAGTGCTGTAAGCCAATTGGCAAATTGGCTCCCAAATGTGGGCTATCAAACGAAATCCATAACCTGCAATTATGGGTCATATTATTCTGCTCCATATATGTAAGTGCATACCTACTTATTTGCCCACCCATACTTGGACCCACTATTACCAATTTTTCTGTACTACCTGCTGCAACCAACTGTTGGTTTAGTTGGTTTATTATTTCTACCAATACCATTGCATTACGTTGTATATAATCGCTGCCTGCCATTATTGGTGGGCAAGTGGGGCAATCATCATCTATAAACTCTGGCATATTTACTATGACAACATCAAAACCATTCTCTCTTAACTTTTTTGCCAAATTTACTTTTGTACCTGAATAATCAAAATAATTAAACCATTTATTATAAATCTCTTCCCCATTTCTTTTATCTTCTGGATCTAAACCATCCAATATTATTACTGGTTTCCTTAAAACTTGGTTATTACAATCAGCATAGTAAAAGCTCAATTTATTTTTTCCTTTTATAAACCTGTTTTCGTTGTAGCCTTTATAGGGTATGGTTGCTTTTACTTCCATTTCAAAACAAGGTGGTGCATCATTTGCAGAAGTTCTAGCTAAAAAACTACTATTATTAGTAGTGCTAATTTTTACCATGTTGGTAAAGCTGCTACCATCTGTAAAATATACATGCATTTGCATCAGATTGTCCCCTTCAAATAGTTCAATATCTACCTTATCACCCATCGCTAAATAGGTAGTATTTCCATTTATATTTATTTCTATACTACTTACTTGCAAGCCAGTATTGCTAAAAACCATCCAAGGTTCTAGCAATAATTGATACCTACCTGCTTTTGCTTTATTAAACATGGGGCATACTACTTGTGGGTGCTTAGTAATATAAATATCAGTTGTTTCACCGGGTGCATTGGTTACTATATCATTATTAATATTTACCCATCTGTTGGTATATGCTTCTGGGTTTATTTGTTGCATATTACAATCTATTATACCAATGGGTATTTGATTGTAAAAGTTGTGCCAACTTACTTTATCGTCAAGGCTATCGACCCCTATAACAAATGGAGCATTGTTGTATGCTGCTTGAAAAAGCTCGTAATAGGCTTGGCCAAAATGGCTGGGGCTTGTGGTATCTATCATACCCATTTGGTTAAATAAATCAAGCCTTGCACTAGGGTAAGCCCTATCGTACAGTAAGCCAGATGTAATACCCGATTTATCTACATTAACTAGCAATTCGTCTACTGCTTTTGCATAGCCATAAGGTGAGGTTTGAGAAAATAAGTTTAGTGTACTGCCTGTTGCTATTAGGCATAGCAATAACAGGCGAAGCATTTTGTTTCGCATTTTAATTAGTTTTTTTGGTAAAATGATTTTAGTTTTTTACATCAAATCTGCCTTCGGTTATGGTAACTGTTTCTCCTGTTTGTTGGTTGTAGGAAGTAAAGTTGAAAGTGCCTGCTATTATGCCCCCTGGCAGTATTTGTTTTACATTTACTTCACCTGTATATTGGCTGTTTGTAACATACCGATTACGAGTACCATTTGCATTTTTTGTTGCATAGTAGCCATAATTTTCAGCATAAACTGCAATCGGAAATGGTTGCGTATTGTAATTGAGTTTATAAATACCTACCGTATCCAACACTTTAATATAAATATCAATAAATTTATTATTTGAAGATGTGGTTGTAATGTACAGACCTCGATCTGAACCACTTAAATACCATCCACCCTCAACAGGATACCAGCTAATAGTTGGATCTCCACCAGATGGTATATACGCAACTCCATTTACTTTACAACCAAAAGTGTTGGCACCTATGGCTGTTTCACTTGGCAAGGGATCAACGCTTTTTTTACAGCTTGTAATAATTAGTGTTATGGCAATTAATGGCAGCCATAAAGCCAGTAGCATTGTTTTTTTCATGGTTTTTGTTTTTTATAATTAAGAAAAAGTAGAGGTGTAATCATGTTAAATTATTTTATTTAATATTTTCTATCAAATCTGCCATCTGTAACAACAATGGTTGTTTTTGTAGTGGCATTGTAAGCTGTAAATGAAAACGTACCTGCTACGATTCGAGCAGTTCTATCGAAGCGAGTTATTTTTATTTTACCAGTATAGTTAGCGTTGGTTATATGGTAACCAGTATTTATTCCAATACCATTTTCTCCATAACAAGCATAACTTTCAGAAAGAACTGCTATAGGTTTTGGTATTGTATTTATTTCAAAAACATATTCCCCTGTATCTATAGCATTTTTTGAGTATAAGTGCAAATTTTTATTGCCAGAAATGGTTTGAATATATAAACCTCTATTTCCTGCTGCATCTTTATAAGGGCCACCTGATATTGGATAAATACCACTACTTGGGTCCCCCCCAGAAGGTATATAATCAACACCATTAATTTTGCACCCAAATGTATTAGCTCCTGTAGCTGTTTCATTGGGTAGTGGGTCAATGTTTTTTTTGCAGTTTGTAAATAATATGGCAATTAATGGCAGCCATAATGCCAATAGCATTTGTTTTTTCATGGTTTTCATTTTTGGTGTATAAGAATTACTTTTACATAGTAAAAATATGTAATTTTATTTACACAGTAATTGATAAATGTCAATTAATTGTATGATATTTTCCTTTATTATTAGCAGCAATCAATAACATGAATTATATATATCTTTTTGATCTTTTAACAAAAAAATTATCAACTTTAGCTGTAATTCCTAAATTAATGAATGAAATATGTTTATTGATATTGCCCATAATCCCAATACCTATATTTTTTTTCCTTAACAGGTAGGTTCTAATAAATCTAAAGTCTAAGCCTACACTCCTAATTGATTTCATATAATAAGTTGTAGCAAACCAACCACTACTTTCTACAATACCTGTACTGTATTTACCAGAAATATAACTTAGTCCTATTCCAGCATCCAAGTGCCCTTTCTTCATTTTTGAATAATAGCTGCATATTGTTCCTATTGTCCATATGTCTTCATTATTCTGAAATATTAGAAGCTCTGAAATAGCGTCTGTTTTAATTGCAATCGAAAAGTGTTTTTTTAAAAACATATTTATGGATAAGTGTGTACCAACCAAAATCTTATTACTATTTAATCTTGTTCCTAAAGAAAATGGTGTAAAATAAAACCACAATTTTTTTGTATTACTTGTAACAGTGTCTTTAGATTCTACTTTACCTAAATTATTTATTGAATCTTGAGCTTGAGTAAAAAAGTAAAAATTGATAACTAGTAAAAGGGATAGTAGTTGTTTCATGCAATTGATTTAAAAGTAAAACATTGTAAAACTTCAATGCATGAAGCTATAAAATCGTTTTATTGAATTAATTGACATTTGTCAAATATTTAATTAAGAATACTTATTATATTTACTTAACAAAATTTATATGTTATCAGCCTTTTTTAAATATTGTGATACAGCTTATCAACTAAGTACTGAAAGCAAAGCTGCTTTGGCAGCTCATATTCAAATAAAAGAGTTTAAGGCAGAATCTTACATCTTAAAACCTGGCCATACAGCCAATAATGCTTGCTTTGTAGAAAATGGTTTAGTAAGAAGTTATTATATAAAAGATGAGCAGGAAGTAACCACCAAATTTTTACCAACAGGATCGTTTATTACTTCTATTTTTAGCTTCTATAGTCAAAAGTCGGGCAAAGAATTTATTAAAACCGTTACACCAACTACTCTATGCTGTTTGCATTATAGCGATTTACAGAAACTGTATAAAGAACACATTGAAATCAATGCTTTAGGAAGAGTCATCACCGAAAAGTATTTGTATTTTTTAGAAGTTGAGTTGTATAATTTACGCAAACAAAATGCCGAGGATAAGTATAATTTCTTTTTGAAGCATTATCCGCATATCCTACAAATTTGTCCTTTAAAATACATTGCTAGTTACTTAGGCATTACTGTAGAAACCTTGAGTAGAATAAGAGCCAAACAGAAATAAAAAAGGCTTTGCAATTAATGCAAAGCCTTTTCAAAAAAATGATTCAGTCTATTTAATCTCATACGATTGCAACTCGTATTTTTCGTCTATATTAAAACCTAGTGTTGCATTATTAATTAAAATTTTACTTTCTATTAATCCAATATTTTTAGAAAAATAAAACTCTGCAGTACCCAATGGCAAAGTTAATATAGCTACAGCTGCACTTAAAGTAGCTTCTACTTTTACAACATTTGTATAACTCGTTCCACTTACAGTTCTAGTTGTTCCTTTCTCTTTAACAATATAAGCAATATTAATATTGGCAGAAGTAATACCACCTGGCAAGCCAGTTAATCCTGTAAGGGTTTGAGAAGTATTCCAAGTGCCATTTATATCCTTAT
This sequence comes from Chitinophagaceae bacterium, assembly GCA_044348985.1. Classification (GTDB taxonomy): domain Bacteria; phylum Bacteroidota; class Bacteroidia; order Chitinophagales; family Chitinophagaceae; genus UBA1930. The sequence continues at coordinate 4,880 of JBIKRV010000007.1, forward strand.
CATCTTTTAAATACAATAACTCCAATCCTTGCCCAGCAACTGCTCTAAATGTAAAATAGTCGCTGCCAGTTTTAGCATTGTACAAACTCGATCCATTACTTCCTGTTAAAACTGCATAAGTTCTTGCATTGGCAACAGTATCTCTGTTGCTTACAGTATATTTTACTGTAGTAACAGCCGTTCCTGCAGTAGTTACTTTGTACGTCCAGTTGCTACCTACTGTAGTAGGCAAATAATTCTCTGCAACATTTGCATCGCTACTTTTTTTACAACTTGAGAAAACGAATGAAAATGCAGCAATGATGAACAAAAAATTTCTCATAACTTTTATTATTTCGGTAAATATATTATTTTGAATTGAAGATTAGAAAAGTATAGAAATAGCTGCTTTTACGTACTCAATATATAGCTTAAGAACATCACAATTTAAACACTTGTTTTAATCATTTTTTTCTAAAATAAAAACATCCTCGACCATTTTGTTAAACACTTTGGCAATTTTTAACGCTAAAACTGTTGAAGGAACATACTTATTAGCTTCCATTGCATTAATTGTTTGCCTGCTTACTGATACTTTTTTTGCAAGTTCGTCTTGGGTTAAATTTTTTATAGCTCTTTCTACTTTTATATTATTTTTCATTGGTTGCGAATTGCTCGTTTTTGTATAAGATATAATTAAATCTAATAATGAAAATTAGAAGTACAGTAAACATGTTGTATATCATTACATTTAAAAATCCAATATCATAAATCAAAATAAAAGCCACTAACAGCAACAAATAGTTTATTAATACCACCCAAAGTAAACATGATAAACGAAGTTTAGAAATAAATTCATCTTCATTTTTTTCTTTTGAAAAGCTTACCAATAAAGCCCCTACTATAAAAAGTACACCAACTATTGTATTGGCTAAATTAACTTCAATCAAAGTGAAATAAGTCTTTTTACCAAAGAGTTGATTAGGAAATATTGAAAGCACTTTTGCATTTAACCACGATGGTTCTGCTCCTGTATAGATTGTGTAAACTCCTAAAATAAAGGCAGGAATTAAAATAAACCATCCAACTTTTTTGTACTTATTTGATAATAATAATGTGCTGTTCATAATTTATATTTTTATAAAAGTAAAAATGTTTTTACAAAATGACAAATATATTTTACATTATGTATACTAAACTTGTCATTGTTGACATAAAAAAATTTCTCAAATTTTTTTATGTAATCCTGCAAAAAATACCATCTGTTGGGTATTCTTTCATAAAATTTATTCAATTATGCAACGATTAACAATAGTATTATTGCTACTTACTTCAACAGTATTTGGTCAACAGAAAAATGCCAACAATGTTAATACCCTAATAACCAATGCCAATGTTTATTATGGCTATGGGGCAGAACTAACACATAAGGCTAAAGCATCTTTAGTGAGTGGACAACAAGAATTGGTGCTAAACAACATTAGTACCACTTTAGATGTAAATACCCTGCAAATTGGCTGCCCCGAAAATGTGGTTTTATTAAGTTATCGCTACAATACCAAGGTAGAAAATACACCACCACCGCCCAATCCATTGTATAAAAAAATGGAAGACAGCATTAAAGTTTTTCAAAAACAAATTGCCAATAACAATCAGGAAATTACAGTTACCGATGAAATGCTCATTAAAACAACTAAGATTATTGATACATATACGGCTACTCCTGAAAAAACAATTAATACAACCGATGTATTAAAGCTGATAGATTTTTATAGTGGGAAAATTCAAGTGTACAGGGCAAGTATTTACGCATTGAAATTAAAGTCAGCAGATATTCAAGAACAAATAAGTGATATCAATATGCGTTTGTACGAACTGAAAAGAAAAGAAGGAGCGTACAGTGCAAAATATAGTGGACAATTAATTTTACAATTGCTTACAAAAGAAGTTACTACTGCCGATATTGCTGTTTCGTACTATACACCAAATGCTGGTTGGGTGCCAACTTATGATATGAGAATTAAAACACTAGACAATAGTTTTAAACTAGTGTACAAAGCAATGGTAAGCCAAACTACAGGGTTGGATTGGAAACAAGCTAAACTCACCTTAAGCACCAGCAATCCAAATTTAGGTACGAATATTCCTGAACTTACCCCTTGGAATTTACAAATATTTGTACCGGGTGTTTACAATGAAATGTTGAGAGGAAAAGCAGCTGGATTAACCAACAGTTATAATAGAGCCCAAAGTATGAACCTTGAGGAAGTTGTGGTTACAGGATATGCTGCAAAAAGTAAAAAAGAGAGTTATGCCGATGCAGCCAAATCAGTTACGCCAAGCGATATTAGCAGTTATACCACCATCAACGAAAGTCGTTTATTTGCCAGTTTTGAAATCGATTTGCCATATGATATTCCTAGTGATGGAACAGGTTACAGCGTTGCTATAAAAGAAGAATCAATTAATGCTTCGTACAAACATTATGGTATTCCAAAATTAGATAAGGATGCTTTTTTAATAGCTGAAATCAGCGACTGGGAAACTTTGGATTTATTGCCTGGTAGTGCCAATATTATTATGGACAATGTGTACTTAGGTAAATCTTTTGTGGATCCTAATACAACTATGGATACGTTGAATCTTTCTTTAGGCCGTGATAAACGTGTTGCTATGAAACGCTTACTCATGAAGGAACAAAGCAAAACCAAATTTATTGGCAGCAATAAAGTAGAAACATTCACTTATGAAATTACTGTGAAGAATAACAAAAAAGAAGCGGTGAATATGATACTGAAAGATCAACATCCACTCAGTAAAACAAAAGAAATTGAAGTTACTTTAGAAGACAGAGGCGATGCTGAAGTAAATGAAGAATTGGGCTTTATTAATTGGAAAATTACATTGCAACCCGGTGAACAAAAAAAATACCGATTTAGTTACAGTGTTAAATATCCAAAAGACAAAAAGATTGCTAACCTAAGATAACGTTTTATAAGAAATAGTAAAGGATACAAAGTGTATGATGAATAAAGTCTTTGTGCACTTTGTATCCTTTGTTTCTTTGTGTGAAATAATTAACAACTTACTTCGAAATATTTTTGTTTCTTAGAGTTCTAAACCTGTAGCAATGAAACAAGTATTAACTGCTTTTCTGTTATTTGTGCTTTTCTTTTCTTGCAAAGAAGAAAAGAAAGAGAAAAAGTTTAACGAAAAAACATACGAAGAGAATAAAGAAAGTTTGGGCGATAAAGAAAAAAATAATCCTGCTCGTTTTTTAAGTGTCGATAATAGAGATAGAAAAAATTTAATTGGACAAACAGTAGTAATTGGTCATCTCACAAATAAAGCAACTGTTTGTACATATAAAGATGTGGAACTTAAACTAAGCTTTTATAGTAAAACTGGCGTTAAGTTAGATGAAGGCATTGAGACTATTTATGAAACCATTCCTCCTGGAGAAAAGGTAAAATTCAAAACCAAATATTTTACACCAAAAGGCACCGATAGTGTTGCCATTCAAGTCATGAAAGCTAGTGGAGAAGTGAAGCAGTAGATATTCAACTTTAAATAGCAAAGTGCACAACTATAAATTTTAAATTAATCTATTATTTTACAAACTCAAATTTTTCGCCATCAAATAACCCTTTATCACTCAGTTTTAAATAAGGTATTACCAGCAATGCCATAAAACTTAGAGTCATAAAAGGTGCTTTTAATGTGCTGCCTAAATCAGCTTTGGTCATTATATCAATAGCAGTATAAGCATCAGCAACTTTATAGCCATCATCGGCACTCATTAAACCTGCTACTGGTAAACCTAAAACCATTTCTTTAGCTTTACTTACAGCACTTACCCCACCTTTTTCTTTAATCACCAAATTAATAGCATTTGCCAAGCTTTCATCATCTACACCAACAGCAACAATATTGTGGCTATCATGTGCAACAGAAGAGGCCATTGCTCCATGTTTCAATCCAAAATTTTTGATAAAACATTTAGCTATTGGAGCATTGTGGTAACGGTTTACCACTACCATCTTTAAAACATCCTGTTCTACATTACTCACCAAATTTCCGTCTACCACTGTTGCTGGCAACATTAACTTATTGGTAATTAATTGCCCATCCAATGCCTCAATAACAGGAATCGTTCCATTTACATTTAAGTAATCACTTACTGCAATGTTCAATTGCTGTTTACTGATTGCACTGCAATCAAATTGGTTGATAGGTTTTACTTCAACTGATTGAATAAAAGATTTTCCATTTTCAGCTACTAATTTTCCATTGATAAATGTTTTAATAACAGCAAACTCTTTTAAATCTTTTGCCACAATAAAATCAGCTGCATCGCCAACCTGCAATAAACCAACCTTCATTTTATAATGCACCACAGGGTTTAAACAAGCAGCCTTTAATACTTTAAATACATCAATGCCCTTAGCAACTGCTCTTGCACATAGTTGGTTAATATGACCAATAGCTAAACTATCAGGATGTTTGTCATCACTGCAAAACATAATCCTATCTTCATAATTATTCAGCAAACTAATGAGTGCTTCAAAATTTTTTGCAGCACTGCCTTCTCGTATAATAATTTTCATTCCATATTTCAGCTTATCCAATGCTTCTTCTTTGGTAAAACATTCATGATCGGTACTAATGCCAATTTTACCATCGCCTAAACCAGCTTCAATATATTGTTTTGCTTTTTCTCCTCGCAAACCAGGTGCATGTCCATCAACTGGTTTGCCTAAAGCCCAGGCCGCAGCCAATTTTTTCATTACTTCTTCATCTTTAAAAAGTACGCCCGGAAAATTCATCATTTCACTTAAATAAATGATTTCATCTTTTTCCAACAGTTTCTTTACGTCACTGCTGTTTAAAGCTGCACCTGCAGTTTCAAAAATAGTTGCAGGAACACAACTTGGTGCTCCAAAATTGAATTTAAAGTTTACTTTTTTACCATTTTCTATCATAAACTCCACACCTTCTAATCCACACACATTGGCTATTTCATGTGGGTCGCTAATGGTTGCAACTGTACCATGCACAACTGCCAAACGTGCAAATTCACTTGGCACTAGCATACTGCTTTCTACATGTACATGACTATCTATAAAACCTGGCAAAATGTAATTATCAACTTTTAAAGATGGATTTGGTTTGATTGCTGCAATTTTTCCATCTTTTACCACAACTTCTCCAGTAAATATTTGTTGATGAATGATATCAACAATGTTTCCTTGTACTATAAATGTATTATCTAACATAATTTTTCTTTAAAATTGGTGATATGAATTTTTAAGTGCAGTCACTCTATTAAATTTGAATAATTAAATATAAAATTAGAATGAAAAAATTACTAGTCATCGCTTTTTCTTTTTTAAGTGTTGCTGCATTAAAAGCACAAACCGTAGAAGAAGTAATTAATAAATTTATCGAATCGAATGGAGGTAAAGATAAACTCACTTCTATCAATAGCATTCAAGTACAAAGCTCATTGAATTTAGAACAAATGGGCATGACCATTAACATTACCAATATTAAAGAGAAGAATAAGTTATTTAGAATTCAAAGTAGCAGCCCAATGGGAAGCGAAGAGAGTTTTACAGTTGTTACTGATACTGCTGGTTATAGCTTTACGCCAGCAATTAATAGCCCAATGGGTAGTATGGATGCAAGCTTAACAAAATTTACTGCCGAAGAATTGGCCGCTATTTTTTACCAAAAAGAATGTGAAGGTTATTTTGCTCAATTGGTAGATTATCAGGCAAAAGGCAGTAAAGCTGAACTAGTTGGAAGCGATAAAATAAATGGAACCGAATGTGATAAAGTGAAGCTTACCTTAAAAACAGGACAAAGTATGGTTTTCTTTATATCTAAAGGCAACGGACAAGTAAGAAGATTACAAGTGGCAGCACCAGTTGCATTTGAATTGATGGGTGTTAGTGGTATGATGAAAGCATTTGGTGGTGCATCGAGAATGGGAGATAGAAAAATTGATATTGACTACGAAAAATATAAAATTTTTGATGGTATTCTTTTTCCAACGAAGCAAAGTATTCAATTTGGACCAATGGCATTAGTGGTTGAAAATACCAGTTTTAAAATCAATCAACCAATAGATCCTAAATGGTATTTAGTTAAATAGTATTTTATTAAACTTTATTTAAAAGCCCTTTTAAAGGGCTTTTTTATTTTGCAGTACCGACAACTTTTTTGATTGATGTATTTCTTTAACTTCAACTTTTATAAAAGCTTGCTTAACATGAAACAACTATTCACAACAATTGTATTGGTATTTTTTATCACATTCACGTTTGCACAAACTAAAGAAAGCACAAGTACTGGTAAAGCAATATTTAATACTACGCAAGGCAATTGGGTATTACAACAATTTGCTCCCAATATTATTAAAGCAACTTTTACCCCAGCCCAATACAAAACCAATGAAAACATAAGCGATGCTGTTATCTTAAAACCTTTGAACACCATGGTTAAACAGTGGTACGATGATAAAAGTCCCAATCGTTCTATTCAATGGAAAGACTTTATGGTAGAAGTTGAAAATGAAAAAATTTCTTTTGGACCAAAGAAAAAAGTAACCATTCAAACAGCACTTGCAAATAATGAATTCAAAGGGTTTCAATTTGCATTAACAGATAATGAAAAAATTTTTGGAGGTGGCGAAAGAGCATTGCCATTAAACAGACGTGGCTATAAATTTAATTTGTACAATAATCCTTGGTATGGCTACAGCGAAGGTGCAGATAACTTAAATTATTCTGTACCCTTCTTTACGTCAAGTAATGGGTATGGATTATTCTTTGATAATCCCAGTAAGGGGTATGTAGATATTGGCAAAACCAATCAAAATAATTTAGAAGTTGGCTTTACAAGTGGCGAACTAAATGTGTACATTATATTGGGAAAAGATTATCAGGAAATATTACAATCGTACCACAAACTCACAGGCACACAACCTTTACCACCACGCTGGGCTTTGGGTAATTTAATGAGCCGTTTTGGCTATACCAGTGAAGCACAAGTAAAAGCTATTGCTGCTAAAATGAAAGCAGAAAACATTCCTGTAGATGCTATAATTTTTGATTTGTTTTGGTTTGGCGATAGCATCAAAAGCACAATGGGCAATTTAGATTGGGTAAATAAAAAAGCCTGGCTCAATCCTGTAAAAATGATTGGTGATTTCAAGAAAGACAATATCAATACAATCTTAATTACAGAACCCTTTGTTTTAAAATCATCTTTAAACTACGAAGCATCTAAACAATTTCACGCAGTAGATGTAAATGGAAAACCTTATGTATTAACTGATTTTTATTTTGGCCAAGGTGGCATTATAGATATTTTTAGAAAAGATGCACAGCAATGGTTTTGGAGTAAGCATATCACCCAAATGAATAAAGGTGTTGAAGGTTGGTGGGGTGATTTAGGTGAACCAGAAAAACATCCTGCTGATGTACTGCACAATTTAAAAGATTTAGGTTTTAAAAGATTATTTAAGGCAGATGAGGTACATAATTTATATGGCCATACATGGGCAAAAATGTTGTTCAACAGTTATGCAAAAGATTATCCAACGAAAAGATTGTTCAGCTTAAATAGAAGTGGTTTTGCTGGCACACAGCGTTACAGCATTTTCCCTTGGACAGGTGATGTAAGCAGAAGCTGGAGTGGACTAAAGGCACAGCTACCAATTTTATTAGGCATGAGTATGAGTGGTGTGCCTTATGTACATAGTGACGCAGGTGGGTTTGCAGGTGGAGAAGGTGATAACGAACTCTATATTCGTTGGCTTCAAATGGCAGCTTTTACGCCCATATTCCGACCACATGGAACTGCTCTATACGAAGTAGATAAAAATGCTTTCAGCTTCCCTAGCGAAGCTGCATTAATTGATACACCTTACAAATTAATAGCCAAGAAAATCATTGATTTGCGTTATAAATTATTGCCTTATAATTATACATTGGCTTATGAGCAAACAAAATTTGGTAAACCTCTAATTGCTCCACTGCATTATCATTTTCCAAAAGATACAACAGCAATCAATATTTCAGATGAGTTTATGTGGGGAGAAAATATTTTAGTAGCTCCTATTTTAAATAAAGGTGCAACAACAAGAGATGTGTATTTACCTGTTGGTTCAGAAAAATATTACAAATTCAATTCGAGTAGGCAATACAACAATGGTCACATCAATGATACAGCCAACTTAAATCAGCAATTGGTTTATGTTCCTGAGGGAAAGATTATACCAATTTGGCAGCACACAAATGGAGGTAATACAAGTAAGTATGATAAAGCAATTATTGAATGGCAGTATTATTTAACACAAAAAAATAATGTAGCTGAATTTGTTTTATATGATGATGATGGTATAAGTAAGCAACCAAATGGTAAACTGTTGAAAATCAAAGTCGAGGAAAAAGACAACACAATACATTTTATGGGAATCAGTGAATTTATATCGAAAAATTCTACAGGGTTTAAAAAAGAGATGCTTTTTAAAATATATGGTGTACATAAATTGCCAAAGTCCATTTTTTTAAACAAAGATTCAATTGATAGAAAAGATTGGAATTATGAGGAACGCAATCATACAATTACCATAGACTTTGTTCTTAAAGCTGAGCAACAATACTAAAAGTTGGCTTATAAACAAAAATCCCGCTGAATAGCGGGATTAATTTTTTTGAAGCCCTTGTGTTTTCTGTTTTCGGGTAGGATGTTGTTGTTTTCGGATACGGACTTCTAAATAGTTTCTTTCATTGGATATTGGAGTACAAATATCTAACACACTATGCATGAAGCAGGCTTCATTTTGTTGCAGCAATACCCCAATCGGGTATCACTTTAAAAATTTAAATCTCATCTAAGAAAAACCAGTTCCTAAAATAATCCCAAATCCAATAACATCTCTTTTCAATTGATTGTCAGGTCGTACATTCACGGCACAAAATTTATTACATGCAGTCATCAGCAGATATACAGCAATTGCAGGAAAAAATACAATATCAATCTCAGTTTGCCGATAGAATAAGAACTGAACTAAGTAAATTATTGGTTGGTCAGCAAAATATGGTCGATAAACTATTGATTGGTTTATTAAGCAACGGTCATGTTTTGTTAGAAGGTGTGCCAGGTTTGGCAAAAACACTAACCATAAAATCGTTGGCACAATGTGTTCATGCAAAGTTTAGCAGGATACAGTTTACACCAGATTTATTGCCAGCAGATGTTATTGGAACCATGATGTACAATCAGCCGAGGAATGAATTCATTGTTCGTAAAGGACCCATTTTTGCCAACTTTATTCTGGCTGATGAAATTAACCGAGCTCCTGCAAAAGTGCAAAGTGCATTGTTAGAAGCCATGCAGGAAAAGCAAGTTACTATTGGTGATGAAACACATAAGTTGCAAGAACCATTTTTAGTATTGGCTACACAAAATCCATTAGAGCAGGAAGGAACCTATCCTTTGCCTGAAGCTCAAGTAGACAGATTTATGTTGAAAGTAGTGGTTGGTTATCCTGATAAAAAAGAAGAACAGTTGATTATTCGTCAGCAAGTGCAGGGCATTCAATTGCCACAGGTAAATCAAGTGATGAGTGTTTCTGAAATTATGGAAGGAAAGGACTTGGTTCGACAAATTTATTTAGATGAAAAGGTTGAGCAGTACATTATCGATATCGTTTTTGCAACACGTTTTCCTGATCAATATGGTTTGGGAAGAATGAAAGCATTGATTAGTTATGGAGGTTCGCCAAGAGCCAGCATCAATTTGGCATTGGCTGCAAAAGCCTATGCATTTTTACAAAAAAGAGCATTTGTAATTCCAGATGACGTAAAGGCAATTGCAAAAGATGTTTTGCGTCATCGTATTGGATTAACGTATGAAGCAGAAGCAGAGAATGTAACTGCTGAAATGTTGATTGATGATATTTTAAGAACCATTCATACGCCGTAGGGAGTTGAAGAAGTTGAGTGGGTTGAAGGAGTTGAAAAGGTTGACATGGTTGATATAGTTGAATAGAGTTTAAGTGTTTGTAAAGTATAAAGGGTAGATAATGTAAATAAAGTAGATAAGTTGATAATGTTGATTGAGTTCAACAAAAGGTAAGTAGAATGTTCTTCCCCTCTTGGGAGGGGCAAGAAGATTTAAGTTATTATAAGATGATTATTGGGGTGGGTCATGTTGAAGAATGAACAGAACGTACAAGTGTGCGACGCAACAGAAGTTTCATGGTAGTACAGTTGCTGGTTATAAAATAAATTGACTTTTTTAAAACATGCTGACGACACAAGAGATACTTAAAAAAGTAAGAGAGCTTGAAATAAAAAGTAAGAAGCTTACCAACCACTTGTTTACAGGTGAGTATCATAGTGCTTTTAAGGGTCGTGGTATGAGTTTTAAAGAAGTGAAAGAATACAGTGCAGGCGATGATGTGCGTTTTATTGACTGGAATGTGAGTGCAAGAATGGGTGGCACTTACAGCAAATTATTTGAAGAAGAGAGAGAACTGAGTGTTTATTTATTGGTGGATGCAAGTGCCAGCAATTTGTTTGGTACACAACAGCAAAGCAAAAAAGATTTAATTACTGAAATATGTGCTGTACTTGCATTTAGTGCATTGGCAAATAACGATAAAGTGGGATTAATTTTCTTTAGCAATAAAGTAGAAAAATATATTCCATCTGCAAAAGGCAGAGAGCATGTTTTATATATGGTTAGAGAGTTGCTCACTTTTGATGCAGTAAATAAAGGAACAGATATTGTAAAAGCTTTGCAGTATTTAAATAATATTACCCGCCAAAAAAGTATTGTTTTTGTTTTGAGTGATTTTGCAGATGCTGGCTATGAAAACTTGTTGAAAGTTGCATCGAAAAGGCATGATGTAATTGGGGTGAAAGTGTATGATAAAATGGATGAACATTTACCCAATATTGGGTTGATAAAAGTGGAGGATATTGAAACTGGAGCATCGACATATTTAGATACAAATGATACCATGATTAGATATAGGTATCATCAGCAGTTTTTACAAATACAGGATGATGCAGCGAAAGCATTTAAAATGGCTGGAGCCGATTTGATTAATTTATGTACCACTCAGGATTACGTTAAAGAGTTACAGAAATTTTTTATAAACCGAAAATGATAAAGCAGCTATTCATGAAAAGTAAATGGGTGAAACTACTTTTGGTAGTGTTCATGCTTTGTTGTTTGTGCAATGCTGTAATTGCTCAAAAAATTTCAGCTTCAATCAACAGAGATAAAATATTAATTGGAGAACCAGTACAATTAGAATTGAAAGCTGATAATATTGATTTAACGAAGTTCAACATTAAACAATGGTTTGTTGTTGCTGACACTTTTAATCATATTGAAATAACACAAAAAGGCTCAATTGATACCATTAAAGTGGGTAGTAATACTGGTTATATTCAGAAGATACAGATAACTTCTTTTGATTCTGGCTATTGGCAAATTCCATTTTTTACAATTGAGCTAGAAAATAAAACAGATGGCAAAATAAATACTATTACAACACTGCCATTAAATATTGCAGTATTACCTGTTGATGTTACCAACTTGAAAGATTACCACGACATAAAAGATATTGAAGAAGTTCAAATAGAAAATGATTGGCGAATTATTGCTGCGATAGCTGCCATGGCATTAATAAGCTTTTTTGGTTTGTTATGGGCATTTAGTAAAAGAAAACAACAAATACCACAAGTTAAAATTCCTACTAATCAAACTCCATTTATTTGGGCAATGGAACAAATAGAACAATTGTTGCAAAAGCAGTTATTAGAACATCAACAATACAAATTGTTTTATACAGAATTGATTGGCATTTGCAGAAATTTCTCAGATGCTCAGCTGGCTTTAAAAACAAATGGAAGAACAAGCGACGAGTATATGCTGTTATTAAAAGGTAGAATAGGAACAGAACCTGTGCAAGGACAATATTTTCAGTTATTGAGATTAAGCGATGCTGTTAAGTTTGCCAAGTATATGCCACAGCCACATCAACATGAAGAAGCTATTAGGGCAGCAAAAACATTTATTAATACCCTCCATCAATTTCAAAATAACTAATGATTAAAAGCTGGTTGAGTCATGTCACATTTGCTTATCCTTGGATATTGCCATTACTGCTTTTAGTAGTTTATATGGTTTATTGGTATATAAAAAACAATAAAAAAAATTCGGCTACACTTAAAATTTCTACTACTCATTTTTTAAGCAATACAGTTAATTGGAGAGTTAGATTGTTACATCTTCCTTTTATTTTTCGTTGCATAGCAATGGTTTTATTCATCATTGCATTAGCACGCCCTCAACAAAAATTTACTGAACAAGTAACCGATGGCGAAGGAATTGATATTGTACTATGCATGGATATTAGTGGCAGTATGTCTAATGGAAAAGACTTTGAGCCAAATCGTTTAGAAGCTAGTAAAGAAGTTGCTGCTGATTTTGTGAAGCAACGAAAAGGCGATAGGATTGGGGTGGTCATTTTTACCAATCAGAGTTTTACTTTATGTCCCATAACTACTGATCATAATACTGTATTGGCTCAAATAAACAATATTCACAGTGGTTATTTACAAGAAGAAGGCACTGCCATTGGAAGTGGGTTGGCAACAAGTGTTGATAGATTAAGAGAAAGTAAATTAAAAAGTAGAATTATTATTCTACTTACTGATGGCGTTGATTTTGGTGGAGCTATTCCACCAGATATTGCCAAAGAAATGGCCAAAACTTATGGCATTAAAGTATATACTATTGGTGTTGGTAGTGACAAAGAAATGGATATTCAAGTGCAAAATGAATTTGGTACCACTACACAACGGAAAAAGATGGAGTTTAATGAAGGCTTGCTTAAACAAATTGCAATTGAAACTGGTGGACAATATTTTCATGCAACGGACAAACAGAATTTAGAAAAAGTATATGAAAGTATTAATCAGCTGGAAAAAAGTAAAGTTCAAATTACAACTTATAGTAAATTTACAGATGAATATTTTTGGTTTTTGGCAATTGGTTTAACATTAATTGTAATTGAGTTATTTCTGAAGTTGACTGTATTGAAAAAATTCCCTTAAATACACTACGACCGCATTTGTTCTCTTCCATTTATCTTCGCCTTGCATGAAAGGTTTAGTTTATAAAAGTACAGGTAGCTGGTATGTAGTAAAAACTATCGATGGAAAGCAATACAATGCCCGAATTAAAGGTGTATTGAAGATTGATGGAATTACTTCTACTAACCCAATTGCTGTTGGTGATGACGTAGAAATGGAAATGGAGAATGAATTGGAAAGTACCACTACCATTACTGAAATTCATGCCCGAAAAAATTATGTTGGCCGTCAGTCGCCACACAATAAACACAAGCACCACATTATTGCTTCTAACTTAGACCAAAGTTTATTGTTTGCTACTTTAAAAGATCCTAAAACATCTACAGGATTTATAGATCGTTTTTTAATTGCTTGCGAAATGTATCATTTGCCAGCAATCATCGTTTTTAATAAAGCTGATTTATACAAGAAAAAGGAAACCGAAAAATTTGAAGAAATTAAAGCTGTATATGAAGCCATTGGCTACAAAGTAATTTTAGCCAGCATTCAAAATAATATTGGTGTTGATGAAATAAAAACTGTTTTAGAAAATAAAAAAACTTTGTTAAGTGGACATAGTGGCGTTGGTAAATCAACTTTCATAAATGCTATTTTTCCCGAGTTAAGTTTGCGTACACAAGAGGTAAGCGATTGGAGTGGCAAAGGCTTGCACACCACCACTTTTGCCGAAATGTTTGACCTGCCTTTTGGTGGTAAAATTATTGATACACCGGGTATCAGAGAATTGGGTTTAGTGGGCATTACCAAGCAAGAATTAAGTGGTTATTTTCCCGAAATGAAAGCATTGGTAAACGACTGCCAATTTAATAACTGCATTCATACAAATGAGCCAGATTGTGCTGTAAAAAAAGCCATCAATGATGGCTTAATTGCAATAGACCGATATGTGAGTTACATGAGTATTTTAGACACCATGAACGATAAAAAATATTAGGTATTAATTTCCAAAACGCATCATTCTTCCTCCTCCACCTTGTTGCATATTTTCCATCATTTGTTGCATAAGTTTTGAATACTCCTCATTTGTAATTTTCTTCCCTTTAGATGGCACTTTTACTTCTTTTTTGTTGATTTCTTTTTTAACTTCAATAGCTGTATAAAGCATTTCACCTTTGTTAATATCTAACTGCAAAATTACACCAGGTAATCCACCATTATTTTCTGGTCCAACAGGGCTAATAATATTTTCAGCATACCATGCAACAACTTCTACTTCTTGTGTTTGTGAGGGCTTATTAGATTTTGCAGTATCCGAATTTCCATTACTGTTGGTAATCATTCTCACAGTTCCTCCAACTCTTTGGGTTTGGCTAGTAGTTGCTTTACGACATGTATATCCCAAAATAGTTTTGGTTTCATCTGCTAATTTCCATTTCTGTATTTTTATAGAATCTTCTATGATATAAGTTTTAGCACCTACATCGGTTTGGCGAATAGATTTTGCTTTGGTAAAATCTTTATACAATTCATCTCCATCTCCACCACCCATTCTTACCATTACTCTTACATTACCACCATTTTCAGCTTCAGGCATTTCATCTTCAGGAATTGTTTTATAAATAGATGCACTATCGCTAAACAGCAATATGTGTTTGCTGGTTCTAAACTCAGGCACATAAGCCCTCAATTGTTCATCGGTAATGCGTTTATGCATATTAATTTTACGTTCGTAGGTAATAGCACCTTCTTTAACTTGAGCCTGTACAACAGTATAACCCAGTAACAATACAAGTAAACTCCAAAATTTCATAGTTTTCATTTTTAATGCTACAAAACTAAATGCACCCTTGTTAAGCTGTGTTGCAATAAGGTTAATTAAGGTTAACAAACAGCTATTGCAGTTGGTGAAAGGCTAATTTTGTTGCAGAATAAATGAATATGAAAAAGCTACATCTATCAAGAAACTTAATGATTGCTGCCATACTTTTATTGGCTGCATTTCAGGGTTATTGGTTATTGAAGCTTTATACATCCGAATACAATGGTTTACAAAAAGAAGTAGATGTTACGTTTAGAGAAACCATTTACAAACTACAAAAAGATCGCTTCGAAAAAGATACGCTTTTAACCAATGCGTTAACAAATGCAGCTTTTACAATACCTGCACAAATTAAATTTACCCCTTCAAAAAAAGTAAAAAACGAATCTGATTTTAAACCTGAAAAAAAGCAATTTGCAGCAGCTACTATTTCTTCATTAGATGATATCAACCCAGCTTTGATAGACTCTTTAAGAATTACAAAAAGCAAAAATATGCCAGTACCTCCTCCTGGTTTAATTGAAGTATTTATTAAACAAAAGATTCATGGCGATAGTGGTATTGTTATTCGTAAAGACTCTACAGGTAAAACAACTATTACCACAATGACGCTGAATCATAAATACAAATTCGATTTTACTGATAAAGATTCTTCTGCTTCTTCCAAAAAAACGAATCAATTTATTTATCAGTATAAATCAACTGATAGCAGTAAAAAAAGTAAACAAAATAAAATTACCATTTCTAATTTAAGTTTCACTGGCGATGTAACAAATGGCAAGTCTTCCCCCATTGTTAAACTGTTTACAAGAAGCTCAAGCATCAATGATTCATTGCCAATTCATTTAGTTGATTCAGCTTATTCAGCAGAACTCAAGAAGAGTAACAAAAAAATCAATTACAATATTGTTCTTAAAAAAATAAGTAAAGATGACATTGCAAAACTAGATACAGCAAAGCCTAGTAAAAAGGATTTCATTACTAGTAATGTTTTAGTTGGCTATACTACGCCTTATTCTTACCAAGCAAAATTCGACAACGTATTCAGTTTTATTATACAAAAAATGGGCTGGCAAATTAGTGGTTCATTACTGCTATTAAGTTTCGTTATCGCTACATTTATCAGTCTTTACAGAAATTTACTTGCACAGCGAAGATTGGCTGAAATGAAGAATGAATTTATTAGCAACATTACACATGAATTAAAAACACCCATTGCAACTGTAAACGTAGCTATTGAAGCATTAAGAAGTTTTGGAGGAATTACGAATCCTGAAAAAACAAAGACGTATTTAGATATTTCGGCCTCTGAGCTGCAACGCTTGAGTTTATTGGTAGATAAGGTTTTAAAACTATCTATGTTTGAAAACAAAGAAGTTGAACTAAATAAAGAAACCTTCGATCTTAAAATATTGGTTGGCGATGTTATGAATACTATGAAATTACAATTTGAAAAGCAAGAAGCATTGGTAGTATTTGAAACAGAAGGAGATAATTTTTATATAACAGCAGATAAATTGCACATAACTAGTGTAATATATAATTTGCTGGATAATGCATTAAAATATAGTAATCAACATGCAAGTATTAAAGTGTTTTTAAAACAGCACAATCAGCAAGTTGAGTTTAGTGTTACCGATAATGGAATTGGCATTCCGTCGGCCTATATAGAAAAAGTCTTTGATAAATTTTTCAGGGTACCAACAGGCAATATTCACAATACAAAAGGTTATGGCTTAGGTTTAAGTTATGTAGCCCATATTGTAAGTAAACACAAAGGCACCATTGATGTAAAAAGTGAAGTAAATAAAGGCAGTGTATTTACAGTTTATTTACCCACCAACAATGCCTGATTGATAAAATAGAAAACACTTATGAGTATAAAAATATTGTATGTAGAAGATGAATTGTTCTTGGGCAAAATTGTAAAAGAAACATTAGAAAGCCGTGGATTTGATGTTACGATGGAATCTGATGGAGATAAAGCTGTGCCTGTATTTGGAGAAATTGAACCCGACATTTGTGTACTAGATGTTATGCTGCCCAATAAAAACGGATTTGATATTGCTGAAGATATTCGAAAAATCAATGAAGATATTCCCATTATTTTTTTGACTGCCAAAACACAAACTGAAGATGTAGTTAAAGGTTTTAAATTGGGTGGAAACGATTATATACGCAAACCATTCAGCATCGAAGAGTTAATTGTTAGAATTGAACATTTGTTACGTGTAAAAAAAGAGAATGTTTTTATAAATGCAGGCGATTGTATAACTCTTGGCAACTTCAGCTTTCACCTAAACAAACAAATATTGAGCATTAATAAGGAAGAAAAAAAGCTAAGTTATCGGGAAAGTGAATTACTGAAATACTTATTCCAAAATAAAAATACTGTAATCGACAGACGAGACCTGCTAAACCATATTTGGGGTAATGATAGTTTTTTTAACAGTCGTAATTTAGATGTGTATATCACCAAGCTACGTTCTTATTTAAAAGAAGATGCTGCTATTGAAATATTAACGATTAAAGGTGTTGGCTATCGTTTTGTAGTATAATTATTTACAAACAACTGGCGTTGGCTCAATATCAGTTTCTCTACCAAACCAAATACAAGCAAAGCCTTTGTAAATACCAATACCGATTGATTTCCAAACTTGATTTTTCCAGATACTTTTATTTAGTACAACATCGTTATGACCTTGACTACTTTTCCAGCCTGCTAAAGCTTCTTCAGGTGTTGCAGTATAATTGGTATTATCACTATGCCAGGTTGTAAATGCAATTTCAAATCCACTTCCTTCGTAGTTGGTTAATTCCTTTGGCTTATTCCACATGCAATTGGCTTGTGCATGATCTGGTGTGTAACAGCAACCAGTCCAACTACCTTTGCTGCTCCAGCTATGTAAATTGCAGGTATTGTTATTGGGTTTATTTGCATCCACATCTTTACAATGTGTTTGTGCAACAAAACTCAAAGAAGCTGATAATGGAATAGAAGCCAAGCCATTTGCTTTACGATACTCCATTACCAATTTATACAACTTCATTTCGCCTTCACTTAAACAAACAGAAATTATTTTTTTGGTGGTTTGTTGAGCATTTATTGAAATAATCACTACAAAAAAAGTGGATAAAAAAAAGATGATTTTCTTCATATCATTATTTATAATTTGAAAATAAGACACATAAATGATTTTTGATTGAATTATATAATTTTTAGGAATGATTAACCTTTATACTGCATTTAAAAGTTCATTAAAGCGATACAGTACAAGCCGATAGCTATCTGCTGTGCGATACTTCGACCATGCTTAGTACAAGCTGAACCAAAGTTCAATTATTGTACCAAAGCTTGTAACATAGAAATACAAAATATAAACATCAAATGGGCTTCTCCTATCTTTGCCAGCATAAAATTTGCCTGCACATGAACACAAAATTTACAGATCGTATTAAAGCCGAGCTGAACGAAATTGAAACAGCCGGATTATTTAAAAAAGAGAGAATTATTACCAGCGAACAAGGTGCTGAAATAGTTGTAAACGGAAAAACAGTACTTAATTTTTGTGCCAACAATTATTTGGGTTTGTCATCGCATCCCAAAGTCATTGAAGCTGCACATAAAGCCATCGATACACATGGTTACGGTATGAGCAGTGTTCGTTTTATTTGTGGCACACAAGACATACATAAAGAACTGGAACAAAAAATTGCTCAGTTTTTAGGAACAGAAGATACCATTTTGTACGCTGCTGCTTTTGATGCCAATGGTGGTGTATTTGAGCCTTTATTTAATGAGCAAGATGCAATCATCAGCGATGCATTAAACCATGCAAGTATTATAGATGGTGTTCGTTTGTGTAAAGCACAACGTTATCGTTATGAGCACAACAATATGGATGATTTAGAAGCCAAGTTAAAAGAGAGTACTCACTTACGTAGCAGAATTATTGTTACCGATGGCAGCTTTAGTATGGATGGCACCATTGCTCAGCTAGATAAAATTTGTGACCTTGCCGATAAGTATGATGCAATTGTTATGGTAGACGAATGTCATTCATCAGGTTTTTTAGGTAAAACAGGAAGAGGCACACATGAGTATCGAGGTGTAATGGGTAGAATTGATATTATCACTGGCACTTTAGGCAAAGCCTTAGGTGGTGCAAGTGGTGGTTTTACCAGTGGCAAAAAAGAAGTGATAGAAATGTTACGTCAGCGTTCTCGTCCTTATTTATTTTCTAATACAGTTGCTCCAAGCATTGTTGGTGCAAGTATTGCTGTTTTAGATATGTTAACTGAAACGACTGAACTAAGAGATAAATTGGAGTTTAATACAAAGTATTTTAGAACGAAAATGACCGAAGCTGGATTTGATATAAAGCCTGGTGATCATCCTATTGTTCCAATTATGTTATACGATGCTGTGATTGCTCAAAACTTTGCTGCTAAATTATTAGATGAAGGTGTGTATGTAATTGGATTCTTTTTTCCTGTAGTAGCAAAAGGTTTGGCACGTATTCGTGTACAATTAAGTGCAGCACATAACCAAGAACATTTAGACAAAGCCATTGCTGCTTTTACTAAAGTAGGTAAAGAATTGGGCGTACTAAAGTAGGCAATTCTTTCATCAAATTTTCAAGAGCATATAGCTAGACTATATGCTCTTATTTTTTTGGAGGTTTATAATCGAACGGAAGCATGGTTGCCATTTTTTCGTTCCATCCCCAAAAACCAGTTGAGAGGATATCAGTACCAGAATGATACATGCCGTTGGATGTAACATAAACCGGTCGGTTATTAATTAATTGAATTGTAGATTCCTGAAACTTGTAAACATCCAATCGCATTTGCTCTTTGGCATATTCGGTTGGTTCTGATTTACCACGATAAATAATTTGTAAATAATCTGTAAAGTATAGTGCAGCAGTTGTACTGTCATGTGCATAAGCAATACTATCTCCAGATAATAACTGATTAATTAAAATGCTTTTCTCATCAGGTTCACCAAGTATCCTGTTATAATAAATACTTGAATCACTAAATTCATTTTCACCAGTATTAAAAGAACCGCTAGAACCAATTCTGATAGTTGATTTTCCACTTGCAACATTGACCTTAATTTTATTAGAAACAATTGCCTGTATTCGCTTCTTTTCATCATTAGGCACCTTTATGAGCTTTCTCATTTCAAACTTTTCATCTGCTATTTTATTGCGGTAAAGAGCTCTCATAAAGTGCATCATTGATCCTTCATAGGCATTTAATCTTTTTTTCTCCCAACGGTTTTGCTTACCTTTTTTGGTTGTTTCGATAGGTGTAAAAAAGGGATAACCAGAATAGAATAACAGTGACTTAGTTTGGTTGTATTCAAAGTTTACCAAATCGTACTTTATCTCATAACCCAATGATTCATTTACAATAATTAAAGGCTCATTTGCAAAAGCTGCAAGAATTCTTCCTTTCTTATCATATCGAAATTTAATTGCCTCTGTATTTTTAATTGTACAGTTGGCTGCATATGCTGAATGACCAATAAAACAGTCTAAGAAAAACTTGCCCCATTTACTCCATCCATCTTTTTCATAAGATTGCACTACTACTTCCTTTAATTCCTGAACACGTGGTTTAAGAAAAATTTCTATCTCATTTAATTTATTGGATTGAATGGTAGTTTGGTATGGTTCGTACCCCATACAAGAAACGATTAAATCATACCTGCCCTCAGGGAAATTATTGATTACGAATTTACCCTGAGCATTGGAAGTTGTACCCACAGATGTGTTGCTTAAATATACACTTGCAAATGGTACAGGCTGTTTGGTATCAGCAGAAAAAATAATACCACTAAAGCTTTGAGCAAAAGCAATACTATAAAACCAAGACAAAAAGAAGCCAACTATTAAACGCATATATAAAAGTAATTCAATGAATTGAAAAAGTGCTAGATGTATTGTTAATTAAGGTTAAGAAATAGTGCCAGTAAAAATAGAAGCATGCTAAAACACTTCCATGTAATTGTTTGTTTACAGTACAATTTGTAGTAACTATGTAATCTTATGAAAAAAAACCTACTTTTTTTCGATTCACTTAAGTGTTTGTTTTTAAGCGTCATAAGTATTACAGGCTTTGTATCATTCACTCATGCACAACAACCTGTGCCAGTAATATTTAAACCACTTAGCCCACCTATAACAGATGTTTATTCTTTTCAAGAAGCTGGCTTAATAGCAATCAGCAATCAGCACGAACTACAACTTTGGGATGCCAATACAAAAGCCTATTATGGACATTTTGGTGTATTACCAACAACAGCGTACAACTGTGCCATTCGTTTAGTAGAGTATATTCCAGCATACAATACGGTTGCAGTTGTTTGGGAAGAATATACTACAGTTGGCAATAATTTAAACGATACTATTTATACCAACCAGTTTGCTGTGTTTAACCTGAATACTTTACTATTTACACAACCAATGGAAGGAAATGGCATGCTTGCTTTTATTAAATACAAGTATGGCAAACAGTTGATTTTGCCCAATTTTAATTCGCCAGAAAAAATATCTCAATATTCATATAACAAAAAGTACAATAGCTTTTACACTTGCGATAGAAATGGATTTGTTCAAGTGTACAAGAACGCTGAATTTGAAAAAACAATTGATACAAAAATTAAACAACCTAAATTATTTTCGGCCGATACCAGCAATACTTTTTTACTTATGGCTGATGGCAATACTGCTGCTGTAAAAAGAGTAAATATCGAAACAGAAACCAAGGGAAAGATTGCCAATTTAATACCAACAAATATTTGCTTTTCTAATCAATACCCTGTTGCCAAAATATTTAATGCTCATTTTATAGAAGATTATAACACCATAGTATTGGTAGATTCTGTTAATAGAGTTCAGATATACAACGCCACCAATCACACCATTGAAACCATTCCATTTATTACACCGGCCAATAGTGGTAGCTTAATTGATTTTAAGTTTAATTTTAAAGACTCATCGGCCATTGGTATAGCAGAAAATAATTTTTATCAATGTGAAAGAAGTTTATTTACCAGCAATTTAAAAACTGGCATTACCAATACTTTTAATGGTGGCAATAGTTTACGCATTACGTCGTCTTATTATGGCAATTCACCCAATGCAATAAGACTCATGATTTCAGGTGTATCGGAACAGGAAATTGATTTAAGTACTTTATCAGAAAAAACAAATAATTTTTTAACAAATACAGTTGATAAAAAATTACGCTTTACCGGTAGTTCGGAAAATGGTTATGTATCGGTGTTTAACGAAACTAATAATCAGTTAAAATTAAAAGTGTACGAGTTTACAGATAATAAAACTCACTTCTTATACCAACAAAAAATTCGCATTAATGATACTGAAGAATTTGCAGCCATTGAAACAAAAAAGAAATGGTATATAACTATAACTAAATCAAATATTACACAAACTACAGGTATAAACAATTTTACCATTTACGATAGTACACAAAATGAAATCTTTAAGCTACCCATAAAATTGGGATTGCAGCTAATGATTCATCCACCATTTTTTCAAAATATTTTTTCTAAAGATGGTCGGTTTTTATTAATCAAAGAATATTTAAGTACTGTTAGTAAATTAGATTCTTGCAGGCTCAGGGTTTTTAATACTGCTAACTTTAAACAACTACTAGATATCAGTTATACAGAAACAGGCAATGGCAATGTGTTACAAAGAAACACTGCCCTTATTACTGATAGTTCTAACACATTATATTTTGTTGAAACAGTTCGAACAAATGGAAATCAATTAAACTTTTTAAAACGATATAAGCTCAATACTAAACAAGCTGAAGCCACTGGCGTATTTCAATTAATTGTAGATCCATCAAAACCAAACATGAGTTTTTATGTAAAGCAGTTCAGAATTTCGAAAGGAGAAGAAATGGTTTTATGGTTTGGCAACACCAATTATAATACAATAGGCATTGGTGCAAATGAGTACCTGCAGGCTGTAAGAGGTATGCAGCTAAAAAACACCAATGAAATGTGGGGATTGAACAGCACTATATTTCCTGAAATTCAGAATGTATTGCTATTTAACAGTCATCTTGCTTTGCAAATGGAAGACCATGTGCAGTTTTATAAATGGATGAACAATGGTTTCGAAAATTTTCTAACCTTAGTACCAGTTTATAATGAAAAAACTGTTGAAGCATCTTCACTATTTGTAAACTTCAAGAAAAATAATACTGACTTTATTTACTACGAAAAAACAGGTAACGACGATTGTATTAGCTTCAAATTTGGCAACCATAGTTATAAAAGAAATCTGTTCGATTTAACATTTAATCGACCCGATTTGATATTGGAGCAAATACCCAATCAAGATACCGAATTTAAAGAACTGTTTCACAAAGCCGTACTAAAACGAAGTGAACGAATTATCAATAAACTACAAGATTTTAAACCCGATTTGCTACCTATTATTTCTATAAAAAGTACAGGCTATATTGGTTCAAAATTCAGGATAACCATTAGCATTAAAAGTAAACTGCCTATATCTGAAATAAGAACCATCATTAATGGTACCATGGTTAAAAAGCTGGTTTCATTAAGCATGGAGTTTGGCGAAACAGAGTACAATCTTTTCGAAACACTTTCATCTGGCGATAACGCCATTGAAGTTGTTGCCATTACCAAAACTGGTATTGAAGGCTTGCCTTTACGCATTGTACACAATCACAATAAGCAACAGGAAAAACCAAACTTGTATGTTCTAGTTACATCAGTAAGTAAGTATGATAACCCAAATGCCAATTTACCGTTTGCTGTTAAAGATGGCAGAGATATTAGCAAACTATTTGCCAGCCAATTAAACGACACCATGTTTAATTATATTAAAGTAGATACACTTTTCGATTTGGCTGCAAACAACAATGCTGTACAAAAATGGTTGAAAGATAAAAAGCAGGTATCGCCAAATGATTATGTAATTGTATTTTACAGTGGGCATGGTTTATTAAACAACCAAAAAGAATTACAACTCTCCACATCTAAAACATCTTTCGATAGTTCAACTAATACAATTGATTTTTTATCGCTGTTGGCATCGATAGATGTAATTCCTGCAAGACAAAAATTATTATTGATTGATGCCTGCCATAGTGGCGATTTAGATAAATCGAATTTAGTAGCTGCCGATACAAACAGCAGCATTTCTAAAAATGATACTGCTGCAGCCAGAGTTGTTTCATTAAAGTACAAACAAAAAAAGGAAAATGCTTTCGAAGCTATGCAAAAGTTATTTTCTTTTTCTGAAAAAGGAAATGGTACTGTGGTATTTTCTGCCTCTGGTGGAATGCAATATGCTTACGAAGGTGCAAGCATTCAAAATGGGTACTTCACTTATGCTTTAATAGAAGCTTTATTATACAACAAGGCAACCGAAGGGCAACAAGGCATGTTATGGTTAAACCAATTAATTAAATATGCTACCAAAAGGGTAATTGAAATTTCAGGAGGTAAGCAAACACCCAATTTAAGAATTGCACACCCCGACATTAACTGGAGAATAAAGTAGTTGACCAAAGAACAAAGCCCTAAAGGGTGCCCTGCTATTCAGCTGGATTTTCAACAACACCAATAAAGCCCAATAGCAATACTGTTGCTGGTTGCAAAATAATTTGTTTCATCTTCAAGCTGTTCATAAGAAGTATCAACAATGAAAGTTACATTTGCAATCTTAAAAATTACGTCATGCGTTTATTTAGTGCTGCAATTATTTTAATGGTTTTGTTGAATGCCTGTTCGCCCAACAACGTTACTGAAGATAAGAGTTTGAAAAAATACTTCGATGAAAATAAAGTAGAAGGTACTTTTGGGTTATTTGATAATGGGCAAGGTAATTTTACCATTTACAATTTAAGCAGATATAAAGATTCTGCTTATCAACCTGCGTCAACCTTTAAAATTGTGAATTCATTAATCGGCTTACATAGTGGTAGAGTTGTAAACGAAAAAATGCTGATTAAGTGGGATGGAAAAGTTCGGGTTTTTCCTAGTGGTGATACTGCAACAGATTGGAACAAAGACCTTACCATGCAAGAGGCTTTTAAAGTTTCGGCATTACCCTACTACCAAGAAGTTGCAAGAAGAATTGGCAAAGATACCATGCAGCAATGGCTGGATAGCTTAGGTTATGGAACAAAAAAAATAAAAACATCTATCGATAGTTTCTGGATTGATAACTCCTTAAAAATTAAACCTGACGAACAATTGGGATTGGTGAAAAAATTATACTTCGATCAATTACCTTTTAGCAAAACCACTCATGAGATTGTAAAGAAAATGATGATTCAAGAAAACAATGCCAATTATATTTTAGCTTACAAAACAGGCTGGGGTTTTAAAGAAGATGGTAAAGCTCTTGGATGGATGGTTGGCTGGATTGAAGAAAATAAACATCCACATTTTTTTGTACTTAATATAGAAGGTGTACATGATACAAATATGAAAACTGCCAGAAAAAATATTGTAATGGGTATTTTGAAGCAGTTGGGTTATTTAGAAGGCAAGAGATAACCAAAGAAAAACTAAAAAATGAAAGGGGATAAAAACTAAATGAACCATAAACTTAGTTTTTACCCCTTTTTTATGCTCTACTTTTAGTTTTTATTTACCATTTCAATCCTTAGCTTGCAGCCAATGTTGCAATTAGAACATACAGAATATTTATGGGGTCTTTTGGTATTGCTTCCATTGGCATTATTGTTTTATGCAAACCTGCATTGGAAAGCCAAAAAAAAGCAACAATTGGGTAATGCAGTATTGATTAGTCAGTTAACCACCAACTATTCCAGTAAAAAATTTAACCTAAAGATTATTTGTATACTAATTGCCATTATAGCAATCATTGTAGCTGCAACCAACCCAAGAAAGCCTGATAAAAACAATTCAACTGCAACCAATGGCATTGATGTAATGATTGCACTGGATGTTAGTAAAAGTATGTTGAGTCAGGATGAAAAACCTACACGTTTAGATAAAGCCAAACAATTTATTTATCAGCTATCGCAAAACTTACAGAATAACAATATTGGCCTGATTGTATTTGCTGGAGAAGCTTTCTTACAAATGCCCTTAACCAGTGATATGGCTGCTGCTAAAATTTTCATTAGTAATGCATCACCAGATTTGGTGAATTTACAAGGCACGGTAGTAAGCGATGCGTTGTATTTGTGTGACGCCTCTTTAAACACAAAAGAAAAAAAATCGAAAGCTGTAGTATTAATTACTGATGGCGAAGATCATGATGCCAAAGCTTTAGATGCAGCTAAAAAATTAACTGAACATGGTGCTGCAGTTTATACAATTGGTGTTGGTTCGATACAAGGCTCACCTATTTTAGATGCTGTCACCAATGAGTATAAAAGAGATAGAGATGGACAAACCATTATTACAAAACTGAATGAAACATTATTAAAAGATTTGGCAAAAGCAACCAATGGGTCTTATAATATATTAGATAATACTGCTACTGTTGCTGCAACTTTAGCAAATGAATTAAATAGCTTAGAGAAGAAACCCATTAGCAGCAGTGGCGGCAATATTAACTACCAATCTTTTTATATGTATTTGCTTGCTTTTGCTCTTGTATTACTGAGTATTGAATTTTTTATGAGTGAACGAAAACTGAAACTGGCTTGAAAAGTTTAATTACCATATTATTTATGAGTATTTCTTTTTTGGCTGTTGCACAAAAAGAAAACAGAGAAATTACTAAAGGCAATGAGTCTTATAAAAAAGGAGAATTTGAAATTGCCGAATCCAATTACAGCAAAGCAATAGCAACAAACGATAAAAATAGTATTGCTTATTTCAACAATGGAAATGCTTTGCTTAAACAAAACAAATACAGTGATGCAGCAACAATGTATGCTGCTGCTATAAACAACAGTAAAGATATTTTTATAAAAGCCAAAGCTGCTTATAATAAAGGCGTTGCCGAAGCCAAACAAAAAAAATGGCAACAAGCTGTAGATGCTTTTAAACAGGCATTAAAAATGGCTCCCAACGACAAAGACACTAGAGAGAATTTGCAAAAAGCAATGAATGAAGTAAAAAAACAACAGAAGCCAGAAGAAAAACCAAATGATAATAAAAAGAAAGAAGATAAAAAAGACGACGATAAAAAGAAGCAGCAACCCAAAATGAATAAAGAACAAATGGAGAACGAATTAAACAAGCTGCGTAACGAAGAAAAGCGTTTACAAAAAGAAATGCAAAAACAAAAAGTACAACAAGTTTCACCCGAAAAAGATTGGTAACCTTACTTCATAAACTGAACAAATAATTGAAAATAATTGGTTTTGGAGAGTACTTCATTATGCCCTAAATTACTATGAATAAAAAGCAAGCGATTAGATTGAATATCGATTTCCGTCAGTTCGGTTTGCTCGATACTTTTAAAAGACAAATTTTTCTCGCCTAGATTTTTCATAAAATCAATACTGTTTTGTAAAGTACCTCCATTGTTTGTGTAAATATTTACAAAACTGAAGTTGGCATGTTGCTCAATATAATCTGCAAATATCTTTTGCTGACCATATAATGCATCAAATAAAACAATTCCTTTTGTGGTATAAGCAGCATATTGCAAAACATGACTGATTACTTTATAAGCTCCACTATGACCTGCAAGAATGATGGATGGATTGGCTTTAGATTGTATCTCTTTTTTTGCAACTAATTTTTGCAAAATATCTTTTACAAACAAATGGAAATAATTGGGCTGCTCAAATTTTCCAGCATAACTATCTGGAGCATTTTTAGGTCCTTCAGGGAAAATAAAAATGGCATTTCGTTTGGCAGCAGCAAACTGTTCTACTAAACGAAAGGTTTTTAACGCCGAATCGATGTTATTGTTCCAACCATGAAACCAAAAAACCAATTCAAACTCTTTTTTACTATTAAAATGGTTTGGAATAAAAATAAACACCGAACTATCATTGTAATGCTCAGTAGCAGTATAGATTTTTCCTTGGTAAATCCTTGGCTGTTCGTTTCTCAATGAATCTGGAAACATCGAATAAGTTGAGCTTAGCCTAAATGTTTTGCCCAAATTGCTATATTCTGTTTGTGCATTTAATTGCATAGAATACAAAATCAGCATTAAACAAATGATTCTTTGCATCGTTATAATTTAGTTCACTAAAAGTATTGCATTTTTAAGCACTTTTGCAGTGTATTTACCATTATTAAAACAGTTTCATGCAACTCTATTGTAATTCATTAACTCAATATAGCCGTTTAAAAACCAGAGAAGTAAAGATTGGTAATTTATTGTTGGGCAATGGTCATCCAATTCGTGTACAAACCATGACAACCACAGATACGATGGATACCATTGCAACAGTTGAACAAACCATTCGTTGTATAGAAGCTGGTGCTGAATTGGTTCGTATTACTGCTCCCTCAAAAAAAGAAGCAGAAAACTTACAGAATATTAAAGATGAATTACGCAAACGTGGTTACACTACTCCATTAGTTGCTGATATTCATTTTACACCCAATGCTGCTGAAATAGCTGCAAGAATTGTAGAGAAAGTTCGTGTAAATCCAGGCAATTATGTAGATAAGAAAAAGTTTGAACAAATTGATTATACCGATGCTGAATATTTAGAAGAAATAGAACGCATTCGTGAACGGTTTACTCCATTAGTGAGAATTTGCAAAGAGCATGGCACTGCTATGCGTATAGGAACTAATCATGGTAGCTTGAGTGATAGAATTATGAGTCGTTATGGCGATACCGCCAATGGTATGGTTGAAAGTGCAATGGAGTTTTTACGTATTGCTAGAAGTGAAGATTATCACAACATCATATTAAGCATGAAAAGCAGTAATCCACAAGTGATGGTTCAGGCGTATAGATTATTGGTGCAACAAATGGATGCTGAATTTGGTGAAATTTATCCATTGCATTTGGGTGTTACAGAAGCTGGTGATGGTGAAGATGGTCGTGTAAAAAGTGCTGCTGGAATAGGGACACTATTAGAAGATGGCATTGGTGATACGATACGTGTAAGCTTAACAGAAGATCCTGAATTTGAAATTCCGGTTTGTAAAGATTTGGTAAGAAGATACCAGTTAGAAGGTGCAGGGCAAAAGGCTGAATGCATTCCTGCAATGGACAAAATTCCTTACTCTCCTTTTACTTATGCCAGAAGAAAAACTTTTGCAGTTGATAATATTGGAGGCACGCAAGTACCAGTAGTAATTGCTGATTTAAGTAAGTTAGATGAAATAACACCTACGTCATTAGAAAGTGTTGGTTATAAATATGATGCAGTTACCGATAAATGGAATATTGGCGATGCTGCTGCAGATTATATTTTTACAGGAAAGCCTGAACTCGGTTTTGCTTTGCCTGGAACATTAAAAGTAATTACTTGGCCCAATCATTGGTTGCAAGCTAGTGATAAAGAAAAGTATATTCCGATTTACGATGGACAAGGTTTTATTGAAGCCACAACAACTCATCCAAAACTCAATTTTGTGATGATTGATTGTTTTAGTGATGCAACTCCAGTAAATGATTTTACATATTTAGATGAATTGACCAATAATCCAAATGTGGTTTTATGCCTTAGTAGTAAAAATAAACATGCAATGCCTGCGGTACGCAGAATGTTTATGGAATTGCTGAACAGAAAAATTGAAAATCCCGTTGTATTAATTGTTGACAGCAATTGGCAAACGGCCGATGAACATTTAATTCATTATGCAACAGAAGCTGGAGCATTGCTTTTAGATGGATTTGGCGATGGTGTTTGTTTTGGTATTACGACTGAAAGTTATAATCAGTCAACAGTCAACAGTCAACAGTCAACGGCAGGAAGAAATTATTCAATTAATACCAGTGTAGAACAATTTATTAATTCAACTGCATTTTCCATTTTACAAGCAACTAGAACAAGAATTTCCAAAACAGAATACATCAGTTGTCCAAGTTGTGGTAGAACATTGTTCGACTTACAAGAAACCACAGCAAAAATTAGAAACAGAACCAATCATTTAAAAGGCGTGAAAATTGCAATTATGGGTTGCATTGTAAATGGTCCAGGAGAAATGGCAGACGCCGATTTTGGTTATGTAGGAAGTGGTGTTGGAAAAATTACTTTATACAAAAGCAAAGAGATTGTAAAAAGAAATATTGATAGTGAAATTGCAGTAGATGAATTAATTAACTTATTAAAAGAACATGGAGCTTGGGTAGAGCCGTTAGCCTATACTATTTAATATTATTATCTTTTTTGTAGCTATTAGTTATTGCTTAATAAATTTAATTGAAGTTCTTTCATCTTTATTATAAAGAACAAGAATATAGTTACCAGAAGTTAATTGCTTAACATTAAATATGCTTGCTGTTGAATTTTTTTGGACATTTTGAATAACTACTTCTTTTCCAAACGAATTATAAATAATAGCTTTTGTTTCTTCCTTAATTTTTGGATGAGTAACAACAATTTCATTTATAGCAGGATTAGGATAAATACTAATAGCGTTGAATAATTTATTATTCACAGTAATGATGCTACTGTATTTAAAACTACCGTCTTTATCAATCATCTTTAAACGATAATATACTTTTTCGATGGTAGGATTTTTATCGATGAAAGAATAGTTATTACTCGACGTTGAGCTACTCGCAGTAACAGTACCAATAACTTTAAAATTTAAAGCATCATTACTTTTTTCAACTATAAATTCTTTAAGGTTAATTTCATTTGATGTGCTCCACCAAATTGTAACATTCTTATCTTCTATACCTGCATTGAACGAAACAAGCTTTACTGGCAGTGGAGTAACAGTTGGTGTCAAAGCTACACCTCTAAATGCAGTATTTGTTGCAGCTGTAGCTAATAAAACAGGTGTTGCAGTAGGGGCTACATTATATCCTGTAGCATCAACAACTGACGCAAGTTCTCCTCCACCTGATGCTGCAGATCCTCCTTTACGTGTTGTATAGAGTGTCACTATAGCACCTGATACAGTTCCTGTCAATCCTCTATATGCATCAGCAGCCGTACCAATAGGCGAACCATTAGTTACCCATGTGCTACCAACAAGAGAATATTTCTGAATACCTACCGCATCATCGGCTATATATAAAACATCTAAACCGGGTACTGATGAACTTAAATCAGCGAAGAAAAATCCGTAATGACTACCAGTTGTGGATACCCCTGAGAGTACACTAGCTGTTTCACCAGTTGTATTTGGTATTCCTGTACCAACAGCTGCAAGTCGATTAGTACCAGAACCACTACTAAAATATAGTTGATTATTAAATATTCGAATATCTCTGATATTGGCTACAGTTGTGGATACCGAAGAAGACGTAGTACTTCCTAATGTTGCATATCTTACTCCTCCTGTACCACCAACAGCCCAAAATGCTGTTCCATCAATACTAGTAGCACTTCTAGGATTATTTGCACTTGTAAAATCAGTTAAAGAAGTGGTAGTGTTAACAGTACCGGCATTATTAATACTAACTATAGTTCTTGAAATTGTTGCTGATGCAGTACCTGATAATGATGATGATGCAGGGATACTACTATTGTATCCTGTAGCTACAAGAAATTGCCCATTAGAACTTCTTGTTAAAAGCCCCTCACTAGATGCTGTGCCACTTGCAATAATTGCTGCATTTGCTCCACTTGTAGATGTTGGTAATGCAATACTTTGAACCAAAACACCAGTAGGCGTATATTCATCTAAAAAAATTGGGGCACCTGTATTTAATAAAGAAGATGTACCATCACCAACACGGTAAATAACCAAATTACCTATTGTGAAGGCAGCACTTGTTCTACTAGATAATTGTGCATGAGCATTAATTACCAGTAATAGAGAAATGATAGAGACAATTAATATTTTCATAATTTTTTTTATTCATGCAAAGAAACAATTGAAACAGCAAGTGAAATTGAGATAACAATTAATTAAAGAGAAAGTAATAAAATATTAATACGGGGTTTATCGAAACAATCTCGGCTTTCTTTAAATTAAGCAAACCAAAATATTGTTTACTTCTTTATTTTCAAACCAGCTTTTTGGGCAATATCAATCCATCTATAAAACTGAAAAGTTTTATCGGTACTCATAGCAACAAATAAACCACCTTCAAAACCGGGTAAACTTATTGATGTAACATCGCTACCATCGCTTTGATCTGTTGAAACAGGGATTGAAGTAATACGTTGATGTAAATGCTTATCATTTTTTGTACCTTCTCTTGCATAAATATTGAACCTATTTGCAGATTGATCAGAGACCAAAATATAACCAGTACCATCATCAAACTTATAAATAGAAATACCTTCGTTGTCTTCTAAAAAGTCGCCTTGGCCAAATACGGCTAGTTCTTCATTTCCTTTTGCAGGGTCGGCATAGTATTTTCTAATTCCAAATTGTTCATCTGAATAATACACAAATCCTAACTCATTATCTACAGCAATAGATTCTATTTCTTTTTTACCAGAGTATTGACCAAATTTTCGTACCAATTCTGCAACCACCATTCCTTTGCCATTGTCTTTTAAAAGGTATTGGTATAAATAACCATTTGATGGCCCAGTTTTGCGACCAACAATTGCAAAAATTGCTTTATCACTTGGTCTGGTGTATAATGCAATACCCATAGTTTCTTGTTCTTTTTTATTGGCTGCGTCTTCAAAAACCGGTATACCATAACCGCCATCTATAAATTTCATTTCGGGTAAACTGAATACTCTAATTGCATGTTTGCCTCGTTCAGTTGCTACTGCAATATCTGTAGGTTGATTGTTTAGGATTAACCCATATGCTACATCGATATTATTTACACGCTGCATTCCTGTAATGGTTTTGGCTTTGTCTATTTTACCATCTAGTGTGAAAGCATACACACCACCATTGGTATTGTGTTTATCCGTACCAATAATTAAACTATTGGCTGGATTGTTTTTGTTAATCCAAATAGCTGGGTCGTCACTGTCTTCAAATACAGGTTGGGTTACCACTATTGGTTTAATAGCAATAGTATCTTTTTGTGTTGCTTGACTGTTATTGCTTTTTGTTGCACTACAAAAGGTTAATAAAATGAGTATTATTTTTATCGAATAAATGTATTTCATAATGTTTGTTCTTGTTATGTTGTTCAAGCCGATAGCTATCGGCTGTGCTACACAACTAAAGTTGAGTAATGTATAAAAGCTGGTAACAAAATAATTGATAAACAAATAGCGATTGAAATTTCAATCGCTATTTGTTTTATTATGTTGGTTGAATTAAAAAATGTCGAACTTAACACCACCATTCCAACGGCTACGATAAAATTCTATTTGAGCTGTTCTTTCTGCAATGCCAGTGTAATAACGCAATGGTTGATTGGTAATGTTGGTTACTTCTAGAAATATTCTAAACTTTGGAGATACGGTATAAGATGTATTAAAATCTAAGAAAAATTGTTTGTCATAAAACCTATCTTCAAAAGAAGTAGAACCAACTTCGTCTACGTAAGCTGCTGTGAAATTGCCAGATAATCTAGCAATAAACTTTTTGTTTTCAAAACTTAACGATGCATTAAACATGTGAGGTGCAGTACCTGGCAATGCTAAGCCATCTCTTTTTACACCTGCACTGTTATATATTCCATCTGCCGAACTTTTAGTGTAAGTATAGTTGGCATAAATACCAAAACCTTTCCAAAAACCAGGTAAAAAGTCTAACTGACGTTGATAAGCAACTTCTAAACCATAAACATCTACACTTTCTCCATTACGGCTTTGACGATAAATCCAATTTTCGCCAACAGGTATTGGATTATCTGCAATAGCTGGATTAAATTCAGATTGATAATTTGCATTATTATAGGTATTGGTGGTATAGGTATAAATAAAACTCTTTAATTTTTTGTAGAAAATACCACCCGAAACTATACCTACGCTTTTAAAATACTTTTCGGCCATTAAATCAAAATTCGTACTCGTAGTAGGGTTTAAAGATGAATTACCAACAAAAATTGTTTTATCGGCAGTATTAATATTTCTATAAGGTACCAATTCATAGTAGCCTGGTCTTGCCAAAGCTGTTGTAATAGCTGCTCTTAGTACAGTAGAATTATTTAAATCGTATTTAAAATTAATGCTTGGCAAAATATTGGTGTAATCATTTTTTAATGTAGTATCTCCTTTTAAAGTAGTTGTATTAAGAACATTATTACCAGTATAATCCACTTCTGTTTTTTCTATTCTTGCTCCAAAAATTACCGATAATTTTTTGGTTATTTCTTGACTAATGCTAACATAACCTGCAGTTATTTTTTCTTTAGCATTGTAGTTTAATGCAAGAAACTCTTCAAACCTTCTGGTTACTGTAAATTGTCCAGGTTGGTTTAAATTTATTGAACCCACAAAGTTGGCATTTGGAAAACTATCTAACACATACTTATTACCAACTTGATAATTACCTATGGTTTGATTGGTAACTGGAGTACCAGCCATACGCTGCCCAGTTGCATTATACAATGGTGTACTTTGTGTATTTAAAGCATAACGATAAAAATCGTTTAATCTGTTTTTTTCTTTTGTGTTATATCTAGCACCAAACTTTACAACTGTTTTTTTATCCTTAAAAAGTTCTACAGGAATTTTAATATTTAATTTAGTATTCCAATCTTTTTCTGTTGTTTCTCCAAACTGCTCTGTAAAACGCCTAAAGCCAAAAGCATTTGCATTTACTCTTGTTGTTGGTGTAGCATTAGGTCTTGTAGCATCTGCTAAATCAAGAGAAATTAATTGATTGGTGGCATTGTATTCTAAGTATCTTTCGTTAGGCCTGATTTCACTAGCTTGTGCAAATGAAGTACTCCAATCTATTTTAATGGTACGTGCAATTACATGTGTACCATTAATACTATTCTTTTTAACAATTTGTTCTTCTAAACGTGCATTTTGAACTCTATTACCACCAATACCACCTTTGGTTTGTCTTCTTATTTCACCTCTAAAAGTGCCATCTGTTTGTGGTGTAATACCTGTTACTCTTAAACGGTAACGGTTTTCCCAATCGTCTCTCCAATTGTAAATAGTAGAAAAATTGATAGAGTTGTTTTTATTTATTTTAATGTCTCCACTTAAATTAAAACTTCTTCTCATTCTTCTCACATCGTATCTTCTTACATCATGTTCACTAACATAAGCAACACCAGCTGCAGTTTGTGCCCAAACAGCTTCTACGTTATCGCTACCATATTGGTTATTATTTAAAGCAACAGTGGCAACTAATCCCAATACATTTTTTAACATTCGGCCACCAGCAACTAAAGATAAATTACCAATTACACCATCTCTAATTGGGTTGTTGCCATAACTTACCATTCCATTTACCCTTAATTTGTTAGGTGCAGTTCTTGTAACCAAGTTTACACTGCCACCAATTGCATCTGCATCCATATCGGGGGTTAGTGTTTTTGAAACCTCAACAGTTTGCACCATATCGGCAGGTATTAAATCCATTTGTACTTTTCTATTATCGCCTTCGGCCGATGGTATTCTGTCTCCATTTAAAGTAACAGAATTTAATTGTGGAGCCATACCTCTAATAATAATATCTCTTGCTTCGCCTTGATCGTTTTGCATGGTAACACCCGCAATACGTTTTATTGCATCTCCAATATTGGCATCAGGAAAACGCCCAATTTAATCGGCACTAATAATATTTACCAAGTTGCCAGAATTTTTTTGCTGATTCAAGGCTTTGGCTTGACCTTTTAATCTATCACCTAAAACAACCACACCTTTCAAAACTGATACACCCGATTGTAAACTAATATTTACCTCTACTGTAGTAGCAGCTAATTCAACAACTTTAGTAACGGTTGTGTAACCAATATAAGCCACTTCAATTTGTTGTTTACCTATTGGTACTTTATATAAAAGTGCTGTACCAGTAGCATCAGTGGTAGCTGTTATTTTTGTACTTTTTATTGCTACTACTGCACCAGGTAAGTTTAGATTATTTTCATCGGTTACCTTTACCTTTATTAAGGCTGTTTGTGCATTTACATAACCAATACTAATTAATAGAAGAGCAATAATTAATAATTTCTTTCTCATTTAAAACAGTTTTTTTCTAATTAATTAATCAATAATCATACAATACAAGCTATCATTAGAATTCGGCAAAAGTATCTGTGTAACAAAGCCTTAACATTATTCCTATGTTAAGTTTATGTGTCATTAATTTTACCAAATTGTTAACTGCCAAAGTTTAAAGTATGTTTGCTGCTATAAAATGAAATTTCCTTATGCAAACAGATTTCCTCGTAATAGGTAGTGGTATAGCTGGATTAACTTATGCTCTAAAAACAGCCAAACATTTTCCTGATAAAAAAGTGTTGGTGATTACCAAAACCAATGCCGATGAAACCAATACCAAATATGCTCAAGGTGGTATTGCAGGAGTATGGGATGAAGCAAAAGACAGTTTCGACAAACATATTGACGATACACTTATTGCAGGCGATGGATTGTGCAATAAAGATATAGTTGAAATAGTAGTGAAAGAAGGACCAGAAAGAATTCGTGAAATTATTGAGTATGGTGCCAACTTCGATAAAGATGCAACTGGTGAATACGCATTAGGCCGTGAAGGCGGACATAGTGAATACAGAATTTTACATCACAAAGATGTTACTGGTAAAGAAATGGAAAGGGCGTTGCTGGAAGAAGTTGCCCAAACAAAAAATATTGAAATCATCAATCATTGTTTTGTAATTGATATTATTACGCAACATCATCTAGGATTTTTAGTAACGAAATCTACTTTAGATATTACCTGTTATGGTGTGTATGTGTTGAATTTGAACACCAACAAAATTGAAAAGATTTTAAGCAATATTACATTGTTAGCAACAGGAGGTTGTGGACAGGCATACAGAACAACAACGAATCCAAAAATTGCAACTGGGGATGGTATTGCAATGGTTTATAGAGCCAAAGGAAGAATTGAAAACATGGAGTTTATTCAATTTCATCCAACAGCATTGTATGAGCCTGGAGTTTCTCCCTCTTTTTTAATTACAGAAGCCGTTCGTGGCGATGGTGGTATTTTACGTAATAAAGCTGGCGAAGCTTTTATGGAAAAATATGATGAACGAAAAGATTTAGCTCCACGTGATATTGTTGCAAGAGCCATAGATAATGAAATGAAGAAGGGCGGTAATGAGCATGTTTACTTGGATTGTAGGCACATGGATAAGGAAAAGTTTATTCATCACTTTCCGAATATTTATGAAAAATGTTTAAGCATTGGTATTGATGTTACCCAACACATGATTCCAGTTGCACCTGCTGCCCATTACAGTTGTGGTGGTATTAAAACAGATGAACATGCACGTACGTCAGTACAAAATTTATATGCTTGTGGCGAATGTGCTAGTACTGGTTTACATGGAGCCAATCGCTTAGCCAGTAATAGTTTATTGGAAGCGATGGTGTTTGGACGCAGGGCATTTTTAGATGTGGTAAATAACTATGAAAAACTTAGTACAACTTTCGCTGCTAAAGAAATTCCAGATTGGAATGTAACTGGCACCAGCGAACCACGTGAAATGATTTTGATTACCCAAAGCTTAAAAGAGTTACAACAAATCATGAGTGATTATGTGGGCATTGTTCGTACAGATGTACGTTTGGCAAGAGCCATGAAACGATTGGATTTATTGTTTGTTGAAACAGAAGAATTGTATCGTTCTACTAAAGTATCTCCACAATTGTGTGAGTTGAGAAACTTAATTACTGTTGGGTATTTAGTTGTAAAAGCTGCTGAGTTTAGAAAAGAAAGCAGAGGCTTACATTACAATACTGATCATTTGAATAAGAGTGAATTGTTGCAGAATATTATTCTTTAGTTATTTAGTTTGGAGTTGTATAGTTCTATAGTTTGGGGTTATTTAGTTGGCTGATTACTTTAGTAAACACAAAGAGAAACCTTGTTATGGCTACCATAAAAAAATTTGAAGATTTAGAAGTTTGGCAAAAGGCTAGGCTTTTAGAAAACAAAATTTTTGAATTAATGCAAACTTCGAAACTGACTAAAGACTTTGAATTAAAAAATCAAATGAATAAATCTGCTGGTTCAGTTATGGATAATATTGCTGAAGGATTTGGAAGAGGCAGTAGAAATGAATTCATACAATTTCTCACTATTTCAAGAGGGTCTTTAACTGAACTTCAATCCCAATTATATCGATGTTTAGATAGAAAATATTTATCTAATGATGATTTCACAAATTACTATTCAATTACTGAAGAAGTAGCAAAAATGTTATCTACTTTTATTGCATATTTAAATAAGAGCACCATGCAAGGCAACAAATTCAAAGAGAGAATTGCTATTAAAACCTAATCGAACTAAACAACTATACAACTAAAAACTAGAAAACTCCAAAACCAAATCATGTACTACATCATTTACCCATTATTTTACTTGTTATCACTTCTCCCTTGGAGCGTAATGTATTTTATTGGTGATGGAATTTATGTACTGATCTATTATGTTTTAGGATACAGAAAAAAAGTAGTACTTAATAACCTGAAAATTGCTTTCCCTGAGAAAACACAATCAGAGAGAAATCGAATTGCCAAAGACTTCTACCACAACTTTGTGGATACGTTTATGGAGACGATTAAATTAATCTCTATTTCTCCGAAAGAGTTTGATAAACGTTGTACTATAGATGCAACATTATTGAATGAATTGCAGGCAACCGGGCAGGATATTCAATTGCATACAGGTCATTTTTTTAACTGGGAATTTGTTAATCTTGGTGTTGCCAAAAATTACAAAGGTCGGTTTATTGGCGTTTTTATGCCATTGAGTAATCAGGCTTTTAATCAGCTCATTTTAAAAATGAGAGGGCAATTTGGAACCATTTTAGTTGGCGTTCCTGAATTTAGAAACAGCTTTCATAATTACACCAAAGAACAATACGCATTAGGTTTGGTGGCCGATCAAAAACCCAGCAACCCATCAAAGGCTTATTGGGTTCCATTTTTCGGCAAGTTAACCCCCTTTTATGCAGGCCCTGAAAAAGGTGCAGTTCGTATGAATACAGCAGTTGTAATGCTAAACTTTTATAAAGTAAAACGTGGTTATTATAAAATAGATTATTCAGTACTTACAACCACACCAAAAGAATTACCAGCTGGAACGATTACGAAAAAACTAATAGAATACATTGAACAGTGTGTAAGGGAAAGACCATCTAATTATTTATGGAGTCACAAGCGTTTTAAGTTTGAATACGATGAACCTAAATATGGGCATTTAAAATTATAACATAAAAAAAGCGGTGCAACAGCATCGCTTTTTTTATGTTAGATAACTAACGAATTTTATTTATCGAACACCATGCATCATTTTTTTCATCATTGGGGTTAATGCATATAGTAATAAACCAGCACCACCACATAGTATAACAAACATCATAAAAAAGTCATACAATGTTTTTAGTTTAAAGCCCATTAAATTGGGGTATTTTATACTGATAAGTTTTTCTTTTTGAATGATTTCTAGTTGCTGACTTGTAAGCGAAGAATCTTTAGCTTTTAAAATTTTTGTAAAATCTAAATTATTTTTTAATGCTTTGTCATAATCTATTGAAGCAGCAATTTTTGCTTTTGCTAATACATATAACTCTTGTCCATTTGCTTCTTTTGTTTCGTCCAAAATACTCTGTAAATTAATATTGCTTTGCTCAGCTTTAATATATTTGTCAGGTGTTGGTGGTAACAATGCACCTAAAGTCCCTGTTAAAGCATAACCACCTGCATTTCCTAAAAACCAAACACCCATTAATAAACTTGCAAAACGTTTTGGTGCAAGCTTTGCTACTAACGACAAACCAATTGGAGACAAACAAAGCTCACCCCAAGTATGCAGGAGGTACAAAAGTATCATCCAAATTACACCTACTTTACTAGCTAGAGTGAATCCCTTAACCTGCAGAGCAATAATTAAATAACCTAAAGCAATCAACAATAAACCCCATGCTTGTTTTACAGGGGATATTGGTTCAATTTTCTTCTTACTCATCCAAATCCAAATCATACTAAACGGTATTGCAAATACCATTACAAAAATTCCATTAAAATTTTGGACCATACTTGGAGGCATTGTCCAACCAAAAATTCGTGTATCAGTTTGTTTATCAGCAATAAAGGTTAAACTACTTCCAGCTTGTTCAAATGCTCCCCAGAAAAACATAACAAAAAAGCAAACTAGATACAAAACCCAAATTCTATCTCGTTCGACTTTAGTTATGGTTTTATCAGTCATAATTAAAAAAGCAAGGCTTATACCAGCAGCAAAAATAAAAGGGTATAACCAAGCTTTAATTAGAGATACTCCAGGACCACCCATTAAGTAGTTAAATCCAAAAGTCAACGCAATTGATAGCCCCAAAGAAATAATAATGCTTAACGTTGTAAATTTTGCCTGACCAGATTCATCATCTGGAATATCGGCTGCTTGAGGTTTTCCACCAATTGCTTTACCTTCTGGAGTAACTACGTATTTATTTTTAAGATAAAGGAAAGTAAGTGTACCGATAAACATTGCAACTGATGCCGCCAAAAACCCCCATTTAAAAGCTGACAAATCTCTAATCTCTCCATGCTTCACATCTCCAAAAAATGGGCAAATAAATTGACCAAGTGTTGCACCAACGTTAATCCCTAAATAAAATAAAGTAAATGCACTATCTAATTTGCTTTTTTGCTCTTTAGGATACAAACTACCTACCATTGAAGATATGTTGGGCTTAAAAAAACCATTTCCAAAAATTATTATCAGTAGTCCAAGCCACAAAATATTAGTAGCTAAATCTGTATTATTATTATTAATAGTGCCATCACTATTGGTAGCAAAATGAGCACTTAAAAATAAAAACAGTTGGCCTATTGCCATTGCAGTCCCTCCTAGTAAAATACAATTTCTATTGCCTAAAAGTTTGTCCGAGATATAACCGCCTAACATGGGTGTCAAATAACATAAACCTAAAAAGCCTCCATAAATAATTGATGACTCGGTATCTCCTTTCATTAACGCTTCAGCGATAAACAAAGAGAGTATGGCTCTCATTCCATAAAAGTTAAAACGTTCCCACATTTCAGTTCCAAAAAGTACCCATAATCCCTTAGGGTGCCCTGATGATGGTTGTACAGCAGTTTGACTCATACAGTTGATTTTCGTTAGTGTTTATAAATTGAAAGGCTCAAAATAAGCAGAAAAATCAATAAATAAATAAAAACTAAACACTAAAAAACTAAAGAACTTAAATTTCCAAAATCAGGTTTACTTTCGCCCAACTTTAAGCAACCAATCATGAATATTTTATTATTAGGAAGTGGCGGTAGAGAACATGCTTTAGCATGGAAAATGCAACAAAGCCAACATTGCGATAACCTTTTTGTTGCTCCAGGAAATCCAGGCACAGAAAATATTGCCACCAATGTAAATATTGGCATCAACGATTTTGATGCACAGAAACAATTTTGCATTGATAATAAAATAAACCTTGTAGTGGTTGGGCCAGAAGAACCATTAGTTAAAGGTGTGTACGATTTTTATAAGAACGATGCACAATTAAAAAACATTATTGTAGTTGGTCCATCTGCACAGGCTGCACAATTAGAAGGCAGTAAAGCTTTTAGCAAACATTTTATGCAAAGGCATAACATACCTACTGCTGCTTATGCTGAATTTACAAAAGATAATTTTGAAGCAGGTAAAACTTATATTGCTCAACACAGTTTACCC
Source organism: Chitinophagaceae bacterium (assembly GCA_044348985.1). Classification (GTDB taxonomy): domain Bacteria; phylum Bacteroidota; class Bacteroidia; order Chitinophagales; family Chitinophagaceae; genus UBA1930. The sequence continues at coordinate 46,674 of JBIKRV010000007.1, forward strand.
ATTGTTTTAAAAGCCGATGGTTTGGCTGCTGGAAAAGGTGTGGTAATTAGTGAAACTCACGAAGATGCTTTACAAGTGTTTGAAGAAATGATCATCAACAAACAATTTGGCGATGCTAGTAGTAAAGTTGTAATTGAACAATTTTTGCAAGGTATAGAAGTAAGTGTGTTTGTATTAACCAATGGAAAAGATTATCAAGTAATTGGTCATGCAAAAGATTATAAACGTATTGGTGTTGGTGATACTGGTTTAAATACTGGTGGAATGGGTTGTGTAACACCTGTACCTTTTATGGATGATGCTTTTATGCAAACAGTTGAGCATACCATTATTAAACCTACGGTAGATGGATTGGCAAATGAAAATTTAATTTACAATGGCTTCATATTTTTTGGATTGATGAATTGCAATGGAACGCCCTACGTAATTGAATACAATTGCCGAATGGGTGATCCTGAAACTGAAGTAGTAATGCCACGTTTAGAAACTGATTTGGTAAGTCTTTTTGCAGCAATGGACAATGGCACTTTAGCCGATACCAATATTGAACACAATGCAGGAAGTTTTGCAACAGTAATGGCTGTAAGTGGCGGCTATCCTGGAGATTATAAGAAAAGTTTACGAATTGACGGATTGGCGAATGCAGCAAACAATAAAGATTCCATCGTTTTTCATGCAGGTACAAAGCAAGATGGTGAAACTATTGTAACCAATGGTGGACGTGTACTTGCAGTTACGTCAAGTGCTGATACAATTACCCAAGCGGTACAAAAATCGAAAACTGTTTTAGCACAAATTTTTTTTGAAGGCATGTATTTTCGAAACGATATTGGTTATGAGTTTGAGTAAATAATGATGAATAGTGAATGGAAAATCTGAAATATTTTTTGTAGGCAGCTGTAGTAATTCTATTAAACACCCGTTGCGTCGTTGCAAATCCTGCTGAATAGCAGGGCACCCTTTAACAGTTTGCACCTTGTTGAAAAATGATATTTAGTACAAGTGTGCGACGCAACTGTAGCTCAATTGAAATACAATAGCCCATATAACAATAATTGTTTCATATAAAAATTAAAACCCTACCCTAAAACTACCAAAAACCCCAAACTTAGCGGTTTGCTCTTTGGGCTGTGTTGTTGGTAAAACCCTCCACACGAAATCGAGCCTGAATAGTTTAAAAATATTATCAATACCAGTACCAAGTTCTAAGTACATGTTATCATCAAGGGATTTAAATGGATAATTACCCACGAAATTAAGTTGTTTATTTTCTGCTGTTAAATTACCAACAACTCCTTTCATACTATAAAACTGCCTAAATTTTAATTTACGAGTAAGTGGTATAAATCTGAACAAACCACTGCCAATATTATGCTCTACGTTAAACCCTGCATATTGATCAGCAATAAATTCAAAACGCTTCATTAAGTTAAAAGCATAGCGATTGTAATAGTACAATTCGTTGCCCGGCATTAACTCTAAAAACTGATAAGGAATAGTGCCATACACTTTACCTGCAAAGAAATTATAACTCAAATTTCCAAATGGAGCAATTTGTAAATTATCTGAAATACTCAAATCAACTTTGTTGTATTGATAACTACTCTTTAAAACACCAGGCCAGCCATGTGTAAACCTAAAATCAACAATTGGAAATTCGCTACCTAAAGACGTACGATAAAAGTTTTCTTCAACAAATCGTTCAGCAAAAGCATATTTTAACCGAATGGTTGTTTCGAAACTATTAAAAGCATGCCCATCGGTTTTGGAGAAATTAACTTCATCGGGTAAATTTAATAATGCCTGAAAGTCTTTACTGGCAGCACTTAAGCCAAAAGCAAGTCCAACGGGCGTTTCCCTGTAAAAATCTAATTTAGCTTCTGTTGCCCGTTGAAATTTAAACGGAATACCTGATCTGCGAAACCAAGTAGCAAAAACATTATCGGTACTTAATTGATCGAAATGAATTTGTCCATTGTCAAAATCATCTCTGTACGATGCATGTAAATAGGTCCAATTTTTTGCATCTAACAAATAGCGACTTTCAAATTTTCCTTTAAATCTTTTATCATCAAAACCATACGCTAAGTAAGTATGAAAATAAAGTTTCTTATTAAAGCCTTTGTTGGTACTTAAATCAAAACGCAAACGATTCCCTTCGAAATTATTGCCACTAAACCAATAAAACCAAGGTCCAATACGAATATTGCCAATGTCTTTTACACCAGTAGATAAAAAAGTGAGTGTATTTCTATAACGTACATAAGTGGGGTTGTTCATTAAAGTGTCCAATACCTTATATACTGTTTTTTCATTTTTATTCAGTTCTTCATGCCTGTTTTTTACCCAAAAGGAATCTGCAAAATCCAATGAGTTTCTTATCACATCAATTTCCTCTGCTTTTTTATTTAAAGCCAATCTTGACGTAATGCTAGTATCATTCAGTATAACATTTTTATAGGTAGTTGTTTTTCTTCCTTTTAAAGAAAGTTTAGAACCACCCAATGGCGTAATATCAGCTACAAATTTGTCTTTGTACAAGAACCAAGTAGTGTCATTTACCAGCTTAAACTCTTGTATTAAACTTAGGCTGCTTAGGTAATTGATATTTGCATCTACAGCTGGACGTAAAGTAATTTTTTGTACAGCAAAGCTGGTATCATTAATCCAACAATCGCCTTCAAAAACATCAGTGCCTTTTTGTTTGGGTGTAAAACGCAAATGCACCAGTCGTTTCTTATATAAATATTGTGTATCCAGCAATTTAAAATTGTAGAATCTATCTGCATTTTCGTTTAAAGGGCTTACAAATTGTTTATCAAAAACGGGAATAAAATTATTGTACACATTTATGTTTTGGTACATGCCTCCCAATTGCTTAATCAGGCTTTCGTTATCGATACCATTGGTTTTAGCAGCTTTAATAATTTCATAAAACTTCTTGGGATCTTTCTGATAAAAAAAGTCGGATAAAGTTTCAGTTAAATAAACTGGTAAAAAAGGTTTTTCTTCTGATGTAGAATCTACATATACCAATACAAAATTCAACGGCTTTAGAATTTTGTTTTGCCCAAGTTTGGTTTTATTTACGTTGTTTAAATCAAGCTCTAATTTATTATAGACTTCGTAAGCATAATTGTTCCATTTACTTCTATCATTGATTGGTTTATGCTTCATCATTTGTTTCCAAAACCATAATGCTCGGTTGTATTTAGATTTTACAACAGCTTCACCGCTAGGTGGCAATACTTCCAATTTTACTTCAACAAAAAATGAATCTTTACTAAATATTAGAGGAATTAATACTGGTTTATAACCAACACTGAGAATTTGAAGCGTATCTGGAGTAATTGATTTATCTACAAAAAAAGAAAATCGACCAATTGTATCTGTTAAAGAACCAGTACCATTAAGTTTTAACACAGCCGACGCAAAAGGAATTGGCTCATCGCTTTGTTTGTCTTTAACAACACCAGTTATTTTTTTATACTGAGCATTGGCTGTAACCAAACTAAAGAAAAAACCAACAATAAATAACCACTTAAGTACAATTGCTCTCATACACTTCAAAAATACCATTTAGTAAGCAAGTACTGCTTTAGTTTTTCGTTAAATGCTTGTTTTAATTAGATAAACCTGTAAATGGAATATTTTAAAAAAAGTTTGGAAATATGAAAACAGATTAATTACTTTGTATTTCAAAGTACTTTTATGAATACCCAAAATCAACACCTCGATACTTTACAGGATATTAAACAAATGATGGAACGGAGCAGCCGTTTTATTAGTTTAAGTGGGTTAAGTGGCATTGCTGCTGGTAGTTGTGCATTGGTAGGGGCTTGGTTTGCAAGAAATGTAATTAACGCAAACTACAAGCAAGGACATACTTTACGCAGTACACAAATTGACGAATACAAAGACAGTATTTCCGTTGCTGACTATATGGGTCATCAGTTATTTACTATTGCTATTTTCACTTTTCTAGGAGCATTTCTTTTATCATTTTCATTTACCTATTTAAGAAGCAAAAAAACAAATACACCAATTTGGGGTAAAACTGCAAAACGTTTACTTATCAATGTTTTAGTTCCAATGGGCGTTGGTGGCATTTATATTATAAAACTGATTGAGGCTGGTACTTTTGGTTTAATTGCTCCAGGCTGTTTAATATTCTATGGTTTGGCTTTGGTAAATGCCAGTAAGTACACTTTAGTAGAAATTAGATACTTAGGTTATGGCCAACTTTTACTGGGCTTAGTTAATCTTTGGTTTGTTGGTAAAGGACTTTATTTTTGGGCAGCAGGGTTTGGTGTATTACACATTATTTATGGCGTTGTAATGTGGTACAGGTATGAGAGAAATAGTTAATCATTTTTAGAGCAGAGATCATGAAGAATCCGATAGAAAATTTAAATAAATCGTTTGATAGTCGTGTACGTTTGGGCATCATGAGTGCCTTGATGGTAAATGATGAAGTAAACTTTAATGACCTGAAAGAACTCATTCAGGTTACCGATGGCAACTTGGCCAGCCATATAAAAGCCTTAGAAGAAAATGGATTTATTAAAGTAAATAAAGGATTTATTGGCCGTAAAACCAATACCACTTATGCAGCAACAAAAGCTGGTGAAAAAGCTTTTAAACTTCATTTAGAAGCATTGGAAGCAATGATAAAAGCTACTAGATAATTTTTTTGTATCAATACTTTGAATTTCAAAGCACTTTTAAAATGAAAAAAGAATATTCGTCATTATCAATAGCAGCCAGAATTTGGTTTTTGTCTTCACTAACATTTGGACTTGGTTGGTTACTATGGTTTCTATTAAATGGCGACTTTACTACTGCATGCTTTTTTATTGTTGCACTAATCGTAGCATTAATTGGAAGCTTACCTGTGCTTTTAATTCTTTCAATTGCATTACCATTTATTAAAAATAGCTTTTCGAGTACTCAAAAAAAATTAAAGTTTTTACTATTTATCTGTTTCATTATTTCCTTTTTCTATGGCATGTTAGGTGTTATTATTGATGGCTCATTTTCAATGTTTTTCAATCATCCATCACTATACTTAGTAGTGCTTGCAACTTGCACATCCATTGTATTTGGTTGCAGTCTGGTTGCAATATTTATTACGCAGCAACCAATCAAAAACTATTTTAATATAGAGCCAGAAATTACCATAAATGAAAGCTGGCAACAAGATTCAGAAACTCAAATCAACAATTATATGGAAACGTTCAACGAACAACAAACAGTCAATCAAAATTGGAGCAACAGCCCAACACCAGTATCAACAAATAAAACTTTGATCAAAGGTTTTATTACAGCAGCATTAATTCTATTAATGCTCATTCCTTCAATGTTTGTACAAAACATTATTACCGAAAGAGAAGATAGACAAAAGCAGGTAGTAAATGAGGTAAGCAGTAAATGGAGTAGCAAACAAACAGTTACTGGTCCTTACATTCATGTGCCATATTCTGCAAAAGAAAAAGACGGTCAAGGCAAAGAAATCATTATTGAAAAAGATTTGATTTTCTTACCAGATAACTTATCTGTCGATGGAACAATTTCACCAGAAGAACGACCACGTTCTATTTACAAAGTATTGTTGTACAAAAGTACACTAAGCTCAAAAGGAAATTTTCGATTGCAACTTCCTAAAGACATTACAATAGACATGCTGAACCTTGACAATGCAAAGATTTGTATGGGCATCTCAGACTTTAAGGGTATTGAGGAAAAGTTGACTATTACAATAAATAATTCAGCTTATGAATTATCTCCAGGGTTACCTCTAACTCGAATAGACTCATCTGGATTATCTGCTAATATCACTTTACAGGCTGAAGACTTTGGCAAATCATTAGATTTTACAATGCCCTTAAAAATAAAAGGAAGTGAACAATTACGTTTTGCACCATTAAGTGGAAACAGCAATTTTAAAATTAGTTCAACTTGGAGTAATCCATCATTTGATGGCAATAGTTTACCAACTGAAAGAATTGTTAATGAAAAAGGATTCTCAGCCAAATGGATATTTAATAAAGCCAATTTGCCTTTTGGAACAATTCTTAACGAAGCTGGATTAAATAAAAACAGTTTTGCGTTTGGCGTAAACATGGTTCAACCAGCCGATCAATATGCAAAAACAATGCGTAGTGCTAAATATGCAATCTTATTTATCGGGTTAACTTTTGCGTTATTTTTTATTATAGAATTAATGCAAAAAAAACCAGTACATCCTGTTCAATATGCTTTAGTAGGTTTAGCATTGGTCATATTTTTTACACTACTACTTTCCATCAGCGAATTTATATTATTCGATTATGCTTATTGGGTAGCTGCTGCTGCAACCATTGCTCTAATTACATTGTATGCAAAAAGTCATTTTCAAAATTGGAAAACTGCTAGTGTATTTGCAGGTGTTTTAATAGCATTATATGGCTTCATTTTTATACTCATTCGTTTAGAAGACACAGCATTGCTTGTGGGTAGTATTGGTTTATTTATTGTATTGGCATTGGTAATGTATGCGACCAGAAAACTCAATTGGTACAACCCAGAATTTAGTAATTCAACCAATAACGAGTAGTATTTTTTGTGACCAACTGTAGATTAAAAATGTAGCTATGGTTGCGTCGCACACTTGTACAGTATAACTCTGTGCAACTTTTTATTTTCCAAATCTCTGTGGTTAAACCAACATGAAACAACAACAAACATTTTTACAGTCAGTTAAACATGCTTTGAACGGGATGACGTATTTCTTCCTGCACGAAAGAAATGGCAAGCTGCAATTATGTATAGCCATTACAGTAGTTGCAATAGCAGTTGGTTTGGGGGTATCAGCTACTGAATGGCTTATACTATTGCTATGTTTTGCTTTGGTGATGGGTGCAGAAATGGTAAACAGTGCAATTGAAAGATTATGTGATGTAGTGCAGGAAGAGTACCATCCTGTTATTAAAATAGTAAAAGATGTTGCTGCTGGTGCTGTTTTGTTTATTTCAATTGTTGCTGTGATTATAGGTTGTATTATTTTCTTACATAAGATTTAAATTATACTTTATGCTCGGAATAATTATATTATTTACAATACCATGTATTCTATTTTCAATAGATTTTGTGAAATTCTTAATTGTTGGAAAAAGATTATTTGAAAGTTCTGTATTTAGGCTGATAGAACTAATCAGTGTAACAGGATTGCCCTTACAATATTTGCTTTTGATTGATGAAAAGTCAAATGATTGTTGTGGTGAAAGTGCAACTTTTGCACCTGAACATAAACTTACAATTTATGTTTTAATAGCAATTTGTGTAAGCAGTTTTTATATATCAGCAATTAAAAAAGACAAGTTATTAAGCCCGGTCTTGGAAGTGCTTATAAATTCTACTTTATTATTTGCTATTATTTTTAATGGTGTTATTGCGTTTCAAATAGGTGATTTATTTTGGTTAATTGGCAATCTGCCAATCGGATTTATTTTCACGATTCAACTAATAAAAAATCAAAGATGTTTTATTGAGGTTTATAAAGAAACTGATGTAGAATCAGCAAATAGATTTGAGAAAGTAGGTAGGCAAATTCTGCTATTACATCCTATAATTAAGTTCCCATTATTACTGATTTTGTTCCTTCCTATTTTTACGTTGATAACATCTTTGTTACTTTTATTTGGTCAAAAGCCGGATTCAATAGTTAAGGCATTTACAGATACATATAAACATGGATTTTCTCAACTGGATTATATGTGTGATAATGTACAATGTGGAGGACATTTTCTTTGCTCTGTTGCTGCAAATGGGCATAAGGATATTGTAAAACCTGTACGTTATGGTGAAAGAGGCGGAGGTAAAATAATTTGCAATAGGCAACTTTTAATAGCAAATGCTTTCGAAGAAATTATAGAACAAAAGCTACCTAAATTTCATAAAATAATAAGAGGGAACTACAATAAAGTTGGTAATTTAATTCATCGCTATTATGGGATTTTCAATAATAAATATGTAGCAGATGTGGTGTATATATTTATGAAGCCATTGGAGCTTTTCTTTTTGATTACAATTTATCTGATTGATCAAAAACCTGAAAACAGAATAGCTGTTCAGTATTTAAGTAAATCAGATAGAAATAACATAAAAGGACAGTTGTAAAAATTCCTAAAATACTATGAAACAAAAAACAACATCGCTTGAACGCATGCTTTTAATCAGCATAGCTTTTACAATTATTTTATTAATTATAAGAATTACAATCACCAGCAAACTAACGTATGTATTTTTCGCTTGGAATTTATTTCTTGCAATTGTTCCAATACTCTTTAGCCGGCAATTGAACAAACAACAAAAGCTGAATATACAATCCTATAGCTTATTAGCAGGCTGGTTACTTTTCTTTCCCAATGCTCCATACATTATTACTGATATTTTTCATTATACAGAACGACCACCAGTACCTAAATGGTACGACTTATTATTGGTTACTTCTGCTGCATGGAATGGTTTACTGCTGGGCATTGTATCATTAATGCAGGTTGAACAATTTTTACAACAACACATCACTAAAAAATGGACAAATTTTTATATTGCTGTAAGCATTATGCTCTGCGGTTACGGTATTTATATTGGCAGATTTTTAAGGTTTAACAGCTGGGATATACTTACCAATCCAGATGATGTTTTATATACATCGGCTCATTACTTTCTTAAGCCCTGGCAACATATTTATGCTTGGGGGTTTATTGTTTTGTTTGCTGGCATGTTTGGTATTGTATATTATACTTTAAAAAATATTCAGTCGCCCAAAAATGCTGTTTCAGAATAGGTTTTAATTGTTCAGTAAAGTACAAACCGTTGAAGAGTACACCGCAACAATAGTTACATAGTAGTACTAAAGCTGGTAACAAAAAAATCCTCACCTTTACACCTCAATGAAAATAGTAATTACAGCAGCTACAAAAGGTGAATGGTTACCAAGTTATAATGCAATAAAAACGACTCAAAAGGACGTATTATTTCATGAAAGTGGCGTTGGTATTTTATCTTCAACAGTTGCTTTAATGAAATTAATTACAGACGAAAAACCAGATTTAATCATTCAAGTTGGCATTGCTGGAACATTTGATACTACAAAACCTTTGGATAGAGTTGTTGTTATTAAAAATGAAACCATTGGAGATTTAGGTGTTACAGAAAAAGGGCAATGGAAAGATATTTTTGATTTGCAATTAATAAAGAATAATCAAGTTCCTTTTGTAAAAAAATTATTGCCTAATCCTTGGTTAAAGCAATATAATTTACTGAAACTTTCCGCTGTGAATGCAGTAACAGTCAATCAAATTAGTACCAGCAAAAAGCAGATTGAACAACTCATTCAGAAATACAATCCAACTATTGAAAGTATGGAAGGTGCAGCATTGCATTATGTATGCTTAGATGCCAATATTCCTTTTTTGCAAATAAGAGCCATCAGTAATTATGTAGGCGAAAGAAATAAAACAAAATGGTTGCTAAAAGAGAGCATCTTGAACTTGAATGAAGCAATTATACAATTACTTGAACAATTAAGTTAACTATGAAATTGACTTTAGGATTTTCTCCTTGCCCCAACGATACTTTTATTTTTGATGCACTAGTTAACCACAAGATTGATACAGAGGGTTTAGAATTTGATGTAGTATTAGAAGATGTACAAACCCTTAACCAGTGGGCATTAGAAGGCAAATTAAATTTTTCGAAAATCAGTTATGGTGTTTTGCCATTAGTACTGGATAATTATGTTTTGTTAAATAGTGGTGGAGCTTTGGGCAAAGGAGTTGGACCATTGTTAATTTCAAATTCGAAATTAGAGATTACAGATTGGGAGCATGCAAGTATTGCTGTTCCTGGGAAAAATACCACTGCACATTTATTGTTTTCTTTAGCATTTCCAAATGCTGCGAATAAACAGTTTATGGTATTTCATGAAATTGAAGATGCAGTGCTTAGTGGAAAGGTTGATGTTGGTGTGATTATTCATGAAAATCGCTTTACGTATCAGGATAAAGGTCTTAAAAAAATCATTGATTTAGGTGAATATTGGGAACAACAATTAAATGTTCCCATTCCTTTAGGTGGCATTATTGCCAATCGAAAAATGGATAGAGAACTAAGTTTAAAAGTAGATAGGCTGATTCAAAAAAGTTTAGAATATGCATTTGCCAATTATCCTTTAATTACGGATTATGTGAAACAACATTCACAAGAAATGAGTGAAGCTGTAATGATGCAGCATATTGATTTATATGTAAATAATTATTCTTTAGGGCTTGGTGATGATGGTAAAAAAGCAGTAATGAAATTGATGGAAGTTTATCAACAAATACATCAAATTGATAGCATTGAGCTTGAAAGCATTTTTATTAATTAAGCATTACTATACAAGAGAGGTCTGCTTTTTAAAAAGCAGACCTCTCTTAATATTATACCTAAATTTTTAAGTAAAGCTGTGTTTCATTTTCTCTGTGTGCTTCGTATTCTTTGTTCCTTTTTGTGAAATCTATCTCTTCAACGCCTTTGCATAAACCTCTAATACTCTCTTTCTTGCATCTTCGTGTTTAACAATGGGTTTAACATAATCGAAGCCTTCAAACTCAGGCACCCATTTTCGAATGTACTGCAATTGCTTATCAAACTTTTCAGTTTGTAAGGTTGGATTAAATACCCTGAAATAAGGAGCAGCATCGCAACCACTGCTTGCAGCCCATTGCCAGCCACCATTGTTTGCTGCAAAATCAAAGTCTAATAATTTTTGAGCAAAATAAGCTTCACCCCAACGCCAATCAATCAACAAATGCTTGATTAAAAAACTGGCTGTTATCATGCGAACCCTATTATGCATAAATCCAGTTGCATTTAATTCTCTCATGCCTGCATCTACAATGGGATAACCAGTTTTGCCTTCACTCCATTTTTTAAACTCTTCTTCATTATTTCGCCATTCAATTAAATCATATTCTTTTCTAAAAGCCAACCCTTTTTGTACATGCGGAAAATGATGAATAATCATGTGGTAAAAATCTCTCCAGATGAGTTCGTTTAAATAGGTTTCATTTAATTGCATGGCTTTACGAGCAGCTTCACGAATGCTAATGGTGCCAAAACGAAAATGAACACCCAGTTGCGTCGTTCCTCTTATAGCAGGAAAATCTCTTTGAGTAGAATACTTGCTAATGATGGCTTCATCTAAATCTTTTGCAGGAAAAAGCCTCATCCCAACCTTCTCCAAAAGAGAAGGTTTAAATCCCATACTTTCTAAAGAAGGGATTTGTTGTACTGTTTGTTTGTAAAAGTTAGTAAAATATTTTTCTGTGGGGTATGCTTTAAGATGAAATGGTTTCAAAGCTGCTTTCCATTTACGGCTATAAGGAGTAAAAACAGTATAAGGCAAACCATCATCTTTAGTTACTTCGCTTTTCTCGAAAATCACCTGGTCTTTATATGTACGAAAAGTTGCTCCATTAGATGCTAGTAAATTTTTGATCGCTTCATCACGTTCTAATGCATACAATTCATAATCTTCATTGGTAAATACATTTTCAATGGTGTATTTCTCAATCAATTGTTTGTACACTTCTGATGGAGTTCCATAATATACTTCTAAAGAACTGTTCATGTTTATTAATTGCTCTTGCATTTCGCTTAATGCCGCATGAATAAACTCAACTCTTCTATCAGCTTTGTCTTCTAATTTATCTAAAATGTTTTTATCGAAAATGAAGATTGGAACAACAGGATGATTGCTTTTTAATGCATGGTACAATGCTGCATTATCGTTTAAACGTAAGTCTCTTCTGAACCAGATGATGTTGATGGTTGGTTTCATATTCTTAGTAACAAGTGTTCAATAGAATTGTTTTTGATTTCACACAAAGTTGTTTTCAAGGAATGAACCGATTTGTGTTCTTTAGAAGTATTATATTTAACTAAAACAACCACAAAGGCTCTATAAACTTTTTATGCAGCAACGCTGCTGTTTGCAAAACATAGTTACTGCTATCACATTGCTTCACCCATTTTATACCATAAATAGAATTGGTTAAAAAAACTTCTTGTGCCTGCAATACATCTTCAATAGTTAAAGAGGTTTCTTCAACAGGCATATTTTCTTTACATAAACATTGCAACAAATAATTTTTCATAATGCCATTTACACAACCTTCTGTAACAGCTGGCGTTTTAACAATTCCGTTATGTACTATAAAAACATTGGCAATGGTAGCATCTGCAATTGTATCATAAGGATTCAACAACAAAGCATCATTTAAATGATTTTTCTTTGCCCACAATGCCGCCATTGCATAGCTTAAAAAGTTGTTACTTTTTACGTGAGAAAAATTATCACACACTTTTCTGGCATCCTTATAAATGTCAATCACCAATCCATTTTCATTAAGCTTGTTGTTACTAGGATTTAAGTCCCATGTTTGAATAATGTAGTTTGGAAAATGATTTTCAGCATCGTATAAACCACCGTTACCTCTGAATAAAGTCAATCTTATTCTGGCTAACTTAGCATGATCATTTTGCTGCAATAATTTATTAATGTGGTCAGTTAAATAAGCAGCAGTTAAATAATTAGGCTTATCGAATTGTAATAATTCTAACGAAGAAAAAAAACGTTCAAAATGTTCATTAGCATGAATGATTTTTCCTTTTACAACTTTCATCGTTTCAAAACAACCATCACCATACCTGAAACTTCTGTTATCGGCAGTAATAACAGGCTTTTCAGCAGACATTATTACACCATTCAAATTCATTTTTACATTATTCATACATTCAACCTATTATTAAATTTGTACTGAAAAATATCAGTACATTACATTTACAAAGCAACATAAATTTCATGGAAAGCAATCAGGAACATAAAATAAATAAGTATTTCTTTTTAGCCATTATTGCCATTTTTGCTGTTTTGCTATTGTTTAGCTTAGTAGAATTTTTTACCGCTTTTTTAGGTGCAGTAATGTTTTATGTGTTGAGTAAACCATTGATGGAATGGCTTACAAAAAGATGGAACTGGAAAAAATCAGTTGCAGCATCTTTTGTAATATTTATTTCTTTTCTCATTATTCTATTACCCTTGTTGTTTATTGGAAGTATGCTTTTTAAAGAAGCATCTATAGTAGCATCTAACCCAAATGCAATTGTTCAGCCTTTGAAAGAGTTAAATACTGCAATACAATTAAAGTTTAATATTAATCTCTTATCTGGTCAAACATTGGGTAAACTGCAAGAGTTAACTACTCAATCTGTTAAAGCCATATTAAACAGTAGCCTCAGCTTTTTCAGCAGTATTACCATGATGTATTTCTTCATGTATTTTTTACTGGTAAACATGAACAGGTTAGAGGCTGCCATTGTTTTTTACTTGCCTTTTAAAAGAATGTTGATTGAATTATTTGGTAAAGAATTGGTAGCACAAACCATTAGCAATGCTGTTGGAATGCCTTTAATTGCTGTCATTCATGGCACTTTAGGTTTTATTGCTTACAAAATTTCAGGTTTACCTGAAGCTGGCTTTTGGGGAATTATGACGGGCTTTGCTTCTGTAATTCCAATTATTGGCACTGGGCTTATTTGGATTCCTGCTGCAGGATATTTATTTGCAACTGGCCACACCAACTATGGCCTATTTGTAACACTTTGGGGCTTTTTAGTGATTGGTTTAAGCGATAATTTAATTCGATTTATATTGGCTAAAAAAATGGCTGATGTACATCCTGTAGTAACAGTGTTGGGCATTATTATGGGACTAAAATATTTTGGTATTACTGGATTAATTTTTGGGCCATTGCTCATCTCCTATTTTCTAATTCTACTGAAAATTTATTATACAGAATACCAAAAACCTGCTATGGATAAAAGAGTCAAAAGAAATGCTCTTCCATCTTATTTCAATTTTTCATTAACCAACAAAAAGAAAAAATAATTAGGCGTTACCCGTTGGAAACGGGTCGGGCTTTGCATTTCAAGCCCTGCTGTACAGCAGGGGCTTTTCACTCCAATCCCTAACGCAAACCAAGCTACAGTTCATTATTCAGCACCTACAACTTCAATAATACTTTCGTTCACAATTTTACAAATATCTAAGAGTTGTGACTCTTTAATAATTAATGGTGGTGCAATACGCATGCAATTGGCAGCAAATAAAAACCAATCGGTAATCAATCCTTTTTCAATACATTTTTGAATAATAGCATGATTGATTTCGAAACTATCAAATTCAATGGCCATCCATAATCCGAACTGCTTGATTGACTGTATAGATGAGTGTTGAATATTATTTTTTAGTAGTACCCCCTTCTTTTTAACATCATTTATCAATTGCTCATTCAACAAAACTTCAAATGCAGCTTTTCCCGCAGCACATGCAACTGGATGCCCACCAAAAGTGGTAATATGACCCAACACAGGATTATTGGTTAATGTGTACATTAAAGATTGATGTGCAATAAAAGCACCCATTGGCATGCCTCCACCCAAAGCTTTTCCCAGTAATAAAATATCAGGAACAATATCAAATTGTTCAAATGCCCATAAGGCTCCAGTTCTTCCAAAACCACTTTGTATTTCATCTATAATTAGTAACACACAATTTTGGTTACATTTTTCTCGTACCGCTTGTATCCATTCTTTTGATGGAGCAATAACACCAGCTTCGGCCTGCACTGCTTCCATGATTAAACAAGCTACTGAACTATCAATTGCCTGTAAAGCTACATCACTTCCATAATCATAATGATATACTTCAGGCAGAAGTGGACGGTAAGCGTTTCGCCAGTATTCATCGCCCATAACACTCAATGCTCCTTGTGTACTACCATGATACGATTTATTGAAAGCAATAATTTTTGTTCTTCCAGTTACTCGTTTGGCCAGTTTCATGGCACCTTCTGTTGCTTCTGCTCCACTGTTTGTAAAATACACACAATTCAGGCTTTCGGGTAAATTATCCACCAATAATTTTGCATACGCTACTTGTGGTTGCTGAATAAATTCTCCATACACAATTAAGTGCATATACTGATCGGTCTGCTGCTTTACTGCATCAATTACTTTAGTATTTGAATGACCAATATTGGCTACACTAAATCCTGAAATGCCATCAATATATTGTTTACCATCTGCCCCATATAAATAAATACCTTCAGCTTTTACCATTTCAATTCCAATGGGTGTTGGAGAAGTTTGAGCAACATGAGCAAGGAAAAGCTGACGTGTATTCATGAGGCAAAGATGAAAGATTTTTGTTTCACACAAAGAAACAATGGATACGAAGCACACAAAGGATTTATTAAAACACAGTGCAACTCTGTTAACTCCTTTTCTCAGTGGTAAAAAATTGCTCGCAGAAAAACAGAAAACGCCGAATTTGGCTTTAAGGATTATTGAATAATCACTATCAGCAAAAAACTATGTTACTATATGACTATGTGGTTTACTTTTTTACAAAGAAGAATTGTTATAGTAACTATTTACGCAAGTTCATAACTTTAAACCTTCAACTTTCAAACTTTAAACTCAATACATGGCTTACATACTTACAGTTCTTAATAAAACGCCACAATTTGGCGAAGCTTGTTTTATTGCACCCAATGCTACCATTGCAGGAGATGTGGTAATGGGCAATCAATGCAGTATTTGGTTTAATGCTGTTATTCGTGGCGATGTACATTATATAAAAATGGGCAACAAAGTGAATGTTCAGGATGGGGCTGTTATACATTGTACTTTTCAAAAAAATCCTACCAATATTGGCAATAATGTTTCTATTGGGCACAATGCTTTGGTACATGGTTGTACCATACATGACAATGTTTTAGTTGGTATGGGCTCAATTGTAATGGATAGATGTGTGGTTCACAGCAATAGTATTGTAGCTGCTGGTGCAGTTGTAACAGAAGGAACTATTGTTGAGGAAGGCAGTATTTATGCTGGTGTTCCTGCAAAAAAAATTAAAGATATTTCTAAGGATTTGATTCATGGAGAAATCAATAGAATTGCTGACAATTATATCAAATATTCAAGCTGGTTCGAAGAATACAATGACGAAAGAAAATAAATTGACAACTTCCTGCGTTATCATAAACACAATCTTTTTTCGCCAGGCACAAATACCGACAATAAACGAATTAGCATGTAAGAAATATTTATCAGCTCTTAAATACATGTAGCAGTACCTTAGCATCGCTCAAAGCACTTACTAATGAAATCATTTAAAACAATATGCATCATTGCAGTACTTACAGTTAGCTTAAGTTCTTGTAATTTTTTTAAAAATATTTTTGGAGGGGGAGGCAATAAAAATGGCTGCCCGAGCAGTGTAAACAATGTGGGTGCTGAAAAGTTAATGGATGGTTACAAACCCAAAAATAAAGAAGAAGCAAAAGCGATTAAAAAAGCCAAAAAGGCTGAAATAAAAGCAGCAAAGAAAAATCCATATATGTTATAAGTTGATTTGAACGTATAACCCAACTCATCCTTTTATTCAATAAAACCAATATCTATAAGCGAATCAATTAACCACACCATCAGGAATAATAGAAGTAGTTATTGATGGCAATTGCAGCATGAAAAAATTCAACAGCATTGCCAACATGTTGGTAAAAGAGCTGAAAGTAAAATTCTTGGGCAAGCAGGACGACAGCTATACTATAGATTGGCATTTTACATACAAAAGACACCCCTTAACATTGCACTTTAATATTTACAACGGCGTTTCTATTTTAACACAAGATAGAAAAGACAATATTGCTGTACATGAAGTAGCAAAATACTCAGCAAGTAGGTCTTATTAAAATATTCTTTTGAAAATTAAATGATTCAGTCAGCTTTGCTGAACCGACCTTAACATATTCAGTAATTTAATTTTTGCAAAGTGTAAACAAACTTGTGTAAGAAATGCATGAACAGTCGGAACGTTGAAAACGGTCTGAATGTGGTTTGAAATTGCTGTTTAAATAAACTAAAAAAAAGATATTTATTTAGCAATACGTGTACTTTAACTTATCATCTTTTGCGACAATATATTTTTTTATATACCCGTTCTTTTTAACGCATTCTTCGAAATCAAAATCTCGATAGTGGGTAGCCCCATAACCAAATTTAATTTCTTCGGGTGTTGGCTTTCTACAATATGTAATAACCTTTGGCTTACGAGTTATTAAAGAAATGTGTATCATTTTTTTCTTTTTTTATTAGTTATAAATAAATCCGAAGTATATTTTTCGTACAACTCGAATAAAAATTCTATTCGACTTGACTCTGTTGTAAATGGTTGTGAACGATAGGCTAAATCAACCGCTTTATCTAAATCATTATGGGCTTTTACCAAAGCAGGAGGCATTGTTTTAGATTCATATAATTCGTAAAGAGTGTTTGAACTAAAAGATGCTCTAATGTTAAATACATCTTGTGCTTTTTCTTCTATTAACTTAATTTGTTTATCTATTGGATTGATTGGAAAAGGAAAGTTGTTGTAAACAATACTTGCTGAATATTGGTAATCACTTTTCATTCTTCCGCAAGTGGACTTCATCCAACACATGTGCATATATGAAGTAACAATACCAAAAATATACAAGCTAGCATTTGGAATAATTAATGCACTACCACTTACAATAGTGGTAGGTTCTAATATACCAATAGGAATGTACTTTCTTTTTTCCGACGATACTTTTGGGATAATAATATAGTTGGTTTTGGGCTGCCTTATTTCACCAAAAAGCATAGATGTTTCAGCTAATTTTTTGGTAGCTTCTCTATTACTACTAAGTCTAAACTTTCTTGTTTTATCAATTCGATCTAAAATAAAAGAAGATTTATTAAGTATTGTTGGATTAATATTTTGCAACCACAAGCACCAACGTTTTTTATTGTTTATAAATTCATCTCCACCAGTATATGGTTTTATAGCTTCGCTTATAAATGGTTCGTTTTGTAAAGCAGTTTCCTTTTCTTCATTGCTTAAAATTAAATGCCCCTCATCTATTGGCATACTACCATAATTCATTTCAGGAACATTGCATATTGGCGATTTTCTGTTTTCAACTGTAATATCTCTACCTTCTACTAAAAATGGGTTAATGTTTTTTACTTTAATTTCATGAGGCTCACCTTTTGTGTTTTCATACTCAAATATGCTCTTATTTGTTGTGTCAAAATTTGCAAATCCAATAATTACACAATGTACAGCTGCATTGCCTTTAGCTTCATTTCGCCAAACAAATGGCCTATGGGCAAAATGAATTTTAATATTGTAATAGTTAAACAACATACTCCATAAAATACCAACTTGTTCTCCCTGAGCAATAGAGTTAGTACTAACAAAAGCAACCTTAGTATTTGTATTTTGAATTAGTTGTGCTGCTTTAATATACCAACATGCTACGTAATCTAAAACTCCAGTGCCTACTATACTCTTGAATACTATTTCTGTATCTTTTTTTTGAGCTTCATTTTTTTCTTTTTTACCAATAAAAGGAGGGTTCCCAAGTATAAAATCGAAAGTAGTTTTTAAGATTATTTTTTCTGTTGTTGACTTCCTTTCATCAATAATAGTTAGGTTTTTGGTTTTAATATTTACATTGTAATATTCTGGTTCTGGTTCGCTAACTATTAATGTTGCATTGGTTGCTTCAATTTCAATGGTTTGCTTTTTAAGTAAGTCGTTCCAATTTATTTGTAAAGCATTACCATGAATAACTTTAGCTGCTTTTCTCAAAGGTAATCTTGCATAATATTGCCCAAACTCATTGCTTATTTGCATGTTCATTTGATGGTCTATTAACCACATTGCAACTTCTGCAATACGTGCTGGAAATTCTTCGTACTCTATCCCAAAAAATTGATCAACTTCAACTTTTGCAATCTGGCTAATATTTATTTGTGCTTCAGCAGCTACATCTCTTCTAATTTTTTGGTGTTTAAACAATAGGGTCTTAATAACCTCTAATTCTAATACGCGTAATTCTCTATAAGTAATTACCAAAAAATTGCCACAGCCACAAGCTGGGTCTAAAAATTTGAGTGTACTTAATTTTTTATGAAATTCCGGTAGCCTGTTTTTATTGTCTTTTACACCCTCAAACTCCTTCCACAGCTCGTCTAAAAAAAGTGGTTTAATGAGTTTTAAAATATTGGTTTCGCTGGTATAATGTGCTCCCAAATTTCTACGTTCTTTTGGGTTCATTACACTTTGAAACATAGAACCAAAAATGGCTGGCGAAATTTTACTCCAATCTATATAACAACAATCTAATAATGCTTTTCGCATTTTACTATCAAAGCTTGCTGTTGGTAAAATTTCTTCAAATAATTTTCCATTTACATAAGGAAACTCAGCTAATTGTTCATCTAAGTTCTTAAACCTATTTTCGGTTGCTGTATTTAATACCTGAAATAATTCTTGCAGCTTAGATGCAAGGTCGCTGCCATCTTCATTGGTTCTTTGCTCTATAAAATCTTGAAACTGTTGCTTATTAAAAATGGTGGTATCTTCTGCAAATAAGCAAAATAAAATACGCACTAAGTAAACTTCTAAAGAGTGCCCTGTGTAGCCAATTTCTTCAAGCCTATCATGCAGCTTACCCATTAATTCAGCAGCTTTTATATTGGCAGGGTCTTGTTCTTTATAAACTTTTTTCTGATAGCCCAATAAGTAGCCAAAATGCTGTACGTTGCCAATTAACTCATGTAGTTTAAAACTTACTTGTTTGTTTTCTTCTAAATCGTACAGTTTAAAATTTTCAAAATCTGAAACCAGAATATATTTAGGTAGTTCTTCCTGTTTAAGCCCATGCGTATAACTTAAAGCTTGTTCATAAGCTCTGTCGAGGTTTTTACCCTTGCTTTTCATTTCAACAAGAATCGTTGCTTTCCAAAGCATATCAATATAACCATCGGCTTCTGATAGTTTTTTAACTCTGTATTCAAATGTGCCAATCTTTCTTCTGCTTATACCAAATACATTAAAAAAAGCATCTAAAAATGGTTTAGCATCTGCTTCTTCATTTGAAGTATCTGCCCATTCTTTTGAAAAGTTTAAAGCTCTTTCTTTTATTTCATTCCAGCTTAATATCATACTTGTTATTTGATACTAGTTACTTGCTTCACTAAATTATTTGTTAATTGAGTATTAAATGTAGTGCTAGTTTTTTACCTATCAAAAGTAAATTTTATTTATATCTGTTCGATAAAGTACAAAGCGTTGAAGAGGCCCTTCGGCTTTTCTCAGGATAAACTTGCAACGACAGTTAAATATTTATTCTAAAGCCAAGTACATAATTTCTACAATAAAAAATGGAAAGCTTAAAGCTTTCCATTTTTTATTTCTTCTACCACACCTGGGTCAAGTAGTGTAGTAATATCTCCTAAATTTTCTGTTTCCCCTTCTGCAATTTTTCTAAGTATTCTACGCATGATTTTGCCACTTCGTGTTTTCGGTAATCCTTTCACAAATTGTATTTTATCAGGCTTTGCAATTGGACCAATAATACGAGTAACAGTTTGTAAAATATCTTTTCTGGTTAATTCATCATCGCCATGTGTATTGTTGTCAATTACAAAAGCATAAATGCCTTGTCCTTTTACATCATGTGGGTAACCAACCACTGCACTTTCAACCACACCAGCATGCATGTTAATGGCATTCTCCACTTCTGCAGTGCCAATTCTATGTCCACTTACATTCAATACATCATCCACTCTACCAGTAATTCTATAATTGCCATCTGCATCTTTCAATGCACCATCACCTGTAAAATATAAGTTTTCATATGTAGCAAAATAATTGGTTCGGCAACGTTCATGATCGCCATAAGTAGTTCTTAAAATACCTGGCCAAGGAGCTTTAATGCAAAGGTTTCCTTTTAAAATTCCATGCTCATCTTTTTCAGTCACTTCAACACCATTTTCATCTACCAATAAAGGTTGTATGCCAGGCATGGGCAAAGTTGCCCAACTTGGTTTTGCAGGTGTAACGCCAGCCATATTACTGATGAGTGTTCCACCTGTTTCTGTTTGCCACCAAGTATCTACAATGGGGCATTTTTTCTTACCAATATTTTCATCGTACCAATGCCATGCTTCTTCATTAATAGGTTCACCAACGGTGCCCAATATTTTTAAAGACGATAAATCTTTATTTTTTAAAGGTTCTAAACCAAAGCCCATTAAACTTCTTATGGCAGTTGGTGCAGTGTATAAAATATTTACTTTATGTCGGTCGACAATATCCCAAAAACGACCTGCGTCAGGATAAGTTGGAATGCCTTCAAACATCAACGAAGTTCCACCTGCACTCAGTGGTCCATAAACAATATAACTATGGCCTGTAATCCAGCCAATATCAGCCGTACAAAAATGTACATCGCCTTTTTGGTACTGAAATACATTTACAAAAGTGTAGTTGGTCCAAACCATATAACCTGCAGTACCATGCACCACACCTTTTGGCTTGCCAGTACTGCCACTGGTATATAAAATAAACAAAGGATCTTCTGCATCCATTTCAACAGCAGGAAAAGAAACTTTACCATCTTTTTCTACCTGATGTTCGGCATGTTCCATTTCGTCTTCCCACCATAAATCTCTTCCTTTCAACATCGATACTGGAGTTCGTGTACGGGTATAAACAATTACTTTTTTAATAGTTCTATTACCAATCAATGCATCATCAATTACACTTTTTAAAGGAATAATTTTTTCACCTCTAAAAGCACCATCACAAGTAATAATATAATCAGCTCCAGCATCATACAATCTATCTGCAATACTTTGTGCACTAAAGCCACCAAAAATTACACTGTGAATAGCACCAATTCTTGCACAACCTAAAACAGCATATGCCAATTCAGGAATCATGCCCATGTAAATACAAACCCTGTCGCCTTTTTTTACACCATTATTGGTAAGCATTTGTGCCACCTGACAAACACGTTTGTGTAAACGATTATAGGTTACAATTCTTACCCTGTCTTCTGGATTATTGGGCTCCCAAATAAATGCAGGTTTATCGCCCATGGTTTCCAAATGGCGATCGATACAGTTTTCGGTGATGTTTAATTTTCCACCAGCAAACCATTCTACTTTAGGTTCTTTAAAATTCCAATTTAAAACACTTTCCCACTTTTTTCGCCAAGTAAAATGTTCTGCAATATGGCCCCAAAATGCTTCGGGTTGTTCAACACTTTTTTTATAGTCTTCCTGATATTGTTTAAAAGAAGTAATTTGATAAGGATAGCTCATAGCAAACGTTTATTAAAGCAATAAAATTAATGAGATTGATTTAATATACGAATTTTACCTCTAGAATAAATAGAGTTTATAAATGTCTCAACTAGATCATTTATTATAACAATCATTTTTGAAATTTCAATTCATAAATTTTTCAAGCAAATGTGATTCTTCTGTGAGTACCATTTTAGGTATTTTTCCAAACTTTTTGGGATTGAAAATTAAAACATTATAAAAATTCATACTAAATGAGTCAATACTTGATTGGGACTTTTGAACAACTAGATGTTTGAATTTAGTTGATTTTAAGCAACTAGTATCTCCATATATTATATAATTCCTAAAAGTATTTGAATCTTTTTTGTATAATCTATCAAGTTCGTTGGTAATACACGAGCATTTAACACAGGAAATTAATAAGCAGTTTTTGTTTTGTTTTAAGTCTAATAAGTTTCCAAATTCTAACTTATTCGATGTTAAATTACAAGAAACTATAGCGAAGGCTATAAAAAAACAACTTAGAATATTGTTAAGGAACTTCATAATAATATGCCTTTGTCAAATTATCATTAAAAAGTAGAAAACCATTTTGGTACTTTGAAATAATTAAAGGATTTAGTTTATGCCTCACTGTATCTGAATAAAGCAAGTTTAGCATATTATCGAAAACATAATATTTGAATAAACTTGGCATTTGAATTTTATCGTTTTTTAATTTCTTCAAAACTAATATTTGGTCATTTTCCAAAGCACAAATTTTAACATTTCTCTCACTCATTAAGGTATGACGTCTTACATATGCTAAATCACTTTCTTTATCCCAATCAAACTCCATAAAATTATTCTCAATGTCAATTTCTTTACTAAACAATAATTCACCTAATTTATTTAATTTTACTATTAGATTGTGCATCTCAAAGATATATATAATATTCATTTTACTATCACTAGTAAAAAAAGTATGATTATTATAGTTATGTGGATTAAAATAATTTTTAGGATAGAAACCAATTTTGTCAATGTCATTTCTAAATTCTCTAGATATGACTAGTGGATTTTTACTATCTAAAAACTTATTTTTTTCATTCTTTAAATCCCCAAAAGCGAAAACCATTTCTATTGTGTCCTTATCGAGTAATTCCATACCAGATAATGAAGAAATCCAATACTTCGAAGTGTCAATTTTAGCTACTTTTGATTCTTTTTCTATGACAATTTTATTTTTTTTGGATGCGTCAAATCGTAAAATTTTTACAAAAGATTTCAGTCTGTTGTAAATACAAATAAGTGAATCCTTTATCAATATTGTATTTCCTTTTGAATAGTCTAAAAAGTCTGTAAGATCTATACTATCGAAATAATTTTTTGGGGATATTGGGTATAAAAAAATTTGATTACTACTAGATGGCTTTGTTGCTAAGAAATCTATGGAATTATATTTAATAACATGAGAGTTAAAAAATGGGTTGAAATTGCTTACTTGATAATAATGATTCGAATAAGTTACTGAGTCAGATATGTGCAATGGTTTATAAAAAGAAGTATTATTTTTTACCTTATAATTACATTGGGTAAAAATAAAAATAATAAGTATTAAATATTTCATATTTGATCAAATTGTACACTTGACATTAATAACCTTAATAAGCTGGTACTATATAGAGTACTTAACAAGAATTTTAGACAAATAATAATATGTTTATAAATTAATTATTGTAAGAATTGCGTTTTCACGAATACAAATTTGTCTAAAAATAAATTAAAATGGTAATAAGTAATATATTGTAATACTATATTGAATGGAAGTTTGCTTTAAAAGCTGAATTAAAGGATTTAAAGACATACAGACAAACACATTGGTTTGCTTGCCTGTATGGTTTTGAAAGTTGAATCAAATTAGTTAATTGTTTTAGTTAATTGTTGTTATTACCATTGCAAGGTGCCATCTTAGAAGTCTCGATTGTTAATAAGATTTCATCACTATGTTTTACATCAGAAATTGGAGATTTAAAAATTACTAAATTATCGCTTTTTGTAATTAGAGCTTTTGGATTATTATTTACAATATAATTTAAAACAGTCGGAAAGTCCATCATTATCGGGAACTCTTGTTTCCACTGAGATCCAGTAAAGTATTCACTTAATTTATTTTCCTTAATTGCTACTCGCAAATTTCTGTGAATAACTGGAACTTGATCATTATGGTAGCTTCCTTTTTTTACACAGTTATTACCAGGGTCGCAACAGGTGACATCTGCACCAGTAATGTCCCAAGTCATTACCCCTTTATACTTTGCATTTGATTCATGAAAATCAACTTCTTTCGGACTACATCCGTAAAGACAAATAATTGTTACTAAGATGGTGATTAACTTTTTCATAATTGTTAAATCATTTTAATTGTTATTAATAGATTATAACAAATATAAAAACCGAAGTTACATACAAGTTTAAGTTGTATTGATAATTTCTATCGTTTGACTTTAGATTTTATTTATATTGCCTATATTTGGTTAAAATAGTTGTTATGGATATTGGCAATAATATTAGAAAATATAGAGAGCTGCGTAATTTCACACAAGACTCAATTGCAGATAGAATTGGAATTTCTGTAACAGCTTTTGGGCGTATTGAAAGAAATGAAGCAGATGTCTCGATAAAAAGGCTAGAACAAATAGCTTCTTGTTTAGATATTCCTTTAGCAAAACTTTTTGAGTCCCCTGATACATACGTATTCAAAGAAATTAAAGATACACAAATAGGCCATGTTGGGAACGGGTCAAATAATAAGTATTACGGCGATAATATGAATTCGGATAATGTCATTTACAAATTGTGTGAAGTACTTGAAAAACAAATTAATAAACAAAATGAAATATTAGAACTTCTTGTTCAATTGCAAGCTACCAAATCGCAATAAATATAGTTTTTATGTTACTAAAATCAAATACAAGTATTTGGAAAGTTATTGGTGCATCCTCGGTAGGCACTTTAATTGAATGGTACGATTTTTACATTTTTGGAAGTTTAGCCACCATCATTTCAGAAAAATTTTTTCCATCCGGTAATCCAACCACTGCATTTTTAGCAACCTTAGCAACTTTTGCTGCAGGTTTTATTGTTCGACCATTTGGGGCTTTATTCTTTGGACGATTGGGCGATATTATTGGTCGTAAACACACATTTTTATTAACCCTTGTTATTATGGGTGGTTCTACATTTTTAATTGGATGTATTCCGTCGTACGAAACATTTCATTTTGCTCCTTATTTAATTTTATTGCTGCGTTTATTACAAGGTTTAGCATTAGGTGGTGAGTATGGTGGAGCTGCAACTTATGTTGCTGAACATGCTCCTTTGCACAAACGTGGTTTTTATACCAGTTGGATACAAACCACAGCCACATTGGGTTTATTTGTTTCGCTCATAGTAATTATTACCATTCAAAAAAGTATGAGCAAGGATGCTTTTGCCGAGTGGGGATGGCGTTTACCATTTTTATTAAGCATTGTATTGGTATTGGTTTCAGTAGTTATCAGGATGAAAATGAACGAAAGTCCTTTATTTGCAAAATTGAAAAGTGAAGGCAAAACAAGTGTGAATCCGTTGAAAGAAAGTTTTGGACACAAGACCAATCTAAAAATGGTTTTACTGGCATTATTTGGTGCAACCATGGGGCAAGGTGTGGTTTGGTACACAGGTCAATTTTATGCCCAAACATTTTTACTAAAAACCTGCGGATTAGAGCCTACACAAACCAATACATGGATTGGTATTGCATTATTATTAGCTACTCCATTCTTTGTTGTATTTGGTTGGCTAAGCGATAAAATTGGACGTAAAGCAATTATGCTTACTGGTATGTTGTTGGCTGTACTTTGTTACAGACCCATTTTTACAAGCATGTATGGTATGAGCAATTTAACAAAGAAGCAAGAAGTGAGTTCTAAGATTGATGTGGTGAAAAAAATAAATCCAAATAAGCCAACCGATTCTTTGGTAATCAAAACAACTACAGCTGTTTATACAGATGGAAGTAAACTAGCTCAAACAGATAAATACACACAAGAAACTGCTAAGCCAGATAATATTAAATTAATTGAATCTAAAAAAAGTTTGGTGCTAGACGATAGCTATCAGTGGAAATTAATTGGGCTGGTTTTCGTATTGGTATTTTTTGTAACCATGGTATATGGTCCAATTGCTGCTTTCCTTGTTGAATTGTTCCCTATTCAAATTCGTTATACCAGCATGAGTTTGCCTTACCATATTGGCAATGGCGTTTTTGGTGGATTGGTGCCTTTTATTGCAACATTAATTACAGTAACTCCAGGCACCAATTATTTAAGTGGATTGTGGTATCCAATTGGTGTAGCTGCTATTTGTTTTGTAATTGGCTTACTGTATTTAACCAATAAAGAAGATGAAGATGTTACTGATAAAACAAACGAATACATTCATCCTTAAAAAATTAAACGTATGAACAGTATCAAAAAATATTTAGGTGTGGTTTGGATAATTATTGCCATTGCTGCAATTGTT
Organism: Chitinophagaceae bacterium; assembly: GCA_044348985.1. Classification (GTDB taxonomy): domain Bacteria; phylum Bacteroidota; class Bacteroidia; order Chitinophagales; family Chitinophagaceae; genus UBA1930. Next base: position 73,497 of record JBIKRV010000007.1, read on the forward strand.
TTATTGGCTCAGGCTGCTATTCACAATATTAAGCCCAATGGAGAGTCAGATATTAATAAACCCATGCCGTGGATTATCATTATTACCATATTTACACCTATAGCAATTGGCTTAGGATTATTTGGCTATTATGCTTTAAAAGATGAATATAAAATAGGCAGTTAAACATGCTATTTTGTAGTTGATTTTTTTTTCGTCAACTTAGTGCCTCAAAATGTATTTTTTATAAGTGCATTTAGCAAATTAGACAGAGTAAAGACAGATTTGGTAAAGGCGTTGAGCGGAAACTATGTAAGTCAAATTAATTGCCTCATATTATCACTATCTCTGGTTACTGTTAATTGCAGTAATTGGTGTTAAAATTCTGTTGTCTTTTTTGTTTAATAAACAATAAGAACGCTTTCAGGGCTTGATTTATTCCATTTTTTAAATGATACGGAGAGCAAGATCAGAAAATGGAAGAAACTGCCTCAAAAAAACCATGATGCGTATTTACAATGTATTTACTGCATGCATGTATGCTGTATTGTTGTTTATTATTATTGCATCATTGCTTTCCATGTTTTTATCAGAAGCCTAAATTATTTGTTGTTTACATGTCAATCGTTATAGAAAATTTATCAAAGGTTTATGGGGCACAAAAAGCCGTTCACAACATTTCATTTAATGTTCAACAAGGAGAAATTGTAGGTTTTTTAGGGCCCAATGGTGCTGGTAAAAGCACTACCATGAAAATTTTAACAGGTTATCTTACAGCTACTAGTGGCAAAGCTATAATTGGAGGTATCGATGTACAACAAAATCCAATTGCCGTAAAACAAAAAGTAGGCTATTTACCTGAAAGCAATGCTTTGTATTACGATATGTATGTAAAAGAATATTTAGCTTTTATTGCAGGCGTTCACAACATCCAGCATCCAGCATCCAGCATCCAAAAAGTTATTGAGCTTACAGGCCTTCAAATTGAACAGCACAAAAAAATTGGTCAATTATCTAAAGGTTATAAACAACGTGTTGGACTTGCAGCTGCATTAATTCACAACCCAGAGGTATTGATTTTAGATGAACCAACCAGCGGTTTAGACCCCAATCAAATTGTAGAAATTAGAAACGTAATCAAAGAGCAAGGAAAAAATAAAACGGTACTTTTTTCAAGCCATATTTTACAAGAAGTAGAAGCTATTTGCGATAGAATTATCATTATAAACAAAGGACAAATTGTGGCTGATGAAAAATTAGAAAATTTGCAAAAAGGGCAAAGTTTGGAGGAAGTTTTCAGATCATTAACTTCGGCAACAGTAAGTTAACATGAAAACATGATGAATAGCATCGATTCATTAGCATATAAAATGCAATTTTGCAACGCAAAACAATATAAATAGCAACCAATTATTTTATAAACTATTAAATACAAAAGCAAGCAAACTATGAGTTACATTATCGAAGTCCATGCTCGTCAAATTTTAGACAGTCGTGGCAACCCAACAGTAGAAGTAGATGTATTAACCGATGATGGTTATTTTGGCCGTGCAGCTGTACCAAGTGGTGCAAGCACAGGTATTCATGAAGCAGCAGAATTACGTGATAACGATAAGAAGAAATATGTTGGTAAAGGTGTATTAAAAGCAGTAAAAAATGTAAATGATTCTATAGCAAAAGCATTGGTTGGTTACGATGTTGCACAACAGGCAGCAATAGACCAGGTAATGATTGATTTAGATGGTACACCTAACAAAAGCAAATTGGGTGCTAATGCAATTTTAGCAGTGAGTTTGGCTGTAGCTAAAGCTGCTGCTGAAGAAGCTGGTTTACCATTGTACCGTTACATTGGCGGTACCAATGCAAGAACATTGCCTGTACCAATGATGAACATTTTAAATGGTGGTGCACATGCCGATAATAAAATAGATTTTCAGGAATTTATGATTATGCCTGTGGGTGCTCCTTCTTTTAGTGAAGGTTTACGTTGGGGTACTGAAATATTCCACACATTAAAAGGTGTATTAAAGAAAAAAGGTTACAGCACAAACGTGGGCGACGAAGGTGGTTTTGCACCAAACATTCAAAGCAACGAAGAAGCTATTGAAACTGTATTAGAAGCCATTACTGCTGCAGGATATAAAACTGGCAGTCAGGTTGCAATTGCTATGGATGCAGCCAACAGTGAATTATGGGATGCTAAAAAGAAAAAATATGTATTCCACAAAAGCAGTGGCAAAGTAGTAAGCAGCGATGAGTTGGTAAAATTCTGGGAAAGCTGGGTGAAGAAATATCCAATTGTTTCTATTGAAGATGGTATGGCAGAAGATGATTGGGCTGGTTGGAAAAACTTAACTGATACTGTTGGCAGTAAATGTCAATTAGTAGGTGACGATTTATTTGTTACCAACGTTACTCGTTTAAAAACTGGTATCGATAAAAATATAGCCAACGCATTATTGGTTAAAGTAAACCAAATTGGTTCTTTAACCGAAACCATTAATGCAGTAACCATGGCTCAACATGCAGGTTACAACACCATTATGAGTCATAGAAGTGGTGAAACAGAAGATACTACAATCGCTGATTTAGCAGTAGCGTTAAACTGTGGCCAAATTAAAACAGGTAGTGCTTCTCGTACAGATAGAATTGCTAAATACAACCAATTGATTCGTATTGAAGAAGCTTTAGGAAGCACTGGTACTTTTCCTAAGGGTTTAAAATTTGGTAAGTAATATTTGGGATATTTTTTGAGAGCCTCACTGCAAAGTGGGGCTTTTTTATTCATATTTTGTAATGCTATGAACAAACTTTTCTAAATTAAAATTAAACACATTAAAAACAAAAAAATTGTAGCGTTACCCGTTGGAAACGGGTCGGGCTTTTCATTCCAAGCCCTGCTGTGCAGGGGCTTTCCACTTCAATCCCTAACGCAAACCCAACAAATAAATGTCATTCCGACGATAGGAGGAATCTGCCCATCATTGGTACAACTGTTCAACAGATGTCTCCTATCGTCGACATGACGTAAGCCCTCCACCTTCAACCCTCTACCTTCAACCTTTCACCTTTCCCCTCATCGCACCACCAACACCCAACCAGTAAAAGGTTTATTTCGCAATTGATTGTTTAAAGTAATTACATAGTAGTAAGTACCTACAGGTACAGGTTTGTTGTTAATCGTACCATTCCATGCAGCAATAGTATTGCCTTTTGCATTGTAGAGTAATTGCCCATTGCGGTTAAAAATTTGTATTTCGGCGGTGGGATAATCTTTTAGTTGTTCAATATTCCAGGTTTCGTTCATGCCATCTCCATTGGGGCTAAAAGCATTGGGTATTTTTAAATTACGTAATACCGTTATCATTACTGTATCAAAACCTACACAACCTTGTGCTGTGGTAATTTTTACAGTGTATTGCTGGCTGTTGTTTAGTGTTCCAATTGGATTGGCTTTGTTTACATCATCTAATCCTATAGGTGGTTGCCAAACATAACTTACACCACCACTTCCATTTAAAACAAAAGGTTCACCTTCCCGTACAATGGTATCTTTACCAGCATTGGCAATGGCAGGTTCTACTACAATATTTTTGGTAAAAGTAGTAATGCATCCATTGGCTGATGCTACTTTTAAGCCAACCAAATAATTGCCTCCTTGATTAAACATGTAATCAAAGCTTGTACTGTTATTGCTTACAATGGTATTGTTAATTGACCATTCACTATTCACAATAGCCCCAACAGCATTGCTGCTTTCATTTAAAAAACTCACTTGTTTACCCAAACAAACCAATCCATTACTGAATGCTGCAATGGGTTTGCTGTGTATTGTTATGGGAGTTGTTGCTGTATTGCTTACACAACCATTATTGCTGATTACTCGATGTTCAATGGTGTAATTGCCAGCATTGGTAAAAGTAAAATTGGCTGAAGCATTTGTTTGAGTAACACTATCTGTAGCAGTAAACTTCCATTTATAAGTATTGATACTGCCAATACTTATACTGCTATTGCTATTAAAATTCAATACTTCGTTTACACAACCACCATTAATAAGTGCAATAGCAGCAATAGGAATACTTTCAATAAAAACAGGTTTTACCAAAGTATCACTTACACAACCTTGTGCAGAAGCAACAACATATTTAACTGCATAATTGCCACCAATAGCAAAAGCAGGATTGATATGTACTGTAGTAAAACTATTGCTATTGGGTAATTGCCAATAATGGGTGGCAATACTGTTATTGGTTACATAAGCACTGTCTTGCAATAAAACTGGTAATCCAGCACAACCATTGTTGCTGTAAATAAAATTGGCAATAGGTTTGGCTTTAATGCTTACTGGCAAACTAAAGGTATCACTTACACAACCTAAAGAAGAACTAACTACCAGCTTAACTATATAATTACCAAAAGCTGCATAGTTATGGTTGGGGTTTTTGGTAAAAGCAATATTACCATCACCAAAGTTCCAATGATACGAAGTCAATGTATCAGCAACAACAGAAGAAGTATTATTAAAAGCAGCAGCTAAACTGCCACAGGTATTGGTGTAGTTAAAATTGGCAACTGGTTTGGCTTTGAGTACAATGGTTTTGGTAATGGTATCTGCTTGCACACAAGCCAATGCACTTCGAACAATCAATCTAACAAAAAAAGTATCAAAAGCAGGAAAAGTAAAACTGGTATTGGGTGAAACAGCATTGCCTAACAATACGTTTTGCTTATTTAAGAACTGCCATTGATAACTAAGTGCAGGATTAAAATTGAGCAAACTGCTATCGATAAAATTTACTTGAGCATTATTGCAAAAAGTTTGAAAACCAAATTTAGCCGTTGGCTTGGGTGGTTTTACAATTACTTTTTTACCTGCACTGCCTTGCCCACAAACGGTATCACTAGTAACAAATAATTGCACATTAAACGTATCGATACCCAAAGGAAAAAAATGGGTGACTGACGTAAAGGTGGTATCACCCATACTTGGCACAGTTTGTAATGTACTATCTCCATCTCCAAACTTCCATTTAAAAGTTAGGTTATTGCCTTTTATATAAGTTTTACCTATAAGGGTTACTGTTCTGCAATCTGGTGCTACTGTGTAATTTATTTGTACATTCTGGGCGGTGATGAGGTTTACATAGGAGTAGGGCAGCCGACGACCTACCAAATTAGTTGTAATCAATACTTTTTCATTTAAAGTACAGTTATTTCCATTTAAGTCCGGAAACTCAATTCTATCAATAAAATTATTAAAATAAACATGATAAATTTTTTTATCTGGTCCAAGTTGAAGACCACCAAGAAAACCCGATGTTGTATTATTGGTGGTTGAAATTACTCTTACGGCATTATTATATAATATTGTACTATCGTAAACGGATAAATTAAACTGATAAATACTAGCTGAATATCCATCTCTTGGATAAAAGGAACAACTAACATAAAGTAAATTACTATTTGGGCTAAACTCTACACCATAACAGTTTGCTGGTATTTTTATGGAGTTTGATAGCAGACCAGTTGATTTATCGAATTGGTAAACTTCAAAGTAAGTGCCATAGCATACCGCAATAAACTTTCCATCAGATGACGCTTTTATATCCCCGACATTTAATCTTTGCAAATCATTATTTACATTAGTACCTGTTGTACTAATAGTAGGATTTGTATTTTGAAAACCAGCACAATTAATTTTATAACTATAAAAATTATTCGTCCAATCTCTGCAAATCCACCAAACGTCATTACCATTTGCATGAGGTATTGCAACCATTTTTTCTGTACTAAAAAAACGAATAAAACTGTTTTTTGTAACCACATCACCTAAACCACTATTTTGATTCATATCAACAATACTATAACTATATTGTAAAGTTTGCTGTGTGTTAGGAATAAAGTTTCCTAAACCTTGAGCAGTAAAAACATAATATTTTGAAGTGTCATTAATAAAAGGAACTATCAATAGTCCATTAATTGAACATTGTTCACCAAGCAATCCTGTACCATTGGGCATAATATTATTGTTTCTATCGAACAACTCAACACCATTAGAATAAAACAAAGTCTTGCCATTTTTATCACTAATACTAGCACAACTTCCAAAGGTGTTGCCAATATTACTATTTGTGATAATTGTTGGAGGATTTGTATTAAAAGTTATTCCATTGTTCAGAGGGAAATACCAATTATTAAATTGCTGTGCTTGTATTTTGTTTAAAAAAAATAATATAATAATTAAACAAAATATAGGTTTGTTTAACTTTTGATAATAAAAGGTTATATGTGGATAACTTTTATTGTGCATTTGCTTGTGAATATAGAAAAAAAAAAAATATCTTACTAATGAAATTTTATTTAAAACAATTAAAACAACAAAAAGTTATGAAAAAACAAATCATGATTTTAGCTTTAGCAACTGGCATAGTTGCTAATGGGCTTGGGCAACCAACAACAATAGTTGGAGGTGCAGTGTCTGGGAACCCTATTAATTTTCTTTTTCCTGGATTAAGTAAACTTGAAACTGTAGGTGGCTTGATAAGCCAAAACAAATTTCTTGTAACCTCTCTCACAGATACAAGAGCTACAGGAAGTTTTGCAACAAATGCAGAGTGGAATTCAATGGGAAGCTTTGAATTGATTGGCACTTCGCCTACAAGAACTTTTTCAGGATTTAGATCTCAGTCGAAAGGTCGAGGTTTGTATTTAGGTTTCACTTATGACGGGAACGACCCAAGCTCTAATCCATTTATACAATGGAGTGGAGCTAATCCTCCAAGTAGTGGAATAAATCCGGGAAATTTAGATTTTAGGCTTGCTTATGACCCCATTTCTAGTGGTGCGAATATACCACCCTCAACAGTTTTTAGCTTACAACCTGCAGGTAATCCCACTGACCAAGAAGCAAATGTATTAGCAACCAATAAAAGCATATTGGGACATTTACAGGTTGGTAATTTTGGAGATATTTCAGGTAATGCAAGATGGATTGGTATTGGTGCTGCAAGAATTGGAGGAGTATTAAACGACAATAATTATGGATTAAGGGTACAAAGAGATGGAAATAGTTACATTGCAAATCTTACTAATAATGGGGAAGCTGTAACAGGTTGGGGTCCCGGAAACGATATGTATCATAGATTTTTTCCAAGTAATACAAACCCAAGCCTATTTGTTAATGTAGTAAAATACAGACCCAATGGATGTATAGAGATGGGAGATAATATTTCTAGTTTTTCTTTTGATCCAAAACTTAAATTAAATGGAGAGGAATTTAGAACTGGTTTGGCAATTGAAACCAAAGCAGGTACTGGTATAGAAATGTTGGTGAAAGATAGGCCAGGTATTGACCTTACAGTTGTGAGAGGTACAGATAGACAAGGCGAAGCTTATGGTTTATGGACTAAGGTGTCTGGAGCAGACGCTCAAAACTTTGGTGTTAATGCAGTTGCTGAGGATAATGTCGTGTTTAACAATATTGGGTTTAAAAATAATTTTGGAGTAAGAGCTGTTGGTCTTTTTGGGACTGCAAGTTTTGGTATAGATGCTTTTGCAGATAGGGCTCAATATTTAAATTTTGCGGTTTATGGCCGACAAGGCAATACAAATTCTTTAGCATTTAATGCAGCTGGGTACTTTGATGGAGAAACATACTGCAGCAGTGGCTTTTGGACAGGTTCTGACAAAAGATTAAAAAAAGATATACAAGCTGAGAAGAATGCATTGGGTATAGTACAAAGATTAAATCCTGTAAATTACTTTTTAAATCAGGCTGATAATTCATGGATTAATCTGACCGATAAAAAACAACACGGCTTTATTTCACAAGAAGTTGCAGAAATATTGCCAGAATTAGTGCAAGATGTTAAACATCCAGTAAGAGAAAATAATAGGGTAGTAAGATACGAAAGCTATAAAGCTTTAAATTATAATGGTTTTATTTCTTTACTTACAAAAGCAATTCAAGAATTAAACAACAAAGTAGAAGCATTAGAAACTCAGCTTTCTCAAAAAACAAGTAGTCAGGTAGTTGTAATCAACGAAGCCACTGATGCAATAACTGAGAAAATAAAAGCAAGCAGTTTTATGTTGGCTCAAAATGTTCCAAATCCATTTACAAGCAGCACTATCATTAAATATAGTATTCCAGCAAACAATGTTGCTATGATTGCTGTGTTTGATTTAAATGGTAAAATGTTGTTGCAGTTTCCTAATTTAAAAGGAGCAAATCAAATTACTATTAATGGTAGCACATTACAAGCTGGTATGTATTTATACAGTTTATTGGTTAACGGACAAGAAATAATTACGAAGAAAATGGTACTCACTAAATAGTTTGAAAATGAAAGATAACAACCCCCCATTGTAAAAGCCTCACCAACGATTTTTTGTGGGGCTTTTTTTATTGCTGTACAGGCTTAATAACAGGTGTTAATAGAAATCTATTTGCTGCTTTGGCTTTAAGTTTTTACTTTACAATTATAATTTGAACGAAGCGTTAGGGATTGTCCTTCGACAGGCTCAGGATGACAGCCCACAACGAAAAAAGCACAATAAAAAAGTACATGAAAAATATAACCGCCATTATTACCAATAAATACCTTTTGGCCATTGGCTTCTTTTTGGTTTGGATGCTTTTTTTTGATTCGAAAGATTTTTTTGCTACCATAGAAAAAAGAAAAGAGCTCAGTTCTTTAAAAGAAAAAAAGACGTATTACCTTCAAGAAATTGAAAAAGCCAAACAAGAACTCACTGATTTTCAAAGCAATCCGGCTGCAATAGAGAAGTTTGCCCGTGAACGGTACATGCTTAAAAAAGAGGGTGAAGACGTATATATTATTGAAGATACTTTGGCAATAAAAAAATAATACAAACAATATAATTTATAGCTTGCCGTTTTAATAGTGTTGTTTCGGAAATCGGATTATTTCACGCACTACATTGTATTTATGCAAAAATTTAAGCAAGAAGCTCTCATGCAATATTTGTATGGAGAAGCTTCAAAAGAAGTAGTTATTGCCATAGAAGAGGCTTTAGAAATTGACTGGGAATTAAAAGACGAATTAACGATGCTTAAAAGAACTATGCAACAATTAAGTTCTCTTAATCTTAAATCGCCAAGAACCAGTAGCGTAAACGCTATTTTAAACTATGCAAAAACTAACGAGATAGCTACACACATTTAGTAAATTTTAGTTGTTAACCGCAAAAATTAATTTGAACCGGTATCTTCATTTCTACGTTATAAAAAACTATGACAAAGAAAGAAAGATACCGGTTTGTTATTGACTACTTCGAAGAGCATTTTCCAGTTGCTGAAACTGAACTGTTGTACGATAATCCTTATCAATTATTGGTAGCTGTAATTTTATCGGCTCAGTGTACCGATAAACGTGTAAACCTTACTACACCTGCTATTTTCAACGTTTATCCCACACCCAACGAAATGGCAAAAGCCACTTTCGATGAGTTGTTTCCTCTTATAAAAAGCATTTCTTACCCCAACAATAAAACCAAACATTTAATTGGCATGGCCAATATGTTATTGGATAAATTTAATGGCGAAGTACCCATGACGGTTGATGAATTGGTGCAATTGCCAGGTGTTGGACGTAAAACAGCCAATGTAATTACCAGCGTTATAGATGCACAACCCAACATGGCGGTTGATACACATGTAAATCGTGTAAGTAAACGTTTGGGTTTGGTGCCAGCAACTGCAACAACACCTTTGGCGGTTGAAAAAGAATTAATTAAAAACATACCATCCGAACTGGTGCATAAAGCACATCATTGGCTTATTTTACATGGTCGTTATACTTGTACAGCTCGTAGTCCAAAATGTAACGAATGTGGCTTAACCCGTGAATGTAAATTTTATGCTAAAGAAGTGTTGAGGAAGTAATTTTTTTTGAACCAAACTTTAGAATAAGCATGAAGCTTTATCGGCAAGTTTATCCTTCAGCATTGCAGGACACCCTTCAACGCTTTGTTCATTATTGAGCAGATTAAAGTTTTAAGCTTTGCGTTTTCTTTGCGAAAATCTTTGTGGACTTTGCGGTAAAATAAACCGCAAAGAAATACAAGAGAAAGTCGCAAAGCATCGCAAAGAACTTATTTCTTACCCTTCACCAAATTATAAGAATCATCCACCATTTCTTTTAATTGTTGGTTACTGAGTTGCCCATTTATAACAATGGTATTCCAATGTTTTTTGTTCATGTGATAGCCCGGTAAAACTGCATCAGGAAATTCCTCTCTTAATTCAATGGCTTTATCAGGATTGCATTTTACATTAAACCGCAAGGGCTGTTCATCCAATGATGCTAGTAAAAATATTTTATTGTTTACTTTAAACACCAATGTATCATCTCCAAATGGAAAAAATTCTTCTGTATTGGGTTTGCTTAAAGCATAGTTTCTTAGCTGTTCAATATCCATCGTATAAAAATAAAGAAGCCCTGCATTGCTGCAAGGCTTTCACAAATATAAATAGTGTTACAACATTTTCTTAATCACATCTACCAATTCACTTTTGTAAATAGGTACACCCATTACTTTATTGTAACCTTGAGCATCTACCATATACACATCACGAATAATTTTGATTAATTGACCATTATTAATTTCAGGAATCAATACTTTGTCAAAGTTCTTAATCATTTCTCCTAAATTTTTAGGAAAAGGACGAACATAGCGTATATGTGCATGGCTAACAGCATGACCCTCGGCTTGTAGTTCTAATACTGCACTTTTAATAGCACCATACGTACTTCCCCAACCTATTACCAACACTTTACCTTTTTCTGGTCCACTATCTAATTTTTGTTCTGGAATATACTGAGCAATTTTATCTACTTTCTCCTGACGTATGTTCACCATCAACTGATGATTCTCAGGTTCGTAGTTTACATTACCTGTAATATTTTGTTTCTCCAAGCCACCAATTCTATGTTCTAAACCTGGTGTTCCTGGTACAGCCCAAGGACGAGCCAATTTTTCATCACGTAAATACGGTAAATATTTTTCTTCGCCTTCGCTTAGTTCAGTTTTAAACTTCACTTCAATTTTTGGTAAACCATCGGCTTTAGGAAATTTCCAAGGCTCAGCACCATTGGCAATATATCCATCGCTTAACAAAATAACAGGCGTCATGTGTTGCAAAGCAATTCTGCAAGCTTCAAATGCAGCTTCAAAACAATCACTTGGTGTACTGGCAGATACTATTGGCATTGGACATTCACCATTACGACCATAATATGCCTGCATCAAATCGCTTTGTTCAGTCTTAGTAGGTAAACCAGTACTTGGGCCACCACGTTGTATGTTTACAATTACCAAAGGAATTTCTAACATTACAGCCAAGCCCATTGCTTCAGCTTTTAATGCCATACCAGGACCAGAAGTTGTTGTAATACCCAATTGACCGCCATAACTAGCACCAATGGTACTTGTAATAGCTGCAATTTCATCCTCTGCCTGAAAAGTACGGATTCCAAAATTTTTGTATTTGCTTAACTCATGTAAAATATCACTGGCTGGTGTAATTGGATAAGAACCTAAGAAAATAGGCAACCCACTTTTTTCAGCAGCTGCAATTAAACCATACGTTAGCGATTGATTACCCATAATACTTCTGTAAGTACCAGCAGGCATTTTGGCTTTTTCTACTTTATAACGAGTAGTAAAAGTTTCAGTAGTATCGCCATAGTTGTAACCAGCTTGTAATACCTTAATATTACTTTGTAAGATGGTATCTTTTTTACCAAACTTTTCTTTTAAAAAATCTATTGTATTATCCAATGTTCTGTTGTACATCCAATAGATATAGCCCAACACAAACATGTTCTTTGCACGGTCTCTTTCTTTGGTACCTAAATCGGTAAAGTCTTTTAACGCTTCACGGGTAAGTTTGGTAACATCAATTTTTATTAATTCATAACTATCCAAGCTGCCATCTTCTAAAGGATTTACGCCATCGGGATAATTGGCTAAACGTAAATTTTTAGAATCAAACCCATCAATATTAGCAATAATTTTTCCACTCGGTTTTATGCTTTTTAAATTTACTTTCAACGCAGCGGCATTCATTGCCACCAACACATCAGCAATATCACCTGGTGTATATACTTTGTTAGACGAAAAATGTAACTGAAAGCCACTCACTCCTGGCAAAGTGCCAATAGGGGCACGTATCTCAGCTGGAAAATCAGGGAAGGTTGCTAAGTCAATGCCTAAAAGAGCTGTGTTGTTGGTAAACTGTTGTCCTGTTAATTGCATCCCATCACCACTATCTCCTGCAAACTTGATAACTACGTCTTGGAGTAGTTCTTCTTTTGTATTCATCGTTTGTATTTATGTTACAAATGTAGCAAATGCAAACATTCGTACCATACACAATTTCGGTATCGTTCCCAATAATATTGCACAAACTCTTAAGGTTTCGGTAAATTCATAACAATCATTATGAATTTAGGTTACATCAATTACCTTAGATGTTTTAAAAGTAACATCTATAATGTTTAAAGCAAAAATTCCATTAGCTGTTTTATTGTTTTTATTTACAGCACTAAGTACCATTGCCTGTAACAATACTGAACTAAATAAAAACACCACCGATTCTACTCAACCCAAGCAAGAAAAAGTAATTGTTGCACCGCCTGTAAATCCTGATATTGCTAAGTTTGAGCGTAAATCATTTACTTACGACAGTACCAAAACATATATTTATTTAACGTTTGATGATGGACCACATGCTGCCACAAAACAGTGTTTTGAAATTTGCAAACAACTAGGTATAAAAGCTACTTTTTTTATGGTTGGTCAACATGCAAAAGATGTATGGGGGCAACAAGTGGTAAAAACAATTCGTGACGCTTACCCACAATCTTTATTAGCCAATCACAGCTATACGCATGCTAAAGAAAAGTACAAATATTTTTACCAGCATCCGGATATGGCGACAGCCGATTTTTATCAGGCTCAGCAATCATTAAATGTTCCTTATAAAATTATTCGCCTGCCAGGCAATAGTGCTTGGGTTAGAAAAGATGAAATGAAAACAAGCCAATTAGTACGCCCTGTTTGCAAACTATTAGACAGTGCTGGCTACAATGTTATTGGCTGGGATGTAGAGTGGAATTTTACTAGAGGCACTTCGTATCCTGTTCAATCTCCACAAAAAATGGCGGATCAGGTAAACTATGCAGCCAATGGACATAGCCACACTCCAAAACATGTAATGATTTTAACGCATGATCGTATGTTTAGAACACCAGCTTATGCCGATTCTTTACGTTTGTTTATTACTACCTTACAAAAAAATCCTAATTACGTTTTCGAAACGGTTGATCATTATCCCAACTTAAAGTTTTAAGAAAGTAATATTGTTTTGGTGTGAGCTGTTTTACACAGCCCAATTTCAGTTGCGTTGTTTTAAATCCTGCTGACTAGCAGAGCACCCTTCAACAAAAAACTATCACTCAGCTTTCTTATAACCAATTTTAACATTTCCGAAAACTTTCGTATTTAAAAAATCTCTTTACATTTGATGTACTAAAAATTTCGTACATCAAAAACTAATCACCATGAATAAGCAATTTTTACCGCTTGCAGTTTTAGCCATTTTATTGGCAGGTTCAACTGCTGCACAGGAAACAACAGAAAGAAAACCAGCAAAAGAAAGAAAGTCTGAAAACATTATCATTCGAAAAAAGGGTGATAAAAAAGAAAAAGTAACCGTAGTGGTAGATGGAGAAAAAGTAACTGTAAACGGTGTTCCCATTGAAGAATTTAACGACGAAAACTTAGAAATTGTTAGAAGCAATGGAAGAACTATAGCACCAGCAATTCCACGTTTATTTGGTACATCGCCACAAAGTTTTTCAATTGGAGAAGGTGGTTTTCTTGCTACTGAGAATAAAGCTTTTTTAGGTGTAACAACAGAAAAAGCAGATGGTGGAGCTAAGATTACTTCAGTTTCTAAACAAAGTGCAGCAGAGAAAGCAGGTTTACAAATTGGTGATATTATCACAAAAATTGGTACTACTACAATTACTAATTCAAACGAATTATACAGTGCAATTGGAAAACTAAAACCTGAAGAAAAAGTTATGGTAACCTTTTTAAGAAACGGAAAAGAACAAACTGCCGAAGCCTTATTGGGCAAAAACAAATCTGCTGTATCCATGAACTGGAGTGAAGAGGAATTTGATATGGAAACTCCTGAAGGTGGCATGCGTTTCTTTAATAGTTTTCCACGCAAACCAAAAGTAGGCTTGCAAATACAAGATGTAGAAGAAGGCAATGGTGTAAAAATATTAGACGTTGAAGAAGAAACCCCTGCTTCAAAAGCTGGTTTACAAAAAGAAGATATTATTATTGAAGTTGATGGTAAAGAACTGAAAAATGTAGATGAATTAAGAACCAAATTAAAAGACTTTAAAGAAGGCGACAGCTTTAAAGTAAAGTACAAACGTGGCAACAAATCGCAAACTGCCGAAATTAAATTGCCCAAAAAATTAAAGACTGCCAATTTATAAAAACTCCCCATAATGCAATAAAGTCACTTCAATTGAAGTGACTTTATTGTTGCTGTTATTGAATCTTAATACTGCTAACTTGCAGGTTCTAAAAACTGTATATGGAATTTGGACGTGTACCAGAAGATGACTTAAACAATATTGATTTTTCATTACCTAAAGAACCTGCATTCAACCAGCAAATTTTAACTGGTACAAAAGCCTTACAACCCAAAGTATATGTGGGTTGTGCCAAATGGGGACGAACAGAATGGGTGGGCAAAATTTATCCCCTAAAAACAAAAGAAAAAGACTTTTTACAACACTATGTGCAGCATTACAATTGCATAGAACTGAATGCCACACATTATAAAATTTACGACGAAACAGGTATTGCAAAATGGGCTGAAAAAGCAAAGGATAAAGACTTTTTGTTTTGTCCAAAAATGTACCAGGGTGTAACGCACAGAGGTAGTTTGTTGAATAAACAATTTCAAACCGATGAGTTCTTAAAAGGCATTATGGCTTTTAAAGAACATTTAGGTCCTCTGTTTATTCAGGTAAGTGATAGCTTTTCGCCCAACAGAAAAGAAGAATTGTTTACTTACTTAAAATCACTACCTACAGATATACAATTTTTCTTAGAAGTAAGACACAGCAGTTGGTTTTTGAATGAAGCTGTATGTAACGAACTCACTCAATTTTTAAAAGATAATAATATTGGTTTTGTAATAACTGATACTGCAGGTTTCAGAGCCTGTGCTCACATGTATTTAACTATTCCCAAAACTTTTATTCGTTATGTTGGCAATAGTTTACATACTAGCGACTATACAAGAATAGATGTATGGGTTGAACGCATGAAATTTTGGTTGAATAATGGTATCGAAGAATTGTACTTTTTCATGCACATGCATGATGAAGCAACTTCACCAGAGCTAACTGTTTATTTGGTTGATAAAATGAATGCAGCCTGCGGTTTAAACCTAATAAAACCAACCTTTACTAATCAACAACAAAGTTTGTTTTAAATCATTCTACCAAACGCAAATCATTTTCTTGCTTAACTTCAAAATATGAAATGGTAACATCGTAAAAAAACAAGTTGAACGGTATTGTTTAAAATTTATAATGTATGCTGGTAGCCGATATTTTTGAACTATTCTTTTTTTAGCGAATGACCATTTTGAAAAGCTAAAAAAACATAGCTAGAACAAACTAAACAAAAATAACAATTCAACATTTATTGAAGGTACAAAGGATCATTTTGAACTTTTTAAACAAATGCGAAGTCAGGAAAATTCTATTAAAATTATGAACTGCTCATGGAAAATGCAGAGCAAATAACCAAATTGGCAGCTATAACTATTTTATTGAACAGAATTTAAAAAGGCTTTTAAAGCCCAAAAATCCAAGTCCTGTAACCTCATTATTTTTCATTTTTAATGAAAAAAATGTATAAAATTAAAATATATCTGGCTCATTTCCAACAGCTTTTCTAAAATTTACACTAACCACTTTTCAGGATGAAGCAACTATTTATATCCTGTTGCAATACATATATCAATATCACTTATATAAACTGATTTTTCTGCAATCTATCCAATGAAATTTGATAAATATGTGCAAAATCTTTTTCGTATAACATATTTACATAGGTATATTATCTTGCCATATTAATTTTAGCAAAATACAATATTGGCAAATATTCTAAAAAGGCAGCAATGGCTTACAATGATGAATTAATGGAAAGCAAGGTAAAAAATTTAGTGGTTTAAAGCTACTTCTAAAGCGGCTAATGGTAAAGTTTTATCCTGTCTTTTATTACAACTTGCTCTATTGTTATATTTGTCCAAATTTTAAGTGATGTTACAGATTAATACATTGAAGCAAAATGCTGATTGGGTAAAGGAAAGATTGGGTGTTAAGAATTTTAAACAACCCCAATTGGTAGATGCTGTTATTGCTTTAGATGATGAAAGAAAAAGAGTTCAACTTGCGTACGATAATACACAGGCTTTAATTAATGCTTCCAGTAAAGAAATTGGCAAATTAATAGGACAAGGCGACAAAGAGGCTGCGGAACAAAAAAAGCAAGAAGTTAGCAATTGGAAAACTAAAGTAAACCAACTAAATGAACAGTTAATTGAAGTTGAAAAAAAGCTACAAGAAACACTGGTACTTTTACCCAATTTACCTGGGCCAACAGTGCCAAAAGGTACTAGTGCCGATGATAATGAAATTACAAAAGAAGTAGGTATAAAACCAACTTTATTTGCAGGAGCTAAACCACATTGGGATTTAATTGAAGACTATCAACTGGTAGATTTTGAATTGGGTTCTAAAATTACCGGTCGTGGTTTCCCTCTATATAAAGGTAAAGGTGCAAAGTTACAAAGAGCATTGGTACAATACTTTTTAGATTTTAATACCAATGCTGGTTATACTGAATACATTCCACCATTTATGGTAAATGAAGCCAGTGCTTATGGCACAGGACAATTGCCTGATAAAGAAGGACAGATGTATCATGTTACGGCTGATAATTTTTATTTAATTCCAACTGCCGAAGTACCCATTACCAATATTTACAGAGATGTTATTTTAAAAGAAGAAGAATTGCCTATTAAAATGACGGCATACTCTCCTTGCTTTAGAAGAGAAGCTGGCAGTTTTGGTAAAGACGTAAGAGGTTTAAATCGTGTACATCAATTTGAAAAAATTGAAATTATTCAAATTGTAAAGCCTGAAACCAGTTATATTATATTAGATGAAATGATTGCACATGTGGAAGGATTATTACAAAGTCTTGAATTGCCCTACAGAATTTTAAGATTGTGTGGTGGAGACATGGGTTTTGCATCGGCACAAACCTATGATTTTGAAGTATGGAGTGCAGCACAGGAACGTTGGTTAGAAGTAAGCAGTGTAAGCAACTTTGAAGGTTTTCAAACCAACAGAATGAAATGCAGGTTTAAAAATAGCGAAGGCAAAACTATTTTAGCACACAGTTTAAATGGAAGTTCATTGGCATTGCCAAGAATTTATGCTTCTATTTTAGAAAATTTTCAAACACCTCACGGAATTCGACTACCAAAAATTTTACACAGTTACTTTGGTGCAGAAATGATATAAAACAAGTTTTAAAAAACACAACTATAAAATCACACCTGTTTAAATTATCCTTCTATCAGAAACACAAAAACTTCTTTTGGTCCATGTACACCAACAACTAAGGTTTTCTCAATATCTGCAGTACGACTGGGGCCAGTTGCCAATGTAATTAACGACGGAAGTGTATTGCCATATTTTTTTTGCACAAATTGCAAACCTTCACCAATATCGTACACCAATTGGCTGGTATATGCAATGCAAATATGTACTGGAGCATAAACACTGGTACTTCGTCCACTTTTTTGTACACTACTCAGCAATATACTGCCTGTTCGTGCAATCAACAATTCACAGGTAGTAATACTTGCCTGGCAAGTATTTAATTCAGGGTATTCAAATTGTTTAAACCCATTGAGGCTAAGTTTATATTTTACTTCTGGTTCACGACAAAAAATTTTATCCCATTTTCTTGCAGCAATTAATGTATTTAATTGTTCAGCCAGTTCTTGTTCATTTGCACAAAAGGAAAACTTGCCCAATAGCTTGGTAAAGTTTTCAGCAAACTCTACTTCCAACTCTTCTTTAGATGGTTGAAATATTTGAGGTAAATCAATCTCTCTGCTTTCAAAAGGTACAGGCACTGGTTTTGCCAGTGCCTGTTTTATCTTTTTTAAAATATTTTCTCTTGCTGTATTAGCCATTGTTTTCTTCTGTATTGTTTGCTGCTTCTGCTGCACTTGCTTTTTCAGCTTCACTACCAATATGGTGTTTATCGTTTGCACTTAAAGCATCATCTGCAGAGGGTTCTACATCTAAAATTTTCTTTTCTTCAAAAGGGCGTTTGCCAATTAATGCTTCTACATCGCTTTGGTGCAATACCTCTTTATCTAACAATGCTTTGGCTAATTTTTCTACTTCTTCTTTTTTATCTGTAAGTAGTTGAATAGTGCGTACATAAGCATCGGCTACAATTTTTCTTACTTCTTCGTCTATCAATTTACCGGTTTCTTCACTGTAAGGTTTGGTAAATGAATTTTCGGTAGTTGGGTCGTAAAAACTCACATTTCCCAATTTATCATTCATTCCATAAACTGTAACCATACTGTAAGCAATTCGGGTAATTTGTTGTAAATCGTTGCTGGCACCGGTAGAAATTTTACCAAAGAAAATTTGCTCGGCTGCTCGTCCACCCAAAGTCATACAAACCTGATCTAACAACTGATCTGTATTATACAGGTATTGTTCTTTAGGTGTATATTGGGCATAACCCAATGCAGCAGTACCTCTTGGAACAATGGTTACTTTTAATAAAGGATATGCATGTTCTAAGAACCATCCACATATTGCATGACCAGCTTCGTGGTAAGCAATAATTTCTTTTTCGTGTGGTGCAATAATTTTATTACGTTTTTCCAAACCACCAATTACACGGTCTATTGCATCCTGAAAATCACTCATATCCACGGCTTCTTTGCCTTTACGTGCAGCAATTAAAGCTGCTTCGTTGCATACATTGGCAATATCTGCACCAGCAAAACCTGGAGTTTGTTCGGCCAGTTTATGAATATCTAATTTTTCAGACACTTTAATGGGCACCAAATGTACTTTAAAAATAGCTTCACGACCTTTAACATCAGGTTTATCAATGGTAATTTGTCTATCAAAACGTCCTGGACGTAACAATGCGTTATCCAATACATCTGGTCTATTGGTTGCAGCCAAAATAATAATACCAGCATCACCAGCAAAACCATCCATTTCTACCAATAATTGGTTTAAGGTGTTTTCCCTTTCATCGTTGCTCATCATTACATTCTTACCTCTTGCTCTACCAATAGCATCAATCTCATCTATAAAAATAATACAAGGAGCTTTTTCTCTTGCCTGTTTAAATAAATCTCTTACACGACTTGCACCAACACCCACAAACATTTCAACAAAATCGCTGCCACTTAAGCTAAAGAAAGGCACTTGTGCTTCACCAGCCATTGCTTTTGCCAATAAAGTTTTACCAGTACCAGGAGGTCCCACCAATAAAGCTCCTTTTGGAATTTTACCACCCAAGGCAGTATATTTTTTTGGGTTTTTCAGGAAATCTACAATTTCCATCACCTCTACTTTGGCTTCATCTAAACCAGCAACATCACCAAAATTGATGTTTACTTTTGTACCTTTTTCAAATAGAGTGGCTTTCGATTTACCGATGTTAAAAATTCCACCACCGCCTCCACCACCTGGGCCACCACCCATTTTACGCATCATGAGTACCCAAAAACCAATTAATACTATTAATGTAACCACAATATTGGCAATAGGTCCAAAATAATCGTCTTTGGTTATAAACTTTTTTTGTACTTCAGGAATGTTTTTATTCTCGGCATAAAACTTTGTCATTTCATCATCAAAACTTTTCCAATCGGCTACTTTAAAATCAAACAAAGGCATCCCCTTTTTGGCTACGGCTTTAGGATCATCAATTTTAATGTTTTTGAACTTTTCCTTATAAAAAGGTCGGTATAAACTATCGCCATTCAAATAAACACGTACACTTTTACGCCCAGCATTGTCTAATTGCTCAATTTTAGTAACATCTCCCTTTGCCAACATTTCAGTTCTAAAAACCAATGAACTAATCTCTTGGGTTTCGGGTGTGCCTACATTAAAAATTAAATTTCCCAATAAGATTGCTCCTATAATAGCATATATCCAATAGATAGAAAATTTGGGCCCTTTTTTAGCCCCTTTATCATTGCCACTTAAATTGGGTCTGAAGTTTTTTTGTTCTTTTTCCTGCATAATAACTGTTCTCCGTAATCAAATAATGTTTTTAATCAAAAAAAGTTCGACAATAAATTGTATTTAACACTACAAATCATGCCCTGTTGTTTCAGCATCGCTCCACATTTCTTCTAACTTATAAAATTTTCTGGCATCGGGGTGCATTACATGTACAACAATGTTTACATAATCAATTAACACCCATTGTAAAGCTTGTTTACCTTCGTGTTTATAAGGGTTTTCGCCACATTCTTCTTTAACCAAATGTTCTACATAGTCACTAATGGCTTTGATTTGTGTAGTACTGGTAGCTTCGCAAACAATAAAAAAATCGGCAATTGCCTCTGGAATTTTCCTAAGGTCGAGGCTTATAACTTTTTCGCCTTTTTTATCTTCAATAGCCTTAATAATTGTTTTGAAAATTTTAGAGTTCTTGTTCAACTTAGTAACTGAACTCTTTTTACGGGTGTTTAAAACAGAAAGAGGTGCCAATAATGAAACAAATTTTGTGTTAATGAATCTTTTGTTACCAGTTGTAGGAACTGAATGCATCTTTTGAGGCAAAGTTTATCTCGACAAGTCGAGACTCCATTCAACTGATGAATATCTATTTATCTTTTACTTACAGACGACTGACAATAAAAACTATTGTATTCTCTGCAAATAAAATAAAGTGATTTTAGTATTGCTAAAAGCTAGGCTGTTTACAAACCAATAAGTCTCTTTACTTTCGTCAAAAGTAATAATCTTTTGTCATCTATTCGCATCAATATAGCCCAAACTAATAGTAAACCACCAATTGGTCATCTTTTTCTCGAATTAGACCAAACCCACAGTACCAATACCCATGCCATGAACCAAATTCAGTCAAAATTGGCCGAACATGGCAACGCATATTTTGCCCACCAACAAACAGCTGGCAAAGGCAGGCAAGGTAAGGTTTGGCAAACCGAACCCAATGCCAATATTATTTTATCGGTTGTTTTAGATGCTTCAAAGCTAAAAATAACCCAATCGTTTGCAATTAGCATGATGGCGGCACTGGCTGTAAAGGATTTATTGAGCCAATATATTCCTCAAAACATTAGCATAAAATGGCCCAATGATGTTTATTATAATGACAGTAAGGCAGCAGGTATTTTGATAGAGAATAAACTACAGGGTTCAAAATGGCAATGGTGCGTAATAGGAATTGGCATTAATATCAATCAAACCAACTTCGATAAAAACTTGTTAAACCCAACTTCTTTAGCATGCATTACTCAAAAAAAGTACAACACCTTAACGTTGGCTAAAGAATTGTGCAGCTTTTTAGAAACACGCTACCAGCAACTTATTACTGGCAATTTACAAAACATAATAGCCGATTATAACCAACATTTGTACAAACGTGGGCAACTGGTAAAACTTAAAAAAAACAATATTGCTTTTTCATGCACCATTCAATCGGTTAATTTACAAGGAAAACTACAGGTAAGTGATGGATTGCAAGACGAATTTGATTATGGCGAAGTAGAATGGATTTTAAAATAACATTCATTTAAACAAGGATTATACAATTATTAACTGCTCACTGTACCTTAGCGTTATGCAAACAATATTTCATTTATTTGTTTATGGTTCTTTACGTAGTGGTTTTAAAAGCCCTGCTTATAATTATGTAAGTAAATATTTTACACTTATCTGTGAAGCCAAAGTAAAGGGCATTCTGCACAATATAGGTGATTATCCTTTGGGAAAACCTACTGATGAAGAGAAATTTATTGTAGGCGAACTTTACCTCATTAATAATACCGACGAGTTTGGTTTTGCCATTGCTCAATTAGACGACTACGAAGGAGTGGATGGAGATGAAGATGAATCTCCGCTTTTTAAAAGAGAAAAAACTATCGTATATCACCAAAACGAACAAACTACTGAAGCATGGGCATATTGGTACATTGGTGACGTAAGTGATAAATCCATTATAGAAAGTGGCGATGTTTTGGCGTATTATTCAGCTAAGCAAAATGGTTTGTAATTATGGAATCAACAGGTGGCAGAAATATATATTTTATTTCCGATTTTCATTTGGGTGCACCCAATTATGCAAGCAGCCTTGTTAGAGAGAAAAAAATTGTGGCTTTTTTAGAAAGTATAAAAGACAGAGCAACAGAAATTTTTATTGTTGGCGATATGTTCGACTTTTGGTTTGAATATACAACTACAATTCCTAAGGGATATATACGTTTACTGGGTAAACTTGCGGAGCTAACAGATGCTGGAATTGCCATTCACTTTTTTCTTGGCAATCACGATATGTGGATGAGTGGCTATTTTGAAAAAGAACTCAACATATCCGTATATGCCGAGCCAAGGGTTTTTGAACGTTTTGGTAAAAATTTATTTATTGGTCATGGTGATGGTTTAGGCCCTGGCGACTATGGTTATAAGTTTATAAAAAAGGTTTTTAGAAACCCGGTTTGCCAATGGTTATTTGGTGCGTTACACCCAACCTGGGGCATGGGTTTGGCAAATTATTTCAGCAGAAAAAGCAGAGAAAAAACAGGTAATGCCGATGCAGATTTTTTAGGTGCAGATAAAGAATGGTTGATTATTTTTTGCAAAGAAACCTTGACTAAACAACATTACGATTACTTTATTTTTGGCCATAGACATTACCCGATTGATTTTGCCTTAAACGAAAAAAGTCACTATATAAATTTAGGCGATTGGATTAACCACTTCACTTATGCAGTATTTGATGGTAATAGTATAGCTCTTAAAAAATGGGAAAAATAAAACGTTTTTTTTGGTTATTGATGATTGGTGTTGCAACAAATTCTTTTGCAGCCGATACTACCATTAACTACACTTTACACAAAAGTATAAAAGGAAATTTTACCAGCTTTTCGTTAGATAATTTGGGTAATATTTACTTGGTTACGGCAAATAATCAAATAAAAAAAATGAATGCAAACTTCGATAGCGTTGCTGTTTTTAATGATGTTAGACGATTTGGAAAAATTAGTTTAATAGATGCAAGTAACCCATTAAAGATTTTGGTATACTATAAAGATTTTGCCACTATTGTTGTATTAGACAGGTTTTTGGATATGCGTAACAGCATTGACTTACGTAGTCAGAATATTTTACAGGTAAAAACAATTGCTCAGAGTTACGACAATAATATTTGGCTATTTGACGAGTTGAATGCCTCCATAAAAAAGGTAGATGAAAATGGGAAAGTTTTACTAACCAGTGCCGACTTTAGAATGTTGTTTGATGAAGTACCCAATCCATCAACAATTATTGACGCAAACGGACAACTCTATTTATACAACACAAAAAATGGGTGGCTGGTTTTTGATTATTACGGAGCATTAAAAAACAAATATGCCATTATTAACTGGCAAGATGTGCAGGTAATTAACAATACACTTACAGGAAGAACTGAAAAACAATTGGTTATCTCTCGACCACAAACTTTAAGTATTACCAATTACAACACCAACTTTAATATAAGCAAAGCTTTAAAAATATTACACAACAGGGATTTCACCTATGTACTAACAACAGAAGGAATAGATATTTACAAACAGTATTAATAAATTAAAAATATTTTATGATTATACAATTGAAAACTATTCTTCAAACTTTATTATTTGTTTTCACTTTAACACGAATTACATTTTAATAAATAATATGTTCACTAATTTCAAAAAGAGTTTAAACTGAGTTTATAAAATATTTTTAAAATTTATATAATCGGCTTCAGTGAATAAAAACCCCACAAGATAACCTATTTAATTCAGTTATTTTAAGTTAATATTTAGAACAAACATTTCTTCCACAATCAACTATTTTATTGCACAAATGCCACTTGCATTCCTTTACTTTTGCTAATTGCCCTGTTCAAAAAAAATATATAGTTGACTGATATTGCAACAACAGTAGGTATGCCTTAGTGCTGGGATAAGGAACTAGAAGCCAAGCATATATCACCTACTTTATATTTTGGACAGTTAACTTATTTTGTTGATTATTGTTACTCACGTAGTTACTGTGCAAAACTGCTTGTACATTATTACATTCTAAAAAAATTATTGTGGCGTTACCTTATCTAATTAAGCATATTTATAATGGTGGTTCTGAAGAAGTAATCAGAAGAGGAAAAAAAATACATACTCTTGGCAATGCAGAGTTGATTGAACATGATGAACTAATGGGCAATGTAACCTTACGTGTTAAAGATGATACGTATGCAACGTTTTATAAAGTTTACATTACTAATTTTAAAGATGAGAAGAATATTGGCTTGCGTTGCACCTGCCCTTATAACCTGAGTGAAATTTGCCGACATAAGGCAGGTGCAATGTTTCAATTGCAGGAAATGCTGGATAAAAATATGCTGGGCGATAAAGAAATGCTGTATAACCAACAGCATACTGTTATTAAGATGAAGCAATTGGAACTGAAATTAATCAGAATGCTTTCATCGGCAGAATCTTATGCTGAGGCAGAAGAATTTTTACGCAGTAATAAAGCCAATATTATAGATGCTAAAGATGAACGCGTATTAGCAGAAGTAGATTTAAAAGGCAAAAAATGGAAAGTACTCATTCATAAGAATGAAGAACGAAATTTTGACACCAGTTGCGATGACTTAAGAGAAACAAAATATCCTCTTTGTACTCAAAAAATAATTGTATTGCTTCAACTGCTCAACAGTTATGGACCTAATTATTTTGACAGCATACGCAATTGGGATGGTGTAAAAAATAAATTATTGAGTATTTATGGCTATTCATTAGATGATGATCTTACTGGCAAATTTGAATTTACTTATCAAGACGGAAAACCATTTTTACGTGTTTTAGATAGTTCAATTAAACGGGTCACCACACCAACAACACCTGAACCCCGACTAAGAGCTGCCTGGGAAGAATTACCTGTTGCAACAAAGCCAGAAACAGAAAATATTGTAGAGCAGCAACCAAAGAAAAGTGAAATGAAGCTGGGGGTTGTTATTACCACCAATCAAACACAGTATCCTTACCTGCAAATCGAAGCGATACAAGGCGAACCTGCCGATGATTTTAGCAAGTACGCTGGTAAAGTTGAAAAATTAGATTTAAATAAGTTTGTAAATACAGAAGTGTTTAGCGAAGATGATAAAATACTGCTACAGCAATTACGCAAATTAATGCCTGTGGAAGTAAATAAATACCTTACAAGAAACTCTCCTTTTAGTGGTATTTGGGATAATATTATCCAGCAGTATAATGATGATTTACCAGAAGAAACTAAACACTTAATTAACGAGTACCTGCAACCAAAATTAAAAAAGCTTTTTAGCGAGTTACACAGTAGCAATTTCTCTTTTTACTTACCCTCTAAAAAGCCATTTACTACAGCTAATTTAAAAAGAGCCGAACTAAGCAATGAATTTATTGCACCTGAGTTTCTGGTAAACTTTAACAATAATAGTTACGATGTTGAATGTAGGATAAAACTGCCTTTAACCGAAATGAACATTAGTGAAAATGAAAGTGAAACACCTTTATTTTTTCAGTATCATAACCAACTGTTTATTTGGCAACGTAAAGAAGATATTATGTTGGTAGAAAAATTTTTACCTACAGGTAAAATGGTTATTGACGCAAAGGTATGGGCAGCAAAATTGCAAGAATTTATTCTGCCTTTGGCGAAAGAATACAATGTAAACTTTGGCAATCTTAAGAAAGCAGAGGTAAAAGATGAAAAACCCGAATTAAAAATTCTACTCAAAGAAAAAGGCGATTACCTAGTTTTTCAGCCTGTGTTTACCTATAAAGGCTACGATGTGCGTAGTGGCGATAAAGAAAAAATTGTGTTGCCCTTGGCTGAAAAACTTTTAGTGGTTCATAGAAATTTAGAAGCCGAAAAAGAATTGTTGGCGAAAGTTGAAAATTTACATTCTCAGTTTATTCGTCCTGTGGATACCGATACTTTGGCACTAAAAGGAACGGATGTTTTAAAAAACAATTGGTTCTTTTTGTTTGTAGATGCAATGAAAGATTTGAATGTGCAGGTATTTGGATTTGATGCACTCAAAAACTTTCGGTTCAACACAGCTAAACCGTCTACTAAAATTTACATCAGCAGCAATACCGATTGGTTTGATGCTAAAATTGAAATACAATTTGGTGAACAAAAAGTAACTGTTGAAGATGTAAAAAAAGCTTTGGCAAATAAGCAACAGTTTGTGCACTTGCAAGATGGCACACTGGGTATTTTACCTGAGGAATGGATACGTAAATACTCTTTGCTATTTAAAGTTGGTGAAGGAAAAATGGATAACATGAAGCTGAGTAAATATCAGTTTAGTGTTGTAGAGGATTTATACAATCAACGAGACGAAGAAGAATTGTTTATTCAACTAGAAGAGAAATACGACAAACTGCGTTATAACCATGAGATAAAACCTGTTGATGCACCTGCTCACCTCAAACCCATTTTACGCCCATATCAGGAAAGTGGGTTTCAATGGCTCAACTATTTAAGAGAAGTACAATGGGGTGGCATTTTAGCAGATGATATGGGTTTGGGTAAAACCATACAGGCTCTTAGCTTTCTGCATCATTTGAAAGAAGAAAATGGCAGTTTAAAAGCATTGGTGGTTTGCCCAACAACACTAATGTTTAACTGGCAAAATGAAATTCGAAAATTCACCCCAACATTAAATATGTATGTGCATCATGGTGGTACAAGAATGAGAGAAACTTTAAGCCACGATCATATCGATGTTATTATTACCACTTATGGAACTTTAAGAAGCGATATTAAACAATTTGTTGAAGTAGATTTTGATTATGTTGTGCTGGATGAAAGTCAGGCAATTAAAAACCCATCTAGCAAAGTAACTAAAGCCGCTTGTGTATTAAAAGCAAAAAACCGTTTGTGTTTAAGTGGTACTCCATTACAAAATAATACGTTCGACATATTTGCCCAAATGAATTTTCTTAATCCAGGTATGTTGGGCAGTCAAGAATTTTTCAAAAACGAATTCTCAGTCCCAATTGATAAGTTTGGCGAAAAAGAACAAAAAGACCATTTAAGAAAACTACTATACCCATTTATTTTAAGGAGAACTAAAGAACAGGTTGCTAAAGATTTACCTGAAAAACAAGAGATGATTTTGTTTTGTGAAATGGCAACTGAGCAACGTAAAATTTATGATGCTTATCGCAACGATTTTAGAGATAAAATTTTAGGTGTTGTACAAGAACAGGGTATTCAAAAAAGTCAGCTCACCATTTTACAAGGCTTAATGAAGTTGAGACAAATTTGCGATAGCCCTGCAATTATGAAAGAACAAGATGGAGAAAAATTCCCGAATGTTTCTGTTAAGTTAGAAGAATTGGGCAGAGAAATTACTGAAAACATTAGTAACCATAAAGCCCTTGTATTTTCTCAATTCTTAGGCATGTTAGGCTTAATAAGAGAGAAGATGAAAGAGTTGGGTGTTGATTATGAATATTTTGATGGAAGTACTAGTGCAGCAGATAGAGAAAAAGCAATTAATCGTTTTCAAAACGATGAAAATTGTAGGGTGTTTTTAATTTCTTTAAAAGCGGGTGGTGTGGGTTTAAATTTAACAGCAGCCGATTATGTTTATATTGTAGATCCCTGGTGGAATCCAGCAGTAGAACAACAGGCAATTGACAGAACGCATCGTATTGGGCAAACCAAAAATATTTTTGCTTACAGAATGATTTGTACAGATACTGTCGAAGATAAAATTGTAAAACTGCAAGAGAAGAAAAGGGCTTTAGCCAAAGATTTAATTACCGATGATGAAGGATTTGTAAAATCACTCACTAAAGAAGATGTTGAATACTTGTTTAGTTAGAAAGTGTTTTAAAAAATATTTTTTTAAAATATGTTATTAAACAAACCTTATTTCTTTTTTCGAATCCAAAAAACGATTTTTTCTTTTTATTTTTCGAACAATCACCACTTAAATGTCATGTTTTTTAGAAAACAAGCACATAATCATAATTTACATTTGAAATAATAAATTTTAGTTCAATTCGTGAACTTTATTGGTATAATTTCTGTTATAAGTTTAAACAGAAATTGTCACTTAGCCATGAAATTTTACCATAAACAATTGCTGCTTATTAGCTTTTATTCAATCATATTGATTGTACTTTCATCATGTGCAACAATGCTTGTTTCTCCTAGTACGTCTTTTAATAATTCTAACGATATACACAATATTAAGGCTAAAATTATTTTGGAAAACAATAGCTCAATGCTGGGTTACTTAACTTTAAAAAATAAAATCAACCAAAAAGCAGCATCTGTGCATTTGCCAAAAGAACGCAAAACAATAGATTTAGATGTACACACCATTAAAGCTTATGAAATAGAAGATGTACATTTTGCTTTAAAACTCATTGAACCATTTTCTAGTAAAATTTATTTGTGGGGAAAGCCGGGTGCTCACAAAAGTTTTGTAAAACGATTAACACCTTCGCATTACCAAATTCAATTATACAGTTATGAAGAAAAAGTAGCTGATGTAAAAAGCAGTTTAACCAAAACTGTAACACACTATTTTGTAGAGTTTAATAAATCGGCAAATGAAAAAATAGTAGATGTTATGCACAGCAATTTTCCATCATTCTATAAACAACAAATTGCAATACTTAGTAATAATTGTGCAGCTTTTTCAGAGGGTTTTGCACAACAGCAAAAAACACTATCCATTAACAGTTCATCAAAAACAGCTGCAGAAAGAATGAAAATTGTGTATCATGTAGCTTCTCTTTATGAAAATTGTATTAACTCAAATTAGTTTTACTAATTACTTACAATCTAACGTAAAACCAATAGTAGTACCAATATCTATTTTACTCCTTACATGCACAGTTTGCCCATGAGCTTCAACAATATGTTTGCAAATGGCAAGCCCCAAACCTGTTCCACCTTTATCTCTGCTTCTACCCCTATCTGTTCTGTAAAAACGCTCAAATATTCGATCTAAGTGTTCTTCTGCAATGCCAATTCCATCATCGCTGAATTCAATTAATACATTTTTCCCATCTGTTTTATAAATACCAGCTACAATTGTTCCATCCTGCTTACCATATTTGGTTGCATTTGATACAATATTAATAACCACTTGTTTTATTTTTTCTTTATCTGCAAATACAGTAACAGGTGGTTCACATCCTTTTTTAATACTGGTTTTAATATTACGTTTACCCGTTTTAATTGATAAAGATTCGTACACTTCTTTAATTAAGTCTTGTATTACAAATTGCTCTTTATATAATGGTTGTTCCCCACTTTCTAATTTCGATATTTCGTCTAAATCGTTTACCAAGGTTACCATTCTATCTACATTCTTGGCTGCGTTTTCTAAGAATTTTACATTTACTTGTGGATTACTTAATGCACCATCCAACAAAGTGTCTACATAACCTTGTATTGCAAAAATGGGTGTTTTAAATTCATGAGCTAGGTTTTGCAAAAATTCTTTTCGGTAAGCTTCGTTTTTTTGCAGTAATTCAATTTCAGCACTTCTTTGTTCGGCCCAACGCTCTACGTCTTCATTAACTTCATCGATACTTTTCTTTGGCAGAATATACTTGTAGTAAGTTTCTTCTCTTTTATTGGCTTTTGTTTGATGAATGAATTTATAAATCAGTTTTATTTTCCTGTAAATAAACCATTCTAATACAAAACTGATTAAGTAATAACTACCTGCAAACATTATTACAAATGCTACTAAACCAATCCACGCCAATTGTTCAACCAAATAAAAAGCAATACCAACAGGCACTGACACAATCAATGCTGTTAATGCCGATAGTTGCTTAGGAGAAAGGTTTTTGGTTTTAAGCATACTTACGAAGCTACTGGCTTATTAGTCAATAGCAAAAAGGAATAGTTATAATTCAAACTTATAACCTACGCCTTTTACTGTTGTAATACAATCCATACCAAGTTTCTGGCGTATTTTTCTTATGTGTACATCTATGGTTCTATCGCCAACAATTACATCGGTGCCCCAAACTTGGGTAAGAATTTCGTTTCTTAAAAAGACCCTTCCTGGCTTAGAGCCTAACAAGTATAGTAGCTCGAATTCTTTTTTAGCCAGTGTCATTTCTATATCATTTACAGTAACAACAAACTTTACAGGGTCGATTGTTATATTGCCAATCTTCAAACTTTTACCATTATTCTCATCTTTATTAACTCTTCTGAATAAGGCATTTACCCTGCTAATCAAAACTCTAGGACTTATGGGTTTGCTTACATAATCATCTGCTCCAGTTTCCAGTCCCTTTACATGCGATGTTTCATCGTTTAAAGCAGTAAGAAAAATAATTAGAGTTTCCTGAAATATTGCCTGAGAACGTAAAATAGCACAAACTTCAATGCCTGTTTTTTTAGGCATCATTATATCTAGGATGATTAAATCGGGGTTTAACTGCTTGGCTCGTTCAATTGCTTCATCGCCATTTTTTGCAGTATATACTTCGTATCCTTCATTGGTAAGATTATAACTTACAATTTCCAGAATATCTGGTTCATCATCTGCAATTAAAATTCGTTTAGGTTTGGATTCCATATTGTTAACCTTATGTTTACACAAAATTAACCTTCACAAATTGCAATTTGTCTTGTGTGCGTTATGTAATTGTTAACTGTATAAACACATAAAGCAACAATTTGGAATTATTTTTGCTCAATAAGAAATTATGATGAAGAAAGCTTTTTTATTTTTCCTGTTTATACAATACGTTGGTTTTTTGTTGGCTCAGCCACCTAAAACAAAAGAACTGAAGATGCCCAAAGTACCTGCAATGCGTATTCTTAACCATGATCACATAAACAATAACCAAAAAATAATTGCCAGTTTAGATGGCACGAACGACAGTAGTTTTACAGTTAGTACAAACGACTCTTTAAACGCTATTGTTAACGATGCATTATTTGTCATTGTAAACAATATGCAGGCAAAAATTGAAATCAATAAATTGGTAGATGATAACAGTAAATATAAATGGCTGCGTGGTGTAAACGATATGCTTACCGCATTTATCTCTGGTTACAAAGCAAAACTGTTAAAAGGCGAACTATTGTATAATATTATTAAGGCTTATGATGAAGCAATGGAACTCGATTGGCAAAATGCATCTATAAAACCTGTACTTGAAAAGTATGATTTTGAAGTGGGTGAACTAATTGGTCAAAACTATGCTCTAAAAAATAATATTGGTATTGCAGCATCGAGTGACATATTACTGCTCAAAAGAATTTATCGCTATCCTAAAAAAGCTATGAATTTATTAAGCCTTAATCCTCAAGCTTATTTTGCAGATAGTATTATCACCAGCCTTGCTTATAAAGATCCAGAACAATTGTACAACTATGCTGCTGCTCCAGATGCATTGGGTAAAAGAATTCTAGCAACCAATGACCCCTTGGTCAAAAAAATTGGTGTATTGGCTTTAATGAAAACCGGACGTATGTATTTTCCATTTCTGGATAATTTATACAGAAATAAAATTACCATGGATTCTATTGGTAAAGCATTGAACGACACTACAGCTTATTACAAATTGTTGGTAAAAACACAAATTGAATACTCAGAAAGAATAAAGAATGGAGATACGCCACTTGTAATGAAAATACTTACTGAAAAACTGAGATTTAAAGCCAAAGAGTTTTATATTACTGAAATAAATGCACTGCATGACGCAAAGCTTGAAACAACCCGATTTAGTTGTTTAACGCCGCTATCTCCACAAGATCTTTATTATGTAGCAGTATTGGGCGAAGAAGAAATTTACACTAGTAGTTATTTGGGTGTTTATAAACGCATTTTCGAGAAAATGAAAAACCCCAATGCCGATACTTTATTAAGTTGGATGAAATACGACTATTACAAAAAATTTATTAAAATAGCTTCTAACTACAACACTTTGGACGATTTTTTAAAACGCATGAACAAAGCCAACGCCCAAAAGTTAATGAGAGATTTTGTAAGCGGTTTAGAACTCACCAAAACTCTTGAAGATGCAGTAGATGTTGCCAATTCTTATGCAAGTATTTACAACCCCACTATTAAACAATTAATGCTGGATCAAATTGATAAAAACCTACAACAAAGTGAAATTACCAATAACAAACGTGGACTAACCATTTACAACTTGTTGAACATTATTTTCCTATCGATGGACTCTACAAAAAATATTGATGTTGCAGCAAGATTGGGTATTAACGCTATTTATAAAATGCCGGTGAACAACTTAAAAGATAGTTCAGGCAGAGTTGTAATTCAACAATTTTTTTACGGAGATAAAGATGGCAAGAGTATTTTTAAATCTTTTTTTCAACATTATCCACCTTCGCTTTGGAAGAAAGTAGATAAAGAAGAATGGGTTGAATTATACAGTTTAAAAGGTGTACCTGTTACTATTTATTGTAACAAGCCTTTAGAAAACGAAGAAGACTTAGATGTAAAAGCACAGAAGGCATTGGGCAGATATTTGGAAGAAAATGATATTTATCCAACTGTGGTTATACATAGAGGCCATAGTTATTTTGTTGGTTCTACTATTGACCAGCTACCGTCATCGGCTAAGGTAATTTTATTGGGTAGTTGTGGTGGGTATCAACGTTTAAATGATGTGTTAGAAAATTGCCCGAGAGCCCATATTATTTCTTCTAAACAAACAGGGGATGGTTTGGTAAATATTGCTTTAATTACTGCTATTACCAATAATTTACGATTGGGTAAAAACCTCGACTGGCCTGCTATTTGGAAGGGTTTGCCACAATTTACTGGCAATGCAAAAGAAAGATTTGATGATTATGTACCACCACATAAAAACTTGGGTGCAATCTTTATTACGGCTTACAAAATTGCCATAGAAAACAGCAAAGAAGAGTAAATTATTGTTTGGTGGAGGTAGTAATTAATGTTGCTTTTTTAAAACCACTGGCTGGTTGTTGTGCAACATTCCTTTTACTTGTCCACTGAAACGTGTTGATTAAATGCTGCAAATCCTCTGCTAAAAATTTATTTACAATACCCAATGAATCTTCATTAGGGGTTGCATCAAAATACATAGCACCCCTGAGAAAATGTTTAACAGTATCGGTTAAAAAAAACTGATTGGCGGTTGCTACATCTCCACCAACTTTAAAAAATATTCCATGAATACCATTGCTTGTGGCTATTGCCGAGTCATCGATTGAATATGCTTTTTGTGAGTGTTTACCAGTAAGCTTAAAAGCATCATTTACTAAATTGTCAAATTTATTTAGTCCAATTTGTTTGTAACTCACATATACTTTTCCGTTAAACTGTGGGAAAGTGATATTAATCCACCAATCGTTTTCTGTTTTTTCGCCAAAAAATAAACTGTCTTTTACAACTTCGGCATAAACAGGATATTCAAACGTATAAGGATAACCCGGTTGATTAAAAACTTTGTATTTTTTTTTAGGAAAATCAATTTTAAAGTATCCTCTGGGCTTGGGTGTAAATGGGCTATTACAAGCATATAAAACCAAGACTATTATGCCTAGCCCATATATTATAGGCAAACTTGATGTTTTTTTCCTCCGTCGGCTATCAACTATCGTCAGTTTTCGTTGCTCTATCATCTTATGCTGCCAATTGAGGCTTTATGGTAATTTTAATTTTATTAATTCGGTTACGCTCCACTTCTAAAACAGTAAACTCAAAATCGCCACAAGGTACCACCTGTGCAGCATGTGGTATAATACCGGCAATTTCTAAAACCAATCCTGCAACCGAATCACTCTCTCCCCTAACTGCATCAAAAGTATCTACGGGCAACTGCATAAACTTGCATACATCATTAATCATTACTTTGCCTTCAAACACATAATTGTTATCATCTATTTTTTTATACCCTAAATCTTCTTCGTCAAATTCATCAGTAATTTCTCCAATTACTTCTTCTAAAATGTCTTCCATAGTAACAATGCCACTTGTGCCTCCAAACTCATCTACCACAACAGCAAAATGTATTCTTTTACTTTGAAATTCCTGCAATAAATCCTCAATCATTTTTTGTTCATGTACAAAATATGGCTGACGCATGATGGTATGCCAATCAAACTCTGATGCATGTTCTAAATAAGGAATTAAATCTTTACTATGTATCATACCTACTACTTCATCTAAATCTTCTTTATACACTGGTAGTCGGCTGTAATGCAGTTCACCAACAAGTTTCAGCATTTCTTCAAAACTGGTTTCATAATCTATACCATGCACATCAAGCCTTGTTTTCATTACCTGCTTAACAGTAGTATTACCAAATTTTAAAATTCCTTTCAGTATATTTTTTTCATTTTCGTTAGAACCTGTGTGTGTAATATCTATTGCATGATACAGTTCTTCGTGTGTATTTACCCCACTGCCTTTATTGGCTAATTTTTTTTCGATAATATCACTGTATTTAACCAGCCAACTGCTCATTCTTCTAAACAAATAATCTACTATTTCTACAACTGGTGCAACATCTTTTGCAAAACGAATATTATTTTGTGTTGCCATTACCTTGGGCATTACTTCGCCAAACAATACCAATATCGATGTTACAATAACTACTTTAATTAAAAATTCTACCCATTCTAAAGTTGCATTAAACTTAATTAAATCATCCATTAACAAATTACTGATAATAATGATTGCAATATTCACAAAGCTGTTGGCTATTAATAGAGAACCCAATAAGGTTTTAGGTGTTTCTAATAAATCTACAATGCGTTTATAAGCAGGCTGCTGCTTGGTTTTCAGTGTATTAATATCTTTATAAGTAAGAGAAAAAAAAGCCACTTCTGCTCCACTTAGCATAAAAGAAAAAAGCAACAGGCATAACAATAAAACAATCAGCACAGTTGTGCCTTGGGTATTTATAATAGCCCCTAATGTATTTTGAAATATTAAAACCGAATGATAATCCAAAACTGTATTTTTTAATGAACAATCTCAATGCAGCTAAACAACATTGATTTTTGCTACAAGCGAAAATACCTAATCGTAGCTTATTAAAAGGGCAATGTTTCTTCAGGTTCACCCAATGGTGGTAAATTATCACCATTAAAGCTATCTAATCCAGTATCTACCATTGAACTGTGACCATCTCCGCGTTTTTCCAGCATAATTAAATTGTCGCCAACCACCTCGGTTGCAAATTTTTTATTGCCTTCTTTATCTTCCCAACTTCTGGTTCTTAATCTTCCTTCTATGTAAACTAAACTGCCTTTGTGTAAGTATTTACTAGCCAAATCAGCCAATCCCCTCCATAAAACAACTGTATGCCACTCGGTTTGGCTAATAAGTTTTCCATTTCGGTCTTTATGGGTTTCTGTGGTTGCCAACGGAAATTTTGCAACCCCAATATCGCCGTCTAAATAATCAATTTGTGGGTCTTTACCTAAGTTGCCAATTAGCATTACTCTGTTTACACCTCTCATAAAAATTAATTTTTGTGGCTAATGATATTTTTGCTACTTCTAAAATAATTTTTTTTAGCAAACTAATCAAAGAATTACAAAAATTTATTCTTTTTAAAAGGATAGCTGGTGCCACAGCCAAATTTATACAAGTACAGGCTGCAACAACTAATACTGCTATTACCGCTTAAAATAAATTTCTCTGAATTTCTTTTTTTTCAAAAAAATGGTTAATGAATTTAGGAAATGCCAGTTGGCTAAGTTGCAGTGCAGGTTGCCACTGATACTTTTTTAGCATTACAGGCACTTTATTCAATTCAATTTTAATGAACTGTCCTTTAATTTTTTGATGGGTTAATTGTTGGCTAGCTAATGCAGTAATCAGTTGTATAGATGCTTTTTTTATTGCAAACTGTTCATTAAGCCATTCTTGCACCAAAGGGGCTGTCCAAATTATTGCTTCTTCATTTTCAACAGCATAAAATTCGAACAGGTTTTGCCAAATGTCGTTACCTGTACGTTTGTTTACCAAAACATGATTATTGTGGTAGAATAAAAAGTAACTAATCCAACGTATTTTTTTTGTGAGCCTCTTTTCTTTTACAGGTAATTTATTTACAATTGCATTCTCAAAAGCTATACAATATTTGTTTAGTACACATTTATTGCATTGTGGTAATGTAGGTTTACAAACAGTAGCTCCAAAATCCATGATTGCCTGATTAAATAAACCAGGTTCATCTTCGTCTAAAACTGTAGCAGCCAATTGGGCAAAAAGTTGTTTCCCTTTGGTGGTATCTGTGGGTGTAGTTTCTCCAAAATATCTTGCCAGTACCCTAAAAACATTGCCATCTACAACAGCATAAGGCAAGTTAAATGCAAAAGATGCAATAGCTGCTGCTGTATATGAACCAATACCTTTTAATGCCAATAATGCCTCATAATTGGCGGGAAAACCACCATTTTTTTCTTGCACAATTTGCCTTGCGGTGAACAGTAAATTTTTGCATCTGTTATAATAGCCTAAACCTTCCCACAACTTAAAAACAGTCTCATCATTGGCTTTAGCCAAGTGTTGTATGGTTGGAAAGCTTTGTATAAATTTCTCGTAATAAGCCAAGCCTTGCTCTACCCTTGTTTGTTGTAAAATAATTTCACTTAACCAAATTTTATATGGGTCTTTTATACCTTTCCAAGGCATCACTCTTTTATTATCCTGTTTATGCCATAGCATCAGCAGTTGCGTAAATTGTTTACTTTTTTTAGTATCCATGGGCAACAAAAAAAATTAATTAATTGCACAAAACACAATTAATGTGTAAAACGTTTAATAGAACACTATATTCAACGACTTAGTGTTCAACGGGTAGGGCATAAAAAAACAATAAAATTCTTGCTTATACCAAATACTTTGTTTTACTTTATTAACGTTTATACGATTGCTCTACTTAATGAAAACATTTTTACAATGAGAAAATCAGACCTTATCACTAACATTTCTGAGAAGACAGGAATTCCTAAAGTTGATGTTTTAGTTACTATTGAAACCATGATTAAAGAAGTGAAAGAAAGCCTTTCTGCAGGACAAAACATTTACATCAGAGGTTTTGGAAGTTTTATTACCAAAAAAAGAGCTGCTAAAATTGGTAGAAATATTAAAAAAAATACAGCTGTTCATATTCCTGAACATT
Source organism: Chitinophagaceae bacterium (assembly GCA_044348985.1). Lineage (GTDB taxonomy): Bacteria > Bacteroidota > Bacteroidia > Chitinophagales > Chitinophagaceae > UBA1930. The sequence goes on from JBIKRV010000007.1 coordinate 111,061, forward strand.
ATATTCCAGCATTCAAACCTGCAAAAGAATTTGTTGCCGAAGTTAAAAGCAAACACTTGCCGCAGTAACTTTGCATTAAATATTTATTAAGTGAAAATCAAGCAACTCATTGTAGTTGTTGGCGGTTTATTGCTATTTACGGCACTTTTTTTCTTTGGAAGAACTGTACCTACTAAAGACAAAAAAACGGTAACTGCACAACAAGACAATCATTCGGAAAATGAAGCCTTTAATTTCAATGTACTGTTGGCTAAAGCAAAAGAAAAGCTAAACAACAACCAACTTCAATATATTACTGCACTAGAAAATAGTGTGGTTAGGGGTGATGTTAAAGAACAGCAATTACACGTATTTCATCAGTTGGCTAAATTTTGGAAAGACAGTGCCAAAATTTTTGAACCATACGCATATTATAACGCAGAAGCAGCAAAGTTGGATAATTCGGAAAAAAGCCTCACATTTGCCGCCCAGTTGTTTATAGATAACCTTTTCGATGAAGGAAATCCAGCTATGCAAACATGGCTTGCAAACAATGGAAAAGTTCTTTTAGAAAAAGCTTTGGCCATTAATCCAAACAACGACAGCAGTAAAGTTGGTTTAGGAGCTTGTTTTATATTAGGTAATATTTCGAACCAGCCAATGCAAGGCATATTACCAGTAAAAGCAATTGCTGATAAAAACCCTGATAACCTTTATGCACAATGGGTTTTAGGATTGGGTGGTAAAAAAAGTGGGCAGTACGATAAAGCAATTGAGCGTTTTGGAATTATTGTAAAAAAAGAACCAAAAAAATTAGGAGCGATGTTGCATTTAGCCGAATGCTATGACTTAAAAGGTGATAAAGCCGATGCTGTTAAATGGTATCAAATGGTTCAAACAATTATACCAAACCCAGAAGCTAAAAAAGAATTACAAAATAGAATTGATCTGCTTAATGGCAGTAAACAATAAAAGATTTCTTCTTTTCGGTTCGCTGAGAAAGAGATTTTGAGAACAATATTTTTTTAACAGATAAAATTACTTGGAGTTATGCCTTGTGGTAAAAAGAGAAAGCGTCATAAGATTGCTACGCACAAACGTAAAAAACGTTTAAGAAAAAATCGTCATAAGAAAAAGAACAAATAGTTCTTATAAATGATTGTAAGGCTGTAAAAAGCCCTTATTTGTATAAACTTGCTGAGGGTTTACCTTCAGCAAGTTTTTTACAGATAAAAAACACTAAAAGTATTTGCCATACTTCTTCACGCTGCAACTTTACCTTACCTTCTTCCTTATTTTCTTGGCAATTACTTAGCAGTGGTTTATTGATAATCCCTGAATAGTTCGGGTAGTGATTGTGTATTTAAAAAGTTGCAAATTTTTGTGAATAAAGAATTAATTATTAATGTAGGCCCAACAGGCGTAGAAATTGCTTTGTTGGAAGATAAAAAACTGGTTGAACTACACAACGATAAAGCAGATGCCAACTTTGGTGTTGGTGATTTGTATTTAGGTAAAGTAAAAAAATTGATTCCAGGTTTAAATGCAGCATTTGTAGATGTTGGATTTGAAAAGGATGCTTTTTTACATTATACCGATTTATCTCCTTTTGCAAAGTCTATTTTAAAGTTTACCCAATTGGCTATGGGTGCCAATGGAACGCCATTTGATTTTTCGAAGTTCGAAATAGAACCTGAAATTGTTAAAACCGGAAAAATCAATGAGGTTTTAAATGGCAAACCCAATGTTTTGGTGCAAATTTTAAAAGAACCTATTGCTGCAAAAGGCCCAAGATTAAGTTGTGAATTGAGTTTGCCTGGTCGTTTTGTTGTTGTAACACCGTTTAATGAAATTGTTGCAGTTTCCAAGAAAATCCATTCGTCCGATGAAAGAAAAAGGCTGCATAAAATTGTAGAAGCTATTCGTCCTAAAAACTTTGGTGTAATTGTACGAACTGCTGCCGAAGGTAAAAGTTCTCAGGAATTGCATCAAGATATGCTCGATTTGGTACAAACTTGGAACACCATTCAAAATAACATCAAAGGTGCCGAAGCTCCTGCCAAAATATTGAGTGAGCAAACCAAAACCACCAGCATTTTAAGAGACTTATTATCGGTAGATTTCAATAAAATCGTTGTAAACGATAAAAATATTTACAACGACACCAAAAATTATATTCAAAAAATAGCTCCTGAAAAAGCCGAAATTGTTAGTTATTTAAACAATGGAACGCCTTTATTCGATCAATTTGGCATTACTAAACAGGTAAAAGGTGCTTTTGGTAAAACAGTAAACTTAAATAGCGGTGCTTATTTAATTATTGAACATACCGAAGCCTTGCATGTAATTGATGTAAACAGTGGTTACAAAAGCGTAAGCAATAACCAAGAAGAAAATGCATTGCAAACAAACCTCGAAGCAGCCGAAGAAATAGCTCGTCAATTGCGTTTAAGAGACATTGGAGGCATTATTGTAGTAGACTTTATAGATATGAAGCTGCCAGATAACAGACGCAAATTACAAGAAGCTATGGACGAATTTATGAAATGGGACCGTGCCAAGCATGCTGTTTTACCCATTTCTAAGTTTGGATTGATGCAAATTACACGTCAGAGAATGAGACCTGAGGTAAATATTATAACCACAGAAAACTGCCCAAGTTGTGGTGGAACTGGCAAAATAAGCAGTAGCTTACTTTTAGAAGATGAAATTGAAAAACGCTTGGTGTATTTAGCAACCCATGGTCATAAAAATCTCACTTTATCAGTACACCCAATTGTGTATTCTCATATCACCAAAGGCTTCTTTACGTCGATTGCTAAAAAATGGAAACGAAGACATAAAATTAAGCTGCAACTACTTTCTAATACCAGTTATGGGCTTGTAGAATTTCATTTTTATGATCATAATGAAGAGGAAATTAAGTTCTAAAGCTATTAAAATATTTAAAAAAGCATTGATTGTCAATGCTTTTTTTGTTTTCAAACACCTTTTGTAAATTTTAACTCCTTCTCTTAAAAAACAAGAGACGTAACCTTTCGTAGATGAGAAAGTTTTTCACAAACTGAAAAAAATATTTTGCAATGTGCCTCAAAATTGTAATTTAGCAATAGAATTTAATGGGTTAGTAAGTAAGAGGGTTAGCAGAAATGCTGACCCTTTTATGTTTTTAGAACTGCTCGTTTTATAAAAATTAATAAGCAATTTTAATTGCAATAAAGCACTAAAATTATTTCACTTTTGATGTTAGACGCAAGAAACAATTTAAAAATTTTTCTTAAGTAAAAAACATATTTTCTTTTCATGTTCAATAAAGTTTTGCAGTTGAAGGGTGCGACGCCACCACAGCAAAATTTTTATTCTTCTGCTGGTTACATAAATCTCTCTTCTCTTTCTTTTTGAAGTTTATCTTTACGTTATGGCGAAAACGAAAACATCTTTTTTTTGTAGTAACTGTGGTTTTGAAAGTGCAAAATGGTTGGGCAAATGTTCGGCTTGTAACGAATGGAACACATTTGTTGAAGAAGTAATTGACAAAGGCAATAACAAAGAAAATTGGAAAGGCTACACCGATGATAAGAAAAGTAACAAAGTTGTTGCATTGCAAAATGTAAGCATTACCGAAGAAAGAAGAATTGTAACTGATGATGCTGAATTAAACAGAGTTTTAGGTGGTGGTATTGTGCTAGGAAGCATTGTTTTAGTTGCTGGTGAACCTGGTATTGGTAAGAGTACTTTGTTTTTACAACATGGTTTAATGATGAAGAATTTGGTAGTGTTGTATATAAGTGGCGAAGAGAGTGAACAGCAAATTAAAATGCGTGCTGATAGATTAAAACAAAAGAACGATAATTTTTACTTACTCACTGAAACCAGCACCCAGACTATATTTCAGGAGATTAAGAAATTGAAGCCTCAGTTGGTAATTGTAGATAGTATTCAAACATTGCAAAGCAATTTGATTGATTCATCAGCAGGAAGTGTTTCACAAATTAGAGAAACTGCAGCTGAGTTTCAACGTTATGCCAAAGAAACCAACACACCAGTTTTTTTAATTGGTCACATAACTAAAGATGGTTCCATTGCTGGTCCAAAAATTTTGGAACACATGGTAGATACCGTATTACAATTTGAAGGTGATAGAAATTATGTGTATCGCATTTTACGAACATTGAAAAACAGATTTGGTAGCACTGCAGAGTTAGGAATTTATGAAATGACTGGCGATGGAATGCGAGTTGTAAGCAATCCAAGTGAAATATTGATTGCTCAACGTGATGAACAATTAAGTGGTAGTGCTATTGCTGCAACAATTGAAGGAATGCGACCATTATTGATTGAAGTACAAGCATTGGTAACACAAAGTGTGTATGGAACACCACAACGAACAGTAAGTGGTTTTGATTTAAGAAGATTACAATTGCTGTTGGCAGTTTTAGAAAAACGTGGTGGATTTATGTTTGGTACAAAAGATGTTTTTATAAACATTGCTGGTGGTTTAAAAGTAGAAGATCCATCGATAGATTTAGCGGTGATTTGTGCCTTACTTTCTAGCTATGAAGATGTGGCTTTATCGCAACATATTTGCTTTGCTGGAGAGGTGGGTTTGAATGGAGAAATTAGGGCTGTAAACCGAGTTGAACAACGCATTGCAGAAGCCGAAAAACTGGGTTTTGAGAAAATTTTCATCAGTAAATTCAATAAAAAGAGCTTTAATCCGAAAAATTTTAAGATAGAAGTAGCTATGGTTGGCCAAGTGCATGAAGTTTATCAGGCTTTGTTTTAAAAAATTCAAAAAACTTGGAGAATTACCAATTTTTGGTAACTTTAATGAAATTAATTTCAATGGGACGTAATACCTCTATATCATTAGGAAATCATTTTGAAGATTTTGTTGACGATAAAGTTTCGACAGGAAGATTTAAGAATGCCAGTGAAGTTATACGAGCAGGTCTTAGACTGCTTGAAGAAGAAGAAGCTAAAATAATAGCTCTCAAAAAAGCTATTACAGAAGGTATTGAAAGTGGTGTTGCTAAAAACTTCGATCCCAAAAAGCATCTAGAAAATTTAAGAGCTGCTAAAGGAAACAATGGCTAGTTATACTCTTACAAACAAAGCTGTTCTTGATTTATCAGCAATTTGGGAGTGTACAGTTGATAATTGGTCAGAAAAACAAGCTGACAAATACTACTTCATGCTATTAGACACTTGTCAAGATTTAGCAGACGGCAAGATTAAAGGGAAAAAATATCAGGAAATACATCCTGAAATATTAGGATGCAGGGTTGGACAGCATATACTATTCTACAGAGAGCTTTTTACCAATAAAATCGAAATAGCCAGAATACTGCATGTTAATATGGATTTGAAAAATAGAATTCAAGAGTAAGTACATAGCAATAGCTAAGGTATTTTATTTGTGAAATAGACAGTTTTCTAAGCCTCAATTAATATCAAAGTGACTTAATATTATCCATCTTTATTTACTAACTTTAAAATATAAAAGGAACTAGAAAAGCACCTCATTTTATAGTATGCTAAGTTTTCTAAAATCTTATTTAAACGACTTTGCACACCTTATTTATCCTCATCATTGTGAAGGATGTGGAAGTGATATTTTACAAAATAACCAACTTTTATGTGGTGAATGTTTGTTGCAACTTCCCGAAACTGGTTTTGCGGGTATGCAAGAAAATACGGTTGAGAAAAGGTTTTATGGTCGTTTGTCAGTAAAATGTGCTACAGCTGCTTTTTATTTTACCAAAGAATCGTTGATGCAGCATTTAATGCATCAATTAAAATATAAAGGCAATAAAGAAGTGGGTGTTTATTTAGGCAAATTATTAGGCTATCAATTACTACAATCCAATAGATTCAATGATGTAGATGTTTTGGTTCCATTGCCTTTAAATCCCAGAAGAGAATTTAAACGAGGTTACAATCAGGCAATGATGATTTGTGAAGGAATTGCCGAAGTTTTGCAAAAACCGATTGCTTCAACAGCAATTATTAGAACAATTTTTACAGAAACACAAACTAAGAACGATAGAATTCATCGTTGGGAAAATATGGATGGCGTTTTTGCAGTTGTGGATGAAACCAATATAAAAGATAAGCATGTTTTGCTAGTAGATGATATTATTACTACAGGTGCAACTTTAGAAGCTTGTGGTAAAGTAATACTAGAACATAGTCCCAAAGCAGTCAGTATTGCGGCTGTTGCATACACTTCATGAACTATAATTTAACCTTTATTGTAAGTGAAATTGGTTTTACATTTGAAAAGAATGAAGAAAATATTGTACCATAATTTTTTATTGGTTGCCGCTATTGTTTTTGCAACAATCACAGGTTGCAAAAAAGATGGTTTTATTACTAGTAGTGATGCTTTATTAAGAACATCGGTAGATACCTTGCACTACGATACAGTTTTTACATCAGTTGGATCGATAACGCAATCGTTTAAAATTTTTAATCCGAATGATAAAAAATTAAAGCTGAGCAATGTTCAATTAATGGGTGGTTCATCATCATTTTTTAAAATTAATGTAGATGGAACTGCTGGTACAAAATTTACTGATATTGAAATTAATGCCAACGACAGTACGTACGTTTTTGCAATGGTAACCATTAACCCAACAGCAGCTAATTTACCATTTATTGTACAAGACAGTATTAAGATAGAATACAATGGCAATACACGTTTTGTGCAATTGGATGCGTTGGGACAAAATGCAAATTTTTTAAGAAACAAACGTGTTACAACCGATAGTACTTGGAGTAACAATTTACCTTTTGTAATTCTTGGAAGTTTAACTGTAGATGCAGGCAAAACGCTAACCATACAAAAAGGAACAAAAGTTTATTTTCATGCCGATGCTCCCATGATTGTACGTGGTACATTAAAAGCAATTGGCGAAAAATATGACAGCACAAGAATAAGGTTTGCAGGCGACAGATTGGACACTTATTACAAAGATTTTCCGGGTAGTTGGCCAGGCATTTATTTTATGGATAACAGCATTAATAATGTAATGCAATATTGTGTTATTAAAAATGCTTACCAAGGAACCATTGTACAAAACCCAGCAACCAACAGCAACCCAAAATTAAGTTTACAAGAATGTATAATTGATAACGTGTACGATGTTGCAGTTGGTGCAAGTAATAGTAGTATGGATGTTAGAAATTGTTTAATTAGCAATTGTGGCTACAATATTTTTTTAGCAGCAGGCGGTAACTACAACTTTAATCATTGTACTGTTGCAAGCTATGGCAACAATTATTTGCAACATAAAAATCCCGTGTTAGCAATTAGTAATGTTGCTAGTGCTACAACAACCAACAGCCTTACTGCCAGTTTTAAAAACAGTATTTTTTATGGTGAAGGTGGTTTAGTTGATGACGAAATTGCCATTACAAAACAAGGTACAACTGCTTTCAACCTTACGTTTGATAATGTATTGTATAAAATGAAAAGTGCCGACCCAGCAACAGCAAATTTTAGCGGCAATAAATTAAAAAATACTGCCCCCGATTTTGATAGTATCAGTACTGGCAACAGGTATTTTAATTTTAGGTTAAAGCCAATATCTGCTGCCATTAATAAAGGTAATAATACTGGTTTAACAATAGATTTAGATGGCAATAATCGAAGTGTGGGGTTACCCGATTTAGGCTGCTACGAAAAACAATAAGTTACATACTCAACTTTTTATACATCTAATTGTTACAATAAAAAATATGTTCATGAAAAAAATATTCCTCATTTCATTTATTGCTATGCTAACTGCATTTACAGCCATTCCGCCACAAACCATACATGGTTTTAAAGTAAAAAGTTTAGATGGTGGTACTATTGATTTTGCAAAATTTAAGGGAAAAAAAATATTAGTGGTTAATACAGCTTCTGCATGTGGTTATACACCACAATATGAAGCATTGGAAAAAGTGTATGAACAATATAAAAGCAAATTAGTGGTAGTTGGATTTCCCTGTAACCAATTTGGTGGTCAGGAGTCAGGTTCAGCTACAGAAATACAGGAATTTTGTAAAAAGAATTATGGTGTAACTTTTCCTTTAGCTGATAAAATAGATGTAAAGGGAGATAATGCCGCTGCAGTGTATAAATGGCTATGTAGCAAAAATGAAAATGGTGTTTTAGATGCAACTATTGCCTGGAATTTTAATAAGTTTCTATTGGACGAGAATGGAAAAATGCTGGCTTATTTTCCAAGTAAAGTGAAACCCGACAGTGAAGATATTTTGAAGTATTTGAAATAAAGTATTCAGCTTGCAAAAACCAAGATAAGGGTTTGAACTTTTGTTGAAACCCTTTTTTATATCATTAACCTTTAAATACGTACAACAGATTCTTTATTTTTATTCCGCATTTTTATGACTGTTGTTTTTACAAATCATGCACCCCAAATATTTATTCCATTTAAGTACATGACACGACAAATTCGTAATTATTGTATTACCATATAACCAATTTATTCAGTAAAAAAGCAGTGAAAAACGATATCGATAAATTTTGTAACACCCGATAGCAAAAAAATTATCAAGTATTTACAGTAATCTTTTACCTTAGTAAACCAGCAGCCCAATCAACTGCATACTTAGCTTTAAAATATTTCACTTTTAATTCTATTTGTTTTTGAACTGATTCAATTACTTTATTTTCCCTGCTATTAATAATAAATAATGAGCTTTCGCCATTGTTAAATTTCAATACTTCTGTTTTCAATAAAATGTTGTAGTTATTATACATATTGGTTACAGTATTTAACTGTTGCTGCAATAAAGAAGCTTCAGTAAAATAGCTGCGTACTTTATTTTCTATCTGCCAGCGTTTTGCATTAAGTTCTAAGTTGGTTTCGGTTATTTTAAGTTTTGCTTTTTTGTATTCGCCTCTTCCCTCCCTTAAAAAAAGTGGAAGCTTAAAATCAATTCCCCATTTATAATTATTTTCTAAGAACACACCATTAAACCCTTTTAACACATAATAATCTTTGTTTAACAAATTGGCTTTCAGGTTTACAACTGGTAATAAACTTTGAAACTTTAGTCTTCTATCAACTTCTAATGCGTCAATTTTATAATTGTACGCTTTAATAGCTGGGTTTTCAATTGTAGCTTTTGCAACAATATCATTTAATGCTGGCAATGTCTCTTTTATTGCAAATTGAACTGTATCGGGTACAAACTTTTCAGGCAATATATAAGCACTATCGTTTTTAAGCCACAAATAATTACTTAAATCAAATACCGATATTGTTAATTTTAATTGAGCATCGGCTTGTAAAAGTTGAAAATTTTGAACTTGGGTAAATGCTTCAATTGTATCGGCCCATGCCCTATCGCCATTAGTGTATGCAATTTTTACTAAGCGTAACCGATCGTTCGAAATTTGTAAATACTTGCTGTAAATGCTGTATAGTTGGTAATTACCAGCCCATTGCCAGTAACTTATATAGGCATCAAACAGCAAATCATTGAGCATTTTTAAACGTTCTTGCTCACTTTGATTGGTGAATATTTTTGCTTGTTGTAGTACAGCTCTACGTTTATCAATTAATAAGCCTTTTGCCAAAGCAACTTCTACCCCTGCATAGCTTGTTTTACCACTCGAAAGTTCTGAGGATAAATTGTTACCTCCATTGTTTTCTACTCCTGTTTTAACATCAACGCCAATTGGTGTAGGAATTTTTATTTCGGGATTGGTACGAAAATAATAGTTCTTACCATCAAATGTTTTCCGATCAGCATCCATAGCTATAATAGGATCAAAGCCACCTTTTGCACTGAGCAATTCTGCCTTTGCTTTTTCTACCTGTATATTGGCTTGCTTTGCAACCGGATGATTTTGTTTAATAAGCTGTATAAAAGCATCTACTGTAAATATTTCTTTTTGCTGGGCAAAAGAAATATTGGTAAAGAAGATGAATAGGTATAAAAGTTTTTTCATTTTGTTCGTAAACATTTTCACTGAATAATATTATCGTGTACAAGCCAATAGTCATAGGCTGTGCAATACTTTTGTTACGCCACAATACAGGCTCTACCGAAGTATCACTATATTATACAGCTTATTATTTTTTTTCGGAACTTGCTTTATTTGCGTTGCTATTTGCCTTATAGTATTCTGGCGGAAACCCATTAATATTTCGCCACAATTCATAATAAATTGGTACATCTTTTAACAGGGCAATTCCATTAGCTCCACCACCCATTCTAAGCAACCTTGGCCAGGGTTTTTCTTTAGCATCTTCGGCTACTAAAATTCGAAACTTGCCATTGTAACTTACACTGCTTTCTATAGCTGTTACAACACCACCAAAGGTTCCATAGCTGCTATTGGGCCAACCACTAAATACAATTGCTGGGAAGCCATCGAAAATAAAACGTACTTTTTGACCAATATCTATCAGGGGTAGATCCATAGGTTCTACAAATAATTCAACTGCATATTGTACCTTATCGGGTACGATTTCTACAATCATTTCACCTTCTTTTAAAAACTCACCAATACCTGCCTTTTTAGCTTTTGTAATTTGACCATTTTGTGGTGCTGTGATGTAGTAAAGCTTGTTACGTATATCGTAGCTGGCATATACATTTTGCAACTTGGCGATATCGGCTTGCCCTGTTGCTGCATTAGACAAAGAGGCATACTTATCACCCTCGGCTTTAGATATTTTATCAGTATATTCTTGTATAGCACTATTTTTTTCGATTCTTAAATTAATAAGCTCTTGCCTGCCTTGTAAATATTTATTTTCGGCACTTATTTTTTTAGCCGATGCATTTTGATAACTTACTTTTCTGCGTTCAAAATCTACCAAACTTATTGCACCACTATCTAACATTTGTTTGGCAGCTTCCACCTGCCGTTTGGCTACATTAAGCTCATTGTTTACAGCAATTACATCTGTACTATCACTGGTTACTTTAAGGTATTGCTGAGCAATCTTATTATCTAAAGACTGCAATTTTAATTGCTGACCACTTGTTAGTGCATTAACCTGTACATCGGCTGTTGCAGCTTTGTTTTCATAACCTTTAACAGCCGCTGATTTACCTTGTATTTGCTCTTGGGTTCTTTCTAATAACTGAGGGTCGAAATAATCGACCTTTACTTCACCTAATTGTAAAATGGTATCACCAGCTTTTACAAAATCGCCTTCTTTTACATACCATTTCACTACTTTTCCTGATAAAACAGTGTTAAGTTCTTGTGGTCTTTCTTCCTGACGTAAAGTGGTTACCATTCCCTTGGCTCTGATGTTTTGTGTCCAAGGTAAAAACAGTAGTACGATTATAACAATAAAAATGGCTATCGACCATTTTTTAACACTGCTTTTTCTATCTATTTGATAGACGTTTTTAAAAGACTTCAATTTGCTTTCTGCAGATTGTTCTTCGATGTTAATATTGATAAATGAATTTTCCATTAACGATTCTTATTTATTGATTTAACATAGCCATCTTCTAATTCTATTACAACATCGCAATTGTTAATAATAGATAACTCATTACTTGTAATTAAAACAGTGGCCGACTTATCGGTGCGTAAATAGTTAAGTACAACTAATTGTTGCTGTGCATCGAGATGCTGGATTGGTTCTTCGAGCAACAATAATCTGTATTTACCAATTAAAGCTCTAAGCAATAATATATCTTGTCGTATTTTTTTTGACAATCTTTTTTCTTGTGGGTCTAACGATGTATCATAGCCCATTTTACTGTTTTGAATAAAATGTTGAAAGCCTATTTTTTCAGCAATAAGTGTTACATCTGTTACACTTATTGCTGCATTACCCATAGTAATATTCTCTAAAATAGTGCCTTGAAAAATATCCTGATGACTAAGTAAAATACCTGTTTGTTTACGAAGTGATGCAAGCTGATAATTATAAACGGGAACATCGTCAATTAATATTGATCCTTTAAAGCCCTCAAAAGCACCAGTAAGCAATCTTAATATACTCGATTTTCCTGAGCCAGAACTGCCTGTAATGCACACCAACTGACCAGGATCTACGGTAAGGTTAATATTATTTAATGCAGTATTGGTGTTGCCATAACTAAAAGATACCTGATTAAACTTAATGCCTACACCTTTATTAATATCGCTTAGTTGTACATTGCCGCTTACTTCAATATCACTCAATACCACTTTATTAATTTTTTCTACAGAAGTTAATGTATCGTACACTTTATCTAAGGATGCAATCAATTTTTCTACTGAGTTAATGATACTAATGATTACAATATCAGCAGCTATAAATTGCCCGATGTTAATTTGATTATCGACCAGCAAAACAGCTCCTACAACCAACATGGCTGCTGTAATAATAATTTTAAAAGAAATGAAACTCCAATACTGGGTTACTAAAATTTTAAAATGATTGGTTCGGGCTTTTAAATAATCCGATGTCAAATCATCGGCCTTTTTTAAATGTAAAGATGTACCCTTACTGTACTTAAACGTTTTAATATTACGAGCCATATCTTGTAACCAGGCTGCTATTTTGTATTTATAATCGCTGGCTTCTAAACTTGTGGCCATACCTTGTGCAGATGTAAAACGAACAATAAGTAAAACAATAATTACGAGCAATGCACCAAAGGCAATAAATACAGGATGATAAAATGCCAATAATATCAAACCAAAAACAACTTGTATCACAGCTCCGGGAATGTCGAGTAATATTTTCTCAATTCCCTTGGTTAACGAAACGGTGTCAAAAAAGCGATTCACCAATTCGGGCAAATAATATTTGTCTAATTTTTCAATGTTTAACTTGGGTAACCTATCTGCAAATTCTAAAGAGTAACGGGTAAATATTTTTTGTTCTACTTTTTCAATTACCTGCATTTGCCTTACTTGTACCAAACCATTAAAAAACACACCAAATACAACAATAACAATTAAAACAACTATAGATGCCGTAATTTGATTAGCCTGCACAAAGCTGATAATGGTTTGAATACCTAATGGTAATGTCAATTGAATTAAGCCCCCAATTATTGCAAAAAAGTAAATAGAAGAAATGTCTTTTTTATCCAGCTTTAAAATTTTAAATAAATTTCTAACTGCTTTTATTAATGTATCAGATTGAACCTCTGCCATTTTTTATTTTTTTAATTAGTTGATACTACATGTTAAGCCCAATTATGTTTATAGAGGCTTAAAATTCATTTATAACTTTGTAATGATTTTATCAAAAAGTCTATGTAATAATAAAAGTTGCTATAAATCCGAATATTCGTAAATAGGGTCTATTCTTGTACCTGCAACCATATCCAAAACCGAATTAATGATGCCATCTTTTAATCCATAAACCCAACCATGCAACTGAGGTCGATTATCATTTTGCCAGGCTTTTTGAATGATGGATGTTTGAGCCAAATGCATTACTTGCTCTTTTACATTTAACTCTACCAATCTGTCAACTTTCCGTTCTTCGTCAGTTATGGTATCTACTTCTTTTTGATATAGATGATATACATCTTTTATGTTACGAAGCCACATATTTAATACAGCATCGAAATTATTTTGTGTCATTGCTGCTTTAACACCACCGCATCCATAATGCCCACAAACTATTACATGTTTAACTTTAAGATAATTCACTGCATAATCTAAAACCGCTAACAAGTTTACATCGGTATGTACCACCATATTGGCAATATTCCGATGTACAAAAATTTCACCAGGTTGTGTGCCTGTAATTTTATCAGCTGGTACACGGCTATCGCTGCAACCAATCCATAAAAATTCTGGTGTTTGTAAATGTGATAACCGATTAAAGAAATCCGGATCTTCCTCTATTTGTTCCAAAGCCCAAGCTTTATTTTCTAAAAGAAGTTTTTCGTATGCAGTCATGACAATTTTGTTTGAGGTTCATTAAATAGTGAATGCATTGGCTTATGCTGACTTTTTTTAATCTCTACCCGAATATTTTTTAAATGTGCATGACACAGAAAATTATTAATTTCTTCGATAATGTCTTTATCAATAAAATCGGCTCTGTGTGCATCGATTAGTACATAAGCATTTGCAGGTACATCTTCCAGCTTTTTTTTAATAATGGGTTTATTTAAAAAAGAAACATCTTTTCTTAAACGTATTAGATAATTACTGTTGTCGTTTACTACAAAAACCGCTGAACGAAAGTTACTTCGTATCATATAAAACAATCCAATAATAATACCTATGCAAATTCCTTTTAGCAAATCGGTTATTAAAATTGCTGCAACCGTTACTACAAACGGTACAAATTGATCCCAGCCTTTTCGATAAAACTCTTTAAATAAAGATACTTTAGCCAACTTATATCCTGTAAAAATTAAGATAGATGCCAATGCACTTAATGGTATTTTATTGAGCACAAAAGGAATAAACATAACACAAATAAGCATTAAAATACCATGAGAAATGGTGCTGATTTTTGTTTTTCCACCAGCAGCAGCATTGGCTGAGCTTCTTACCACTACCGATGTTAGTGGTAAGCCGCCAATTAAACCAGAAACAACATTACCAATTCCCTGAGCTTTTAGTTCAAGGTTTGCCGGTGTTACTCGCTTTAAAGGGTCTAATTTATCGACTGCTTCAATGCCTAATAAAGTTTCTAAGCTTGCTACAACTGCAATTGTAAATGCACTAATCCATACCTGTGGGTTATTCAAATACTTTATATTCGGAAAAGTAAAAAATGTAAAAAACTCTTGTACGTTTTGAGCAACGGGTAATGCAACTAGGTGTTTTACTTCTAATGCATAGTTGTGCTTTGTTGTTTTAAAAAATTCATTCATTACTGTGCCAACAACTACAACTACTAAAGCACTTGGTACTAATTGGAGAATACGGATTTTTTTAAATGCTTTATTTTCCCACAGCACTAAAATTAAAACTCCAATACCACCAATAAATGCAGCTGAAGGTGTAATGTAGCGGATGGCATTTAGAATTTCAGAAAATGTATTTTCAGAATCGTTTTGCGAAAAATTCTCATCTCCTTCAAAATCTTTATCATATCCAACTAAATGTGGCAGTTGTTTCAAAATAAGAATTAAACCAATAGCTGCCAGCATGCCTTTAATTACAGAATTGGGAACATAATCGCCTATAACACCTGCTTTTATAAAGCCTAATATAACCTGCAAAATGCCTGCAATTACAACTGCAAGTAAAAAGGCCTCATACGTTTGCAGTTTTAAAATTGCTGAAGCTACTATAACGGTTAAACCAGCTGCCGGACCACTGACACTTAATTGAGATCCGCTTAAAACACCAATTACAACACCTCCTACAATACCTGCAATAATGCCTGAAAAAAGTGGGGCACCACTGCCTAATGCAATACCTAAACAAAGTGGTAATGCAACCAATAATACCACTATTGATGCAGGAATATCAGCACCTATATTCTGAACATATTTTTTCATTTAAATAACCGATTGATATGAATATTATGAAAATACAATTTATAAGTAACAGATGCTTGAACAAGTATTCAATTGTCTCAAGAGAATTTATTAAAACATAAAGCAGATACAACAGTAAATCAACGAACCGTAAAAACAATTTAAAGTTGATATTTTTAAAGAAAACTTGTTAACAGTTTGGTGGGGGAACTAAGATTTCGTTGGAAAAGTTGTGTGGTAAAGCCACATTATTAAAAGTAAACTGTTGTTGATGAACGGTATTTACAACAAACGAAACAGGATTCGACCAATCGATAAATTCACTTTTTCCCGATACTTTTTTTACAGCATCTTTTTCGATATCGAATGAATGTGGAATTTCCTCGGTAAAAACATTATTAAATATTGCAGCACCCATTTGTTGCACAGGTAATACCTGTACAGCCAAAATAAGAATAAAAAATATATTAATAATTCTTTTGGTCATGGATTGCGAAAATATAGATCTGTTTAATAACAATAGGGTCTTATATTTTGTTTAACAAAATGATTACAAAAAGATGACAGCATAAAACGCTATCATCTTTTTGTAATAACAATTAAATATTTAAACCACCACAAGTACTTAAAACCTGACCCGTAATGTAACTGCTCATGTCGCTGGCAAGGAATAAAGTGGTATTGGCAATTTCTTCGGCCTTACCAAATCTGCCTAATGGAATTTTGTTTAGAAAATCTGTAGCTGCATTGCCATCTTGCAGATAATGGGTCATATCGGTTTCTATAAAACCCGGAGCAATGGCATTGCAACGAATATTTCTGCTACCCAATTCGTGAGCTATGCTTTTGGTAAAACCAATAATGCCTGCTTTACTTGCAGCATAAGAACTTTGACCAGCATTACCACGAATACCAATAATGGAACTCATGTTAATGATTGAACCCTGCTTGGCTTTCATCATTGGACGAACCACTTGCTTGGTCATGTTGAAAACACTTTTCAGGTTAATGTCCATAACATCATCCCATTGTTCAGGGGTCATTCTTAATAATAAATTGTCTTTGCTAATGCCTGCATTGTTTACACAAACATCTATGCTGCCAAATTCTTTTAATACATCGTTTACAAAAGTTTCGCATTGTGCAAAATCGCCTGCATTGCTTTTATAAGCTTTTGCTTTAACACCTAAAGCTGTTAATTGAGCTTCTAAAGCTGCTGCTTTTTCAGCACTGCTATCACTAACATAAGAGAATACTATATTACTACCATGTTCAGCTAATTTAATTGCAATTGCTGCACCAATTCCACGAGCTGCACCAGTAACAATGGAAGTTTTTCCTTCGAGTAGTTTCATGACCTTGATTTTAAGGATTTAAAGATTTGCATGACTATGGTAACTTATTGTTATATAGTCGTTTAAATTGCAAAGAAAGGCTTCCAAAATTAATTAACAACCCAATTTTTATTTTAGCTGCTTCTAAATAATTTAAACCTTGTGCCAAATGAACATCTTCTAATTGACTTAATGCCTTCAATTCAACCATTACGGTATTCTCAATAAATAAATCAACATATCTTTTACCAATTGGTACTCCGCTATAAAAAATATCCATTTCTTGTTCACTAATAAAACTTAATCCAGCTTTTTTAAGTTCTATTTCCATAGCTCTGTGATATATTTTTTCTTGAAAGCCAGATTTTAATTCTGCATGAACCTTCATGGCACAACCAATAATTTTATGTGTCAATTCTTCATGAGCCATCATGATAATCTTTAAATTTTTCCAATCATGGTTTTCATTTCTTCTATATAAACTCTTTCATTACTCAATCTAGGAATTTTATGCTGACCTCCTAATTTGCCTTTACTGCGTAGCCAATTGGTAAAAACAGATTTGTTTACAGTATGTATTACAGGCATTCTTAATGCAATGTCTTTATGGCGTTTGGCTTCATAATCGCTATTAATATTTTTTAAAGCACAGTCTAATTCATAAGCAAATTCATCTAAGTTTTTAGGATTTTGTTCAAACTCAATTAACCACTCATGAGCACCATTACTATTGTCAGTAAAATAAATTGGAGCTGCTGTATAATCGTTTATTACCACATTACATTTTTCACTGGCAAGAGCAATGGCTTTATCGGTATTATCTACAATTAACTCTTCTCCAAATGCATTTATGTAATGCTTCAACCTGCCTGTAACCCTTATTTTAAAAGGATATAAAGAAGTAAATGCAATGGTATCACCAATCAAATAACGCCACAAACCACCGTTGGTAGAAATAACAAGGGCATAATTTTTATCTATTTCAACATCTTTTAAGCCAATGGTTTGGGGTTCTGCTTTACCATACTCTTCCACCGGCATAAACTCATAAAAAATACCATGTTCTAAAAACAATAGCATTCCGTCATCGGTTGGGTCGTTTTGAGCAGCAAAAAAACCTTCGCTTGCATTATATACATTCAGGTAAGTAATATTGCCACCAATTAATTGCTTAAACTGTTCTTTATAAGGTGTAAAGGAAACGCCACCATGCAAATACAATTCTAAATTTGGCCAAACTTCTTTCAAAGTTTGTTTGCCAGTAATTGCGAGTACACGTTTTATTAAAACCATTGTCCAAGTTGGAACACCAGACATAGAAGTTACATCTTCATGAATGGTTTGTTGTGCAATAGCTTCTATTTTAGACTCCCACTCATCCATTAATGCAATGGATAATTCCGGTGTACGAATCCAGTTTGCCCATATTGGTGTATTTTGAAACAATACAGCACTTAAATCGCCATAATGTGTGTCTTCATTTAAGTGATTAATTTGATGACTGCCACCAATTAATAAACCCTTTCCTGTAAGCAAATCACTATTGGGGTTAAAATTGTAATACATGCTTAGTACATCTTTACTTCCCTGATAATGGCAATCGTGTAAACTTTCATCGGTAATAGGAATGAATTTGCTTTTATCGCTGGTGGTACCACTACTTTTAGCAAACCAGTTTACAGGTGTATTCCATAACAAATTCTGTTCGCCAAGCATCAGCTTTTCAATACAGGGTTTTAAATCTTCATAAGTATGAATGGGAACGGCTTTTTTAAAATCACGTACACTAAACAAATTGTTTAATACGTATTTTCTGCCAATTTCAGTAAATTGAGCATGGGTAATTAAGTCTTGCAATACTTCACGTTGAGCTGCAATGGGGTTTTGTATCCATTGTTCGATACGCCAATGACGCATACGGGCAAGCCTTGATATTGCAGGACTAAGCAGTTTCATTCTCGGGGTTGTTGCAAAATAAGCAATGCACCGCAATTTAGAAAGAGTTGAGGTGTTTTTTTAGTTCAAAAGGATTGTATATTTTAATAATTAACCTTTATTTGTAAAGGTTAACAATGTATGAATCATCATTAAAAAGATAAAGATGCAAAACTTGATTATACTTTCAGGCATATTTCTGTTGTTTTGCTTGCAACCAAATTACAGCTTTGCACAAAAAGCTGAAATAACCGAAGAAAATATTTATGCCAGTTATTTAGAGCAAATTGGTGCTGTATTTGCAAGCAGGGGCATGCAGGAGAATGAAATTGCTTACATTATTCAACAGTTTAAAAACAGTAATATAACAAATGATCAAAGTTTTGCCGATGTGCTAAATGCATTGTACCCCAACGACAGAAACCTAGGGGTTCTGTTCTATTTTTTTAAGGATAACCGTTTGAGAATACTTTTTGCAGAGCCAGGGAACATTATTGAAAAAAGAGTGGTAAATATTACTGAAGAAGAATTACTAACGTTAAATAACAATATCAATCAATCACTGAGTTTATATAAACAAACAGCTAACCGAAGCCCAATGCTCAGAAGTACTTTAAAAATAGACAGTAGTCAAAAGGCTGCTACCACAAAAGTATCTTTTGAAAAAAGTATAGATAAGGCATCAGCAATTTTATTACCACCAAAACTCAATCATTCATTTAAACACCTTGTTATTATACCTGCATTAAATATTGGATCAATTCCTTTTTATTTATTAAAAATGCCGGGTGAAAAAAAATTTTTAGTTGATTACTGTAGCTATTCTATAGCTCCAAGTATTGTAGATTTAATTGCACTAAGGTACAAAATGCTAAAAGCAAAACTACCGGCAACGAAGTTTGGCTTTATAAACAAGCTGATAAATAATGGAACCATTAAAGAGCATATTGCTGAAAAGAATCTTATTCTGCATACACTGGATTCCACAAGTATGAAACTGAATAATGCTCTGCTGGTTGGCAACCCTGCTTACCCAACCAATACTGCTTATGTTTTTCCTGATTTACAGGGTGCTAAAAAAGAAATTCATAATGCCACAAAATATGCTGTTAAATACACCCTTTTCGAAGGTAAGACTGCTTTAAAAGACAGTATATTACATTATTTGCCTAAAGCAGATATAGCCTATTTTGCAACACATGGTATTGCCAACAACGAAAACCCTATGGAGCAAAGCTTTTTGGTTTTAAGTGGAAACAGTCCTTTTTTAACAGCCAAGGAAATTATGAATACCCGCAAAACCCTGAATGGATTTCCGAAAATGGTAATTCTTTCTGCATGCCAAACTGGCCTGGGAAAATACATGAATGCAGGAACAGTAGGGCTTGCAAGATCTTTTTTAATAGCTGGCAGTAATCATGTAATTATGAGTTTATGGAATGTAGATGATAATGCTACTGCTTTTTTAATGAACAGATTCATCGAGTATTTACAAAACAAACTCAGCAATACACCATCTGGTGCGTTAAGGCTTGCTGTGCTAGATACAAAACAAAAGTTTATTGCACCGGATAAATGGGCTTGTTTTAGTGTATTTGGTGTAGATTACTGATGGCTTACCTGTTCTTTTTCATCAACATCTTTCATACCCATTTCAATAATCCAGTCTTTACGTTTTAGTTCAAAATTGATTCCTAAATACAGGCGTTTAACTTGTTCATCCTCTGCCAATTCTTCAGCAGTTCCATGTTTAAATATTTTACCATCAATCAGTAAATACGCTCTGTCGCAAATAGATAAAGTTTCATTTACATTATGATCAGTAATTAAAATACCAATGTTTTTAAACTTCAACTTCGCCACAACACTTTGAATATCTTCTACAGCAATAGGATCCACCCCAGCAAAGGGTTCATCTAACAAAATGAATTTAGGATCAACTGCCAACGCCCTCGCAATTTCTGTTCTTCTTCTTTCACCACCACTCAAACTATCCCCATTATTTTTGCGAACATGGTGCAAATTAAATTCATCTAATAAACTTTCCAGTTTCTTCTGACGTTCGGCTTTAGAAAGTTTGGTCATTTCCAGCACTGCCATAATATTGTCTTCCACACTTAACTTTCTAAATACACTAGCTTCCTGTGGTAAATAGCCAATACCCATTTGTGCACGCTTATACATGGGTAATTTAGTAATGTTGATGTCGTTTAAAAAAACATCGCCTTCATCGGGTTTTATTAAGCCCACCACCATATAAAAACTGGTGGTTTTACCAGCACCATTAGGCCCTAATAAACCAACAATTTCTCCTTGTTTAACCGAAATACTCACATGGTTTACTACTGTTCGGTTTTTGTACGTTTTAACCAGTTCTTTTGTATGTATTGTAAGACTCAAAGTATAAATTGTTTGAACAAAAATATGCTGTTATCTCATTAATTGTTGTTTATAATAGTTAATCTTACAGCAATAAATACAGTGAATGAAAGCAAAACAATGCAGTTTTTCTTTTTTCAGTTGAAAAAACTATTTTAGTATTTTACATTGTTAATCAGTATAATGAAAACAGTATTCCTATACATCAGTTTACTGCTTGGCTTACAAACCATGGCTCAACCCGAAGCAGAAGAGGTTTTTCTTGCAACTGATACCACTGGTAACAAAGATTCTGTGATTAATTATTTAGCCAATAAAAGAGTTCTTTCGATTGATAATGCCAAATTGCTTCGCTTTAATTTGCTTGATAAAATACAAGCAGAATATTGTTTTTGGACTGAACCTGCCTGTAGAACTGAAACACAAAAAGAAGTAGTTGATAAAATTAAGGCTTATTGGGCAGTTATTAATATATATCCCACCACCAAAGAAATTACTACTTACAGATGGCAGGAAAAACATCCATGGAGTGCCGCTTTTGTTTCGTGGTGTATGAAAACAGCGGGCTATGACAGCATGTTTAAATATGCACCCAACCATGCTGAATATATTGTTTGGGCAAAACAAAACCGCCTTAAAAAAGATAGTACAAATCCTTTTTGGGCTTATACCACAAACGATTCCGCTGCTGCATGGCCAAAAGCTGGCGACTTACTATGTAAAAACAGAAATGGCAAAAAATTCACATTGTATTCAATAGAAGAAAAATGTATTTCTCATTGCGACGTGGTATTAGATGTAGATAAAAACAATGGTATAATTACCACCATTGGTGGCAATGTTTTAGATAAAGTAAATAAACGATGGGTCTTTTTAAATAAAGAGGGCTTTATAGATAACAATGCCAACTGGCTTTGCTTCGATGCCAATGGCGTTGCTGTGGTTGGAGAACAAAAGGAGTTTTTCGCTGTGATAAAAGTGTTTTAATACCATTGTTCTTTTTGCAAAACCCTATACAGATTTGCACATGGTTTTTGTTTTACTGTATATTGCAACAATTTTACAAGCAAGTATGAAGGTTACCGAACACATTGAACAGGCAAAAGACACCTTAGTTTCTTTTGAAATTTTACCGCCTTTAAAAGGCAAAAGCATCAACTCGATTTACGAACATTTAGACCCTTTAATGGAGTTTAAACCCAGCTGGATTAACGTTACATATCACCGCAGTGAAAGTATGTTTAAGAAAAAATCCGATGGCACTTTCGATAAGGTCGAAGTTCGTAAACGCCCAGGCACAGTAGGCATTTGTGCAGCAATTATGAACCATTACCGTATTGATACAGTGCCTCACTTCATTTGTGGTGGCTTTACCAAACGTGAGTGTGAAGATGCTTTAATTGATTTGAACTTTTTAGGTATTGATAATGTATTGGTTTTACGTGGCGATGCCGAAAAAAATGAACCAAGCTTTGTACCTGAAAAAGATGGTCATGCATATGCAATTGATTTGCAAAAGCAAGTTGCTAGTTTAAATCATGGATTGTATTTAGATGAAGACATACAAAATGGTGGCAAAACCAACTTTTGTATTGGTACTGCTGGTTATCCTGAAAAACATTTTGAAGCACCCAACCTCGAAATAGATTTACAACGCCTAAAAGACAAAGTAGATGCTGGAGCCGATTACGTAATGACTCAAATGTTCTTCGACAACCAAAAGTTTTTTGATTTTGTAAAAGCTTGTAGAGATATGGGTATTAATGTTCCCATTATTCCAGGATTAAAACCTATTACCAACAAAAAACAATTAACCGTTTTACCAAGAATTTTTCATGTAGATATTCCTACCGATTTATCGAATGCAATTATGAAATGTAAAACCGATATTGAAGTAGAAGCAGTTGGTACAGAATGGTTATTGCAACAAAGTAAAGAGCTTATACAATTTGGTGCACCTGTTTTACACTACTACACATTGGGCAAACCCAAAGTAATTAGAAACGTAGTAAAAGAAATATTTTAACAAAAATGCTCTTCAAAATTGAAGAGCATTTTTAGTTATAAGACGCCTATTTTAAAGCTGTTCAAATTAACCCAAATTGTTTACAATGATGTTGTACATGCTTATAATGCAGTAATATCCACTCGTCAAAATTCAATGGCCCAAAAACGGGGTGCGTTGTTACTGCATCTTTGTTTTGCTCAAAATAAGTAACAAAATTTTGTATTTGTTTTTCCAGCTTACTTGTGGCTATTTCAATAGTTTCATTTCTTACAGGCAAGGGTTCATCTGGAATAATCGCTGCAGGTGCTTTTGTATTTTCTCTAAACGGTTTATCACTCAATAAAAACTCCCTCAACTTAGGCAAATGTTCAGCATTAGAAACTAATGGCAACTGAATTTTATTGGTCGAAACTTTAAAAAAATCCGCCACATGCTCAATCATTTGCTGAAAATTCATTTTACCCCAATTAGCGTTCACCATTGGGTTAGCAGATTTAATTAATGTAGGAAATATAGTAGTAATAA
The DNA here is from genome assembly GCA_044348985.1 of Chitinophagaceae bacterium. Taxonomy (GTDB): domain Bacteria; phylum Bacteroidota; class Bacteroidia; order Chitinophagales; family Chitinophagaceae; genus UBA1930. The sequence continues at coordinate 134,656 of JBIKRV010000007.1, forward strand.
ATGCAAGCTTTTGATTATCCATATAGCAAAATAGTTTATCGTGAAAGTATAAAAAAATCCCACAGCTTTCGCAGTGGGACTTTGCAGTTGGTATTGATTGCTTAAAGAGTTGCAATCAGTTTGATATTTATAAAGACATTCTTTTATCAATTTCGTTGCATAGGGCATCAAAAATTTCTGTAACAGTTCCTTCACCTTTAATGGCTACTACTTTATCAAATTTTGCATAGTAATCAGCTACTACAGTTGTTTTCTTTTCGTACTCAGTAATTCTTGCTCTAATTACTTCTTCATTGGTATCATCACTTCTTCCACTGGTTAAACCACGGTTTAATAATCTTTTTACCAATTCTTCCTCCCCTACTTGCAATGCCAATACAACACCAATTTCAGTTTTCTTTAATTGTAATAGCTTATCCAATGCTTCACTTTGGGCTTCAGTTCTTGGAAAACCATCAAACAAAAAACCTTTTACTTGTGGGTTAGCATCCAATGCAGTGCTAATCATGCCAATTACTACCTCATCAGGTACCAACTGACCTTTATCCATAAAATTTTTTGCTTCTAATCCCAATGGTGTTTTTGTTGCAATTTCACTGCGTAACAAATCACCGGTACTTAAATGTTTTAATTGAAATTTTGCAATTAATTGCTCACTTTGTGTACCTTTTCCACTTCCTGGAGGACCAAATAGTATGATATTAAACATGGGGCTTACTAACCTTACTTGAAGCACAAATATAAGGCAAGCTCGTTAAAACACATTAACAACTAAGTATTTATTGCCAATGTAAGGTATTGTAAGAACAAACGTTTATAAGTTTAATCAAACTTTTTATACAGTTAAAACGTAACTAATTAGGAAAATTAAACAGAAATGAAAAAAATAATCGTTTACACATTAATATTACTAACTGCGTTTAGCAGTTGCCAAGCACAAAATACAACCACAAAAAAAAATACGATGGACAGTACAAAAAATAACAATCCAGTTTATTCAACAACAGACTCTTCTAAAGTTGTTTTAAAAGACGATGAATGGAAAAAAGTATTAACGCCAGAGCAATATTATATTGCCCGCCAAAAAGGAACAGAAAGACCTTATACCAGTAAGTTCGAAAACTTTAAAGAAAAAGGTACTTTTTACTGTGCAGCTTGTGGCAATCCTTTATTTAAAAGCGATGCCAAGTTCGAAAGTGGTTGTGGTTGGCCAAGCTTTTATGAGCCTATCAGCAAATCAGCTATCATTTATACGCCAGATCATACACATGGAATGGAGCGTACCGAAACCCAATGTGGTCGTTGTAAAGCACATTTAGGTCATGTGTTCGAAGATGGTCCTCCACCAACAGGTTTGCGTTTTTGTATTAATGGGGTAATTCTTGATTTTCAAAAAGCAAAAGATGTCGAGAAGAAGTATAACGAAGCAAATAAGCAGTAAACTTTGGGCTGTAAACAATACATTTATAATCAACAGCAGTTGCGGCTTTTCGTTACAATACCCTCATACATTCGGGTGTTTTCACTTCAATCCGTCAGCCCATCAACTGTATAATATAAATCATCTATTAAGGCTTACCACTTAGGTAAGCCTTTTATTTTTCAATCATTCATCAAACAGTTTTTGTCTTACGCTGTTATTTTCAGATATTTCATTTTTATTGCTGAAAAGCAAATCGAATCAACCAAAAACTGACAAAATGAGAACATTGCTGTTAAGCATTATTTCAACGTTTACACTGTTTGCTGCAACTGCCCAAACAGTTGATTTAAACAAACATTTTAAAAACTTTAAGCCACGTAATATTGGCCCAGCTGGCATGAGTGGCAGGGTAACCAGTATCGATGCAATTAATACCAATCCCGATGTTATTTATTTGGGCACAGCCAGTGGCGGTGTATGGAAAACAGAAAATGCTGGTGCCAGTTGGAAACCCATTTTTGATGAGCAACCCATTCAAAATATTGGTGCTGTTGCCATTACACAATCCAATCCCAACATTGTTTGGGCTGGCACAGGCGAAGGTAATCCTCGAAACTCAGTAAGTATTGGCGAAGGTATTTACAAAAGTTTAGATGGTGGCAAAACTTGGAAATGCATGGGCTTACAAAAAACCAGAAATATTCATCGAATTATTATCGACCAAAACAATCCAGATATTGTTTATGCAGGAGCTATTGGTAATCCATTTGGTGTACATGCTGAACGTGGTGTGTATAAAACCATTGACGGTGGTGAAAACTGGAAACTGATTTTACATACCAACGATTCCAGTGGTGTAGGTGATATGATTATGGATCCCACCAATCCCAATAAAATCTTTGTAAACATGTGGCAGCACCATCGTACACCATGGAGTTTTACCAGTGGTGGAAAAACAAGTGGCCTATATGTTACGTATGATGCTGGCAAAACATTTAAGAAGTTGGGAAAAGAAGAAGGACTTCCGTCAGGTGATTATGGACGTATTGGTATTGCCATCAGCCGTAGTGAACCCAATAGAGTTTATGCTTTAATAGAAGCCACTAAAAATGGTTTATATCGTAGTGACGATGGTGGTATGAAATGGGAATTGGTTAATTCAACACCTGAAGTAGTAAACAATCGTCCTTTTTACTTTCAAGATATTGCCTGCGACCCTCAAAACGAAAACAGGGTGTATTTAATTTATCAAATGATTGGCTTAAGTGAAGATGGGGGTAAAAATTTTAAAACCATTATTCCGTACAGTGGTATTCATCCTGATCATCATGCATTTTGGATTAATCCATTAGATCCATCTTTAATTATCGATGGTAACGATGGTGGCATTGGCATTAGCAGAGACAGAGGAAAAAATTGGGTGTTTGATGAAAAATTACCATTGGGTCAATACTATCATATTAATGTAGATAATAAACTTCCTTACAATGTAATGGGTGGTTTGCAAGATAATGGCAGCTGGCATGGACCAGCTTATGTGTGGATGAACAGTGGTATTAGAAATGCTTTTTGGCAAAGCGTTGGTGGTGGAGATGGCTTTGATGTAATGCCTCATCCTGCCGATGAAAATTGGCTGTACAGCATGAGCCAAGGTGGAAGTTTAGGAAGATATAATGTTGCTACAGGCGAAAGATGGAGTATTCGTCCGCCAAATCCATCTGCAACAGTTCGTCAGCGTTTTAATTGGAATGCAGCCATTGCACAAGACCCTTTCGATAAAAATATCATTTACTATGGCAGCCAGTTTGTAAATAAAAGTTCTAACAGCGGTGCAAGTTGGGAGCAAATTTCACCAGATTTAACCACCAACGACAGTGCAAAAACTGATCAAACATTAAATGGAGGCATCAGCATTGATATTACAGGTGCCGAAAACCATTGTACCATTTTGTGCATTGAACCATCTGCCAAAGAACAAAATACCATTTGGGTGGGTACAGATGACGGAAATGTACAGTTAACAAAAGATGGTGGTAAAACATGGACAAACTTCAGAGGTAAAATCCCTGGAATGCCTGTAGGCTGCTGGATCCCACAAATCAGAGCTAGTAAATTTAATGCTGGTGAAGCTTTTGTTGTAGCTAATGATTATCGAAGAGCTGACGCTAAACCCTATATTTTCAGAACAACGGATTATGGTAAAACATGGAAAAGCTTGGTAGATGAAAAAAAGGTAACAGGTTATGCATTGTGCGTTTTACAAGACCCAACAGAACCCAATTTAATTTTTGTTGGAACAGAACAAGGTCTTTGGATTAGTTTAGACAATGGAGCCAATTTTCAGCAGTTTAAAAATGGTTATCCATCAGTTTCTACTTATGATTTAGCCATTCAAGAACGTGAAGCCGATTTAGTAATTGCCACTTTTGGAAGAGCACTATTTGTGATGGACGATATTCGTCCACTCAGAAAATTAGCTGCTAATAAAGGACAAGTATTTAAAAACAAATTAACCAGTTTCGATGCTCCGCAAGCGTATCAAGCAAGAATTAAAAATGCAATGGGTGTAGAGTACAGCACTTATGGTACTTACGAAGGAGAAAATAAACCAACAGGTGCAGCAATTAGTTTTTTTGTAAATAAAACAGCCACCGATACTGGTAAAAATAAAATTGCTGATACTGCAGTAATTAAAATTTACGATGCCGAAAATAAACAAGTAAGAATGTTGCGTACAAAAGCAGATAGCGGTTTCAATCGTTTTTATTGGGGCATGGAAGGCAAAGGTATTAGACAACCAGGTGGAGGAAGAGGTGGAAGACGTGGTGGTGGCGATGGTGAAAACAGAAATGAACCAGGTGGCTTACCTGTAGATCCTGGTACTTATAAAGTAGTGGTTAGTTTGGGTAAAGATTTAAACGATAGTACAATAGTTGTTGTAAATGATGACCCTAATGCTCCTACACCTAAAGAGGTTAGAATTGCTAAAAGACAAATGATAGATCGTTTAGATAAAAGCAATTTAAAAATAACTGATTTGGTAGACCGACTTACAGAAGCTGATGAAATTGTAAAAAAAGTAGAAGCTACTTACAGCAATATGGATAAAAAAGCTGCTGATACTTTGAAAAAATTTGCCAAACAAGTAACTGAAGAAGTTAAAGCCATTCGTGAAATTTTAAATGGCAAAATACAAGATAAACAAGGTTATGGCCAAGTACCTCAAGTTACAGTTAGTGGTACTTTACAAGAAGCAAGAGGTAATATTTTAGGTAAAAATGTTGCACCAACTGCACAAGAAGAAAGATTGGTTGCAGAAGCCGAACAACAAGTAACAGCATTAATTGCAAAAGCCAATACTTTCTTTACTACAACATGGGTAGGTTATCAGAAGCTGGTAGAAGCCAGCCCTGTAAAGTTGTTTAAAGAATATAAAAATATAGAATAAAAAACCGGAAGCCTTCCTTAATATCTAGAAGGCTTCTGATTTTAAGATATTATTTTTCCCAAGATTGAAATAAATTAATTTCTATGTATATAAGAATTTTCATCACAGGCGGCACTTTCGATAAAGAATACAATGAGCTGAATGGTTCTTTATTTTTTAAGGATACACATTTACCTGAAATGCTGAAACTGGGCAGAAGTAAGGTGGATGTAGATATCAGAACTTTGATGATGATTGATAGTTTAGAAATGACAGACGATGATCGTCAACTCATTGTTCATCAATGTAAAAATACCGATGAAAATAAAATTATCATTACACATGGTACAGATACAATGACTGACACTGCTGAATTATTGTCCACCTCAATAACCGATAAAACCATCGTACTTACTGGTGCCATGATTCCTTATAAATTTGGTAGCAGCGATGGATTATTTAATTTGGGTAGTGCCATAGCCTTTGTTCAAACACTTCCTGTGGGTGTATATGTAGCTATGAATGGTCAGTTTTTTAAGGCTGGTACTGTAAGAAAAAACAAACAAACAGGTTCTTTCGAAGTAATTTAATATTTCAAGTTAAAATTTTCAGGCTACTTCTTCATTCTATCTTACATATAATTGTTTTGAAGAAGATACTTAGAAATTTACCATGTATTTATTGTACTGTAAAATTCACAATCATAGCAACTGGGTGCATGTTATTCTTAACAAAATCTTTTGAAATTTATACTTGATTATAAAAAGAATAAAAAACTTAATAATATAATAGAAAAAGTGGCTTTGTAAATTAACACAACTCAAAATAGTAAAACGTTATTAGTTAATAACAAGATCTTATGAATTTCAAATTCTGCACGCTATTAATACCTATAGCACTGTACATAATTACCGCAATGGTTGCAATTAAATCTCAAAACCAAGTTTATTAAACGATTTTGTTAGAAGCGATTGTTAACGCAAATGAATATCAATGCAGCTCTCATCACATTTTTAGGAGATATTGGAGGCAATAAAAGAAAAGGAATTTTATTTTAAAAAAGACATTAATCCATATGCAGCGAATATGTTTTTGATACCACTGTAACTTACTACCTCAACCAGAAAACACAGTTATTATTAATTTGAATTCAGTACATTAATAAAGGTACTGTTTAGCAGCAACCTTTATTATTTGCCAATACGGTCATCCCCTTTTTTGATTAGCTCGCAAGCAAGAGCAACCTTTTGTTCAAAATCTGGTAAGTCTTCGCTGATAAAAATCCACGAATCTTTACTACCATCAAAATCAAAGTCCATTCGGCTGGTATGAATTTCTTGTTGCAATTCCTTAAAAAATTCGGGGACTGTAGCTACAAAAACACCATTAAATTCAGGACTTACATTTGTTCGGTCTCTTAAAAATAAAATGAGTTTTTTATTTAAGTATAAAGCATAACCGCCCAGCATTTTTTTTACTTTAGGACGTACAGGGTACAATGCTCTTATAACAAAATCGTAAGGTAATAAATAGCTCATGTAATATTTTAAAGCTGCAATATGCTGAAAATTTATTTCACGGTTGCTTTTAATTGTACAGTATAAATGAGTGCTCTTTTTTCTGCAAAATAGTCTGCTCCCAACATTAAAGCTGCTTGTATGGCTAATGCAACAGCAATACCATAAATAAACTGCTTGTCTAAATTATTTTTATATAAAGCAATTAAAATAATACCTACAATTAGTAAGGTAATTTCTACATAACGGTAAATAACAAAATTTTTGTTTACTGTTTCCATTCTTGGCAATTCTTTTTCTTTCAAATCAGTTGGGTTCATATCCAGTGCATATACCACTCTTATTCTATCAGCATCACTTCTGTTATACACAGTAAATCCAACAATTATTTGTAATAGAGCAATTAGAATTAATGGTATAGAAGCTCCTTTCCAAAACTGTGTTTTCCAAAAAAATATTCCGATTAATGCAATTAATATAGCTGCAATTCCTATACCTAAAAACAATAGACTTTCTTGCTTTTCAGCAATGAAATATTTTTCAATATCGGTTTTGGTAAGCATAATTTTTCATTTTTTAAAATATGACGATTGACTTGCAGAGTTATTGTAAAGCACTAACTATTTTTGGGGCTAATGGAGATACATCTTTACTAAAAAAACCAATCAATACGCCGGTTTCATCCACTAAGTATTTTGAAAAATTCCAATCAGGTTGTTTGGTACACCAACCATTTTGTGTGCTATCACTCAACCATTTGAAAATAGAATTTTGTTCAGCACCTTTTACAACACTGCTCTTTTTAGCCAATAAAAAAGTTACGCCATAATTCAATTTACAAAATGAAGCAATAGCAGTATCATCTTTACTTTCTTGATTTTTAAAATCATTTGCAGGAAAACCAATTACTACTAATTTATTTTTATACTGCTGATGCAATGTTTCTAACTCACTATACTGTCCAGTATAACCACAATCACTTGCAGTATTTACCAATAATATTTTCTTGCCTTTGAATTGTTCTAATTTGGTTGCTGTTCCATTATTAGCAGTAAACTGTAAGTTATATAATGAAGTTATTGGAGCTACATTTTTCTCATTCAACAAAATACCATTTGCTGTACCAAAAATTTTTCCTTTAAGCATTATAACTGAGTAAACTGCTTTCATTATCGATTGTCTTAACGTCATATCTTTTCTTTTAATACACAACAATGCAATTACAATAAAAGTTGCAATAACAGTTAATTTCTTAGCCCATTTGCTTTTTAATAGGGTCATTTTAAAAACAGTTTAAACCATTTTAGTTTTCCTTTGAATGGAGGATATTTTAAAGATGGGTCTATCCATGTAGCAGTTTTTAAAACTGGTTTTGCATGGGTAAAAATTTCGAAAGATTTATGCCCATGATAACTGCCAATGCCACTATAACCTACTCCACCAAAAGGCAAATGATGATTGGTAATATGGTAAATGGTATTGTTTACACAACCACCACCAAACTGAACTTTATTTATCCAATCTTCTTCTGTTTTAGTGGATGAAGTAAATACATAAAATGCTAATGGATTGGGATTTCTTTTGATAATATTCAAAGCTTCTTGTTGAGTGGAAAAACTAAAGATGGGTAAAATCGGACCAAAAATTTCTTCTGTCATCAGCTTTGCGTCAAGTGCTACATTTGACAAAATAGTTGGTTCAATGAACAATTTATTTTTATCGTTTTTTCCACCATAAACAATTTCTCCTTCTTTTAAATAGCCAACTAAAGTGTCGAATCTTTTTTCATTAATAATTCTACTATAATCTTCTGTAGTTGAAGCATCAGCAGTATAAAAATCAACAATGGTTTGTTTCAATATATCCAAAAATTTTTCTTTAATAGAAGCCTCAACCAGCAAATAATCTGGGGCAATACAAGTTTGTCCTGCATTAATAAATTTGCCCATTACAATTCTTTTGGCAGCTACTTTTAAGTTGGCATCTGCTTCAATCACACAAGGACTTTTACCACCTAACTCTAATGTAACAGGCACCAGTTCTTTTGCAGCTAATCCATACACAGCTTTGCCTACAGCCGTACTGCCAGTAAAAAAAACGTGATTAAAACGAAAACTATTCATTATTTCAGGAATTACCACAGCACCATCGCCTTCAATAATTTGTATGTATGCTTCAGCAAAAATTTCCTGAACAATTTTCTTCGCTATTGCATTGGTGGCAGGTGTAAATTCACTGGGTTTTAATACCACACAATTGCCACCAGCAATTGAACCCACCAATGGATTGAACAATAACTGAAAAGGATAATTCCATGGAGCAATTATCAATACAATACCCAATGCATCGTAATAAATTTTACTGCTTGCAGGTAAATTCATTAAATTGGTATCAACCGTTTTGGGTTGCATGAGTTGCCTTAAATTATTTAAGAAAAAACTAATTTCCATTTGTACCAAAGCAATTTCGCTGGCATAAGCTTCGGTATAACTTTTGCCTAAATCTGTATGTAAAGCTTCCGAGATTTCAGCTTCATATTTTTTTATGGTCGCAGCTAATAATTGTAATTGCTGCTTTCTAAAAGTAAAACTTTTGGTAGCTCCACTTTCAAAATATTCTCTAGATTTCTGTAATTGTGCAAGCATAATTTGTAGGTATAACAACACAAGTTAAGCATTGAATTGGTATATATAAAATTCGTTTAAAACAGAGATTTTTACATTGTTAGCAGCAATTGTACTAATATTAACTTTACAGCCTGTGCCGTGCGTAGTCGAAGCATCGCACTGTCGATAACTATCGGCATCAAGGTTTTGTACTTTATTCAGCAGAATACAACGAAGTTTGCAACATTAATCAATTAAAAGTCGATAGATTTTTTCGTTGCGTTCGTAACATTCATTTTCTTACAAAAAACGTTGCGTCCGTTGCGTGAAATAAAAATAGAAACCAATGGAAATACTTCCTTTCTCCGACGAATATTTTATGCTACAGGCATTAAAAGAAGCTAGGCAAGCTTTTGATGAAGATGAAGTGCCTATTGGTGCAGTGGTTGTGTTAAATAATAAAATTATTGCTCGTGGACATAACCAAACTGAAAAATTGAACGACAGCACAGCACATGCAGAAATTTTGGCTCTCACAAGTGCTTACAGCCATTTGGGAGCTAAGTATTTACCAGAAGCCACTTTATATGTAACAGTAGAACCATGTTTAATGTGCTGTGGTGCTTTGTATTGGGGCAAATTGGGAAGAATTGTATATGGAGCCAGTGATGAAAAAAGTGGTGGACTTCGATTTTTTACAGATGAAGATGGATTGATCATTCCTGAGAAATGGCCTTTTCATCCTAAAACGCAATTGGTAAAAGATGTACTGACCGAAGAATGCAGTATGTTAATGAAGGGCTTTTTTAGAAGTAAAAGATAAGATAATCTGTTTCATTTTTCGAGTTCAGAAACAATAACGTTTCATATTTCATCTTTCCCAAATCATAGGTTACATTTGTTTTCTATTAATCAAACAAGTAAAATTATATTTTATGGCATTTACATTACCGGCTTTGCCGTATGCTCATGAAGCATTAGAACCACATATCGATACGTTAACCATGCAAATACATCATGGCAAACATCATCAAGCTTATGTAGATAACCTAAACAAAGCCATTGCAGGTACTGAGCATGAAAATAAAAGCATTGAAGAATTGGTAAAACATGCTGGTACAATTTCTCCAGCTGTTCGTAACAATGGTGGTGGACATTGGAACCACACTTTCTTTTGGGAAAGTTTAGCTCCAAATGCAGGTGGTACACCAACAGGTGAATTGGCTGAAGCTATCAATACAGCATTCGGAAGTTTTGATGAATTTAAAACCAAATTTGCAACTGCTGGTGCTACTCGTTTTGGTAGTGGTTGGGCTTGGTTATTGGTAAAAGAGGGTAAGCTAGAAGTAAGTTCTACACCTAACCAAGATAATCCTTTAATGGATGTTGCCGATGTAAAAGGCACTCCAATCTTAGGTGTAGATGTTTGGGAACATGCTTATTATTTAAAGTATCAAAATAAACGCCCGGATTATTTAGCAGCTATTTGGAATACTGTAAACTGGACAAAAGTTGCAGAACGTTTTGCTTCAGCAAAATAATTGTATAAAAAACATTTAATTTTAGATCCTCATCCATAAAGGGTGAGGATTTTTTATTTTAAAACAACATCAATTATGAAACTTTCTGCCTTAATGATTGCAGCCATTATTTTTTTTGCTTCCTGCTCAAGCAATCAAAAAAAGATATTAATCCTTAACAAAGGACGTGGTACTGTAGATATTGAAAAGCAATCTGTAAAAATTAAAGATGGTGCAGGCAGTGAAGAGCATGAAATGATTTACAATACAAAAGATAAGGTTTCTATAAAAGTAAAAGCCGATGAAAAAGAAGCTACGATTGATATTCCTGAAAACGGTTACTATTTATTAAATGCAAAAAATGATACAATTATAGGCAGTTATCAAAAATACAGTGCTCAAAAAGCTGCTCCAGATACATTTACTGTGATTACACAAGAAATGATAAAAAAAAGTATTGATTCTTTAGTTGCGTTAACAGAAGGTAAAAATGTAAGTGCTGCCAATAAAAATTACTACATTCTTCCTTTTACTGCTGTTAAAATAACAGACAATGTAAGTGCTATGATTGTTGCACCTTACCACAATATTAGCTCTATAGAAAAAGAAGGAGATAAGGATCCAGAAGTATATCGTTTTTACAGCATTAAAGAAATTCGTGAAAAGATAGAAAAGCAAAAAGCCATGACAAAAGCAAAACCTGCTGAAATATCAATGAGTAATGGTGGCAAAAAAAGTTAATTCATCAACTATACCAAATAAAAATGCTCTTTGTAATTGAAGAGCATTTTTATAAAGTGTCTTCATCGATATCTTTTCCATTTATTCGGATACTTTCTTTTAAAATAAGTTCAATACTTTACGCTACAATTCTTTTTCTGAACTCTATCAACTCCGTGAACTGTAAGGCTCTTGAGTTATAAAATATTGTTCGCCGCCAAAATATTGAAAGTTTAAATTACCACTCCATGCAACTACTGAATTTTCATCAATCCAATTACACTGTTGCTTTAAATTAGTAAAGATAGCGTATGGGCTTAGCTAGCTTACTCATTTTGATACCATAATGCTTTGAAAACAGACCAATGAATTGTATTGGCTGATAAATAAAACGGATATTGATGATTAAACTGCTCTTCTTGCGATAAGAAAAAACTTCTTTGTACTATTTATTTTAGTTAGACTAGAATAAAAAATTGTAAGGCTTCTTATATTTACGACTATTTTTTACAAACTATTTTATATCATTTTAAACTTAAACGCAATCATAATAGCATTATATCGAATTCTCGAAGGACAACTAGTTATACTCTGTGGGGCAATCTTAAACCTGCCTCTCAATTATTTAATAACCCCTAAAATGATGTTTCGAACACTTATGACTATGTGGTTCAAAGCTTCTATGCCTCAATAACAAAGAAATTTGAATCTTCGTGGTTAAAAAATTACAAGTCACCCAGTTGTGGTCGCAGCACAATATCTTCCACACAAGCCTGTGGCGATAATAAAGAAGCAGCATACACCATTTTAGCCACATCATCGGCTTCCATAATGCGTTTGGCATCTACGCCGCTGCCAGCCCAGCTATTGGTATAAGCTGCACCCGGCATTACGGCTGTTACTTTTATGTTTTTAGTTTTTAGTTCTTCTCGCAAATTTTTGCTGAAACCCAGTAAAGCAAATTTGCTAATGCTATAACTGCCACCATTTTCATATGCCTTTAACGATGCAATAGAGCAGATATTAAAAACATGCATTCCACTTTGCTGGCTTTGTAACATGGCTGGCAATAGTGCCCTAGTTAAATGATAAGCACTGTATAAATTGGTTTCTATCATTTGTTCTAAAATACCTTCTGCTTCGTTGTGTACTGAGCCAGGTAAAAATTGTCCAGCATTATTAATTATAATACTTGGAATACCAAAACCCAAACACCATTGAGCAAAACTGAGTACTTCATTTTTCTTGCTCATATCCACCACCTTGGTATGTATGATTGCATTGGGAAATTGTTGCTGAATAACTGTAGCTGTAGCCTGTAAGGCTTCTTCATCTCTGGCACATAACAGTAAAGTGTTATTGGCTGCTGCAAACTGTTCGGCAAAGGCTTTCCCTAATCCTTTAGAAGCTCCTGTAATAATTACGTTCATAAACAAAATTATATTGCGAAGTAAACGAATTTATCTAATGTAGCTGAATGGCTTCCGTCATCTTTTACCGATATAAAAAACATGTGTTGTATATCGGCGATAACATTTACTTTGCATACATGCAACAATACCAGCACCTGTTTTTTGATTTAGACCATACACTGTGGGATTTTGAAACCAATGCCAAAGAAACTTTATACGATTTATACATTCAACACAATTTAATTGTCAGAGGTATTACTGACTTTGATTTATTTTTCAGGCAATACAGTTTGCACAACGAACACCTATGGGGAAAATACACCAAGGGTTTAATTAAACAAGATGAACTTCGCTGGAAGCGTATGTGGCTGGCTTTACTGGATTATAAAATTGCCGATGAGGCTTTATCGAGACAATTGTCTGTTGATTTTTTAAATCTCTTGCCTACCAAAAAAAATCTTTTTCCCTATACCATCGAAATACTCGATTATTTGACAGCAAAAGATTACGCCATGCATTTGGTGACCAATGGTTTTGAAGCAGTGCAGTACAACAAAATACACAACAGCAATTTGCAGCCTTATTTTAAAGAAGTGATTACTTCGGAAGCTAGCAACAGCTTAAAACCAAATAAAGAAATTTTTGATTTTGCTTTGCAAAAAGCAGGAGCCAAAGCTGAACACAGTATTATGATTGGCGATAATCAGGAGGCCGATATTCAAGGAGGCATTGATGCTGGGCTGGATACTATTTTTGTAAACCACCTGCAGGTAAATCCATATGTTAAGGCTACTTATACCATAACGCACCTGAAAGAATTGGAAGATATTTTATAGTGTTTTTGTTTTCGATAAACGAAAAAAGCCTTTTGCAGTAAGCTCTCTGTCATTTTACTGCAAAGCAAAAGGTTATTTTTGTATTGCAAATTGAGCGTTATGATTAAAACAGGCAATACCATCATTAGTATTTATACAGAAATGACTCCCAACCCGGAGACCATGAAATTCGTGGCCAACAAGTTATTGTATCCGGGTAAGAGTATCGATTTTCAGGATGAAAGCTATGCTGGTCCCTCACCGCTGGCAAAAGAGTTGTTCAGTTTTCCCTTTATTAAAAGTGTGTTTATTGCCAGTAATTTTATTACACTCACCAAAACCAGCGAAACTGAAGATTGGCAGGATGTAATTCCTACCATTAAACAGTTTTTAAAAGACTATTTAGAAAATGGTGGTGTAGTAGTAAATGAAGATGAAGTTGCAAAAGTTAAACAGGAAGCAAGCAACACAGTAAGTGCCGATGACGATGATATTGTAAAACGTGTAAAAGAATTATTGGAGAATTATGTAAAACCAGCCGTTGAAATGGATGGTGGAGCAATACAGTTTAAAAGCTACAACGAAGGCGTAGTAAACTTAATGTTACAAGGTAGCTGCAGTGGTTGCCCAAGTAGTATGATTACATTAAAAGCGGGCATTGAAGGCATGATGAAAAGAATGATACCTGAAGTTAAAGAAGTGGTTGCTGAAGCAGAATAATACGTGTTTTAGTTTTGATAAACTATAGAATAGCCAGCTAAGTTGTTTGTAGCTGGCTTTTTATTGCTGCTGCTACAAGGCAGCTTCATACAAATGAGCAATTCCATTAGCTTGTACTTTGCCTTGTATAGGTGCAAAAAATGCAAGAATGTATCTAAAATCGGCTGTTTCATCATTGGTTGTATAAAAAGGCTCTGAGCAAACAGCCTGCTTATTAACAAAATCAAAACCCACCATAACAATGGGTACATTGGCCTGTTTGGCTATGTAATAAAATCCAGTTTTCAGTTTATCTACTTTCTGTCTGGTTCCTTCAGGAGAAAGAGCCAGTTTAAAACGTTCGTTTGCATTAAACTTTGCCACTACCTGCTCTACTAAATTGTGTTTGCTGTTGCGTTCTACAGGTGTGCCGCCCAACCATCTAAAAATAAAGCCAAAAGGTGGTTTAAACAATTCAGCCTTGCCTAAAAATTTTGCATCGTAAATTTTGAACATACTTCTTAGTGCAATCCCTAAAATAAAGTCTTCGCTGCTGGTATGTGGTGCTACAATGATGACACATTTTTTTAAATGCAGTGGAAACCTTGTATCAGTTTTCCAGCCTTTTAATTTTAAAAACAATATCCAGAACCAGCGGAACATAACAGGCAATTTTGGTAAATGTACAACTATCGGTAAAACGGTTCTTCCCTTTGAGAGAGAACCCATTTGTAATATATTAAACTTTATTTATTTGCTTTCCGTTTACTTTGAACATATTTGTTGTAAATAATTTCACTCATGGGTTTATTGTAAACTTTACCTTCTACCCATGAAATAATATCCAAATAAGCAAATGCCCTTGTTTCAAAACGGTTTTTTTCAAGGTGTTTAATTTCATGTAAAAACTTTTCTAATTCAGGTTTCATTTGCCTTGGAGAAACATTGAACGACTGTCGTAAAAACTTAAACATGGTTTCTTCTACCACAGTTAAATTTTTCATTTTAGCCATAAATCGATACACCGATTTAATGAGTGAATCCATAATATCAAAATTGCCCAATTCGAAGTGAGCCATCATATGCATCAGTCGGGCATAGCATTGCAAGTCTATTCGTAAATCAACAGGACCATTGATGATTTTATGCAAATAATCAATCGAGGTTTCGTAGTTACCATTACCAAAATGCAATGAGGCAAATTTGTAGTTGAATACCAAGATTCTGTGTCCATCTACAAACAAAGCATATTCCTCTAGCTTTTCTTCAATTACAGGAATTAATGCAACGCCAGCTTTAAAAGTACCTGTCATTAAATGCCAGTTAATTTTAGAGCTGTTGATGTATATGGAAGTATGTGTTTTAAAGTTATCGTATTGTTGTGCTATATCGGTTTGTTCGAACTGCTCAAACTTTTTCAATACTTCTTCAAATGCAGAAAAATTGCGTAAATCAAAATGAGCATTTAACAAGGTATGCAAGCCTTTGATATAATGCCCTGTTTCTACAGAAACCATATTGGGTTGTTCACCAAAAAGACTTACCCATTTATGGCTGTAGCGATAATACATTAAAAAATCCTGGCGGATGAATGCATACCAACAATAGCTTTGATAGAGATAGAGTTTTTCGTAAAAGCCGTTTACTGCTTTTACATCTTCAGGTAATTGTTCTTTAAAAAAGGCTTTGATATCTTTTTCGTCATGTTCGTTTCTGGCATGTCCGTTAATTACATACCAACGGTATAATAACAATGCAAGATTAGACAGTTTGGTTACCCGATAAATATGACTGCTTATTTCCATGGCTTCATGAGCCATTTTTTCGGTTTTATCAGTATCGGTTCGGGTAATATGTAAGGTCTCTATTTTTTTTTCTAACGAAATTGCCTGCACCAAAAAATTAAATTTCTGATTGGATCTGGCCATTTCCTTTGCTCGGTCTAAAATTCGTAAAGCTTGCAGCTTCAATCCTTTATTGTAGAGTAAACGGGCATTGTCTAAATGTTCACTTAACTGTAAATCGATATTATCAGTTGTTTTAAGTAAACGTAAACTAGCCAATACTTGCTTGTATAAATGGGTTTTAAGATTGGCCAACTGTGGTTTGGTTACCCCTTTCATTTTTTTCATTAATAAAGCTTCGTCATATTCATGCATTTTATCTAACGCATCGAATAAATGAACGATTTTGAGGTCTTCGTTAGCAGAACTTCTTTTGATGTATAACTTAAAATGTCGCTTTTCTGCCTTTTCTAGAGATTTTATCAACTGAAATAATATGTCGGAAAAACGGTT
The DNA here is from genome assembly GCA_044348985.1 of Chitinophagaceae bacterium. Classification (GTDB taxonomy): domain Bacteria; phylum Bacteroidota; class Bacteroidia; order Chitinophagales; family Chitinophagaceae; genus UBA1930. Next base: position 151,092 of record JBIKRV010000007.1, read on the forward strand.
GGACATAAATGATTTTTTTTCTTCAAACCCAATACTGTAAAGGATTTTAGGATTTTTTTGTGCTTTTTGGCATAATAAAAACCACTACAACTTGTTTTTAATACGCCAAACTAACAGGCTACTTTTACATAAGTAAAGAAGTAGAAAGCGTTTTAGAATGGCAAGCAATCGTTAGGGTTTAGCAAGTGGCAATCGAGAGAGGCTTATACGAAACGCAGTAAAAAAACTGCATAAAGTTCGAAATAACTATTTTTTCATATGGCAAGCAATCGTTAGAGGCTGCCCTGTTTCTACAGGGGAGCCCTTTTTATTTAGGCAATGCAATTTAGGTGAATATTTTATTTTAACAAAAGATTTATCCAAAATTGAGAAAGTTTTTTCTTGCTTAAAAACTTGTATTAAGCAAAAAATACTATCACTTCATGAATTTAAATGGTGCACATTTTTTGTAAACACCCTGCTATTAGAAGCTTCCTCGCTATTTTATTTTAACTGATTTTTTTTACCTAAATTTATTAGCACAATTTTTTGACAATGGAAATATTTGGAACAGATAATCATAAAATAATCCATGGCGATGCTTTAGAGGCTCTGAGGACGCAGGTTGCAGACCATTCTGTTGATCTTTTTTTTGCTGACCCACCATACAACATTGGTAAAAACTTCAACGGACATATAGAAAAATGGGCGACCGAAGAAGCCTATTTGGAATGGTGTTACGAATGGCTTGAACTGTGCATAAAAAAACTCAAACCTAATGGTAGTTTTTATGTAATGACAGCCACACAGTTTATGCCATATTTTGACATCTTCCTTCGCAAGAAATTAGATATTCTTTCAAGAGTTGTTTGGAGTTATGACAGTTCGGGTGTGCAGGCAAAAAAATATTATGGTTCAATGTACGAACCAATTTTATTTTGCGTAAAGGACAAAGAAAATTATACTTTCAATGCCAACGATATTTTAGTAGAAGCAAAAACAGGCTCAAAAAGAAAATTAATTGACTATCGCAAAGCCGTACCAACGGTTTACAACACAGAGAAAGTTCCAGGGAATGTTTGGGATTTTGCAAGGGTTCGTTATCGTATGGACGAGTACGAAAATCATCCAACACAAAAACCAATTGCTTTAATGGAAAGAATTATTAAGGCGAGTTCCAAAGAAGTCGATTTAGTTCTAGACCCATTTTCAGGCACTTTTACCACTTGTGCAGTTGCAAAAGATTTGAATAGAAGGTGCATTGGAATTGAGATGCAAGACGAGTATGTAAAAATTGGTTTAAGGAGACTACAATTAGCCGAAGAATATAAAGGCGAGAAACTTCAAAAAGAAATCCGCACTTTTGAAACCGACAAAACCGCCAGCATAAATCAACAAACATTATTTGAACCTAATGGAACATACATTCACGGCTAACATAAAATCAATTTTTAGACAGAAACTTTGGAAAAGATGCAGATGATATTTTTGAAAAAAGTCTTCTCATCAAATATATTAATATAAAAACACGTTCAGCAAATAAAGGGTCAAAATCTCGACCAAGTTTTGCTAATTTATATGCTATTTATGTTTTAGTAGAAGATTATGTTTCAAAATCATTTCATCAAAAATTAGGATACAAAGATTATGAGGGAGCTATGCACTCTGTTCTACTTGATAGAGCAAAGAAGTTGAAATTTGGCAATAAATTGCAAAACCACGCATTAGATAACAGATTGAATGATGAGTTTAGAAAAAAAATTCAAAATCAGAACTAGCACCTATCACCCATAACACAGAAACGAAAAGGCTACACATAAATGAAAACCTTTTACAAGTTATTGTAGGTAGTAAGACTTTCAATTTAGCAGAAGCTATTATTGAAATTATTGACGAATACACAAAAGCAAAACAAATAGCCTTACACCTTTTTCTTAAAACTTGTAAGGAAATGCAACAAATTGAAAGCTCAAAACCTGAGCAGGTTATTGAGTTCATTAGTGGCTTACTAGCACCCAAAGTTGATGCAAGACTTTTTGAAATTTTGAGCTATTCAATTTTGAAATTCTACTATCACGACCAGCATATATTTTGGGGCTACGAAATTGACAATCTCACTAAAGACAATTTAAAACTTTTCAAGACAGGAAGAACCATCGCAAACAACGGAGGAATTGATTTTGTTATGCAGCCGTTAGGTCGTTTCTTTCAAGTAACAGAAACCCTTGATTTCAAAAAATACTTTCTTGACATTGATAAAATTCAAAAGTTCCCAATAACATTTGTTATTAAATCAGACGAAGAAGTTGAAGACCTGTTGAACAAAATAAAATCCAACGCAAACAAAATTTATTTGGTAACTGCAATCGTTGACAAGTATATGGCTTGTATTGAAAAAGTAATAAATATTCCAATGCTAAATCAACGTTTTAGCGACACAATTAAGTTGGGCTACTTGAACAATATTCTCAACGAAATTATTACTCAAAGCAAAGGAGAGTTTAACTATACAAACACGGGTGAACTTGAATAGAAAAGCGACTAGACCTTTTTAAAATTGAGTTTTGGTAAGTCTACTAGCCAAACAAATCATCAACACCAAAACTTTATCAACTTTTCTTCCAACAAATGAAATTTTACATCCATACCTACTAAAGGCTTCTGTTAGTATGTAGTAGTATCATTTAAAATGATTTTTTTACAAAATTTAAGTACTACTCATAATGCAAAGTTATTTTTAAAGATGGACTTATATTTTTAAGCAACCCAGTAAAAAACAACTCAGGTTCTACTTGTAACCAACCGCTTCTAACGCCTGGTAAACCCAGTTTAATGGTATTTTTTTCAAACCAATTACCTCTTTGATTTACCAAGAAGCCCAACGATAAGTTACTCATAAAATCAAAGCCATCTTTTCTTTTAGTTTCTAATTCAGTGTATCTAAGTGTAACAAAATCATTTCTATCAGTAACTAATTTATTATTAATATCTCTACTAAAAAAGAAATGTGGTTCCCACATAGCAAATAAACGTCTGGTGCTATATTTTCTATTGGCAAAAGTGTAACGCAAACCCACCCCCATACTTGGTACAAAAGTTCCTAGAGCATATTGAAAACTGGTGTAAAAATTTGGTACAAGTTCTTGGGTATTGCCCCAGCTATTTTTTATCCATTTTAATTTAGATGGCGAAATCATTTTGTTTTCATCACTATTGAAAGTAGCACTATAAATTGCTGTTCTATTGCTTTTAGTGTCATTCACTAAATATTCATTAGTGGATTGTTTTATAGTAGCAATACATTTGCTTAAAATACTTTCGTTGCTATTTTCAATATTAGCAATATTGTTTAGAGTAAACAAAATAATAAAGGGTGCATTAGCCTCAATCATTTCTGCTTTACCGTTTTTAAATACTTTTACTTTAGCACCAGTTTTGGTTGTTAACTTAATTCTTACAGTATCCATATCTACCTTTAATTGAACCAATTCATTTTTAACATAAGTGTAATTAGTTGGGCGTTCATTATGCGTTACAATTCTAATTCTAGGTGAGCCACTGTTGTTAAAAACAAAATCAACCCTTCTTACATAGCCATCTTCTTTTAAAGAATCTTGTAAAGGTTTTATTGCTTGTTTTACAATAAGTAAAATAGAATCTAAATTGGGTAAATAGTTTAGTTGATAAATTGAACTCATTTCAAAGTAAATAATACCGCTGCCCTTAATACTAGGCGAGTAAAAATTAAAAATAGCATTGCTAGTTCCTGGCTTTGGCTCTGCAAACAAGGTCTCAGAAAATGGTTTTGCGTAATAAAAATTTCGTGTTTGAGCAAACAAAACATTGGCTGTACCTGTAGTAAACAGGACAATAAGGATTACCTTTTTCATTTGTAATTGTTTAGTGTTAAATTATATGATATTGAAAATTGAAGCTTGCTACATTAACTATTGATTGTCTGTTAAAGTTGTTATTGCAGTAGAAATGGGCTTAGCTTTTAATTGCCAAAAACTTTTGGTTGGCTCTGTTGTGTTATCTTCTTCTTCAAGTACTTGCTTTTTATTATGCTTTTTATTCTCAGCAAAATTTTGTTCATCCATTACATGCTCTAATTCTGAAATGTGATAAATTTTTCTCTTGCTTTTTACACTGGCTTTTGTTGGCAGCAAAATAGTTTGAATAATTGGTTGATCTGTGTCAACTACAGTAGCAATAATATTGTTATTACTATTATTTTGAGTAGATGTTGTTATAATAAGATGCGTGAAAGTTGATTCATGTTTATTCTTAGTAGCAGTATCTATAATAACCACTTTATGAGTAGTAATTTTTTCTTTAACCAATGCAGGGTGTTGTTTATGCGTAGTTACTGGAAAATTGTTACTAGTATTGATTGCTGTATTTTGATTTTTTATTGTTGTAGAAGTAGCAGGAATTACAGGTACAACTCCATTATTTTGTTTGGTATTCTTAGACTGATTGGCGAAAAAATAAATTGAACAAAACAATACTATAGCACTTGCAGCAGCCCCGTAGTAAATTGAGATAATTTTTCTAGGCTTTTTGTGTAATGTATTTTCTAGTTTTTGCCAAGTAGCGGCAAAATTTATATTCTCAGAATTAGAGGCTTCTATTAGTACATTAATTTTTGAGCCAATAATTTTATCGTAGTGATTGCTTTGCATAATAATTGTTTTGATTTTGCAATAATTGTTGCAACATATGTCTGGCTTTGTTCAATTGGCTTTTGCTGGTACCTTCAGTTATTTGTAATTGTTCTGCTATTTCTTTATGGCTACAATTTTCAATTACAAATAAATTAAACACCGTTCTGTAGCCTAATGGTAATTGTTTAATTAAGCTAAAAATTTCGTTGGCAGATAAACTGCTTAAAGCTTCTTCGTTTATAATTATGCCTGTTGCTTCTTCTTCTGGAACCAAATTAAAATTTTGCTTTTTTCTTAATTCCATTAAACATTCGTTCACCATTATTTTTTTCATCCAACCTTCGGTTGCTGTGTTGTTAATAAATGTAAAATGTTGTAAAGATTGAAACAGTTTTAAAAAGCCATTCATCATACATTCTTCTGCTTGTTCATTGGTTTTCATATAACGATTGCACACCATAAAATAGGTACCTGCATACTTATCAAATAAGTATTTTTGGGCAGTTAGGCTATTCTGTTTACATTCTTTTAACAATTGTTGCAACTCCATGTATAAGTATAAATGCTGTTAAAGTTATTTTGGTTGCTTGTAAAATAAAAAAAGCCGCAATTTCAGCGGCATTCATTTTTTGTACGAAAGTTTAGTGTTATAAACGGTTGTATAAGCTAGTAAATCCAGTTGTATTTATATTCTAATGGGGCTTTTAAACCTCTTTCAGAAATTCGTCTAAACCTTTCTGGTAAGCTCATTAAATAATCTCTTCCTTTTTCTGCGGCACCAGTTAAACTGCCAATATTAGCGATATTCCAATCTTTAATTAACGATTCTAAGATATTGGTATAATCCATACTGGTATAAACACCTAAACGTTGGGCTGCATCGCTAAAATGGGTAAATGTGGTGCCAATTTTTTCGCCTTGTTGTCTTAAAAAATGTGCTGGCATTACAATTTTTTTACGCATCATATCTTCAAAAGCCAACATCATTTCGCTAGGGTCTATTTCAAAAATTTTAGTAATAAAACTTTTATATGCGTTTGCGTGTCGTAGTTCATCGGCAGCAATTACACCACAAATTTTTGAGAGTTGATTGTTGCCATGTTGTTTGGCTAAAGTTGCTGTACGACGATGAGAAATATTGGTAGCAAGTTCTTGAAAAGAAGTGTACACAAAATTGCGATAAGGATCTCTTGCTGCTCCAGTATCTATACCGTCGGCAATTAAGTATTGTGTGCTGATTTCCATTTGACGCATGTTAATGCGACCAGATAAGTATAAATATTTATTCAACAAATCTCCATGACGGTTTTCTTCAGCAGTCCACATTCTAATCCATTTACTCCAACCCTGTGGTTCAGCTTTGCTAATACCTTCTACATCCATTAACCAACTTTCATAAGTAGGTAATGCTTCTTCTGTAATAACATCGCCAACTAATACAACTAAATAATCGTAAGGTAATTCTTTACACTGTAATCGTAATTCTTTAATTTCTTCTACAAATTTTTCTTTATTACTTTCTGGTAAAAAATCGGTTGGTTGCCAATTATCATCAATACTTTTTAAGTAATCACTAATCATTACGTCAATGTTTTGACCTAAAAATTTCATCACTTCTAATCTGGAGGGGTTCAAATTCATTGCTTACGTTTAGTATAGGTTTTTTTGATATTTTCCTTTCTGTACAACTATTAATAGTGCGTAAAGCTAAAGGTTTTATACCATCTTGGATGTGTTGTAAATAGCCTAACTAAAAAAGCCACTATTAAAGTGGCTCTTTAAAAATATATAATACCGCAAACTATCTGTTCATACTGGCTAAAAATTCTTCGTTATTTTTCGTTCCCCTCATACGTTTCAATAATTCGTTCATGGCCTCTTCGGTGTTCATATCGTTTAAGAACACACGTAAAATATTCATACGCTGTAAAACTTCTTTATCGAGTAGTAAATCATCTCTACGAGTAGATGATGCTACCAAGTCTATTGCAGGATAAATACGTTTGTTGGCTAGTCTTCTGTCTAACTGCAACTCCATATTACCCGTTCCTTTAAATTCCTCAAAGATTACCTCATCCATTTTGCTGCCCGTTTCAATTAAGGCAGTTGCTAAAATGGTTAGAGAACCACCATGTTCAATTTTACGGGCTGCACCAAAAAATTGCTTTGGTTTTTGCATAGCATTTGCCTCAACACCACCACTTAAAACTTTACCACTGCTTGGTGCAACTGTATTGTGTGCACGTGCCAAACGGGTAATGCTATCTAATAAAATCACTACATCGTGGCCACACTCTACCAAACGTTTTGCTTTTTGTAAAGCTATAGTCGAAACTTTTACGTGTTTTTCTGCCGGTTCGTCAAATGTTGAAGCAATTACTTCAGCATTTACACTACGTTCCATATCGGTAACCTCTTCTGGTCGTTCATCAATTAACACCACCATCAAATAACATTCAGGATGGTTCGATGCAATTGCATTGGCAACTTCTTTCAACAACATGGTTTTACCCACTTTTGGTTGGGCAACAATTAATCCACGCTGACCTTTACCAATTGGGGTAAATAAATCCATGATTCGTGTACTGTAATTGTTTGGCGTAGTAAACAAATTCAGTTTTTCGAATGGGAATAATGGCGTTAAATAATCAAAAGGAACTCGATCCCTTACTTCATCGGGTTTTTTGTTGTTAATCGTATCTACCTTTAATAAGGCAAAATATTTTTCACCTTCTTTTGGTGGACGAACACTGCCTGCAACCGTATCACCAGTTTTTAAGCCAAATAATTTGATTTGAGATGGAGAAACATATACATCATCGGGTGATGATAAATAATTATAATCGCTGCTGCGTAAAAAACCATATCCGTCAGGCATCATTTCCAAAACACCTTCGCCAGAAATCACACCATCGAATTCTATATTAAAAACAGGTTCTCTTCTGAAGTTTGGTCGTTGTTGCTGTTGCTGGTTATTATTTTCTTGTTGTACATTTTCACCAGCTTGGTGTTGACTATTATCGGATTCGGTAGCCTGCAAAATTTGTTCAGCAAGTTTTTCGATTTTAGGTGCATCAACTACAGGTTGTAAAGTTGGCTGCTCAACAGGTTTAGCCTTTTTAATTTTAGTGATTACTTTTTTCTCTGGTACTATTGGTGTTGGAGCAACAGGAGCTGGAGCTTCCTGCATTACTTCCGCTTCTTCGATTCCATTGGCTGTTTTTACGGTAACGGGTTTACGAGTTCTGGCTTTTTTAACTGGTTTAGCTTCGTCATTGTTGGCCTCACTTTCTTTAACTGCCTGGCCATCTAATATTTTATAAATAAGTTCTTGTTTGTCAAGCTTCTTAGCATTGCTAATGTTTAGTTGTTCTGCTACATCTAATAACTCTGGTAAGAGCATGTCGTTCAATTGCAAAATGTCGTACATAAAAAAAATTGTGTGAAAGAAAATTTGAGGGTTTTTCTAAAAATTTAAACCTTTTTGAAAAATAATTTGAAATGAGAACCGATTTGTGCTGATTTGGAAAAGATAGATAACTGATGTGTTGGAGAGTTGTATTCTGAAAACCTATCAGTTTTGTTTCCATTGCAATGTTAAGAAAGGTTTTTTTAAATGAAGAAATTTTTTTTATGAACCAGCTTTAAAACCGCTATTAAACAGCAGTTGCGTCGCACACTTCAAGTTTCAGAACATTGCTCAGCTTATATTTGCTACAAAAATGTACTTGTTATATCAACAAGTTACTCATTTATGCTGATTAGATGAACAGCTGTACAAGTGTGCGACGCAACAGGTGCACAATCTCGTTGCTACAGCTCGTTACCAAAATAAAACAACATGTTTAACAAGCGTATTAAAGTAAAAGCCTTACTGCAAAGTGAGCAAACAGGACAAGAAGTTACCGTAATGGGATGGGTAAGAACCTTTAGAAACAACCAGTTCATTGCCTTAAACGATGGTAGTACCAATAATAATTTACAGGTAGTTGTTGAGTTGGGTGCTTTTGACGAAGCAACGCTGAAACGCCTTACTACAGGGGCTTCTGTTAAAGTAATTGGGGAAGTTGTTGCAAGTCTAGGCAAAGGACAAAAAGTAGAATTGAAAGCCAAAAGTATAGAAATTTTGGGTGATAGTGATGCCGAAAAGTATCCTTTACAGCCTAAAAAACACAGTTTAGAATTTTTAAGAGAAATTGCTCATTTGCGTTTTAGAACCAACACATTTGGGTCGGTTTTTCGTTTGCGTAATGCATTGGCGTTTGCGATTCATAAGTTCTTTAACGAAAAAGGATTTGTGTATTTGCATACCCCCATTATTACTGCAAGCGATGCTGAAGGTGCTGGAGAAATGTTTAGAGTAACTACACTGCCAATTGATGGTACTGCTGCTAAAAAAGAAGATGGAACAATTGACTTTGCCGAAGACTTTTTTGGCAAAAGCACCAACCTTACTGTTAGCGGACAATTAGAAGGTGAATTAGGAGCTATGGCTTTTAGCGATATATACACATTTGGACCAACATTTAGAGCAGAGAACTCCAACACGACAAGGCATTTAGCTGAGTTTTGGATGATTGAGCCCGAAGTTGCTTTTAACGATATAGAAGATAATATGAACTTGGCCGAAGAGTTTATTCAATACCTCATTCGTTATGTAATGGAACATAACATGGAAGATTTAGAATTCTTAGACCAACGTCTTGCAGAAGAAGAAAAACAAAAGCCACAGAATGAGCGTCAGGAATTTGGTTTATTGGAGAAATTGAAATTTGTAATCGAAAATAAATTTGAACGAATCACTTACACCGAAGCAATTCAAATATTGCTCAACTCTCCACATTACAAAAAGAAGAAGTTTAAGTACGATGTAAGTTGGGGCATTGATATGCAAAGTGAGCATGAACGTTACTTGGTAGAAAAGCACTTTAAAAAACCAGTAATTGTTACCAATTATCCTGCTGCTATTAAGGCATTTTATATGCGTTTAAACGATGGTTGCGAAGCTGGTAAAGAAACTGTTGCTGCAATGGATATTTTGGCACCGGGTATTGGTGAAATTGTTGGTGGTAGCCAAAGAGAAGAAAGGTTAGAAAACTTATTGCAAAGAATGCAAGACTTTCATATTCCAGCTGAAGAAATGAGTTGGTATTTAGATACTCGACGTTTTGGCACTGTACCACATGCCGGCTTTGGGTTGGGCTTTGAGCGTATGGTACAATTTGTAACAGGTATGGGTAACATCAGAGACGTAATTCCTTTTGCACGTACACCTAAGAATTGTGAGTTTTAATTTGGGTAAAAGGTAGAATGTGTAAGGTAAAAAGATTTTAGAGAAAGTGAATTGATATACTTTTTATAGAAGAGGTTGAGTTTTGGCTCAACCTTTTGCATATAAAAAACGTAGTTATAGCATAAATACAAACCATGAATCATTTTATAGAACAGTTAAAGAAAGATATTACGCCTCTAAGAGAACAATTGCTACACCATCCGTTATATGGAAAAATGCAAACCCTGCAACAGCTACAGCAGTTTACCCAATGGCATGTTTTTGCTGTATGGGATTTTATGAGCTTATTAAAAAGTTTACAACAACAACTCACCTGCACACAATTACCCTGGTTACCAACAGGCAATGCCAATACCCGTTATTTAATTAACGAAATTGTACTGGGCGAAGAAAGTGATGTAGATGCTAAAGGTAAGCGTATCAGTCATTTTGAATTGTATTTGCAATCCATGGAAGAGATGAATGCAGATACTACCCAAATAGAGCAATTAATTGCTTATTTACAAAACGGAATACCTGTAAAAAAAGCTTTGGAAATGCTGCATATTCATCCTGCAATTCAGCAATTTGTAAACCATACTTTTAGCGTAATAAATGAACAGCCAATACATGTACAGGCTTCAGTATTTACATTTGGAAGAGAAGATTTAATACCAGAAATGTTTGTGGGCATAGTAAAAGAACTTTTATTTACACATGCAGATAAGTTGAACACTTTTAAATACTATTTAGAAAGACATATAGAATTAGATGGCGACCACCACAGTCATTTAGCAATGGAAATGGTGACAACCTTATGTGACCTGGATGCTGAAAAATGGGATGCAGTAACAAAAGCATCTATTGAAGCACTTGAACAAAGAAAACAGTTATGGGATGCTGTTTTAACTTCTATTGATATTACAGAAACTGAGCATAATTACAACAGATAAAAAAAAGTTGCAGAAAAATTGCAGAAATGTGGATTATTTGTGAAATCCCCCTATTTTTGCTGCCCCAACCGAAAAAGCAGCGAATTTCAAAATACCAACATTGAAATTGAAAAGGATGGTGCGGTAGCTCAGTTGGTAGAGCAAAGGACTGAAAATCCTTGTGTCGCCGGTTCAATCCCGGCCCACACCACTTCTAAATCAAGCAGTTACGACCAAAAGTTGTAGCTGCTTTTTTCTTTACTACAACTATACTACAACAATCATTTAGCCATTTATTCTTAGGCTTACCTAGGATATAACCGTATCTTTTGTTATTCTTTTATGCTCTAAGAAAAAAGCCTTGCATTTTGTTTCACATTTTTCTATATTTGTTTCATGAGAGCTGAAAATCGTTTTATGAATGAGTTATTTCGTATCGTAAATGGGGCACTTCGTCTTGATACGGACAAGGTAAGAAATTATACAGCTTTCTTAGCAGACAAGTTAGAAGAGTCTGGGGATGGTTCTTCAGCATTGCATTTACGCAAATTGTTAAATGACAGCGATAATCAATTACATCCTGCAAATATAACCTCAAATAGAACCCTACCAGTAGATTCTGAATCTCGTTTTCCTTTAATGGAAAAGGTTAAATTAAAGGGGGGGAATGAAAGCCCTGTTGTGCTTTCACAAGAACAGTGGGATTTGGTTAATGAATTTATTAGTATCACTAAAAGCTATGCACAAGTTGATGCACAAAATTTAGCAAGTTCCCAGACTCTCTTGATGTATGGCCCTCCAGGAACAGGTAAAAGTCGATTGGCTCGGCATATCGCTACAGAACTGGGGCTAGATTTATATATTGCACGTCTTGATGGATTAATATCCTCATATTTAGGAAGCACCTCAAAAAACATTAGAGCATTATTTGATTTTGCTGCAAAAAACCCTTGCGTCCTTTTTCTGGATGAGTTTGACGCTATTGCAAAATTGAGAGGTGACAGCCAAGAATTAGGGGAGCTTAAACGTGTAGTAAATAGCTTTATCCAAAATCTTGATTCGTTGGGCTCTCAATCTATAATCATTGCAGCAACCAACCACTCCGAGCTACTTGATTCGGCAATTTGGCGTAGGTTCTCATATAGGATTCAATTAGATTATCCTTCAATAAGCACACGTGAAGAACTTTGGAAAGTTTTTTTAACCCCTCTAAACTTTACCACTAAAGAGATAGAATTATTAATTGATCTTTCTGAAGGGTTTTCCGGTTCTGATATTCAAGAAGTTTGTATGAGACTTCGTAGAAAACAAATAATTAATAAAGCACATCCTGATTTTAAAGAAGCATTCTATGCACTCAAGAATATCTCATTAGGTGAAGGAGAAGATCGTAAATTTCTATCTAAGCTTCAAAACAAAAATGAACAAGAAATAGCTCAGATACTTCGTAAACGAAATGCCAAACTTTACAGTCTCGCTTCGGTTGCTGAATTATTTGGTATTTCAAAAGCAACAGCTCATCGTTGGTCTAAATAAAAAGGAGTTTATTATGGCAGAAAGCATATCATTAAATGAAAGGTTACCTATTAAGGTTATTCTGCCAAGACAAGGGGCAGAAAAAAAGAACCCAGGCGGTAGTGGAAAATCAGAGCCATTTAGAGTTGTCGACGAAAAATATCGTTCTAGTTTATCAAATCAAGTTCTTGCAATTCGCAATACACATATTTCTCAAATCAAAAGAACGGGTGCAATTCCTATTCGTGTTAAATTAATATCGCAGGCAACAGCAAAAAGTCACAGGCCAGAAAATCTTTTTTCAGACCAAACATGTCCGATTGTTGGTGTTGGAAAAATGGGAGAGTTGTTCTTAAAAGCGACAGAAAACGGATTAGACTATTTGAATAATCTAATCAGAGAAAATCAATCACCATATCTAGTTAAAGAGTTATCCTGTATTGAATCTATTGAACCAATTACCCCAATTTTCAGAAGAAATGGGTTAGAATCAATCGATATTTTGAGACATAGCCCACGTAAGCAAGACAGTTTTGTTGCTAGAGTTAAGCTTTTTAATTTTGGAGATCATACCCAAGAAAAATTAGTTATTGATTTTAAAGAGTCATGTAAACAATTAAATATTGAATATTCCCAAAAAGGATATTCGCCCGACACATATGTTTATGAGATACATTGTAAAAATGTCGCAGACATAGATAGTCTCTCCAACATTATTGGGGTTAAATCGGTCACCAGCATGCCGCTTATAAGAATAATTAGACCAAACTCATTAAATGCAGCCCCTCTACCAAAAATGCCTAATAGGAAGGATTTTGATGAGGACATACCAGTTGTCGTTGTGGTGGATAGCGGTGTAACTCAAACAAATGTAGATTTAGAAAGTTGGGTTGTAGGTAGAATTGCTGATGTAGCACCAAAATATCTAAACACTTTTCACGGGACTTTTGTTGCAGGATTAATTTGTTGGGGTGCTCAATTAAATCCTACTCTGGCTGGCATTGATAGTAACCCGTGTGGTGTTTTTGATTTACAAGTTATTCCGAATAACGACCCGGAAAAAGGTGACACTTTAGGCCTCTTGGAATCAGAACTGCTTGTCTCATTAGAATCAGCTTTAAAAGAATATGCTAATAAATATAAGGTTTGGAATCTTTCACTTGGGTCAAATAAGGTATGTTCTCTTGACGAATTTTCTCCTTTAGCGGAAGAATTAGATAACCTTCAAGAAAAATATCAAGTCTCTTTTGTTATTAGTGCTGGGAATTTTCAGACGCTACCTATGTTAGACTTTCCTAGAATAGATGATCAGTTAACTTTAGGAAGAATTACATCTCCAGCAGATAGTGTTTTGGGTATTACTGTTGGTGCGATTTCTCATGTAGATTATAAAAAAAATGGACCTAAAGAACATTACCCGTCACCATTCTCTCGCCATGGATCTGGACCCAACCATATAATTAAGCCAGACCTTGTGCATTATGGTGGATCGTGTTCAACAGATTACTCTCATGTAGCTGGTATAAGATCAGTAATAGAATCTGGTTCAGCAGAAGACATAGGCACCAGCTTTTCAACTCCTTTGGTTTCTAGAACGCTTGCCCAAATTTATCATCAAATTACTCCTACACCATCACCAGTATTGGCTCGTGCACTTTTAACACATCATGCGAGAGACCCTCGAAATGGATATAGAGTGCCTGATGGTGAAGAGAATTTCTTTGGTTTTGGACTTCCCGCTGCACCACCATATTGCTTAGAATGCACACCTCATACATCAACGCTTATTTTTGATGATGTATTAAGGCCAGGTTACTTTCTGGAGTGGGATGACTTCCCTTATCCTCCATCTTTGTATCGTGATGGAAAATATTTTGGAGAAGTTTGGATGTCAGTTGCATTAGCTCCAACTAGAGGTTCAAGATGGGGCACAGAATATTGCGAAACACATATTGATGCAAACTTTGGTGTTTATCATATGCAGAAATCACGTAAAACCGGAATTTCAAAATTGAAATTTAAAGGATTGGTGCCTCCAGAACATAAAAATCCTGGTCTACTTTATGAATCCTACCAAGTTCAAAGTCTTCGTAAATGGGCTCCAGTACGAACATATCACGGCAAACTAGATGAAAATGGGGAGCGAGGTGAGAAATGGAGGTTAAAATTGAGGTTGTTAACACGACATGGAATTGATGCAGAGCATACTTTTCAACCGCAGCCATTTTCATTAGTAGTTACAATCTCTGACCCTGAAAAAAAGGTAAATGTATATGATGAAATGGCTCAGATTATAAGAAATCGATTTAAATCACAAAATTTGACTTTAAGGTCATCAGTCAGAACGCAACAAAAAATAATTACTTAATTATTATCACCCTCAAAAAAATAAATTATGTAGGTTATTTGTCTAGAAGATAGAGCCTTTTACATTTTGTTTGATAAAGTTGTTGCCCATGTCAAAGAAAATCATAGTATCAAACAGGATAAATTAGTATCTGTTGAAGAAGCTATGCAGCAGCTTCGCATCACCTGCAAGACGACCTTGCATCTACTATATCAGCGTTGTGGTCGGGAAAAGCTAGACTATCCTATAGTACTCCATCATCAACAGCTTCTGATACTGTTGCAACAGCGAAAGAAAACCCCCATAAATTATCGGTATGCTAATTTATCTAACGCCTCCAATAAGTGTGTAATTATAAGTTTCAAAAATTATTCTGTTTCATTAAGCTTGTGGCTTGTTCAACCGCTTCAAAGATTGGGTCTTGAGAAAGCCTTGCGTAAATTGCAGTTGAAACTTGGCTCTTGTGATTGAGTGCTTTGCCAATTATTGGCAAACTAATTCCAGAAATAGCCATATAGCTTCCTAGTGTTCTACGCAAATCATGCATTCGAATGTCATCTTTACCCATGAACTTTCGAACTCTCTCAAAAGCTCTTTTAGGATCATTCAAATAACCCTTAACTCCTTCGCTCGGAAATACAAACAAAGAAGGATTTTCTGATTCTAAATTTGATTTTTGACGCTGCTTCAAAATTTCAATCACCTCATTATTCAACACAACAATGTTTACCTCTTTGTTTTTAGTATGTGTGTCTGGAATTCTCCAGCGTCTTAAATCAAAATCAATATCAGCCCATTTCATGGACAGTACATTGCCTTTTCTTGCTCCAGTAAAAAGGAGAATTTGAAAAAAATGCTTGAACAATTCATCTTCTTGTTCGATTGCTTCAAAAAACATTGAAAGCTCTTCTTTAGATAAAAAGCGGTCTCTACTACTTGTTCTAAATTTTTTGATACCAGAACATGGATTAATCCCAGCATAATAATCATGCTTAATACAGAAATTAAAAACAGAACTCACTACTGTAATAATCCTGTTTGCTGTAGCACCAGATCTTATCTCACCGATACTTAAATGAAGCTTACGGAGTTTTTCTTTAGTGATATTCTCAGCCGTCAAATTCCCAATCACTGGGAATACATGCTTTTTCATCATGTTTTTATTGTCTTTAGGTCGTTTAGTAAAAACCTTTGCATGCTGATTATAATAAAATCCATAAAGCTCTTTAAAAGTTAGCTGACTCCGTTCTTTTCGCTTTTCTTCTTGAGGGTCACCACCCAGTGTAATTAACGAATCAAGCCTTTTTGCTTCTTTACGTGCTTGCTCAATGCTTAGCTTTTCATAACAACCAACTTTTATCCTTTGTTGTCTGCCTTTAACAGAGCAGCGAAGAAAATAGGTTTTAATACCACTTGGATGAACCGCAAGTTGCAAGCCTCTTATTTTCGAGTCGCTGACGTAGTAGCGTTTTTCTGTAATCGGGAGATCATCTAACTCGTCCTTAGTATAGGAAATTATTTTTTTCATTTTACAACCTCCAAATCTGGTGCCTAGCTAGTGCCTAGTTAGTGGTGAATTAGCATTAAGTTTGATTTTAGAAAATATATCATAAAATCAATATGAATCAAGTAATTATCTACTTTCATTAATCACAAATAATCAGACATAATAAGCCCAAAATCATTTTGACATGGAAGAGGTCACAGGTTCGAAGCCTGTATCGCCCACCAATTTCAAACACTTAATTACATCCAATTTTATAGCTTCCTCCAGTGCCTACCTTGTGCCTAGATGAAGGTTAATTTTAATCAACAAATAAATTTGTTTGATTGATTCGTAATTCTCTATTCAAAATTCAAAACCAATCCATCCACGGTTATTCGTTAAATACTTTCGACATTAATCCGTATTATTCTGTTTAACGAATATGTATTTTTCTTGCAATTCATTTTGCGAATCGCCTATCAAATCCGTCGCTGCAAAAACTACAACCTACAGCAGTAAAATTTTATAGGAGAAAAAATCATGAATGAAAAAGAACTACTCGAACCTCTACTTTGCCGCAAACGTGCAGCACGGTATTTGAACGTCTCACCGGGTACATTAGCCGTTTGGGATTGCACCAAACGTTATAATCTGAACCCGCTTAAAGTTGGGCGAGCAGTCCGTTATCGCCGCAGCGACCTTGATGCTTTCATCATGAGTCAACTTAGCCGATAGTTCCTATCGGTTATTCTCAGGAACGCTTTTCTCGTTCCATCCCTTAACAATCAAATCATTTCTTTGGAGACCTCGATGAACATCGAACAGGCTAATCGTATTTCTATGTCTGAAATTCTACAAAAGCTAGGACATACACCCACCAAAAAAAACAGCAAAGAGGCTTGGTATTTATCACCATTCCGAACCGAAAAAACCGCCAGCTTTCACATCACATTTAGCAACAACTGCTGGTATGATTTTGGGGAAGCCAAGGGCGGCGATGTTGTTGGCTTTGTGTGTGAATATTTGAAAGCACAAAACGTTTGTAACACCGTTTCGGATGCGTTGCGTTGGATACGCAATATGCAGGGATTTACTCCCCTTATTTCAACTGTAGATACTGCTCAATGTCACAAGAGAGACCCTAACCTTGTATTGAAGGATACGAAGCCCATAGAAAGCAAGGGGCTGATTAAATACCTGCAAAGCCGAGGCATTCCGCTCAAAGTGGCTCAATTGCATTTGAAAGAAGCCATTGTTCAAAACAAACAAACCAAGAAGTTCATTTATGCTTTGGGCTTACTGAATGAAGAAGGGGGTTATGAATTACGAAACCCATTTTTCAAAGGCTGTGTTGGACGAAAAGACGTTTCCTTTATTCGGGGTAACGGATTAAAGCCCAAAGCCATTCACCTGTTTGAGGGCTTCTTTGATTACCTGACGGTAATCACCCATCAATCAAACCGTATGCTTGAAGGGGACGTGCTTATTTTGAACTCCATTGCCTGTATTGAAAAAGCCATTGGGTACATCAAAAGCTTTGACTACCAAACGGCTTATACATGGATGGACAATGATACGAAAGGCAAAGAAGCAACCCAATTTCTGGACGAGTTTTTCAAAACTGAAAACGGTCTCACACACTTTGCACAAAACCATATTTATGCCCCTCACAAAGATGTCAACGCATGGCATATGCACAAACTGAAACTTGCGGAGTAGCCCTATGACCATGAACCATATTGAAACCTTGTCGCTTTTTCAGGTAACAGAGGTAGAGCTGATTTATCGCAATAAATTAGCCCCTTGTGATCGACCACAAATAAAAAGCTCATCCCATGCTTATGAATTACTGATGATGGCTTGGGATATGAATAAAATTGAATTGCTGGAACAGTTCAAGATTATACTACTGGATAGACGGAACTCATGTATCGGGATTTCAGACATCTCAACAGGTGGCGTAGCAGGCTGCCTTGTTGATCCGAAGATTGTTTTTTCGACTGCCTTAAAAGCCAGAGCATCCAGCATCGTATTGTCGCATAACCATCCTTCAGGAAATCTAACACCAAGCAATCAAGATATAGCCCTGACCAGAAAATTTGTTGAGGCTGGCAAGCTGTTAGACATTGAAGTCATCGAACACATGATTGTTACGCCACACAGCTATTACTCATTCGCTGATAATGGGCTGTTACCTCATTAAAAATCAATCGGCATTTTAAGAGAATGGCTTCTGTTATGGCAGGTTTTCCAAACCTTTCATGACAAGGGTTTGTGAATAGCGTTGAGGTGATTTACCAAGGGCGTTCATTCCTTCCAATCAACAATTTTCGCCACCCTTTGCCAAGAGTCAAAGGGTTTCCCCGCCCAACCAAAATTCTTGTTGGGTCATTCTCTTGAACCTTGGTTTTTGCATCACCTCTAACCACAAACCCCAAGCATGAAAGGGAACTACAATGGAAAACACAGCTACACAAACAGAAGCCACAAAAACTTACTTCAGCCGTGATTTATATCAGGAGGTAACAGACACCATTATTCAAAAATTGGAAGCTGGAACAGTACCGTGGCAAGCACCATACATTAATGGCTTCCAACAAAACTATCTTGGTTTGCCAAAGAACTTTTCAACCAACAAAAACTATCAAGGCATCAATATCGTATTGCTTTGGTCAGCATCCATCGAAAATGAGTATACATCAACCGAATGGGGAACTTTCAAGCAATGGTCGGAGAAAAAAGAATTCATCCGTAAAGGTGAGAAGGGCAGCATGATTGTTTACTACGACACCTTTGAAAAAGAGGTCGATGGTGAAACCCAGAAAATTCCATTCCTCAAAGCATCCGTCGTATTCAATCGTTGCCAGTTAGCCAGCTTCAATAAAGAACTAGCAACTTATGACCCGTCATTGCCAATATTGCCAGAAAGCATCGAAATGGTGGATGAATTTATTGCTAACACAAATGCAAAGATTGAATATAATAGCAATCGTGCCTGTTATGTTCCATTAACAGATACCATCCATATTCCACGAAGAGGCAGCTTTATCAATACTGTCGGAGGTACTGCATCTGAAAACTATTATTCGACACTTTTACATGAACTTGTACATTGGTCTGGTAGTCCAAACCGATTAAACCGAGTTAAGGGCAAAAAGTTTGGCGATGCTCAATATGCCTATGAGGAACTAGTTGCTGAACTTGGAGCTGCATTCCTGAGTGCTGAGTTTTATATTTCTTCATCCAACTATGAAGACCAAGCCAGCTATATCGATCATTGGTTAGGCATCTTGAAAAAAAATAAGCATATGTTGCTATCAGCAGCCAGCGAAGCTTCTAAAGCTGTTGGATATTTGCAGGGATTGCAACCTCAATAAATACTAATACTATTGCTAACAAAGAGCAGCAGGTCTTGTATTTTACAAGACCTGCTGTATTTATGCTCATTTTGTATAGTTTGAATGGTGTTAGATATCTTGAATCTTTGCTTCAAGCATCTGATATTGTTCTCTATGCTTATCGGGGTTTGTATCCTTTAGTTTTTGTAGGTTTTGTAACTTCCATTGAATTGCTGGGAAGCGACTGAAATCATATATGCTCCAATCGGGTGTAACATTCTTTACGCTTAATAAAAATCGCTTGTCTTCTTTTGTCAGACTCTGGTGAATGGTTGAAACTAACGCCTTTCTTACAGCCTCATAATCTTCGTAACTAAAAGGCTCTGCACTCATTCCGACAAATTGGTTTTGCATGGCTTCTCTTTGGTCTTGAAAATTCGGAACGAGTACTTCGTTTATGGGCCTTTCACCACTCAATAACCTAAATAAAAAACCTTCTTTTATTGCCGCCGTAAAGCCCTCATTAGCCAATAAATATTGTACATCAAACAAATCCCTTGGATGTTGTCTGTCAAGGGCGGCACAGATTTTACCGCCAAATAATTGCCCCATTGAAACAACATCAATCTCGCAAAAAGCATCAAAGGCTTCTTGTGCTTTTTGACACAGGGGCAATTTAATTATAGGTGCTATCAATCCACGGTTTACAAGGTTTACTTCAATCTTTACATCTACCCCTCTTGAAATTTGAAGCTTCCCAACATCTAATCGACGATTCACTTTTGTATTTGGAATTGCTTTTTGAATATTCGTAGCAATCCTTTCTAAAGCAGATGAAATGTTTATAAGAGTTGTTTGTCTATCTTCTAGTGGTATATAAGTAAGGTCTATATCCACCGATAAACGTGGCATGTCTCTTATAAAGAGATTGATAGCCGTTCCCCCATGCAATGCAAAGCATTTTTCCTTTGCAACTTCAGGAATTATATCAATCAACAGTGCCACTTGTTTCTTATATACTTCTTTTTTCATTTTTTTCCAGTTCTGCTGGTACGGTTATTTTATATTTAGAAATAAAAACACCGTTTTTGACGATGCTCCTATTGCCATTACCAAGATCTATTTTATTCGCATCAATATATTTAAACCAACTATGATTTGCTTTTTCTGCCATGTATAGAAACAGTCGATTCACTTTTACTGAGTTGCAACGCTCTAATAATAACTGTACTTGTTCAGGTCGCAGATTATTTAACCCTTCCATTAATTCATAGCATTCGACTAATTCTTGATACTTCGGTGCAAGGTATAGGCATTCTAATATTGCTCGTGCTGCATTGGATGTTTTTATAGAGAAATCCCCCAACGCAATCTCTGTCATTCCTATATCATTTGGCAAAAATGAGGTTTGATAATAATCAACCTTTACACCCCAATCATATTTTTTAAACCATGCAGGAAGCGGTTCTTGCAGTTTTCCAAACACGATTATTTTTTTTGTATTTAATTCGAGGTAATGGCTTTTGCCAAGTAAGGAAAGGGCTGTCCGTGCTGCTGGGTGTATGCTTAAAGATGTTTGTTGTTGAAGTGAATATATAGCTCCTTCATACCCAACCTTATCACCCTTTCGTATCATCGCCCCTGTGCCTATCGACTCTAGCCATTGACTTTTGCGGTAACGCTTTTGCAAATCAAAGCTATAGCCTTCTTTGGCAAGCCAAGAGGATTGCAAAACGATGCCTAAAGGCAGGCTCAATAAATTGTTTAATTTTGTTCGTTCTACGGTACTCATAGTCCCTTTATTGTAACTAATTTAAACTAAAAATACAATGAAATTTATTTTTATTGAAATAAAGGTACTAAAAGTACCGATACGATGATTTATTTAAACAGAATTGAGGGGGTGATTGGAATGCTGGTTATATCAACAATTGGCTGAACATCTTGAAAAACAACAAGCATTTATTGTAACCGCAGCCAGTGAAGCTTCTAAAGCTGTTGGGTATTTGCAAGGGTTGAAGGTGATATAAGTATTGATTTTCTAATTTCGGTCGGGAGGAAATTACTTAAAACTACATCTGCTAGATTTATAGTAGTATAAATAATTGTGCAATCAAAATTATACTAATCATAAGTGTATCTAACATTCGCTAAAAGGCTTGTTGTACCTAATGCTGCTCCTTTTTTTGTTGTTCTGCCTTTTTCTGCAATTAAGTATAAATTGCGTTTTGCTCTTGAACAGATAACGTAAAGTAATTTTTTCCCAGCCTTAATCAAGTCGTCCTCTTTCCAATGTGGTATATAATTTGTCAACAAGCCAAAGGCAACTACAGTTTGAAATTCTTCTCCTTTTATCCCATGGCAGGTATTAACAACAACACCTGAATTGTGATTGAATAATCTTTTAAAACTCTTAGTATCCTTTGCGTAATCAAAATCTGCATTTTCCATTTTTGCCCTTGTACCATCAAAAAAATTATTCCATTGTACCAGCAAGTGTTCATTGTTTTCAATTGAAATACCCAGCAATGCAGACATTTGCAAAAATCTCTCTTCTAAATATTCCAATCCATTTTCATTACTTGAAGAGGTTGAATTAATCACCTTTAGAAGTTTTTTAGATTTCTTTTCAATTTGCTCAAACACTGATACTCCTAATGCCTCCAGTTCATTTATAAGTTCATGTGCCCATCGGTTTCTTAAAAAATACATTCGTGGGGACGGTTCGGTTAAAAATAATTTTGATGCCTTCACCCAAACATTTTCCTGTGCCTTTATCAATGGGGACAGACCGACCGCATCAAAATTTATGTGGGGCAATCTTTTTTTAAGTTTACGACCCATTGGTATCACAAGCCACCATTGTGGGGCAAGGACACATATCTCATGTTCAGGTATTCCTTGGGCAATACTATTTTCAACAATGGTTGCGATGTTTTCAACTAAATCATCTTTATTTACAATCCTATCAAGGGATAAAAAACCTCTCTCAGCCGAATAGCTGCAATGGGATTCAATCTCTATTGATTCTGTCTGAAAATTTCGGTAGTAATCAATAATTCTTTGAGTGCTTCTATAATTACCAGAAAGTTCCAATTCTGTAAGCTCAATATTGCCAAATTCTTCAATAATCTCTTTTGCATTTTTTGCAATTCCTCCTAATGACCCATAAATAGCTTGGTCTCTATCTCCTACAATAAAAAGCTTAGAGCTTCCATTGTTCACCTTAAATATGCTTGCAATAATTGCATATTGCAAATCTTGAGTGTCCTGATATTCATCAACACAAATCAAATGAAAAATGTTATTCAATGTTTTTGCAATGATTGAAAATTTAGTTATGAGTTCATATGCAAAGAAAAGTATTTGGTCAAAGTCAATAAGTTTCTCAGTTTTCAAAATTTCATGATACTCTTGAATAAGTTTAATTTTTGTCCTGTCTAGTTCATTTATTGAACCATCTTTATTAAGCCTTGTATTTATCTCATCAAAAAAACCTAACCCGTAACTTTCTTTAAGCTCTTTTAAAATTTCTGAACTTTTATATTCATCAGCTATTGAAAAGCCTTTTTTTAACTCATCAATCTCAGAAGAATAGGGTCTTAATATCCATTCAAGACTAAATGAGTGAATAGTCCCTGACCATACTTGGCTGGGGTCTAAATCCATTTTAATAAGCCTTCTTTTTATTTCATCAGCAGCCCTATTTGTGAAGGTTAATGCTACAATTATTTTTTTTGTATCCTGTATGAACTGAAGCTCATGGGCAATCTTATAAGTCAAGACTCTTGTCTTTCCGCTTCCTGGGCAAGCAGTAAGTAAAACATTCCCTTCTTGCAATACAGCATCCCTTTGTTTTGAATTTAGTCCTGCTAACATTTTTTCTATTTTAGATAGTTAGCAAGTTTTATGAGAGCATCATTCTTTATTGTCTTTGTAAAAACTGCAATCCCTTCATCTGGATTTTTTGCTTTTTCAATTTCTGCTAATAGTTTTGAATAGTCAGTTTTATCTCCATCAATAGTTAATTTTTGGAACTTTGAAAGCCTATACTTTACTATTGACAACAATGTCTTGTTATTAATGTGTGGACTGGCAAAAGCAACTGCTTGAATAATATAATCAGGAATGTAAGTGAGGTGATTTATGTGTTCACTAATCATTAAGGCAAACCATCCTTTTTTGAATTTATTTGCCAGTCTTAATATTTCTGTTCCGCTTATTGCAACATCTTCATCTTTTAAGGCTGCCGCAATTTCTTCTTTCTTGGCATCTGTTTTAAATTCAGTTTCTACGGTTTGAATAATTTCATAGCTATTGCCTGCCAGTAAGAAGTCAACTTCAAAAGTATGTTTAGCATAGAAAACATCTATCCAATCATTATCTTTTATAAATTCATCTAATTTTTTCTTTCGGTCTTCGCCACTTTTTTGTGAATTCCGACAATCTTTTTCCACTTGAGTATCTTTATTTGCATCAACTGGCAAAGGCAAAATGGAAGAATCTAAATCTGTAAGTATGGAGCAGCGTTTTTGAATTCGTAAATCATCAAATAATCTTGCAATGTTTTCAAAGCCAGTGCTGCCTATATTTACTAAACTGATTCCGATCTCATCAAGACTGATTCCATAAACAGCTTTTATAAGTTCAGGTATCAATATTTGCTCTGCATCACCTTCAACTAAAATCACTCCTTTTGCAAAAAGTAAGTTACTTCTTACAGCATCAAGATACCTTTCAACTTTTGTAACCTCTTTTTTATCTAACCCATTTGATGGACTAAAAACTAAAGCATTTTGATTTGCCCTGCTCAAAATGTTTACTGAACTTATCTGGCTAACAGAAGAAATATGAGTAGAATGTGTAGAAATTATCACCTGTGTATTTCTTTTATCTAATCGCTGAAAAATGGTTTTTTGTATGTGGGTATGGATGTGTGCTTCTGGTTCTTCTATTAAAAGAAAGTTGGCTACCCTTTCTAAAGCCTTCACCTTCTCATATTCAAGAAGTTTAAGTGAGAGATAAATCAGGTTAGCTCCCCCTAAACTTAGTTCCCATATTCTGCCCTGGTATCCTTCTTCGTCTGGGTCTCCAACCCATAATTTCAGCGATTGTAGCAACTTTTCAATATCAGATGGGAGTTCTGATTGTATGCTGATGTTAGGAGCATAAGTTTCTCCAACAGCTTCTTTTATACTTTCCGATATGCCAGCAGATACGTTTTTCACCTCGTCAAGACTCGATATATCATTGTTCAAAATGTCTATCTTTTTTTCTATGTCTTCCTTTTTGGCAACAGAAATGCTTTTTTCTTTTCCCCTCAATAAGTTTAAGAGAGGGTTGTTTCTATAAGACTTTAAATCTTCTTCCACATCTCTCAATGCCTTAACAAAAGTGCATGACACTTCGTTTGAAATAGAAAAATTGGAGAGCCTTACACCATACACATCGCTGGCTTCATCATCTGGATTTGGAAAAATCATTTTCTCAAAATCACCCACATATTCTATGTAGTTATCATCAATAGAAAAGTCAACATTGTTTCTCCCCCTGTATGTTATTTCGTAATCGTTCAGGGTTATTTCGGAAAGTATTTTTTCCAATCCTTCTTTTTTTTTCTTTGGATTTTCAGAGAATTCATACAATTTCTTTCTAACTGATTCACGGGGACGACAACAAAGTAGAACGGTTCCTTTGGTCGTATCCATCTCATCAACATGTCCAACTTTGTGCATGGCAATTGCCTGTAATTCCTCATCAGAATCCAATTCGTCAAACTGAAGTTGTATTATTATCCAATGTCCTTTCCACAAGCCAATTGACCTGTTAAAATCGGTTTCACTAAAATAAGTTCTACGAGGAAGATTTTCGTCAATTAAAAGTCTTAAAGCATAAATGAGATTACTTTTGCCAGAGCCATTTTCACCAATAAGTGTATTTACTCCACTTTGAAATTTTAAGTTGCAACTTTTAAAATTTCTAAAATTTCTTATAGAAAGGTTTGAGATATACATTGTGTTTATTTTTCATCTAATATAACTACTATTTAAAGAAGATTATAAAACAAAGTTATTTCATTTAACCTACCATGTTTATCACTTTTGTTGATTATTATCACGATTTTGCCAAGTATGTTCAATTCACAAATCGACAACTTCTGCAACATTTAGCCTTTCCCAGAGAAATTTCTTGTTGATTCATTCACTTAAACCCTTCGATTTTTAAAACCCTTTTTACACTAAGAAGTGAAAGGAATTAACTTGTCTAATAAGATTAATTGACACAAACACAATGAATCACTTATTAGAGTTCAGATAGCTTATAACCTACCCATTCTTCGCCACCAAAATTTCATTCACTACTGTTTCATCATTTTCAACCGTTGCATTATAGCGTTCATTAGTACAAGCAATTTGCTTGATTAAATGACCTGTGAACTCATTATATAAGGTTTCTAATCGACTGCCTTTTAGTTGAACAGTATGGGTGGTGAATGTGAGTATCAACATGCTGTCATCGGGCAATAATTCACCACTGATTAAATAAGCATAGTTGAGAAACATCCTCTTTCCATCTTCCCAAATAATACACAAATTTCTTGCATGGCTTTGCGACGGAAAAGATTGTTTCTTCTCTTCGCCAGTTTCTTTTTTTGTTGGGTCATTTTCCCAAAGCTCATCAAACTTGAGTTTATATTTCTGGTTCATAATCCCGATAAAGATTTGGTGATTGTGGCTGTATTTCTTTAACTGGTTCTTGGATTATTTGCTTGTTACAACTTTCTCTTTGCAATTGCTGTACATGCTCTAAATGCACATCTTTTCGTTCAACCAATTCAATTGCTGATTGCCTGTCTCCCAATTGAGACGCATGTTCCAGCAAAGCTTCTTTGTCATCTGTATAAATAGCAACCGATTCACGACCCCTTGAAACCGATACATAAAACTGTTTTGCATCGGTTGCAGGGAAAGTTGAAGCAGGCTGGGCAATCAATACATGATCCACCGTTTTCCCTTGTGCTGCATAAGAGGTAATGCAATGGGCATGGGTGAGGTGACCAAAGTCTTTTGTCAGGCTGTAGTTGGTTTTGCTTGCCTTGTTACGAAGGGTGATAGTGCCTTTTTTATTGACGGCAACCACTTCTAAGGTTTGCCCATTATTCAGCCGTTTTTCCTGTTCATCAAAACTATTTCGGGTAATCTTTACCTTATCCCCTTTTGCCAGGAATATCTTGGTCGGTTCATACACTTCATAGGCACTTGATTTATGAATGGGCAAAGTCTTTTCTTGCCCTTCATCATTGACTACAACAACCTTGTTGTTTTCTGTTTCCTTCACCTGCCAAACACTGCCTCTTTGTATCTCAGGCACATTTTGATTGAACTGGATAACCTGACCTTCCTTGTAGTTTCGCCAGTCCGATTTCTGGGCTTCGGTGAGTTTTAAATTATCTAACCGCAGCACTTCAATTTCTTTTTTACTGATCAAGCCAGCAGCTTTTAACTTGTGTCGTATTGTGTCGGTTACTACATC
This sequence comes from Chitinophagaceae bacterium, assembly GCA_044348985.1. Lineage (GTDB taxonomy): Bacteria > Bacteroidota > Bacteroidia > Chitinophagales > Chitinophagaceae > UBA1930. The sequence goes on from JBIKRV010000007.1 coordinate 178,161, forward strand.
ACTTTGCTTATGGGTTGGAGAAACCACCAAAGCCGTTTTACCATTTTTAATATGACCGATATAATCATTCACCAATGCCTCATTGGGCTGAGTTACATCGATTTTTTGGATAGCTCCCATCCCATCCAGTTTGTCAAAAGCTTCTTTGACATTTCCCTTGGATAAATCCTCAACAGCCTCCCGATAACCGACATTCTTTTGTCGGTAAATTTTATCAATTTCCGCTGTTTTGATACCAGCTACAGTATTGAGGATTCGCAGGGCATCACCACGCACCACACTGGCATGTTGGCGAGTATCACCGCCCAATATCAAACGGCAGTTCTTTTCTTTGGTTATGGCTAACAAAGCTTTCATGTCCTTTGTTCCCAATAAGCCAGCTTCATCCACCCAAAGCACCTGATTGGCTAATACTTCTTGCTGTTGTTTATCGACAAGCAGCTTGGCAACCGTATTGGCATCTTTGAATCCTTCATCCACCAATACCCCTTTTGATGCTTCAGCCGTCGGGGCTACAATCGTTACTTTCTTGCCTGTTTGCTCAATCAGCTTTACAGCCTCTTTGAGCAAGGTTGTCTTACCAGAGCCTGCAACACCCCTGATAATCGAAACCTGATGCTTGGTGGTCAGTATATGCTCTACAGCACGGCCTTGTTGCCCTTGCAGGGAGGTTTCAGGGGCTTGTTTGTATAAAGGCTGCATCTTGCCCAATCCCTGCCTTGCAAGGGCAACCATAGCCTTTTCTTCAGACAAGACTTCCTTGGTGGTGCAAACCGTTCTACCACGTTCCTGAACCCTTATGATGCGGCTATCGTCCTTGAACTCTTTCAATACATCTTCGACAGACAAGGAGGAATTACCAAGGCTATGTTTAATGGCTGTCTCCGCCAGCCTTCTTTCCCCTATGACGGAAGCCCTTTCAAATGAATGCTGTATGGCATAGTCGATAGATTCTTTTGCCTCATGCTTCGCATGTTCTTTTAGAGGGGCAAAACGGATAGGCTTGTTTTCCGATTGCTCAGGGTCATTATCCAAAGTCTTGATTTGTTCACGCCAAGATTCCTTGAGTTCTTCCATGCTCAAACCCTTTTGCTTTTTGGAGCGTGTTCTTGCTCCGAGTTCACTCAGTTGCTTGGCATCGGTGATATGGTTTTCTTTGGCATACTGCCCTATGGCATCCGTCCGTTTTGAAAACAGATCAATCGCTTTTTGTGGCACACCGACAATCTCAAAAGAGTTTGCCGTTTTGCGAATAGCATATCCTGCTTCTATCAATTTATCAGATAGCCGTTTATGAAACAAAGCTTGGTAATAAGGCATATCTCTTTTGATGTCCCGAAACTGCCCAGCCTTGTATCTTTTTTCTTGCTCATCCCAAGTCACATTGAACACAAAACAATGGCTATGCAGGTGAGGGTCAGGAGCAGCATCATCCACTGGTCTTGCTGTCTGGTGGGTGAAGTCTGCCCAGATCAATTCCCCTGTTTTTCGGTCTGCATATCTACCCTCTTTGCGAACCCTTGTTTGGGCATCGGCTTCAATATCCTGCATAGTTGCTCGAACCGATGATTGGAACAGTTCCATGATATGATTGTCTTTCGACAAAGCATGAATGATGGACACGGATTTTGGGCAATGAAAATTGATGTCATACCCTGTCGTTCTTTCTTCCTTGGTTCGAGGGGTGAGGGCTTTGCCTGTGAGGGGTTGTTTGTTTTCACAAAGGGCGAAAAAACTTTCCTTACTTGCCATGCCTGTGATACCCAAACGCTCGGCAATCCGACCTTCAAATCGTCCTTGCAGTTCTTGGTCATTGACAAAGTAATCCGACTTCACCAACGCATCGGAGAAGTAGGCTTTTGCTTGCCCTGCTGAACTACTTTGTATCATCCGTATCATGGGAAGGATTTATACAGTGCATTGAATGGAAAATGTTGGGTGTTCTTGTTTTGTTGTGCTTCATCCATCTTGGATAAAGTGGAGCAATGAAAAAGCAGTGCTTGGAAATCCGTTAAAGCCAGTTAAGTAAAAACGATCAGACCTCTTCCCTAAGCACTGCTTAGGCTTACATTTTAGTTGAGTTGTTAGTTAAAAATTGCTTTTGAAATAGATGTCTAAGTAAACATTCGGTGCTTAAAAAATAGAGAAAATCTTTTATCTTTAATAAAAATAATACTAAACTATGGAAGTCATTTGTTTGGAGGATAAAGCATTTTATACATTGTTTGATAAAGTGGTGGCTCATGTAAGAGAGCAACAAGGCATCAAGCAAGACAAATGGGTTTCTGGTGAAGAAGCCATGCAACAGCTTCGCATTACCAGCAAAACCACTTTGCAAAAATTACGGGATGAGGGCAAAATACGATTCTCACAACCCGAAAAGAAAATCATTTTATACGATACCGATTCTATCAATGAATATCTTGAAAAACACTCACACAATACTTTTTAAACTATGGAAGAACAAATCAACCCTGCCTACATTAAAGGCTTTAATGATGGCTATATTCTTAGCAAACATGAACCCAAATTAATGACAGATATTCTCAAAATGGATAATCCTTCAAATGAGTTTTTCAAAGCTCTAAAAGCTGGACAGAAACAATTTGAAGAAGAAAAATCGTTTGAAGCAATTAAACTAGCAAAACAAAAGATAGGGAAGAGTAAGGAGAATGAGAGAGAGGAATAATTTAGAGTCTTTTTTTACAAAGTTTATTGAGTTGAAATTATCAAACAAAATACAAAAAAGTGCTAAACTGCTTGCTATACCTATTTAAAAAAGCCCAGAAACCTCAAAGTTTCTGGGCTTTTAAGACTTAGGAACTACCTGTTCCGAAATTGAATTTCCATTTCATTTTATTGCCTTTTTAGGTTAGAGGATAAATAGTAAACAAACTAAGATTTTTAAACTTAGCATGTTTCTAAATTGTAATTATTATAAAGTAACTTGTCAACATAAAACACTAAATTATGGATGTTTTGGTTAAAAATATACATTATGCTATGTTAATTTTATTTAAGACTGAATCGAACAGTAATTTTCGAGCCAAGAGGTAAATTCCCATGATCTATAATAAAAATTTTACGTCCATTATTTATACTATTGCACAAAACGGGTTGATTAATTTGGGGTTGATTGTCTTTACCAGAATGGACTAATGTTATATTTAATTTTTCATATTTTGGGATGTCTGGAAAGGTAAAAATATCTTTTTTACTAGAAAATGTGGTTTTCTTAAAAGGTTCATACCCGCATACGCCTTCCCCTTTTTCAATTAAATTACTCAAGTAATTTTTTACTTCAACTGTGAATTCGTATTTAATGGTTTTTCCTTTCTTTATAACATTATTAAACAAAACGAAAAAAGAGAAAATATTATTGTCTTTTTCATGAATTAAATACTGTAAATCTCGCCCAGTCGGTTGATCAATTATTTTTATTATTTGCGACCCTTTTGAGTTGTCATCTGAACAGTATTCAATATATGAATGTGTTACATCACACATACATAACTGGACTCTTTTTCGAGTAATTTGACAATTTCCGAACTCATCAAAATTATATATTTCATTATCATCATTATGAGTTCTATAATTTTTTGCAGTATCTTTCATTACATTTTTAAATCCTTCTAACCTATGTAATTGTTCTAAATGTTCAAAACATTCCTCTTTTTTAATCCATCCAAATTGCGATTGAGTATTAGATTCAAATTTTTTTATTGTTTTCGAAAGAGCTACTGAAACTAGATTTGCTAAATCTTCTTTATTTTTCCAAAAATCAACCATTATTCCTGAATTTTTTACCTTTTCGATGAAGTTATTCAGCATTGTTTGAGCTTTTTCACTTTGCTCAATTTTAGCAACATCAATTTTGACATCTCGTTCTCTTATAAAACTCAGAATTTTAAGTTTATTCATTTTGCTTCTTTGAACTGCATAATCAAATTCCATCTCAGTATAGCTAACTTTCTTTGGATGCTTTTTGTTAATTGAACCATATCTATGACCAATTACAAGTACGTAAATATCAGAACTATCAATTGTTCTTTTTATTATATTCCATTGTTCTTCATCTTCGGCACTGAAATATTCCATTCCAATGGGAATCTGATTATTTTTAAATATTGTTTCTTCCACCTGTTTGCGTTCTTCTTCTAAATCACGGAAAGTGGCACTTACGAAAGTTTCATATTTAGTAGAAAATTTAAAGTAATTACTCATTTTTAAGTTTTATTTGAGTGTTTAAAATTTAAAATAAGGATTTTGATCTGCAAGCTGCTTTAATTCCCTATCATCATAGTAAGGATGCTTAGAGATAGTCAGTGGTGGTTTGTCGGCGAGGAATGCAAAAATAGTTTTGCCCGATTCACGCCGCAATTCATCGGGCGTTATCAGTTCACGGGGGGTGGCATCCGCATTAAGGACATTGAATATTGATCTGCCTGTATAGGTGACATTGGATGTCTTGCCCATGGCATAGCTGATATAGTCTGCTGAAAAATTATCGCTTATATTGAAATAATGCCGGATGGTGCTGTTGGCAATAAAGCTTTCCCAGTTATTACCGTAGACATCTCGTAACTGTATCAATGATTGTAGGATGCACCACAATGTCATTTAGTTAAGGTTATTTAGAAGTTGTTTCGATAATTTTTTTGAGTTTGATGTTTACCGTATCTACGTTTGGAAGTTTTCTTTCTTACTATTGTTCTTTTAGGTCTTATAGGTTCTGTAA
>JBIKRV010000051.1:0-18946 GCA_044348985.1 Chitinophagaceae bacterium
AAATAGCTATCGCTTTTAAACAATTTACAGAACCTATAAGACCTAAAAGAACAATAGTAAGAAAGAAAACTTCCAAACGTAGATACGGTAAACATCAAACTCAAAAAAATTATCGAAACAACTTCTACATAACCTTAACTAAATGACATTGGGCGGCACTACTGGCAGTACTAGCTGGCTTGAAGTATAGCTTTGTGTGTAAATCAGCCAATACTACAGAAGGCCCGCCTGAATGGAACGGGCAGGCGTGGACCGCTGCTGAGAAAAGTACTATTGCTGAGAGCCCAAAAATCGTTTTATTAATCTTAACTGATGTGTTCTTTCTCCAGTTTCAGTATTTACAATACCCATATTGTCCATTTTATCTACACGAACTTTACCAGATGAATGAATAATGTTCGATTCGTTGAACAAAATACCCACATGAGTAATTCGTCCTTCTTCATTGTCAAAAAAAGCCAGATCACCAATTTGAGCCTCTTGTAAAAAACCTACAGCTTCGCCTAATGCAGCCTGCTGGTAAGCATCTCTGGGCAATTTAATATCCAGCATTTTGAATACTTGTTGCGTAAAGCCACTGCAATCAATTCCAAAAATACTTTTACCACCCCACAAATAAGGTGTGTTGATATAAGGATGAACAATTTCGTAAATATCTACATCATCATCGGTTTCATTAAAATGAAAAGGACTATCAGGAAAACTAATCGTTGTATTATTGATTTGTAAAACACCTTCATGAAAACAGCCAATAAAACACCCACTGGGTATAAATATATTTTTACCGTTGCATAAAGCTTTGGTAATAGGTTCAGCAGTTAACAATTTGTGATTATTGTTGTAAAAGTGATCATCGACCTGCGTCAGCTGACTTTTTTGGCACCAACCTTCATAACCATCATACAAAGATTTTATTTGATAAAAGTCTTTGGTACTGTCCGTAATTTCCACGCACTCTCCCAATAATAATTCACTCACCATTTCGCTGCGGTGAGCAGCTTCTTTACGTAATGGAGCTACTGAAACTATTGTTGCTGCTTTCATATATTTTTATTTCAAACAAAGAATACATTTTCACGCAACGAAACAACGTTGGCAAAGCTATATTTCTCACAAAGAAACCAAGGATACAAAGTACACAAAGAATTTTTGATAACTCTATGCATCTCTTTTACTCATAATAAACCCTGTGGTAAAATTCTGTGTTATCTGTGTTTTCTGCGAGAATATTTCACAAAGAATCTATTTTGGTTTTATAGTTGTTTCAGGTGCTACACCCCTTACTTCATAAACACTATCTACCAAATAAGTACTCATACCTCTCCAAGGCAATGTTCCAAAATATCTTTTATAGTGCAAGTTTACTTCTCTGCCAGAATTTTTTTCAAGTACATCAATTACTCGTTGATTGGTTACACTAAACACAAACTCATTACTTTGAACATTGGCTTTAAATCCACTTTGAATAATAATACCTTCCCAGGTTTTAAATACATAGCCTTTTTTCTGAAAAGTGTTTAGCACACCAGCTTTAGTGCCTTCGGCAAATACATACACAAAACGTATGTAGCAAAATATAATTAAGCCTGCTACAACTATTACTGCTGCAATTTTGAAAATTTTATTGTTCATGTTTTACTTTTTTAAAGTCCGTATTTATCTACCAAATAAACCAAAGCAGCCATATTTAATGCCCCCAATAAAAGTTCTCTTTTATTTACATTTTCGAAAATATCGTTTCGAGCATGGTGATAATCGAAATAACGCTGACCATCGGGTTGCAAACCTGCCATTATAATATTGGGGTTTCCATTTTTTAAAGGACCAATATCAGCTCCTCCTCCACCTTTATTAAAATCATCAATGCCATAAGGCTTTAAAAGTTTTGCCCAAGCCTTTACTTTACTAAACTGTTCATCATTATTGGTAGTAAAACCAAATCCTCTAGGTGTAAACCCACCTGCGTCACTCTCTAAAGCAAAAATGTGGTTTTCGTTTTTGGCTTTTGCTTCCTCTGCATATTTTGTGCCACCACGCAAACCATTTTCTTCGTTGGCAAACAATACAAAACGAATGGTACGCTTGGGTTTATACCCTAGGGCTTTAAAGGTTCTGAGAATTTCAATGGTTTGCACAATACCTGCACCATCATCATGTGCACCTTCTGCCAAATCCCAACTGTCTAAATGCCCACCAATGGTAATATATTCATTGGGGAACTCAGAACCCGTTAATTCAGCAATAACATTGTGTCCAATTGTATCAGGCAACATCACTCCATGTGTAAGCAAAGAAATTTTTGCGTTTGTATCGTTACGTTGCTGCCATACATAATCAGCATCTTGTAAACCCAATGCCACAGCAGGAATTTTAGGAAAGGAATCGTTATAACTCATAGTTCCTGTATGTGGATTGTTATCTGTTGCCTCAGTAAGAGAACGAATCATAATACCCAAAGCTCCATATTTAGCAGCACGGCTTGCCCCACCTCTTCTGTAACCACCACTTTGTCCATAGCTACTAAAGGGCTGTACATTGGTTGGATTAAAGCCTGCATTGTAATACACTATTTTGCCATTTACTTCATCTTTACGCTTTTCTAATTCATCAAAATTTGCTACTAATAATAACGAAGCAGTAATTGTTTTTTGACTGCCCATACTATTGCCCAATGCTGCAGCATCTAAGGTTTTAGTTGAACCATTGATGCTGATGGTTACTTTATCATTTTTACCTCTAACCCAATGAGGTACTAAACATTCTTGCAACCAATTTTTATCTGCACCAATATTTTTAAATGTTTGCAATCCCCATTGTTCGGCTTTTACCATTTGTGGAGAGCCTGCAAGTCTGCCACCAACACCTTTGGTTAATTGCTTTAGATACGTGTGGGCTTGACCATTTGCCAATACTTCGTTGGAAATTTTTTTAATGAAAGCAGAATCTGTGTTTTGACTTTGGGCACAAAATGGAAGTGCCAATAGAAATAGCAGTTTTTTCATAGGGCTAAAGTTAATGTTACCAATTGTAAAGTGATAAAATAAAATGTGTTGTGAACCGTCTATGTGAAATAATTGTTTCTAAAACATGCTTAAGGATAAGTGGAAAGTATAGAATGAATAAATAGTTGTTAATTGCAGGCTGATTGAACCGGTGAATGGATTTTATAAAATGAAGTTGGTATTCAATTTCAATCTCGACTCAGCTCGATGGTTGAAAATGTTTCGACTTCGCTCAACATTTAATTATGCGTATTGGAATTGTTTGTTACCCAACATTTGGAGGAAGTGGCGTATTGGCAACAGAATTAGGCAAAGCATTGGCCGATGAGGGACATCAGGTACATTTTATTACTTACCAGCAACCGGTTAGACTGAATGTTTTTAATGCCAATATTTTTTATCATGAAGTAAGGGTACCAACTTATCCTTTATTTGATTATCCTCCTTATGAAGTTGCATTGGCAAGCACCATGGTGGATGTAATTATGAATCATGATTTGGACTTGTTGCATGTACATTATGCTATACCACATGCAAGTGCAGCATATATGGCTAAGCAAATTGTAAAAAGTAAAAATGGTAGAAATGTACCTGTAATTACCACTTTACATGGAACAGATATTACGTTGGTAGGAAAAGATAAAACTTATGAACCAGTTGTAACATTTTCTATTAATGAAAGTGATGCCATTACTGCGGTGAGTGAAAATTTAAGAGCCGAAACTTTTAAAAGCTTCCCTATTACCAAAGAGATAGAAGTGATTACCAACTTTGTAGATGTGGAACGTTTTTCTAAAAAACCCATTGATGCATTTAGAAAAGTGATTGCACCCAATGGTGAAAAAATTTTGTTGCATGCCAGTAACTTTAGAAAGGTAAAACGTGTTGATGATGTAATTAAAATATTTGCTGAAGTACGTAAAACAGTACCTGCTAAATTGATGATGGTGGGTGATGGCCCTGAAAGACCAGCAACAGAAGAATTGGCAAGAGAGTTGGGCGTTGATGCTGATATTCGTTTTGTGGGCAAGCAAGAACAAATGGAAGAAATCTTAGCTGTTAGCGATATATTTTTACTACCTAGTGATTACGAAAGTTTTGGTTTGGCTGCATTAGAAGCTATGGCTGCAAGGGCTGTTGTAATTAGCAGTAATGCAGGTGGTTTACCTGAAATTAATATTCATGGTGTTACAGGTTTTATGGCCAATGTGGGAGATGTAAATGCTATGAGTAATTTTGCATTGAGCATTTTACAAAACGATGCTATACTGCAGGAAATGAAAGAAGCTGCTTATGCACAAGCTTGCAAGTTCGATATTAAAAATATAATTCCTGTTTACGAAAAACTGTACAGCCGTTTTTGTAGAATGAGCTAATTACAGGTATTTTTACTGAAACTCAAATAATGCCAAAAGATTACGACTACATAATTATTGGTGCTGGTTTATGGGGCAGTGTTTTTGCACATGAAGCCACTAAACGTGGACATAAATGTTTACTTGTTGATAAACGCAACCATACAGGTGGTAATATTTTTTGTGAAAACAAAGAAGGCATTAATGTGCATGTGTATGGTCCTCATATTTTTCATACCAACGATGAAGGCATTTGGAACTATGTAAACCAGTTTACTAGTTTCAACAACTTTGTGTACTCTCCTATTGCAAACTTTAAAGGCGAATTGTACAATTTGCCTTTTAACATGAATACATTTTATCAGCTACTAAAAGTTAAAACCCCTCAAGAAGCCGAACAAAAAATAAAAGAACAAATTGAAAGCCTAAATATTCAAGAACCAAAAAACTTAGAAGAGCAGGCATTAAAACTAGTAGGAAAAGACATTTACGAAAAACTAATTAAAGGCTACACCGAAAAACAATGGGGCAAAAAATGTACAGAACTGCCAGCTTTTATTATCAAACGTTTACCCGTTCGATTTACTTATAACAATAATTATTTTAACGACAGATTTCAAGGCATACCGAATGGTGGTTACAACACAATTACCAATGGATTATTGAAAGGCATTGAAACGCAAATAAATACCAACTTTTTCGACGATATAGATTATTGGAAAAATAAAGGAACAAAAATTGTTTATACAGGAAAAATTGATGAATATTTTAATTATCAATTTGGCGAATTAGAATACAGAAGTTTACGTTTCGAACACGAAGTGTTGCAGCAGGAAAACTACCAAGGTGTAGCTGCTATCAATTACACAGATGACGCAACCCCATATACAAGAATTATTGAGCATAAACATTTTGAATTTGGCACACAACCAACCACAATAATCACCAAAGAATATCCTGCAAATTGGAGTAAAGGTATGGAACCTTACTATCCTGTAAACGATGAAAGGAATACCAAAATTTTTAAACAATACCGTGACTTAGCTGATGGTGAAACCAATATTATTTTTGGTGGAAGACTGGCTGAGTATAGATATTACGACATGCATCAAGTAATTGCATCAGCTTTAGTTGGTGTTAAAAACGAATTTGGAGCATAACTAAAACAATACAGCACATTTTGAACTTGCCAAGAAAAAAAATTATCCGTTGGTTAAAAGTAATTGTACTGGTATATTGTACATTGGGTATTGCATTGTACTATTTACAAGAGAAATTTTTATTTCATCCAGTAAGTTTAGCTGCTGATTATAACTATTCTTTTAAACAGCCGTTTAAGGAAGTAAATCTTGAGTATGATGCTTCAACTACCTTTAACATCATTCAATTTTTACCAAAAGACACCTTTGCTATAAAAGGTGTAGTGTTATATTTTCATGGCAACAGAGAAAATATTAATCGATATGCTCCTTTTGCAGAGAACTTCACTAAAAAAGGTTATGAAGTTTGGATGCCCGATTATCCAACTTTTGGCAAGAGTACAGGTAAATTAACAGAAGCAATTTTATACGACGAAGCTTTACAAGTATATAATATGGCAAAAGCCAAATTTAAAACAGATAGTATAACCATTTATGGAAAAAGCTTAGGTACAGGAATTGCTAGTTATTTAGCCAGCAAACGCAACTGCAAGCAATTAATTTTAGAAACACCTTATAGTAGTATCACTTCAATTTTTAACAGGTATTGTTTTATTTATCCTGTGCAAAAAATGATACAGTACAAATTACCCACAAAAGAATATTTAAAAAATGTAATCGCTCCTGTTACTATTTTTCATGGAACAAATGATGGTATAATACCTTACAGCAATGCAGCTACATTGAAAAAATCAATGAAAAAAGGAGATGAATTTATAACCATTGATGGTGCTGTGCATAATGACATCAATGACTTTAAACTATATCACCAAAAATTAGATAGCTTATTGAAATAGTTAAAAATGCAAATCTTTCAAATACTTCAAATCAACTGTTTGATCGTATTTATAGTTTATGTACGCAGTAGGTACTAATTTCAATCCCCAACCAATTAAATAATCCTGCCATGTTTTTCTTTGATGACTAAATTGTCCAAAGAAATAAGATAATCTATTAGAAAGTCTTGCTTTATCTTTCCTTAACTGTTGATAGAGAGCCAATGCATGATGTATATCGTTTTGATGCTTATTTAAACATGCAACCAATGTATATGCACTTTCTATAGACTGGCAAGCTCCTAACGATAAATGAGGTGTTGTTGCATGAATAGAGTCGCCTACAAAAACTATCCGATTGTTAAACCAGGAAAAGTTTTCTGGTTCAATATCTTTTAAATCTGTTCGAATAATCGATTCACTTTGCTGAATAAGTTCATGCACATTAGGAGGGTATTCTGCATATAAATGTGTAATATCTTCTTTCAAAGTTTTCTTATTATCGCTGCCTCCTTCTTTTGCCCATGTAACTGTGTACCAAAAAAACTTTTCATCTTTTAAATGAATTATACCAAACCGTTTGTTGTTGCCCCACAATTCGTAAATACAACCTTTAAACTTATCTGGCATACTTAATGTTGTAATGCCACGCCACATAGTTTGCTTTGTGTAACGTGGTTTAACCAATGGAAAAAATTTATTTCGTGTAGCTGAATGAATACCATCGGCAGCAATAATTAAATCAAATTCGTGTTCAACAGTATTAGCAACAATTGTTGCTTTGGTAATTGATTGATTAACCGATTCAATTCTGGCATTTAGTGTATAACATTGGGGTTCTAGTTGTTTACTTAATACATCAATTAACCTTGCACGATGAATAGAGTACGAATTTTTCTTAAACTTAACTGTTCGTACATTTTCATCTTTAAAAGTGCCAATGGTAAAGTGTTTAACAGGAATACTCAGTTTTTCAAAATGTTCGCCAACACCCAATTGATCTAATAAAAATTTGGTGCTATCGTTTAATACAATTCCAGCACCTACTTCTCCAAATGCAGGACTTTGCTCAAATAAATGAAAATCAATACGAGCTTTTTGTAAAGCCAATGCAGTAGTTAATCCAGCAATTCCTCCACCAATAATACCAACTTTCATACCTGTAATTATGGATGTAATATAATAAGCATTTAGATAAATGAACTCTATTGTAATGTTTTTGTTAGAATAACAGATAAATTGCTGAACAGAATAGTAAACGTTGAAGGGTGCGACGCCGAGAAAGCTAAATAGCAATTCTACAGATCGTAACAAAAAAATTATGCAAACAGTTTTAATTTCAGGAGGAACAGGATTGGTTGGCAGCAGATTAACAGAATTGTTATTGGCTAAAAATTATAAAGTGATTGTACTGAGCAGAAATGCAAATATCGGTTCTACCAATACAATGCTCAGTTATGCAGAATGGAATGTTGAACAGCAAACCATTGATGCTACTGCAATTGAACAAGCAGATTATATTGTGCATTTGGCTGGTGCAGGTGTGGCTGATAAACGTTGGACAAAAGAACGAAAAGAAGAAATTGTACATAGCCGTACACAAAGCAGTGCTTTATTGGTAAAAGCACTAAAAGAAAATACCCATCAGGTAAAAGCAGTAATTAGTGCAAGTGCCATTGGTTGGTATGGACCAGACCCTGCAAAACATAAAAATGGTTTTGAAGAAAAAGATGAACCAGCTACTGATTTTTTAGGCAACACCTGCAAACTTTGGGAAACAAGTATAGAACCTGTTGAACTGTTAGGCATTCGTTTGGTTAAGCTGAGGACAGGCATTGTTTTATCAGCCAAAGGAGGTGCTTTAAAAGAGTTTTTAAAGCCAATAAAATTGGGTATTGCAGCCATTTTAGGCAGTGGTAAACAAATGGTGAGTTGGATACATATAGACGATTTGTGCAAGCAATTTATTTATGCAATAGAAAATACCAATTTGCAAGGCAGTTATAATTCAGTTGCACCAAGCCCTGTAAATAATAGGCAACTTATTTTAACCATTGCAAAAAAATCAAGGGGCAAATTTTTTATTCCCATACATGTGCCAGCCTTTGTGTTGAAAATTATGTTGGGAGAAATGAGTATTGAAGTATTGAAAAGTACAACAGTAAGTTCAAAAAAAATACACAATACAGGCTTTGCATTTTCATACCCTACCATAGAATCAGCAATAGCAGATTTGGTTTAAATAAGAAGAAAAAAATGACTTTACACTTATTGCAGCGTTTTATTCAGTTTGAGCATCTCAAATAAGCAATATAATGTTGAATAAAGCGTTTTTCAATTTTTACAATTTGCTTTACATTGGTTAAAAAACTAATTTAGCATGAACTGAAAAATAAATTTTCTAAATAAACATGAAAAAAATACTTGTAACCGTTTTGGCATTTTCTGCAATTCTGAGTTTATCTAGTTGCAAAAAAGCAATTGAAGCTGCACAAGAGCAAGCTGTGGTAAATGCTATTACAGATGGCGTTTGGTACATATCAAAATTTACAGAAGGCGGAACTGATATTACTACGAGCTTTGCAGGCTGGGAATTTGTATTTTATTCAAATGGAACTTCTGCTGGAAACAAAACAGGCAATGCAACAGTAACTGGCACATGGAGTGGCGATGCAAACACATTGTCATTTACAACAGCTTATACAACTACACCTCCTGCACCATTACCTAAAACTGCTGGTACTTGGCTGGTTACAAGAGCAGTATCAACAACAAAAGGCAGTTATGCAAGAACTGCATCTGGTGTAACCTATGAAATGGAAATGACTAAAAAATAAAAGCTAAACTTCTATAGAAAACATGCCACTTTTTTGAGAGTGGCTTTTTTTATGTGCCTAGAAGTAGCATCACTATTTAGCACCTGTGGAGCACATAATGAGCATAGTCGAAGTATCGCACAGCCGATAGCTATCGGCTTGTACTGAAGAAAATATAACTCAACTAATCTATTGAAACTTTAATATCTTCTTCGTAGGCAGTTTTTATCCAACGGGCTACACCCTTTCTAAAATAATATCTACATAAAGAAGTTGGAGCAAATGTGTTGATAAAAAAATTATAAAAACTTGGAGAAGTTTTTCGCAAAAGTTCATTGCTTTTAATACTGCTTTCTAAACGCTTATAAATTTCCCGATCATAGTTTTTAAATGTCTCAGCCGAAAAATTATTGTTTTTTACAGCACGTTCTATAAACTGTGCAGCAATAAAACCACTGAGCATAGCAGGACCAATTCCTTCACCAGTAGTTGGGCAAATTAATGAAGCTGCATCACCCGTTAACAACCAACCATTTCCTGAAGCTTTTCTTCGTAAAGATGCCATTGGCAAACCCCATCCAACAGGTTTTTCTAATGGTGTAGCATTTTTAAAACGCTCTTTAATAACAGGGTCTTTGGTAATGATTTCGTTTAATAAATGCTTGAGATTTACATTGTTTTTTGCAATTAAACTGCTAAGTAAACCGCAGCCCACATTTGCTTCACCATTCGGTAAAGGGAAAATCCATAAATAAGCAAATGGCAATGATTTAGGTAAGTATAATTCCAAATGATTGTTGGGCAATATTCCATCTATTCCCTTCCAATATTGTCTTAACCCACCTGAATAATGTTCTCTGTCAATTGGCCTTTTACCTAAACTTTTTAATATAACCGAATGATCACCATCGGCACCTACGACCAGTTTTGTAGTGATTTCAATTGTACCTTTGGCATTGGTTGAAGTAATAATTCTTTCTTCCCCCACTTCAACAATGCTATCAACTTTTGTTCCTAGTAAAAATGTAGCAAATGCAGGATTGATTTTTGAAACTAATAAATTATAGAAATATTGCCGTTTACTGAAACAGAAGTACGGCAAATCTGCTTCCCCATTTTTAGGATGATAGGTTAATACAGCTTTTTTATTTTTAGAAATATTGATAACTACTCCTTGGCTTTTTATAAAGTTATCGTTGTTTAAAATTTCTTTTTCTACCAGATTGGAGTCTAAATTATTAAGCACCCGCATTACTTTTAAATCAAGTCCATCGCCACAAACCTTATCTCTGGGAAAATTAGCAGCATCTAAAATAACATGCGGAATTTTAAGTTTAGATAGAAATAAAGATGTAGTTGCTCCGGCAGGACCAGCACCTATGATACAGATATTTGTTTTAAACTTTGTCATTTCTATACAAAAATCAATGGCTTTGCATTTATTTTTTGCAAATTAAGTTATTACAAAAAAACAGCAGCTGCAATAAGCTAAAAAATAATAAAAAAAAAGAAATTAACCCTGAACGGTTTTTTTCTTTAACAATTCTTACCAAATAAGGTTTATTCAATGGCTTGCTCCATTTATTGTAGTAATTTTTAAAAGTTGTGTCGCCTGTTATTTGCCAAAGCTCTTTCATTTGCTGTACTAAAATGTGCTGGTATTTTTTATCGGCTTGTTTTTTATAGATATCATAGTAAATAATTTCATTGCCAGCATCGTAAAAAGCCAATTGATATTTTAATGCCTGCAAGCCTTTATCTACAAGCAATTTAGCGGAGTCTTGCTTCGTTAATTCCCATAATTTCTGAACACCCAATAGGGCATAAATATGTCCATCTAAAATACGTGGCGTTTGTAAACTACTGTCTGCAATTTCTTCATACCACCAGCCATCTTTTTCCTGATAGGTAAATCCGCCACGTTGAACAGGCAAATAATAACCCCTCATCAGTTGTTGAGCTAATTGAAATGCACTTGTATCTTTTGAAAGTTGATAGGCCATTAAAAGAGCTTCGATTGCCCTACCCGATGAAATACCACTGGTAAACTTTCCTTTTACTAAAGGATACCAAGCTTGCCTCCAATTAAAATAATACAATGCCTGATTGTTATTTTTGGTAACGTTATCTTTTAACCAATTAATACAATGGTTAAACTGTTGTAAATAAAATGTATCTTTTTGTTGCTGATATTTATTGAAATATTCAATTGAATAATTGGCAACAATGGTTGCATTGTAATGTGTGCCAGGAGTGATATTATTTTCAGGTGAATAACTTACAAATGGAATTCCATTTCGATCTACTAGTTCTGTTGCAAAAGATGGAATCGAATCGCCTTTTATTTTGTACAACCCTATTCTAACTTTTTCTTCCCAAAACTCCCCACTATAATTAGATACAAACATAGCTAGCACAAATGCTAGTAGCAGTAATAAAGCAAAACGATATTTGGTTTGTTTAAACAATTGATAAAATATGTGGTTACCTTGTAAAAATAATCATTACGGGTATTGCAGGTTTTAAAATTTATCAATTGAGCTGAACCGTAAAATTTTACTACTTATCTATTTGTTTATTTATTCCCAAAACCGATTAAACAAACATAATTGTCATTTCAAACAATGATATATATCAGTTCCTTTTTTAAGGAAAAGAAGAAGTTTTGCCTTATCGAAAAAAATCACGTCATTTATAAACAATTATATTACTATGTCCAAAGCCATTTATATTGCCTCATCTGAACCATACAGTGGCAAAACCCTTGTAGCGTTGGGTTTGGCCAATATGTTATCGGGAAAAACCAAAAAAATTGCATACTTCAAACCAGTAATTAATGAAGCTCCTGAAAATTGTAAAGATGTGCACATTGAAACCATTGCAGCACATTTTGGCTTGAATTTGAAATATGAAGAAATGTATGCTTTTACCCGTGAAGAAGCATTACAACACAGAAGTGAAGGCAATACAGCAATTGTAATTGATAAAATTATTACTAAATATAAAAAACTTGAAGAAACACATGATTTTGTAATTGTAGAAGGAACTGATTTTATGGGTGAAGGTCTTGCATTTGAGTTTGACGTTAACATTTCGATTGCCCGAAATCTAGGAATACCTGTTTTATTGGTGATGAATAGTGATGGTGATTCGGCTGATGAAATTGCCACCAACATATTATCAAGTTTTAAAAGTTTTGCCGATAAAGAAGTACAGGTTTTATCGGTGGTTGCCAATAAAGTAAATCCACTTTTAAGAGAAGAATTGAATGCTGTTTTATCTAAGCGTTTACCAAAAGATATTTTATTTAGTACCATACCCATCAACAAAGATTTGGGTAATCCAACCATGAAGGAAATTTGTAATGCTATTGAAGGGAAAGTTTTATTTGGAGAAAATTTGTTAAGCAATCAGGTTGACCATGAAATTGTGGGTGCTATGCAATTGAGAAATTGTTTATTACGTCTTAAAGAAAATACATTGATTGTAACACCTGGCGATAGAGGTGATATTATTTTAGGAGCTTTGCAAGCCAACCTATCGAAAAATTATCCAAAAATTGCTGGTCTTATTTTAACTGGTGGATTAGAGCTTGAAGAACCCATTGTCCGATTGATTGAAGGGTTGGAAACTGTTGTACCAATTATTCAAGTGGAAACTGGCACATTTGAAACAGTAAACAAAGTTGGTGCAACACAATCGAGTATTTACCCTGATAACAAGCAAAAAATTGAGCTAGCCATCAACACATTTGAACAATTTGTAGATACCAAAACTTTTGGAGATAAGCTAATCACTTATCAGCCAGAAGGTATTACGCCACGCATGTTTCAATACCAATTATTAAAACGTGCTAAAGCCCATAAAAAGCACATTGTATTACCTGAAGGAAATGACGATAGAGTGATAACTGCAGCAGCACAACTGATTAAAAAAGATGCTGT
Organism: Chitinophagaceae bacterium; assembly: GCA_044348985.1. GTDB lineage: Bacteria > Bacteroidota > Bacteroidia > Chitinophagales > Chitinophagaceae > UBA1930. The sequence goes on from JBIKRV010000051.1 coordinate 13,093, forward strand.
ATCCTTAACTATTTTAGGCAATGAAGAAGAGATTAAAACTGCCATTAAACGTTTAGGTATTTCGTTCAATACTGGTGATATACAAATTATTGACCCAATTAAATCTCCATTATTCGATAATTATGCCGAAACACTTTTTGAACTGCGTAAATCAAAAGGTATTAGCTTAGAAATGGCCAGAGATTTAATGAGTGATGTTTCTTATTTTGGTACCATGATGGTATATAAAGACCATGCAGATGGTATGGTTTCAGGTGCATTGCATACCACACAACATACGATTCGTCCAGCATTGCAATTTGTAAAAACCAAGCCTGACGTAAGTACAGTTTCATCTGTTTTCTTTATGTGTTTGCCTGATCGAGTTTGTGTATTTGGCGATTGTGCGGTGAATCCCAATCCAACCTCTGAGCAATTAGCTGAAATAGCCATCTCATCGGCCGAAAGCAGTTTAATGTTTGGCATTGAACCCAAGATTGCCATGTTGTCTTACTCCTCAGGTTCATCAGGACAAGGAGAAGATGTAGAGAAAGTTCGAAAGGCTACTGAAATTGTAAAACAAAAACGACCTGACTTAAAAGTGGAAGGTCCTATACAATACGATGCTGCTGTAGACCCAACTGTAGGTAAACAAAAAATGCCAAACTCACCAGTAGCAGGACAAGCAAGTGTACTCATTTTCCCAGATTTAAACACTGGCAATAATACCTACAAAGCTGTTCAACGAGAAACAGGTGCATTGGCAATTGGTCCCATGTTGCAAGGATTAAATAAGCCAGTAAACGATCTCAGCAGAGGTTGTACCATCGACGATATTTTTAATACAGTTATCATAACCTCTATTCAAGCACAACAATAATTAAGTTTCTATCATGAATATTTTTGTCATCAACTCAGGAAGTAGTTCCTTAAAATATCAATTACTGCAATTACCCGAAGGAAATTTATTGTGCAGTGGATTAATAGATAGAATTGGTTTAGATAACTCATCCATTACCCATAAAGTTTATAAAACCGAAGGTGAAAAAATATTTAAAGAAGTAGTAGCAATAAACGACCATGCTGCAGGTTTAAATGAAGTGGTTAAACTGTTAACCGGTAAAGAATATGGTGTTGTAGAAAATACGAATGAGATAAAAGTTGTGGGTCATCGTGTAGTGCATGGTGGTGTTACTTTCTCTAATACATTGGTGATCACAAAAGAAGTGAAAGACAAAATAAAAAACCTATTTCATTTAGGGCCCTTACATTTGCCAGCTAATTATACCGGTATTGATGTTACTGAAAAAATATTTACCCATGCAACACAGGTTGCAGTATTCGATACAGCTTTTCATCAAACCATGCCACCAAAGGCTTATAGGTATGCCATTCCAAAAGATTTGTACACCACACACCACATAAGAGCTTATGGTTTTCATGGAACCAGTCATAAATATGTTTCAGAAAAAGCCATTCAATACCTCAATAACCCCAATGCAAAAATTATTACCATTCACTTAGGAAATGGTAGTAGTATGGCAGCAGTAGATAAAGGAAAATGTGTAGATACTACCATGGGGCTTGGACCATTAACTGGTTTAATGATGGGAACAAGAAGTGGTGATATCGATGCAACAGTAATTTTTCATCTAGTTAATCAGTTGGGATACGACATTAATCAGGTAGATAATTTACTCAATAAAAAAAGTGGTTTATTGGGCTTGGTAGGTAGCAGTGATATGAGAGATGTGAAAAATGAAATTGTCAAAGGCAATCCAGATGCAATTTTGGCTTATGAAATGTACGCTTATCGCATAAAAAAATATATTGGTGCTTATGCTGCTGCAATGGGTGGTTTAGATGCTGTTGTTTTTACTGGTGGCATTGGCGAAAATGACAATAAACTTCGTGAATTGGTTTTAACCGGACTTGATTTCCTAAACCTGCACCTCGATACCAATTTAAACAATCAAAGCAGTAAAGAAATTCGTGCAATTAACACTACAACTTCAACTGTACAAGCATTGGTCATTCCAACAAATGAAGAGTTGGAAATTGCTTTACAATGCTATACTTTGTTGAATGTATAGTTTCGTCAGGAATTGAGAAGATGGAACACTGATGACACAGATAGAATAGATGAAAACGGATATTTTCTGCTTCGCAGGAAATTGAATTGATATTATTACACTTTATCGCTCTATTCTATATTCTAACCTCTTTGTCTTCTTCTCTCATTTACTCTTTTATCTCTTAGTCTTATCTCTTTTCCTCCTTAACATAAAATTCACACCAACTTCATATTTCGTTAATCATTCCATCACATTCTATTCATACAGTAATTAGAGTTTTGATAAACCTAATTCTATATGGAAAAACGTTCGGTTGAAGTAGTTGTAATTAGTGATGTTCATTTAGGCACATTTGGCTGCCATGCTAAAGAACTGGTTACGTATTTGCAAAGCATACAACCACAAATTCTCATATTAAATGGAGATATTATTGATGGTTGGCAATTCAGCAAACGTTATTTCCCCGCCTCTCATCTTCAAGTAATTAAAGAAGTTATGAACCTTGCCAGCAAAGGCACAAGGGTTATTTACATTACGGGCAATCACGATGAAGTTTTACGCCGTTACAGCGATATACAGTTTGGCAACATTCAACTTACCGATAAAGTAGTAATGGAAATTAATGGTAAAATGACCTGGGTTTTTCATGGGGATGTATTTGATGCAACTACCAAAGGCAGTGCAAAAATTATTGCCAAATTGGGTGGGCATGGATACGATTTATTGATACTGATTAATCGCTTCATTAACTGGTGGTTGAAATTGTTGGGTAAAGAAAAGATGAGTTTGAGTAAGAAGGTAAAAAACACCGTTAAAGAAGCCGTTTCGTGGATTGGTAATTTTGAACAAACTGCTGCTGAGTTAGCTATTCAACAGAAATATGACTATGTAATTTGTGGACATATTCATCAACCACAAAAAAGAACTATTACAACAAAAGATGGATCTGTTACTTATTTAAACAGCGGCGATTGGGTAGAAAATTTAACGGCATTAGAGCTGCAAAATAACGAATGGACCATCTATCAATACAATGCCAATCAGTTTACAAATAAAGAGCAACAATTCGAAAAAAGATTACCCAAATTAGAAGTGGTAACCAACGAAGTTTTTCTGCAACTCAATACACTTACATTGCCTAATGTAGCTGCATTTTCAAACCTAATTAATCCTTTGTAATATGAAAATTTTATATGCAGTACAAGCAACAGGTAATGGTCATATTGCAAGGGCAACAGAGCTATTGCCATTTTTACAAAATTATGGCTCAGTTGATGTTTTTTTAAGTGGTAGCAACAGTACCTTAAATAGTAACTTGCCTGTACAATACAAGAGTAAAGGATTGAGTTTGTTTTATGGCAATAGAGGCAGCTTAAACTACTGGAAACTAATCAAAAATTTTGCACCTTTAAGAATAGTTAAAGAAGCTAAACAATTACCCGTTGAAAAATATGATATCGTAATCAACGATTTTGAAAGCATTACTGCATTAGCCTGCAAAATGAAAAAGAAGCCTTTTGTGCATTTTGGCCATCAAGCAAGTTTTGCATCTAATAAAACACCAAGACCAATAAAAAAAGATATTGCTGGCGAATTGATTCTAAAGAATTATGCATCATCAGCACATAATATTGGTTTGCATTTTGATAATTACGATACAGATATTTATGCACCCATCATTAAGTCAGCTATACTCCAGGCTAATCCAACAAATAATGGGCATGTTACTGTTTACTTAGCCCATTACAGCGATGAAGTTGTGATTGAACAATTGGAAAAAGTAAAAGATGTACAGTTTCATGTATTCAGCAAAAAAGTAAAACAGATACAGCGTATAAAAAATATTTTACTGGTTCCTGTAAACAACCAAGCCTTTAATGAAAGCATGATAAATAGTGCAGGTGTTATTACAGGTGCAGGCTTTGAAACACCTGCTGAAGCTTTGTATTTGAATAAGAAAATTATGTGCCTACCAATTCTTGGTCAATACGAGCAATTGTGTAATGCAGCTGCACTAGAAAAACTAAATGCCACCATTGTTACTAAAATAGATGAACATTTTTCGTTTACGATTAAAATGTGGATGAATAGTGTTACGCCTCAACCTTTGTTATTAAAACAATCAACTGCCGAAATTGTAGAATTAGTGATACAAAAAGGAATTGCTCTTCAGCAAAGCAAGGAAGAATCTGTATATTCAGTTCCTGAGTTTCATATTCCTTCTCCTGAATATTCTTTTTAAACAATCGTTATGTCTCCATTAAACGCAGCAGCATTTGGCAATAACTTTCATTGGGGCGTTTCAATTGCAGCTGCTCAAAATGAAGGAGCTTATTTAGAAGGTGGTAAAAGTATTTCTAACTGGGATGCATTTGCAAAAAAGCAAGGCAACATTAAAAATGGACATACCCCTTTTGTTGCTGCTAATTTTTATCATCGATATAAAGACGATTTATTAATCACAAAAGCATTGGGCTTTAATGCTTTTCGTTTCTCCATTGCTTGGAGTAGAATTTTACCTGACGGAACTGGTAAGTCAAATAAACAAGGTATCGACTTTTACCATAACCTGATAGATGAATGTTTAAAATTAGGACTCACTCCTTTTATTACATTGTATCACTGGGATTTGCCACAGGTATTGGAAAAACAAGGTGGCTGGACAAGCCCATTGATGCAAAAATGGTTTGCTCGTTTTGTAAAAGTTTGTGCCGATAATTTTGGCGATAAAGTAAAAAACTGGATTATTATTAATGAACCATTAAGCTTTACAGCATTGGGTTATATGTTGGGCAAACATGCACCCGGTAAAAAAGGATTAACGAATTTTTTACCCGCCATTCACAATGCAACATTGGCTCAGGCCGAAGGTGGAAGAATTATTAGAGAACAGGTGAACCATGCACATATTGGTACCAGTTTTTCCTGTTCAGAAATTATTCCTTTTTCACAAAAAGAAGAAGATGTAAAAGCTGCCAACAGAATTGATATTTTAATGAACCGATTATTCTTAGAACCTACATTGGGATTGGGTTTTCCTAAAGATGATAGCTTTGTTTTTTTACGCAATCTTGAACTGTTTAACAAAGCTTGGAGATACACCGATAAATATCAGTTCAAATTCGATTTCATTGGTTTGCAAAACTATTTTCCTGTAACTATAAAACACAATGCATTAATCCCCATTATTAACGCTGCTGAAGTAAAAGCTACAACCCGAAAAGTACCTCATACCGATTTGGGCTGGGAAATAAATCCTGATGCTTTTTACAGAACAGTGAAACGCATTTGGCATTATGGTGGCATTAAAGAAATTATTATTACCGAAAATGGAGCTGCTTTTAAAGATAAAGTTGAACAGGGTGCAGTAGCCGATGAAAAACGAATTGCTTACTACGAAAGCCATTTAAAAGCCTTGCTAAAAGCTAAAAAAGATGGCGTAAATGTAAAAGGTTATTTTGCCTGGACCTTAACCGATAATTTCGAATGGAATGAAGGCTTTAATGCAAGATTTGGCTTAATACATGTAGATTTTAAAACCCAATTACGTACCATAAAAAATTCTGGGCATTGGTGGGGTGCTTTGCTAAATAATAAGTAAACTAAATTTTTTATAATGCCATGCAAAAACAATAATTAAAAGGTTCAGTTCAAAAGACAACAATAAAAAATTAGAATAGACCTCTTTCATAAATCCAAATTCAGATATGTTGATAAATATCAGATACTAAAGTTTGTTGCAATTTCGTATAACAAATATGCATTGGATAAGCATACAAAATTTGCCTGATGAACGTTTT
>JBIKRV010000077.1:0-5539 GCA_044348985.1 Chitinophagaceae bacterium
CAAATTACAGGATTTACAGCCTTAACCAGTCAACTAAATTCAGGACGAGACAGTTCTTTATTGTGCTTCAGTTCGGGCTTGACGTTATAAATTTGGCTTATGAATAAAACATCAGCAATATTGCAATCATTGGGCTTCGGTTATGGGCAGACGGAATTCTAATTCCCCAACAAACGCCAAGCCTTTTTCGTTGGTAGCAATGCAAAATGACAACACTATAAAATTCAGAGCGACAAAACATAGTTAGACAAAATGACGAATTATTTAATTGTGCCGGGACTTGGAAATTCTGGTCCAGAGCATTGGCAGACATACTTTCAAAATTCAGGCGACAACTTTTTTAGAATTGAACAAAAAGAATGGGAAGCACCGACTTGTGAAGAATGGATAGAGACCATTGACAAAAAAGTTTTAGAGTTTGACCTTTCAACTGTAGTGCTTATTGGACACAGTTTAGGTTGTTCAACTATTGCTCATTGGGCGACAAAATACAAAAGACAAATTAAAGGTGCTTTACTTGTTGCACCAAGTGACCTTGAAGCACCACAATATACTTTTCCTGCAACAGGTTTTGCACCAATTCCACTTGACAAAATAAACTTCAAAACAATTGTTGTTGCAAGTTCAGACGACATTTGGGTTTTGTTGGACAGAGCCAAATTTTTTGCAAACTGTTGGGGAAGTGAATTTATAAATATTGGTAACACAGGACACATCAACGCAGCTTCGGGACACACAAATTGGGACGAAGGAATGATTATATTAAAAACACTCGGTTGACAAAATGCACTGCTACCAACAAAAGGTTTTACGTCAGCAGGGCTGACGGGTCAAGCTTCCCAACTTCAGTTTTTCAATGTAGCTTTAGTTCTGGGCTTGACCGAACGCTATTCAGCATTAGAATTTGTTTGTAACTAATTAACTTTACTCAACACCAGTTCCAAGCAGGACGACTAAAGCCGTCCTGCCAACGTAAAGCCTGGGACGTTGTAGGCAATTTTCTAAGACACACTTAGTTTGAAATTTTGAAATACCAATGTTAGCTTTTTTATTACTTATTTTAGGACCATTCCTTTTCTTAATGACAAGAAGTGCTTTAGGAGAGAGCAATCAAAAAAAAATATCTGTAAGAAGATATTCTCTTTGTTTTCATCTTATTCTGATTTCATTTTACTTCTTGGCTATATATTTAGAAAGACATAATTATTACATTAAGGGTTACCGTTCGACAAGTATTCTTTTCATTAGCATGACAATAACAGGAATAACTTATTGGTTAGTTGACAGGGATAAAGTAGTAACACATTTTTTTAGATTAATCGGATTTTGTTTTACAGTACTGACAGTTATTTCCTCAGTTTTCTTATTAATTGAATTGTTTGGTGACTATAATAATCAGCTTTACTATAATGACAAAGACTATCGTTTAGAGGACACAAGAAGGGGTATTAATGAACCTTGTATGCTTCCTATATTATTTGTCAAAAACAGCTTCTATGAAAGAAAATATAGGCCAAATGACAGTACTAATTTTCGCTGTATAAATAAAAGAGACCTTTCAAAAATTGAAATAAAAAAAATCACTCAAAATCAAATATCTGTAGTTTACTTTTTGACTGATGATCCAGCAAATCAATTAAGACAGTTACAAATAACATATTCGAAAGAATAAAACTGCCTACAACAAAAGGTTTTACGTCAGCAGGGCTGACGGGTCAAGCCTCTCAACTTTTGTATTTCAATGTAGCTTTTGTTCTTGGCTTGACCGAACGCTATTCAGCAGTAGAATTTGTTTGTAACTACATATCTTTATTCAACACCAGTTCCAAGCAGGACGACTAAAGCCGTCCTGCCAACGTAAAGCCTGGGACGTTGCCTGTAATTTTGTAAAAATGTTTTTCGTTTAAAGTTTTCTAAACTTTAAGTTGCTTTAATTCTGTGCAGACAAACAACGTTTAATTTTTTTGCTCGTTTCGGCTTTTCTAAGTTTTTGCTGTTGTTATTTTGATTACGTTTTTTTGTCTTGGCTTCATTCCTTTCCATCTCAAAAAAACTACAGGCAACAAAAGGTTTTACGTCAGCAGGGCTGACGGGTCAAGCCTCCCAACTTTAGTATTTCAATTTGACTTTAGTTCTTGGCTTGACCGAACGCTATTCAGCAACAGAATTTGTTTGTAACTACATATCTTTATTCAGCTACAGTTCCAAGCAGGACGACTAAAGCCGTCCTGCCAACGTAAAGCCTGGGACGTTGGCCGTCATTCTGTTGGACAATCTTCGTAATCAAAATTTCATTCCCATTTTTGACAAGACCAAGCCCACCCACCACCCAAATATTGTGTATAACTTTTGTGGACTTTTTTTGTCCATTTAATTTTTCTTTCTATTTTTGGACAAAATATGACCAATGCCAAATGTTAAAAAACATACTTCATTCGGTGAGCTTCTAAGAACTTTAAGAGAAGAAACAGGGCAGACTTTGAAAACTGTTTCTGAAAAAATTGACATAGACACATCATTGCTTGCAAAAATTGAACGTAATGAGCGACAGCCAACAAAACTGATTATAAAACAGGTTGCGAAATATTTTAAGGTGAATGAAAAAGAATTACAATCTGAATTTTTAAGTGACCAAATTGCTTACAAAATTTTAGATGAAGATGCGGATTTAGAAACATTAAAAGTTGCAGAAGAAAAAGTTATTTACCTTAAAACTATTCAAAATGGAAAATAAAATAAAAGTAGTTGAATTGTTTGCAGGAGTTGGTGGTTTTAGAATTGGACTTGAAGGGTGGAATAACAAATCTGCGTTATCAGGATTTAAGAAAAAGCTAAATTCACAATACGAAATAGTTTGGAGTAACCAATGGGAACCATCAACGAAAACGCAATATGCTTCATTGGTTTATGAAAATCGTTTTGGAAAGGAAAACCATAGCAATCAAGATATTTCAACTGTTGAAGTTTCAGAAATTCCAGACCACGATTTATTAGTTGGTGGATTTCCTTGCCAAGATTATTCGGTAGCAACATCTTTAAAAAACTCAAAAGGACTAATTGGAAAAAAAGGCGTTTTATGGTGGTCAATCCATAAAATATTGACAGAAAAAGAAAACAAACCAAAGTATCTTTTTTTAGAAAATGTTGATCGACTTCTAATCTCACCATCAGGACAACGAGGAAGAGATTTTGCAATTATTCTAAAAAGTTTAAACGATTTAGGATATGCTGTTGAATGGAGAATTATTAATGCTGCAGAATATGGAATGCCACAACGTCGAAGAAGAATTTTTATACTAGCTTATTTACAAGGAACGTCAATTTACGACACAATAAATGAATTGCCTGCGTGTGAATGGATTTTAGAAGAAGGAACATTGGCAAGTGCATTTCCAGTAATAAATGAAAATGTTATTTTCCCAAATCAGTTTAAACTAAAAGGCGACATTGTTTCAATTTCAGAAAACTTCAATAAAAATGGAACAACAGGAATGTTTGAAAATTCAGGTGTTATGATTAATGGTTTGGTTACAACTTTGAAAACACAGCCAAACTATGAGGGCAATTTTATAGTTTTAAAAGACCTCATTCAAAATGGAGAAGTAACAGAAGATTTCTATATTAATGAAGAAGAACTTGACAAATGGAAATATTTAAAGGGTGCAAAAAAAGAAATGCGAATTAATTCAGACGGCTTTGAATACAATTACAGTGAAGGTGGAATGATTTTTCCAGATCCATTAGACAAACCCTCAAGAACCATAATAACAGGAGAAGGTGGAAAATCTGCGTCAAGATTTAAACACGTAATTCAAACACCAAAAGGTTTTAGACGACTTTCACCAGTTGAACTTGAAAGATTGAATATGTTTCCCGATGACCACACAAAGCTTGAAGGAGTTTCAGACACTAAAAGAGCCTTCTTTATGGGCAATGCTTTAGTTGTTGGTGTTATAGAAAAAATTGGAATTGCCCTAACACAAAAAATTGAGAATGAAGTTACCGTATAATCCTAATGATAAAAATTCGATATTAGAATTCGCTAAACTTCTCAAAGGCAAATCTTTGAGACAGGCTTGTGATGAAAGTATTTTAAAACATAACTATTCGGGCAAAGGAAATTTTGGTCAAATTCTAGAAAAATTTTATTTCTTATACGAGCCAAATTCTGATTCTGAACCTGATTTTGTAATTGCAGGTCTTGAATTAAAATCTTCACCACTAAAGCAATTACAAAACAATGAGTATCGTTCTAAGGAACGTTTGGTACTTAATATTATCAACTATCTTGAAGTTGTAAACCAAGAATTTGAAACAAGTTCTTTTTGGAAAAAGAATGCAAATATTCTTTTGGTGTTCTATTTGCATCAAGCAGGTTACGACATACTCGACTTGATTATCAAATTAGTTGATGAGTGGAATTTTCCAAACACAGATTTGGAAATCATCAAAAAAGATTGGCAACTAATTAAACAAAAAATTGCAAATGGTAAAGCCCACGAACTTTCAGAGGGCGACACATTTTATTTAGGAGCTTGCACAAAAGGAGCAAATGCAAACTCAACAAGAAAACAGCCTTTCAGTAGCATTCCTGCAAAACAAAGAGCATATTCTTTAAAACAAGGTTATGTAAACCATATAATTGCATCCATTGCAAACGAAGCAAAAGGAATTTATGGCAAACTTATTCCATCAGTTGCTGTTGCTAAAAGGCAAACGATTGAAGAAGTTGTAATTTCTAAGTTCAAACCATACTACGGTAAGACAATTGAGCAAATTCTTAATTTGACAGCTGTTAAGATTAACACAACTGCAAAAAGTTTTTACGCTAGTTTGACCAAAGCGATATTAGGTATTGAGTTAGACAAAGAAATTGAAGAGTTTGAAAAAGCTGAAATCATTGTAAAGACTGTTAGACTTAAAGAAAATAATTTACCAAAAGAAGACATTTCATTTCCAAATTTCAAATACCAAGAAATCGTAAATGAAGAATGGGACGACTCTGATTTTAAAGATATTTTAGAACACAAGTTTTTGTTTGTATTCTTTCAATTTGAAAACAAAGAACTTGTTTTACGAAAAGTAAAATTTTGGAATATGCCTTTTGCAGACATTCAAGAAGCTGAAAAGGTATGGACGAAAACAAAAGAGGTTGTTGCAAAAGGAAACATTGTAAAAGAAATCAAGAATGGTATTCGTTACACAAATTTTCCAAACAAAAAATTCAATTCTGTTTCACACGTTAGACCACACGCCACAAACGCAGCAGATACATATCTTTTGCCAACAAAAGACAAATTGACCAAAACTAAGGAATATACAAAACATTGTTTTTGGCTTAATAACACTTATGTGAGAGACAAAATTTATTTGACATAAACCACGACAGACTGAAGCGATGAAGAACGAACGGCTAACATGAACTGTGTAAAAAACCAAATAAAAATTGATTTTTTTTAAGGTTTAGGTGAACAATAATTTGGTTGATACAAACTATTGTTTTTTACTACTGCAAAAACCTGTTTTAAAAGTTTATTAC
>JBIKRV010000078.1:0-5459 GCA_044348985.1 Chitinophagaceae bacterium
AAATAGCAGTGAAAACAAGTCCTTTGGTACTGGCATGATTGAACAGTTGATAAAGCAGTTGCGTGGCTCTATTGTTTATGATAGTACAAACGAAAAAAGGGTAACTATGTCAATTCCTTTAATTTAGCACTACAATGGCTAATGCTGTAAATATTACATTAGTTGAAGATGATTTTATCATTGCCAATTTTATTGAGCAGTCTTTGCTGGCAATGGGCTACAATGTATTAGCCATTTGCAGCAGCTATGAAGCTTTTATTAAATCTATTAATCAACAGTTACCCGATATTTTACTCATCGATATAAAAATTGAAGGTTCTGAAACAGGAATAGATATAGCTGAATACATAAGAGAAAATAAAGACCTGCCATTTGTATTTATATCGAATTTAAACGGTAAGAAGACTATTGACAGGGCAAAAAAAACTTTACCAGCGGCTTACTTAATAAAACCATTTGATGAAGACGATTTATATGCAGCAATAGAAATTGCTTTGGTTAATCATACCAAAAAAAATGCAGTTTCCCTTGTTGCTGACGAAGGTTTGATTTTAAAAGATGCCATTTTTATTAAGCAAAAAAATGCTTTGGTTAAAATAATGAAAGCAGATATTGTGTATTTAGAAGCCAATGACAATTATGTGAAAATAAATACACAGGATGGCACCTTTTTAATAAGGCAAACCATTAACGAAGCACAAAATATTTTACCCAGCTATTTTTACAGAATACACCGTTCCTTTATCGTAAACATGAATTGTATTCAAAAAATTCAGTACGAGGAAATTGTTCTTTCCAATAAAACTCATCTTCCTTTAAGTAGAAACGTGTATGCTGATTTAATAGACAAGATACAGGTTTTAAAATCGTAAAAAGGAGTTTTACCTGCAAAGAAATCCTCTTTATTTCTCTCTTCACTGCATTCTGCCACTTGTTGGCTTCAATTCACCACATTTTTGTCGAGCAAATTTTAAAAATTGCAATCTTGCAATATACATATTTAATTGTATTAAATAATTAGTCTATCTATAAATTTTCTCAAAGCAAAAACATACCACCAAAAAATAATTCTTATGAGCAAGAAATTATCCATCTTTAAAGCAGTATTGCTGGCAGTTTTATTAATTACTTTTTTCAGCTCTAATGCACAAAATACTTTGGACAAGCTTGGATTAACAAGTGCCACACCTGCCACCGTAGCTTATTCATTACGTTTATTAAGCAGTAGTTATACGGGGCCACTGGTAAGAATAAGCATTGGCAGTAATTACTATGATGTTTATCCCGATGATATTTCCAAGCAGTTTGCTTTAACCTCAAAGATATCCTCTGCTTACAGCACTTATAATGCGGTCGCCACTGGCGTTACCACAAATGCATTGAGCAGTGTAATTGGCAGCAGCTCTGCCAAAGTAGCTATTTGGTACGATCAAAGTGGCAGTGCAAAAAATTTAACCGAGGGAACTTCCAACTACCAGCCCAGAATCATTAATTCAGGCGTAATTGATGTGGAGAATGGTAAGCCTTTTATCAGGTTTTTTGGGGTTGTACATGGCACTAAAAACTCATTGGGTTTAGCAACCCAGCTTTCAAACAATGGGCAAATTGTAGCAGTCAATAAATTCGCATCAACTAATGGCTTTTTGTTGGGAGCAGGTGGTACTTACGATTGGCATTCAGGGTCTCCTACAACTCTTATCAGTACTACATATGCCAGTTTATCTGTACAAAATGCAACTATATACCAAAATGGGGCTTCCAAAACTGCATCAAATGCTGTATGGAATACTGTGTTGGGCATTAACTGCGTTGCCCCCCAAACACCAGCAACTGGCACCATTTGGGACAATATTGGTTCTGACAGAGGAGCCCTTAACGTAACAACAGGTGGTGGTGGTTATACGGAGTTGCTTTCATTTTCAACTGCTTTGTCAAACACTGTCCGTCAAACATTGGAAAATAATCAAGGAGTTTTTTATTCGATTACACTGCCTGGCTCAAGCAATGCAGATTTAAGTGCATTAACATTGAGTTCGGGAACATTAAGTCCAACGTTTACATCGGCAAATACATCATACACCGCCAGTGTAAGCAATGCTACAAGTAGTATTACAGTAACACCTACAAAAAGCGATGCCAATGCAAGCATTACTGTAAATGGCTCAACTGTAACCAGTGGTACAGCATCAGGTTCAATAATATTGAGTGTTGGAACAAATACAATAAATGTAGTAGTAACAGCACAAAATGCTTCTACAAAAACATATACTATTACAGTAACAAGGGCAGCAGGCACTAAAACATGGGCAGGAACAACAAGTTCAGATTGGAATACAGCCAGTAACTGGAATCTTGTATCAGTTCCAATAAGTACAGACTCTGTAACCATACCATCAGGCACCCCATTTGCACCCAACAATGCAGGAGCCATTACAATAGCATCATTAACTGTTAACGGTGGTGTAACAGTTACCAATACAGGTACTATTAATGTTACAGGAGCGTTGAACAATACTGGTACAATTTCGGGAATAGTAACCTTAAATGGGTCATCAGCCCAAGTAATAACAGGTACAGGTTCTATAGCAAGCTTAACCTTAAACAACAGTGCAGGAGCAACAATTAGCAGTGGCAGTATTTCCATTACAGAAACATTGACAGTTACATCAGGTACTTTATCTACTGGCGGTTTCTTAACATTAAAAGGCACTGCCAGAATAGCTCCGATAACAGGAGCCATAAGTGGCAATGTAACGGTAGAACGATATATCCCCGCAGGTAAAAGAGGATTCAGGTTTCTAACATCACCAGTAACCACAACCAACTTTATTAAAGGCAACTGGCAAGAAGGAGCCAACAATACATCTTTATTGTATTCAAGCAATCAGAACCCAGTGGCAAATTACGGCACACATATTACTGGTAGTACAACAGGGCTTAATGGTTTTGACGCAACTTTAACCGGTAATGCTTCTATGTTCCAATTTAACAACAGTACGCAGTTATGGAATACCGGTATTGCCAATACCAATGCTACCAATTTAATTGCAGGCAATGCATATAGAATATTAGTAAGAGGCAATCGTTCATTCGATTTAACAGCTACTTCAGCAAGCAATACAGCCACTACTTTAAGAGCAACTGGAACATTGATTACAGGAGCTGTAAGTTTTGGAACTGCAAGCAGTAGCCCATCAAGTTTGCCTACACTGGCAAGCAACGCAAGTGAGTATAGTTTTATTGGCAATCCTTATGCAAGCCCAATAAACTGGAATGCTTTAACCAAAACAGGGCTTACAGGCTATTACTATATTTGGGATCCAACATTAGGAACTAGAGGAGCTTATGTTTCTTGTTTTACCGATGGAACGAAGAGTAATGGTTCTAGTGCAATTACCACTGCCATACAAAGCGGACAAGCATTCTTTGTACAAAATACTTCTGGTGCATCAGCCAGACAATTGGATATTGCTGAAGCCAATAAAACAACAGGCAACACCAATGTATTTAGAACAACAACAGGTACATCAACATTGGGTATCCAATTGCACCTAACATCAAATACTAATGGAATATCACAAGATGGAGCAACTGTATTGTTCAACAACAACTATAGTAATGCAGTTAATGATGATGATGCTACTAAGTTTACAAATCAAGATGAAAACATAGCCGTACAAAGAGGTAGCAGTTTAATGAGTATTGAAAGAAGAAATGTACCAGCAAATCCAAGTGATACAGTACAATTAAAAACATGGCAGTTAACACAAAACAATTACACGTTTAGAATAGCAGCCAACAATTTTGATGGAACAGTAAATGCTTATTTGCAAGATAATTATTTAAACAATGAAACGCTGTTAAACTTGAATGGTACAACCGATGTAAACTTTACTACTACATCAACAGCAGCTACAATAGCTACTGATAGATTTAGAATTGTGTTTAGAGCCAATAATAGTTTACCATCTACATTCTTAAGCGTAACAGCAGCCCAAAAGAATGCAGGCATAGAAGTTTCATGGAATACTGCTAATGAAGTAAACATGAACAGCTATGAAGTAGAAGAAAGTGCTGATGGCATCAACTTCACTAAAGCAACAAGTGTAGCTGCTAATAATGCAACAACCAACAATTACACTTGGTTTGATGCAACGGTTATCAATGGCGATAACTTCTACAGAATAAAATCAGTAGAGAAGAGTGGTACAGCTAAATACAGCAATGTAGTAAAAGTGAAATTGGGCGGAAAAGGCACAGAGTTTACAGTATATCCAAATCCAGTAAAAGGAGGAATAGTAAGCTTACAAATGAGCAATGTAGAAAAAGGTATTTACACTGTAAAAATCTTTAATAATATTGGTCAAGAAGTAGCCAGTAAAACCATCTCACACAATGGAAGCAGTGCAACACAAACAATTGATTTAGGCAAAGGAATTGCAACAGGCACTTACAACATGCAAATCACAAACGGAACAACAGTCATCACTAAAACAGTAATTGTAGAATAAGGAAATGTCAGGTTGAACCTGTCGAAACCGATAAAGAAAGTTTCGACAGGTTCATAAAGACAAGATTCAATAAAAAATCAATTCGCAAATTCGTCAATCCGTTAATCAAAAAAACATGAAACAATCTACTAGAAATCTAATCTACTTAATTCTACCTTTTATATTCTTTTTACTACCAGCATTGTTACATGCTCAACCCGGTTTTACCGATGATACCAATGATGTACCTATTGATGGAGGTCTATCATTATTGGTCGCTGCTGGTGTGGGGTATGGGGCTAAGAAAATGAGCAATAAAAGAAATACTAATCAATAAACAATTAGTTTAAACCGAATTGCCTATATAATAAAAAATTTCTTTTACAAGAAAGTTGAATCGTTTTCTGTATAGGTATCTATAAAAGAAAAAAATTGATTAACTGTTTAAACTATGGTAAACCTTACCAACAACGATTAATTTTTGTTTCAAAACTACTGCCCATGCTTCTTTCACAAACCAATAAATGCTGTTGGTGAAATTTTTGGTTAATGGCCTTGTGCCGCTTCATCATGTGCAACTCTAACCCTTCCTAGCTATAGTTGACCAATATAGTATATTACAGTAAACCTTGTTGTATTGAAATTAAATTTGGGAAAAAAATTGTATTTGTAGGTATATTTTTAAATAATTATTTTTTTTGTAAAACAATAAATGATTTGCTATTTTCGTGGTTAAACATTCGACTTACTTTTGTATTTTAAAATGTTGATTTAACTAAATTAATTATTGTTACAAATGACACCAACCACTACGCTCCAACATCCTTTAGCAATTGCCAATTTAAATTTATTATTCGATTATTGTCGCTCGATTTTTTTTAATCGAAAGGCAATATTGTTATTATTATTAACATTTAGTGCTGGTCTTAGTCATTTAAATGCACAAGTTACCTTAACTGCTACATCAGG
>JBIKRV010000052.1:0-18159 GCA_044348985.1 Chitinophagaceae bacterium
AAAATATTCAAGATTATAGCCGAAAGGTACAGGAATAGAAGAAAGCGGTTTTGTTTGCGTTTAAACCTAATTGCAGCTATCTATAACTTTGAATTAAAAAATTAATTTATGAAAGAGGTCTATTATATCTATTTTATAAAGGTTTGTTTCCTAAACTAAAGTGTTAAGGGTTTAAAAAAGGCTTTACTATTTTTAGTAAAGCCTTTTTCGAAATGTGATTAGTTTTAACTTTTTCAATTCTTATTCAAAAACTATAAGAATATTATAATTGTGATTTTAATTATCTGATTTTTTATCGATATTTACTGATATATCCATCTTTAATAATTCTAGCCAGATTAGAGCCAGATCCCGAAGGCTTTAAATAATAATCATGAATTGGAACAAAATCACATCCTTGATGGTGTATAATTTTTGTTTCATTTGTTTCATCATTTTTCCGAACAATTTCTTCAAAATAGCACTCACCCATAAATAAGTTATTATTATCAATAAAACCAAAGTTTTGATAAGCTCCTCCTAAATTGACTAAATCTTTTTTTATTAAAATAGAGTTTTTGTTCAATGTTTTCATTTTAACTATAACCAGAGAATCTTGGGGATAAAAACAAGAGATTTTTATAGTATTATTATTTGAATATTTAACGATTCCTATTACGTCATTAACTAATTCTACTTTAAAATAAATTGAAACAGTGTCCAAACTAAAAAATTTTAGAAAATTTAAATCAGTACTTTTTCTTTCAGCCACATTGAACGTTAAAGAATAATAAGGAATCGGATAAAAAATACAGTTATTTAAGCGATCAACATTTCCTAATTTTTCCTTAAAAGGAATTATTGCAGGGCAGTTTTCAGTGAAGTTAGAATGCTCAAAACTGATTAATATTGATTTGATTTTTTCTTTGACTTCTGCTATTACTGAAGTTGATTTTTTTTGAAAAGTCAAGTATTTGGGATGATTGATATTGCCAGGGCTACATAAGTCTTTCTCAAAATATTTCGATAAAAATTGTACTGTATCTTTCCCTGTTTCGTAAGAAGCTAATCCTTTTAATGAAATAGAAGTGTCATTGATATTTTTCTTTATCGTATCTGACATACCTACAATTAATTTATTTGAATCAATGGACTTTGAGGAGGTTGACTTATGACTTAAAATCTTCCTTTGACATCCTAATGTAGATATAACGAATATGAGCAGAATTATTTTTTTCATAAATTTTATAAATTTTTATTAATCTAAACAGAAAAATAAATTGATTAATGTTAAACAATTCAATTTAGTATGTCGTGCAAGTAGATGAAAATGAATAATCTTGAAATGGTAAAGATGAACTATGTCCACCACAGATGTAGCTGCTATATGTTCTAACAACTCTTGGAAACTTTGGTGATGAGGCAGCTTGACCATTGTCAATAGAACTAGGCCCGGGATTGTAGCAGTCAGAACCCCCACTTGGACAATTAGTTACTGTAGGATGTGTATGAAACGCACCAACTGTCCAAGTTCCACCAAATTTTACAATGTTGCTATTGGGACTAGAAATTGCAGCGGCAGTAGGCTCATAACTATTGAAACTGTTACCTACAACACTTGTCCCACAACTTGCACTTACATTAAATGTACTAGTTTCATATGTTAGGTTACTCCCTTTAAAATCAAGAGAAAAGCCATATTCATATTTTAAATTGGGGTTTGACATGTGTGATGAAACTGTATTAGACCAATCAGAACTTATTTGACTAGCATATGAACTTTGTAGATCTGTAGCACAATATTTTGATAAACAATTTACAGTATTAGAATACACTGAGGGTAATGTTACGCCGTCACAAACATATTGTATTTTTAGCCTGAACGAGACTTTACCTAAAACTCGCATTTGATAAATGAAATTGTTGCATGTACCCGAGTTCAAATTGCCTACACCATCCTCAAGGTATTTCCATGCTCCGTCGTTATATGAAGCCTCCCATTCGAATATAACACCTGTGGCTCCAGAACCTGTTTTAGTAATATTTGTACTTAGAGTTACTGATTCAGCAGGTTTACACTCAGCGTTATCAATTGATATTATTATATTATTTATAGTTAAATTACATGGAGGGCAACTTGCTATACCTGTGGTACCACCAATACAGCCACAACTTGCTAGATAAGCTGTTCCTCCCCAAATGCCATTACAATCTTGAGTAGGAGGATTACCACCATTTACGTAAGAAGCATACCAATAATCTAGATTATTAAAAATATCCCATTCCTCTTGCCCGAAGCCTTCTGGCTGAAACCAAGGGTCTTCAGCAGGGCTATAAAAATCCTCAGGTGAGCCTGATGGTTCATACCAATTCTCACTGCCTGTTTCATTACCAAACTCTTCGCCTTCATTTGTATTACCTTCACCTTCTTTAGCTTTAAAAAATTTGCCAATTTCATTTGCTACATTTTCAACTGCCGTTCCAATATTGCTAAACGCTGTTTTTAACCAACTAAAAAAGCCACCTTGGTTACATTTCCACGTACAATTACCTTGCTGTGCCATTAATACTTGTGAACTCGAAATTTCAATACCATTACCTCCAAAATGCAAGGAAAGGCTTAGTATAAATATTATTGAAAGAATGAATTTTTTCATATTAGTTAATTTTGATTATCGTGTGATTTAAAGCTTTACAACTTTTGTTGTATGAAATGATTTTCCATAATAAACCTTTAACAAATATGTTGCTGCACTAAGGTTTTTCAGGTATAGAGGAAATGTATATGTGCCTGCTTCTAATAGACCTGATTTTTTCTCATACACAATTCTTCCTTCTAATGTTTCTAACTGAATTTGTACATCAGTTTTTTGCTTTAACACAAAATCAACAGTTATTGTATTTACAAAGGGATTAGGATAGGCATTTACCTGTTCTTTTAAGTGCGTTGTTTTTTCTAAAATTGATTTTTCTTCTTTAATTAAATCTGTTTTACCAACATAGCGTTTTAATGAAATGAATATCGGTTTATCGGGTTCATTTTGTTTCGTAGAGAACATTTGAATATTGCCAATTAGGTAAACAGTATCTTTATTTTGCGACCATTGCAGATTAGCATTTTTAAAAGAATAGCTTTTTCCTTTTTTTGTATTGTAATGGTCTTTACGGGCATATTCCATATCATTAAATACAATTGAGCTTGAATTGAATTCGGCATTTAATGGTACATTGATTGAATCGTTTTCTATCCATTGACCAGATACTTGACCATTGCGATTGAATAATTTTAATGTCAATTTCGAGCTACTAATAGCATGTTGACCACTCCAATCATACCTTACTAAATAGCCCTCATATTCACCTGTAGCTACTTTTAAAGGTGTATTAGCTTCTATTTTCTGAAACTTATTAAATGAATTATTTTTTGTAAGAAAATCATTCTTAAGTTTGGTTGATAGGGTTCGGGCTTGTGTATTATTATTTTCTGCTTCATTAGTAGCTAATTCATTTATGGCCATTTTATACCCTTTGTTGGCTGCTTTTTGTAACCAATAGTTTGCACTATCTTGATTTGTAGATAAACCATAACCATTACGCCAGCAAAGACCATAAAAATACATGCTGTTGGCTCGTCCTGAAACAGCCCCTTTTTTAAAAAAAGAAGCTGCTTTGCTATAATCCTGCTGACAACCTAAACCTTTATAGTGCATATATGCTAAAGCATAAACACTTTGTGCATCACCATGATTAGCAGCAGTATCAAAATATTTGTAAGCTTTTTCAAAGTCTGGTGAATCAGCCCTCTCTTTATATAGTAGGGCAATGTTATACCATCCTTCTATGATACCATTTTGAGCAGCTTTTGTGAGCCAGTAAATAGCCTGGTTTTCATTGTATGCAGTTCCTGTTCCTTTTGCATAAAGTTTACCAACTATATTCATTGCTTTGGAATTTCCTCCTTCTGCTATTTGTTTGTATAGGCTGAATCCGTTTTGTTCATTTCTGGGTATGCCTATTCCAAAAAGATATTTTTTTGCCTCTTTTAATTGGGCTTCAGTTATTGAATCAGAAATGTTATTCTGTGCAAGTAACTTTAAAGATACTAGCGTTAGAAAAAGTAAAAACCGTGTTTTCATTTTCATGTTTTATTTTTTTAGGTTATAGAATATTATTTAAAAAAAGAGTTTTTTTTATTAATGAGTTGTTTAGATGCATCTATGTCAAGAGTGAAAAGAATAGAGTCAGCATAATTGCGAATCTCTAGAAGCTTTTGGCTTTTAATTTTTATTTTCGAGTTTTTGATTTCATTTGCTTTTTTCCTAATCATTGTTGTGTCGCCTTTTTGTATGTATAGCTTTAGTAAGGCTAATTTGGGGGAGAACTTATAAGGCTGCATATTTTGAACAATTGTGTAATAGTGTTCACTGCTGTCATACTGTTTTAAAACTTGATAACAAAATCCTGTTTTTGAAAGAACATTGGGGCTACTTGTGTTTTCAAGTGCCATTTTGTATTGCTGGATGGCTGCTGGTATGTGTTTTAAATTCAGTAAGGCATCTCCAAAATTTTCGTGATATATTGAGTGGTCGTTAAGTGTTTCATTTAAACGATGATATTTTTTCATAAGTCTTTCATCTTGTTGTGCTTTTGAATACATCCAGTTCTTATAAAATGCACCAGTTAAATTAAATTCCTTGATTGTAAAAACTAAACAGATAAAAAAAGTTAAAAATGCGAAACTTCTTTTTAAGTTTAAAGAATTAAGAGTTGGCTTCTTAGATTGTAAGGCTTCATCCTTGGAAACAGGGTTTTCATAAAAAGAAACATCAATAAATGCACAGTACAAAAGAAAAAGTACCATTGCTGGAATAGCCTGAATGCCAAAATTTGTTAATTGAATAATTAGGAATGAAATAATTAGCGGCAATAACCCATATGATTTGTCTTTTTTTCTGTTTGCATATTTGAATAAACTAGCCAAAAAGAAAATCCATAACGCAATTGCTACCAAGCCACCCTCAACGCCAAACTCTAAAAAATCGTTATAAGGCATATTGATATGATCATTACTAATCTTGGGGTTTTGTGAAATAAACAGATTGTATTCTTTTTCAAATTTCCCAAATCCAAAACCTAATAGGGGTTTCTCAAGTATTAAGGATATTGTATTATTCCAAATAGTGATTCGATTAACTGTTGAACCACTCTTGTAACTAAATACTGAAACCAATATTTGAATAATAATATAACCAAGGATTATAGCAAGAAGCCCCTTTATGTTAAATTTTAAATAGGACTTCATTAATTGTTTAATTCTTACCCGATATTCTACTATAATCATTATTGCAGCTGTTATATATGCACTTCTACATTTTAATAACGCTATTGCTAAAAGAATTAAAATGAGTATTGCTCTTAATAAATATTTTGCAAACGGTCGGGTACAATTTCGTAATAGTAGTAATATAGAAAAAAGGCTCAATGCCAAATACATTGCTGTTACATTTGGATTTATCCATGTGCCTGTACATAAAAAGTCCTCATTGGGAGAGGGAATGATAAATGTACATTGAAGTAATACTACAACTGTTTCCAAAAAAGACAATGTAATAATACCAAAGTGGATAAATAATACCAGCTTAACTAAAACCTGTTTGCTCTGATTTATTCTATAATTGTTTGCCCAGAAGTTTAATGTAAACAGAAAAATACTACAAGCAATCCAATAAAAGTGGGTAAGACCGATTCTTTTATTTAAAACTCCATGCAAATAAATATATAACCCCAAAAAAATAAATGACCATATAAAAAAGGGAGTTTCATATTTCGTTTTTCTAATACTGAATAACATTTCCCCCCAAAATAATATTCCTATTATTCCAGATAATAAACAAAAAAGGAAAAGTGAAATTAATGTTAAACCGCCAAAAGCATTACTGTTTAGTAATGTAAAAAGTATTGTTATTATAACAAGAATTGGAAATATTTTATATTTAAGTTTAACCATCATCTGTTGTTAGTCTTAATTAATATAAAGAATGATGAAACATAGCTATCTATTATAATGTGTTGCAAGTTTGACTCATTTGTTTCTTGTATTAAAAGTCATATAAATTTTATGAAATATGATTAAGCTTCCTGCTTTTGCAATCGCTGCAAAGCTTTGATACCTTTTTGCTCAATGCTGGTTTGTAGTTGATTGAATTTGTCAGATAGTGCGTTGAGGTAATTAGTAGCAGCTTCGGGGCTCAATGTTTTGGCAGTAGCTGGTTCAGTTTGCTGACTGAACAGTTTGCCTGTAAACAACAATAATAACAGTATGACCCCATTAAAACGCATAGTTCGTTTTGCTTAAAATGAATTAAGATAATTTAAAATAGTGTGGGGTTACTTTAAACTTATACAAACATAGATATCATTTTTAAAGACGGAAAATAAAATATGCCATTTTTCAAAAATTGAGTAGAACTACGTAATTTTTGCGTAATTTACGCAAATGCTATTTTTGTAATGTTAATGCCCTTATATTATTTAATTAACCTGTGATATCAGTATTAATTCATGGTACATTGTGTATTTTCAAATTAAAATACGGAACATTCACTTGCGTTAGGATAACTGCAAACAGCATAATTCCCTAACTTATTTTTACAGCAGCCTGAGTTTATGTAATAAAAATCCGATGTCAATTTAACGTGTTAAGTAGTTGGGAATAATTATATTAAATAATTATTTTGTAATTCGTAACGTTCTGCTTATAACATTCAATACTTACTACAGAATGTGAAAGTCGAAACCCGTAAACCAATGAATCACCTGATGTAATTCTTCTTTTGTACTTCCTTTTTTTCAACTTTGGCAATGTAGTGTGGATATACAGAAGCAAAAGTTATTTTGGCAATTCGTTCATTGTGTTCAGGGTTAACTTGTATTATTTAATTCGTTTCGGTATATTTTTTAAAGTTGTCTAAAATCGCTTGCCAGCCTTGTTGTTGTAATTCAATGGGGTTTTCTGTTTCAGGATCAAAAGTTATGGTAAGTTCAACACCACCTTGTTGTTCTGTAAATTCAACTGTTGCATACCGTTCGCCAAAGGCATAAGTAAAACTCTGTCCATCTTTAATTTCAATATAAGTTGCATCGAAGTCAAAGCCAAAACTTGCGTCTTTAGCTTCCATTCTGGCAATATATCTTCCGCCAATTTTCATATCGTTAGAAGCTGCAGGGCAGTGCCAGCCTTGGTTGGCAAAATTCCATTGAGTAATATGTTTGGGTTGGGTATAATAGTCCCACACTTTTTGTTTACCTGCCGAAATGATTGCCTGAATTTTAATTTTATCCATGGTATGATTATTTATTCTATTCAGTTTTGTTGGCTGACATAGCTGTGATGCTTTAAGTATTTGCCATAGTTCGGCTTTTAAGTGAACCTCCTTTGTTAAACTATCCCAATTGGTTATTGAGCTGTACATGGAAGTTGCTTTACCTTTTGCAAAACACTATCCACAAGCAAAGTATATTTTGTTTGTGCGTAAGCAGCAGCGACCCAAAATGGAGTATAAAAAAAAATGATGTTGTACACTTTTTTTCTTCTATTTCCTTTTGTTCATCAACGAATGCCAGTCAAATTTATCTTTATTTGCTACGTTACGATTTGCCAAGTTAGTAAGCATTTCATTAATTTTAACCTTATCCAACCAATTGCCATTTACAAATACGCCTGCTATTTTACGGGTATGGTGTATGTCAGTTAGTGGATTCTTATCAAGTAAAATAAGGTCTGCAAATTTTCCTGGTTCAATGCTTCCAATTTGTTTATCAATACCAAGCCATTGGGCAGATAGCAATGTTGCTGAATTTAAAGCCTCTTGTGCAGTTAACCCTGCCTGAACCAAAAGTGCTAATTCATCGTGCAGCGAAAAACCTGCTACAACTCCCGACACTCCTGCATCTGTGCCAGCAACTATTGGAACACCTGCTTCTTTAAATGCTTTTACCAATAGAAAATGAAATTTAACCATATTGTTAAAGTAACTTATGTTCTCGGGTGAGGCATTTTTAACATAGTTATTTGCAGTTAGCCATTTGCTTTGTAAAAGTGGATGAACATATTTGAGAGTATTTGAATTTTTAATACTATCAACAGATTGGGTTTGTTTTGCAATCCACACTATTGTGGTTAAAGTTGGCGATAACCAGGTTCCGTTGTTTTTTGAAAGTTTTGCAAATTTTATTGCATTCTGAATATTGAAACTGTCAGCTTTTTTAGAAAATTCTTCGGCATGGGCAACCATTCCAAAATGTGGTATAAATGCCTGTTCTAATTTTCCCTGAAAAGCATTTGGAATATGCCCAATAGTTTTTATTCCTTGCCTGAAAGCTTCATCAACAATAGCGTTATAAGTTTCAATATTTAATTTGGCGTACAATTTAATAAAATCATACCCTTCGGCTTTTGCATTTCTTACCATTATTCGTCCTTCATCTGCTGTATTCGCAATTCTGCCTTGTCCACTGCCCCCATTTATCAGTGCTGCCAATGCAATACGTGGTCCAATAACATAACCTTTTTCAATTTCCTTTTTTTGGCTAAAAGTTTCCGTTTTAGAATCAAGGTCTAACACAGTGGTAACACCATTTGCTACAATGGGTGTCATTATATCTTGTGTATTAAAAGACAGGTCGAGTGTTTGAGTTGGAAATTTTTGCCCAAAGTACGTATCAACAGGTAAATGAATGTGAGCATCTATAAGCCCTGGTATTAACCATTTTCCTTTACCATCAATGATTGTAGAATTTTTGGGTGTTGCACCATTTATTGATTGAATGAGATTATTGAAAATAACCACAGTCGCATTTTCTATAACGGTATTTGAAGCTGCCATCGTAATGACATTCACATTTTTGATAACGAAAATTTTCTTACTGGCAGTTGGCTTTTGTGTATAGATTTTGGGTGTAGTTAAAAGTGCTGCTAACACAAAAAAAAGGGTTCTGAATTTCATTACATTTAAAGTTACAGGTTGTTGTTGTGCAATTTCCACCAACATGCAGGGCTTTAGCAAGTTGGAAAATAATATTCTGTTTACCAGAGTTACCGCTTAATGTAATTCGTTAAGAAAAATCTGTTAGTTTGAGCTTGTCGAAAACTGGGTCAGCAGACGATTTAATTAAACCGCTTTCGACATGCAAAGGCTAACAATTCTTTACTAAAGACATTGGGCTGCTGCTGAGTAAAATATAAAGCCGTAAGTTAAGCACTAAAGTTGAATATTGTTTTAACCAGCCAACCTTTTGCCAATACAAATGAACAGCTTGTTGCATTTGCGATATTGTTTATATTTATTCAGTAGCAACCCGATATCTATTGGGTTTATACTGTTTCAACTGAAATAACCTCAGCATCAGTTGCATTAAAGTTAATGAATGCATCTTCCTTTGCCCAATACACAAAGATTAAGCCCTTTAGAGAGAAGATGCTTCGAAGTTCTTCGGGTTAATTTTTTCGTTGAAAGATATTGTGAAGAATAAGTAGTTTACACAAAACTGTTTGGGTATTGCCAAATAAGGACATTTGAAAAACTTCAGTCAAATATTGTACAAATGCCCAGTATAATTACATACATTGAGTTTACAACTGTCGGTTTTATTATTGCTTATACGATGTTGATAGCAGTTATTAATTTTTGTTCATTAAGAAATTTTTGTATTTCAATTTTCATTATCGTAAGTCCACTTTCCTGATACGGGGCATGTCCACAATTTTCAAGTATTACTAATTTTTTTTCACTTTTTATTCTGTCAAAAAATGGCTTGCTCGTTTCAAGTTTTGTCCATGTGTCTTTTTCGGGTTGCAAAAATAAAACTTTACAATTGTCAAATTGTTCAGGTTCTTTATCAGGCTTATAAGTCATATAAGTTCTTAAAAAACGAAGTTTTATTTTGCTTCCACCTGCAAGTTTATCGTTCGAAAAAATTTTTGAAAAATCTTTGTCGTTTGTAATTCTGTCCATTTTACATAGCCATTTTATTGGTAAACTTAGATGGTCGGAAATTGGTTTTGTGAAATTTGTAACAGGCAACCCAAATCGACTTAAAAATTTATTTTTTGATAAGTCGTCTCTAACTTTTTGCTGTCTTGGGTCTGCTAATGTTGTAACAATTATGCCTTTTACTTTAGAGTTTTTGCTAGCAACTTGATATGCCAACATACCGCCAATGCTTAAACCAAATAAAACGATTGGCTTTCCATCTTTCTGATTTTCTTCATCAACAAGGTCTGAGATGCAATTTACCCATTCGTCGTATTCAATATTTCTATTACTTACATTTTTTGTAAGTCCATAACCAATTAAATCGGGTGCCAAATACTCGTAACCGAGCTTATTGAGGTAATTTCCAAATAAGCCAATCACTCTGCCATTACCACCAGCACCATGAAGAACTATAACTTTTACAGGTGAACTATCAGCAATCATTTTATCAATATGAATACTATAATCTTTCCACTTCCAATATGTTTCAATAGGAAGTTTTGTTTCTTTATATTGTAAGTTTTCTGGTAAAAAATCATTATATTTTTTCCAATATTCTGTTTGAGTATAAAGTTCTGGTCGTTTCATTGCCGAACAAGAGTATAAAAGTATCAGTAAAAATATGTTTAAAATTCGTCCCTGAAGAAGGTTTGTTATAATTCTGACTAATGTGAGAATTCA
Organism: Chitinophagaceae bacterium; assembly: GCA_044348985.1. Lineage (GTDB taxonomy): Bacteria > Bacteroidota > Bacteroidia > Chitinophagales > Chitinophagaceae > UBA1930. The sequence goes on from JBIKRV010000052.1 coordinate 10,695, forward strand.
ATATTGATTTTCAAGTTGTTTAGAAATTTTCAAATTTCGCCATTTCGTTAGCTTCGGCATTTATTTTCGCTGCCGAAAAATGGAGAATTACCGCCAACGAACAATTCTTTGGCATTGCTGGATTAACAGCTTTTCGTTATACCTGAACCGAAACAAAAAATAGCAATGACTCATCCTGAAATTAGTTGCCCCCTAAAGTTGTTGATTGATTATTACCAATTACTAAGTGCGTTTTGTAGAGCTGGTGATAAAAGAAGATAGCATTACCACTGCCCAAGTGCTGAATATGCAGCCACGCTAAGACCAGACCGTGTGTTGGCTGCTGTGTTTTTTGCAAAAGGATAATAAAAATGTGAAACCATGTTTGGTTGTTTCAAATTAAGCATTATGCTAAAGCCATGGTTATAGACAAAGTTTAATTTAAATTTACGAATGTTATTCTCTCTTAAAACAAGAAATATTATATTCAAAGTTTTCGCTGTTTTGGCTTATTTGGCTGGAACTTATCATTTTGCTGGTGTTTTTTACAAAGTTGATGAGTCTCCAATTTGGCGTCATTTACTTTTTGTTGGGATAAATATTTTTTGTGTATATGGATTTTTAAAGCGTCCTAAATGTTTTGTCTTTTTCGTGGCATTACTTTTTATTCAACAATGTTACAGTCACGGCACTTATATGCTTAATACATGGATAAAAACAAAGCAAATACATTGGATAAGTGTCTTTGATTTGCTTCTTCTTCCAATTGGATTGATTTGTTTAATTGAAGATTATAAATTGAAAAATAAAAAATTGAGTCAGTAATGTTTTTAAAATTGTCAAACATTCTTTGTATGTGAGAATTGAATTTATTGTCAAAATCCATTATAAGTTATGCCTTGAACATATAGAATATTCTTGTCTTTGTTTAAGGAGCTTTTATAAATTGGCAAGAGTCGAATTTTATTGATGCCAGTAAAAATTAAGTTGCTTGGGCTTGTATTTAATTGTGAAAAGTTCTTGGAGCTATTTATTCCACTTGATGTGTCAAAACTTGCATTAGTCTCACTTAAAGAAATTGATTGTTCTTTAACTTTCTTTTCTTGTTTACAAGAGAATAGCCCAATTAAGAAAATAAAAATGGTGCTATATTTCATTTAAAGTTGAATATCATTTTAAGCTTACCACCAACAATTAAATATACCTCACTTTTCCATACCTCTCAAAATCAAAACTTTCATTTTCAATGACACCTTTGTCTATCCTTCAAATAGAACAGCTATTCTACACAAAACACAGTTTCAAAAAAACAACAAGCTATTTAAGTTAAACTAATACATGGTTTTGGCAATACAAAAATTAATTACGCTATGAATTTGTATTCCCACCATTTCTTTTATTTCCAAATTTCATGCAATTGGTGAATAGTATGTACTGTGCATTTAAAAGTTTATCAGCCTGTTGCTGTTCAACCAAGCAGATGGCAATAATATCAGGTGTATTTGTACCTATTTATTGAGCAGTTGCATTATAAGGTATATAACCTTCCCATTTCCAGGGTATGCAGGTGTCCCTGATTAAGGTTTGCACCAGCTCCTGAAATATTTTTTCACCATTTTCGCTATTGACTAAAACAATAATCGAAATGCCTTTATCGGCAAAATTGATGTTGTAGTTTCTCCACGAATCTCCATTGCCTTCTTTAAAAAAAGCTGTACCATACGGGCATTGTAAAATACCCCAACCCAATCCATAGGCCAGTTGTATCTCATTGTTTTCTGTTGTTGTATCTGAAGTTATCGGAGGGAACTGCGTTTTTGAATAAATACGAATTTGGGGATGAATCATTTCTTGAAACCATTTCTTTTCTAAACGTTTTTGCTGCATAAGGTGTTCAATAAACCTCGAATAATCGGCAATGGTGGTTACCAAAGAACCTCCTGCAACACCAACAGTGCGTTTTCTTTTATTGTCGATACTGCCATTATTCAAATGCCCTACAGCTACATTGTCATCTCCAAAAGAATTATGCCATATATAACCGGTTCTTATCATACCAATTGGCTTAAACACTTTTTCTATGGCTAGTTCATCTAGCGTTTTTTGGGTAACTTCTTCGACTACCAATTGTAGCAGCTTAAAGCCTTCACCTGAATAAGCATATTTGGTTCCTGGTGTAAAATATATTTTGATAACGCCAAGTGTATCTTCTTGGGATGTTACTGGATTAAACCAACGTACATTGGGCAGCCCGGTGGTATGACTTAAACACATTCTGGCGGTGATTAATTTCCATCTATTGTCTTTGCTTAAGTCTGAAAAATATTCATACGCAGCTATAGGTTTGCGTAAATAGTGGTACAGCGGTTGGTCTAGCTCAATTATTTTTTCCTGTACCAGTTGCATCATCAGGTAGCCAAAGACAGCTTTACTCAACGAGGCTCCATACATAATGGAAGCAGTGTCGAGCCACTCGTTTTTGGGTTTATTTTTGTACCCATAGGATTTAATGAAAACAGTTTTATTGTTGTTTAAAATTGCTAGGCTCAATCCATGAACGTTTGCCACATCGATTAACCGTTTCACGGTATTATCAATTTCTGATACAGTAATTGTGCTGCCATCAAGCCTTGTAATCCGCTGGGTTTGTTCAAACGAAAAATTGTATAGCAATACCAATAAAATTGTAAGTACAATTGAATGTTTCATAATTATGCATTACTGTTTGGAGTAGTTTGAACGGACATGAGCCGATATTTATTTACCAAAACATATTATACTAAATTTACATGAATTATTGTTTCTAAACTGTTATTCTTTTTTTCCTTTAAATGTTGTGTAAATTGCCATCGCATGTCCATGCCCCAATTCAAATTCCTGTTTTAGCCAATTGGTAATTTCTGTAGCTTTTATTTTTGGATTAAGCTCTCCGTTAATTATAAATTGTTTTTTCTCTGCTAATTTTTTAAAGTCAGCAGGCGTTTTACCAGTCTTGGCTTTTATGTTATCGATATATGCTTGAAAAGACATTATAATGAATTTTATATTACTGCTTCACCCCCCTTTTTTTGAAGGGGGTGAAGCAGGTTACTAAATTAACGGATTTTACTTTCACTTATATACAAAGCCAAAAAATAGAAGACATCGTACAATTTTTTGTGCTGTAACTTCAAGTAAGCACCCAGCTATCGTAATTATGTACTTACCTTCAACCTATAAAATGAAATATGGAAACCTATAAAGACCTAAAACTGGCAGTGCTGATTGATGCTGATAATGTGCCTTATGCCAACGTGAAGGAAATGTTTGAAGAAATAGCCAAATATGGTACTCCCACTTTTAAACGAATTTATGCCGATTGGACAAAACCTACGGTGGCTGGTTGGAAAAAAGTATTGTTAGAAAACGCCATTACTCCTATTCAGCAATACAGTTATTCAACAGGGAAAAATGCAAGTGATAGTGCATTAATTATTGATGCAATGGATATTTTATATACAGGCAAAGTAGATGGGTTTTGTATTGTCTCAAGCGATAGCGATTTTACCAGACTTGCTACCAGGCTTAGAGAAGCTGGCATGAAAGTAATTGGCATTGGCGAAAAGAAAACATTGAATCCATTTATAACGGCTTGCGATAAATTTATTTATATCGAAATTTTAAAAGCTTCTTCTGCTTCAATAACAGAAGCTGATAACAAGGAGACGCTAACCCAAACAACACCAACAGCCAATAAACCTTTAAGTAAAATTGATCCAGAAATTATTAAACTTTTAACCGATAGTATTGCTGATTTGGCAGATGAAGATGGCTGGACATTTTTAGGGGAACTGGGTAATTTAATGCTAAAAAAGAAACCCGATTTTGATACCCGAAATTATGGCTACCCTAAAATGTTACCCCTTATTAAAAGCTTAAATAAGTTTGAAATTGATGAGAGAAGTACCGGCAAAAGCAATGTGAAACATATTTACATTAGAAAAAGAATAGTAACCAATATGAGTAAGAAAAAACAAGGCAATCGGAATGTGTAATTTTTATTTTTGCTATGCCTCAGTTCATGGCCTCACGAATCGATATTTATAAAAAAGTGGTGCATGAGAATTGCTATGGAAAAACCAAATAAATAGACAACTTAGAAATGTATATTTTAGCATTTAAAAATATTTAAGTTAATTGGCACAATGAAAGAAAAAAATTCTCAATCAATAGAACCTAATATTGCAGACTTAGCTAATGGATGGCTTAAATCTCATAAGCTGAATTATAAATTAGAACAAGAATCTGTAAATGCCGAAATAGACAAAGCTCTTACGGATTACTTTTCAAAAAATGGTGGTGTAGGTGCAAATCGTCCAGATGCGAAAATACTTTTGCAAGACAAAAACTTAAACTATTTCCCTATTCTAATTGAGTACAAGGGTTATAAAGACAAACTTGTAAAACTTGATGCTGATGGACAAGTTGAAAATAGAACTTCTAAAAACGAACCTAACTTTAAGAATATAAATTCCTTTGCTGTAAATGGTGCTGTTCATTATGCAAACGCATTACTGCATCATACAAGTTATACCGACATTATTGCTATCGGTATGACTGGTTACAAAGATGAAGCAGGTAAAATTCATCACGAAATTGGAGTTTATTATGTTTCTAAAAGCAATCTTGGTGCAGGACAAAGAGTTGGTGATTACACAGATTTCTCTTTTTTAGCTGCAAAGAATTTTGATGCTTTTATTGAAAAAGTGAAAACCCTACAACTATCACAAGAAGAACTTGATAAACTAAAAGAACAACGAGAAAAAGAAATAGATTTAAGCTTGAAAAAGCTAAACTTTGATATTTATGAAAATGAAGACGGTTTAGGGGAAAAAGACCGAGTATATCTTGTTTCAGCCTCAATTATAGCAACGCTTGGTATTCCTGGAAAAGTTGCACCACTCGAAAAATCTGACTTAAAATCTTCAACGGAAAAAGGCAATAAGGACGGAGATATAATTGTAAGGAAAATTAAAGCATTTTTAGACGATAAGGATATACCAAACGAAAAGAAAAATTTAATACTAAGCACATTAGAACTTACTTTAACAACAGAAAATATTAACAAAGTTGAAAATGGCGAAAGTCAACTTAAAAGGGTTTTTACCAAAATTGTTGATGATTTAGGTATTTACTATAAAATTGGTTTAACAACTGATTTTACTGGAAAGCTATTTAATGAAATGTATGGTTGGCTTGGTTTTTCAGAAGACAAATTAAATGATGTTGTACTTACACCATCTTATGTTGCTTCACTATTGGTAAAATTATCAAGAGTAAATAAGGATTCATTTGTATGGGACTTTGCAACAGGTTCAGCAGGTTTGTTGGTTGCTGCAATGAATGAAATGCTTAATGATGCAAAAAACAATATAAAGTCGCCACAGGAACTTGCACAAAAAGAAATAAAAATAAAAGCAGAGCAATTGCTCGGTTTAGAGTTGCTATCGGAGGTTTATATGTTAGCTATACTCAATATGATACTTATGGGTGATGGTAGCTCTAACATTTTAAACATTGACTCATTAGCTAATTTTGACGGTAAATACGGCTTTGGTAAAACTGGCAGTAAATTCCCTGCTGATGCATTTATATTAAATCCACCATATTCCAAAGGTGGTAATGGTATGGTCTTCGTAGAAAAAGCATTGGGTATGATGAACAAAGGTTATGCTGCCATTATTATTCAAAACTCATCAGGTTCTGGAAAAGCCAAAGATTACAACAAGAGGATATTACAAAAACATACACTGTTGGCAAGTATCAAAATGCCAGTTGATATTTTTATTGGAAAATCAAGTGTGCAAACGAATATTTATGTTTTTAAAGTCAACGAAAAACACCATAAAGACGATATAGTTAAGTTCATTGATTTTTCAAATGATGGTTATTCAAGGAGCAACAGAAAAAAAGCAAGTAATAATTTAAAAGATACAGACCAAGCCAAAGAACGATACGAAGAATTGGTAAACTTGGTACGCTTCGGAAAAAGTAAACTAAACATATTTACCGAAAAAGAGTATTATGAAGGAACTATTGACCCCAATAATGGTGCTGACTGGAACCAAACAGCACATATTGATACAAAACCCAATTTAGAAGACTTTAAAAAAACTGTCAGTGATTATTTATCTTGGGAAGTTAGTAATTTACTAAAACATAATTCAATAGCTGAAAAATTGGGAAAGTAGATACCCCACTTAACAAGAAATTGCAAAATGTTAAGTGGGGTGAATTTGAACTAAGTACTTTATTTGAAATTGGAAATACATTAAGTTTTAATACTGACAAGTTAGTTAATGGTAATGAATTTGATTATGTCACAAGAACATCTCAAAATCAAGGAATCCTACAACAGACTGGCTTTGTAAATAAAGAAAATATTAATTCAGCAGGCAATTGGAGTTTAGGTCTTATGCAAATGGATTTTTTTTATCGTCATAAGCCTTGGTATGCAGGTCAATTTGTGAGAAAAATTATTCCTAAAATTCAATTAAGCCCAAGTTCTATTTTATTTTTTACATCAGTTCTAAATAAACTAAAACATAAATTATTATCTGTCTTAGTTAGAGATGTTGATAAGACATTTTTAAATTCAAAAGTATTTTTACCTGTTTTAGAAAATGGTCAAATTGATTTTGTCTTTATGGATAAACATTTATTGGAGTTAGAAGCAGAACAAATTGCTAAACTTGATATGCATTTATCAGCAAATGGATTAAGTAATCACAAATTGACAGTTAAAGAAAAACAGGCTTTAGAAGATTTTAAAAACTTAAAATGGAAAGGCTTTAATCTCGAAAAATTATTTGGAAAATCAACTCGTGGCAAACGTCTAAAAAGTGCAGATAGAATTTCAGGTACTTTACCATTTGTAACAGCTGGAGAAGCTGAGGAAGGAGTTTCTGATTTTATTGGAAATGTCGTTGATATTTTTTCAGAAAATACTACCACTATTGATATGTTTGGTTCTGCAAAATATAGAAACTACAAATATGGTGGTGATGACCATATTGCAGTCGTACATACTGAAAAGTTACCAAAGTTTGCATCAATTTTTGTTACCTCAGCAATTCATAAATCATCGTACAATGGACAGTTTAACTATGGACGTAATTTTTATGCAAAGGATGCAGATGTTTTAAATATATCTCTACCTGTAAAAGAACATAAACCAGACTTTGAAACTATGGAAACAGTTATTTCTGCCATTCATAAATTGGTTATAAAAGATGTGGTTTTATATGTTGAAAGAAAAAAAGTAGAGACAAATAAATTAAAGTAGAAAATATATAATTTCCGCCTCGGTTCGTGTCCCCACCAATGCTATCAAATTAGTCAACTTTTTTAAATATTCCTTGTTTATTTTCATTTGTAACATTGAAAGAGGCGTGACTTGTTGCTACTTTTTTTTTCTCTTGCAAAAAGCCTATCTGGAACAACTGCA
>JBIKRV010000008.1:0-164647 GCA_044348985.1 Chitinophagaceae bacterium
GCCAATTATTTGGGCAAACAAAGTTATTTTTGACATGGGAGAAAGAGATTTTGTTTTGCAACCTCAAAGCTAATTTGAGTTACAAATAACTTTCTCTCTTTTTTAAACGTTTAGGACGCTATTGATTCTTAATGCCAAATAGTTATAATAATTAGATATTGCTATTATGACTACAGAAGTGGTATCTAATTTATAAAAATTATTCAATCTATGATACTTGTTTTCAAATTACACCAAACTTCCTCTTTGAATAATACCACCACCAATAACATCATTGCCTTCATAAAAAACTGCACTTTGGCCCGGTGCAATGCCTTTTACGTTTTCGTAGAAACGAACATTAACGCCATTGTTGGCAGTATATAAATTGCTGAATGCACCTTTGTCTTTATAACGAATTTTGGTGAGAGATTCCATACCCTCTGTTATGCCATCATATTTAATCCAGTTTATTTTACCAACTAACATATCGTTTTTAGCTAAATCTTCTTCGTCGCCTAAAATAACGGTATTGGTTTCTGGATTAATGTCTGTTACAAAAGCAGGTTTGCCCAATGCAATGTCTAAACCTTTGCGTTGACCAATGGTATAAAAAGGATAGCCTTTGTGTTTGCCTAAACGTTTACCAGTTTTATCGGTAAACCAACCTCCGTCAACTTTTTCTTCAAGTCCATCTACACGGCGTTTTAAGAAGCCTCGATAATCGTTGTCGGGCACAAAACAAATTTCGTAGCTCTCACTTTTTTTTGCTAGTTCAGGATAGCCCATATCATGAGCCATTTGTCTTATTTCAGACTTACGATATTTACCTAAAGGCATGATTGTACGACTCAATAACTCCTGATCTAATCCCCACAGCACATAGCTCTGGTCTTTGGTTTCATCTAAACCTTTGCTGAGAAAATATCTTCCATTATCATGTTGGTGCACTTCGGCATAATGACCAGTTGCAATAAAATCGCAGCCTAAATTATTGGCACGTTTTAATAAAGCTTTCCACTTGATATGTGTGTTGCACATAACACATGGATTGGGTGTACGGCCAGCCAAATATTCTTCCACAAAATTTTCAATGACAAAATCACCAAACTCTTCACGTATATCTAAAATGAAATGAGGGAATCCATGATGCACCGCAGCCATACGGGCATCATTGAAACTATCGATGTTGCAGCAGCCTGTTTCTTTTTTGCCTGTAGTGCCTACACTGGTGGCATAATCCCATGTTTTCATGGTAATGCCAATTACTTTATATCCTTCATGGTGAAGCATAAGAGCAGTAACAGTACTATCGATACCACCACTCATTGCCACTAAAACTTTTCCTTTACGGCTCATAATAACTTGTGTTGCTAAATGGCAAAAGTAATTTTAATTTTTAAGAGAGGCGTTATTGCAATGTTTGCATTATTGCGATTGAGGGAATTTTTTGATTTTACCACATAGATATATAGGAGGATAGAAGAAATAGATTAATAGCTAAAAGGCATATGGCAATAATTTTTTTTGAATTTTAAAGTAGTAAACTATGTGCCTATCTTACTATGTGGTTCAATTAAATGCTTGATCAGTTGTAAAAATTGTTCTCTCATAATCATTTTGGCACCTAAACTTTCTAAATGTTCGGTATAAACCTGACAATCGATTAATTCGATGCCTTCTTTTTTCAGTTGTTGTACGTATTTAATAAAAGCAAATTTGCTGGCATTGGATTGCGTGGAGAACATACTTTCACCAAAAAATACTTTGCCCATTTTAATGCCGTAAAGTCCGCCCACCAATTCTCCATTCAACCAAGCTTCTGCCGAGTGAGCAATGCCCATTTGATGCAATTGCGTATATGCTTGAATTACATCATCATTAATCCAGGTGCCATCCTGGTCTTTGCGTTCTATTTTTTTGCAATGGTCTATTACTTTTACAAATGTTTTATTGATGGTAAAACGAAATTTATCTTGGTTGAGAAAAGGTTTCATGCTTTTACTCACTTTTAATTCATCGGGTAATAAAACAAAACGAGGATTGGGATGCCACCATAATGGTGTTGCACCATCGTACCAAGGGAAAATGCCATTTTTATATGCTAGTATTAAACGTTCAACGCTTAAATCTCCACCAATGGCTAAGAGTCCATCGGTTAAGGCTTCTTCAGCAGGAGGAAACCAAATTCTATCGTCTAATACGTGTAATGCCAAAGAATAAATTTAAAAAGGAGAGGGTTAATTAAACGATTTCTTCAATAGTTGCATTAATGCCACGTTCAGTAATGCTATTACACATTGGTTTTAGCGTGTCGTAATCGCCATTTTTAACAGCGTATTTTCCTTTAAAGTGTATAATCATAGCACACTGCTCAGCTTGTTCTTCAGTATGCCCACAAACTTCTACTAATGTCTCAATAACCCAATCGAATGTGTTCACTTCATCGTTCCACATGATTAAATTGAATGGATGAATGGTTGTTTCCATTATATCTATATCCACAGATTCTTTTTGTTGCTCTTTCGTATTTGAAGCCCATTGGTGCATAATGCAAAAATAATAAAGGAAAATGTTATAAGTAGAACTATTCTGGTTTAGCTCTAAAAATAATAGCAAATGAGTAACGGGTCATAAAAGACCACTTTTCGTGAGAGTTGACGGGTTTGAATCGCCGACCCTTCAAAAATATCAACTACCAGCTTATATTAAAGATTTTAAACAATACTCTTCAACTTGTTTTTACAATGTTACCACTTTATATTTTGAAGTTGAGCAAGAAGATGATTTACACAAAACAGGTTTTAGAAACGATAAAATGAATCTGCTTATGATTATGTTCAACGAAGAACAGCAGCCCACATTTGCATTGCTCCTGTCGCCTATAAAATTTATAAAGAACCAGAACGGCAACTGATGGAAAAACAACCAAAAATGAGCCTTGAAATAGCCAAAACCATTTACAGCGTAAAAATCATTAAACCCAACATGAAGAAGGTTTTGGAAAAGACAGTATTATTCAGTTATGAAAAAAAATATATTATTTATTAAAAATGAGTTTTCCAGTAACGAAGTCAGGATGAAAGTGTAATGGTGTTAATGTAAAAAGGTGCAATTGGTAGTCAGGCAATTCTTAGAGTGTTAAATATTTATAAGCGTAGTTTTTAGACTTTTTTCTTTTTAGTTTTTTCTAATAAAATATTTGGTAATTCACATTTGGCGTTTATATTTGCAACCCTTTCAATATAGCAGAAAGGGATAAGGTAGGTGAGATGGATGAGTGGCTGAAATCAGCAGTTTGCTAAACTGCCGTACGGGTCAAACTGTACCGAGGGTTCGAATCCCTCTCTCACCGCTAAAGTATAAAGGTTCGTCATTTGATGAACCTTTTTTATGCAGTTTACTTCGTATCAATTAAACAATCATTCTTAAAAAACAATCCCCGTAAGTTTAACCTTACAGGGAAGTTATGAGCAAGCAACCGATCAACATTTTAAATCGGAAATGTTATATTCATAAACACTTAATCGAATCTAATTTTCATTTCCTATTACAAAGTAGAGAATTTTTTTTCAAACTAACAAGAGTTAGTATGCTTTTTTCCTCAAATCGAACAATTGCTTTAAAACTTGGGTTGTTGCTTAGCTGTTATTCAAATACTTTTGACACTTTAAAGGAAGAAATATGTACACGATTAATGTAAAGTTTGAACAAAAAGGCTTAGAACCTATAACCATAAATACAGAAGCTGTAGGTGACAGCTTATTAGAAGTGATTTTAGATAATGGCCATGAGTTACACCACAATTGTGGAGCGGTTTGTGCTTGCAGTACTTGTCATTTGTATATTGAGTCTGGGGAAGAACATTTAGCCGAATTAAGTGATAGAGAAGAAGATTTTATAGACCGTGCAGTAAGTCCAAGAATCAACTCAAGATTGGGCTGCCAGTGCATATTGCAAGATGGTTCTGGTACAATTAATATTACTTTACCCGACCAAACCCAATTTTTGGGTGAATAATTAACTTATGAATATAGATTTTTCAAAATATGCCGATGGTTTAGTTCCAGCCATTATTCAAGATTATGTTACCCATAAAGTATTGATGCTTGGGTTTATGAATGCCGAAGCATTAGAAAAAACCCAAACTATTGGGAAGGTTACTTTTTTTAGCAGAACCAAAAATAGACTTTGGACAAAAGGGGAGCAAAGTGGCAATTTTTTGGAGTTAAAATCTATTGCTGCCGATTGCGATAATGATACTTTATTAATTAAAGCACAACCAATAGGGTCAACTTGTCATACTGGTGCTGATACCTGCTTTAATGAACTTAACCAAAGTGGAGATTTTTTAATGTATTTAGAAGAAGTAATTATTTTAAGAAGTAAGGTTTCTGCAGATGAATCGTATGTAGCAGGAATGCTGGCTAAAGGCATTAATAAAGTTGCTCAAAAGGTTGGAGAGGAAGCAATCGAATTGGTTATTGAAGCAAAAGATGATAATAAGGAATTGTTTTTGGGTGAAGCTGCCGATTTAATGTTCCATTATTTGCTTTTACTTAACGCAAAGGGTTTTAAATTGCAGGAAGTTATTGATGTATTGCAAAAAAGACATTCAAAATAATTATGAAAAAATATTTATTAGCAAGTTTATTGTTTCCATTTGCGGTTTCTGCACAAAAAAATACAGGGTTTACCATTAATGGAAATATTGCTGGACTAAAAGACAGCACATTGGTGTTTTTAATGGATGGAGTAACTGGCAATACGATTGCACAGGATTATGCTATGAAAGGCAAATTCAATATCTCTGGTTCAATTGATGAGCCAAACATTCATAAGTTAGGTTTCATTGGTTTAAAGGAAGAGGTAGAATTATTCATGTCTAACGAAAAAGTGAATATTAATGGTACCAATGCAAAAATTGCAAATCCAGTTATAACAGGCTCTTTACTACACAACGATTATGCTACTTATTTAAAGTCATTCAATCCCTTAAAAGATAAATTGAATGGATTGGTAGGTAAAATTAACCAAGCAGGTGAGGGTAAATTGAGAGATTCTTTAATCAACCAATTCAATATTAACAAAACAAAAGTAATTGCAGAAGTAACCAATTTTACAAAATTACATGTAGCATCCCCTGTAAGTAGTTATGTTTTATATATTGTAAATCCTGTTTTTGCAGGTGGCGTTGAAGAATTAGAAAGTAGATATAATCAATTAAAACCTGCTGCTAAAGTGGGTGCATTTGCTAAAATGATTGAAGCTACAATTGCTGATTACAAAAATAAAAAGCAAGCAGAAGCAGTAGGTGAAGCTGCAACTGCAGAAGGTGCAACTGCACCAGATTTTACACAAAACGATGTAAATGGTAAACCAGTTACTTTATCTTCTTTTCGTGGTAAATATGTATTGATAGATTTTTGGGCAAGTTGGTGTGGTCCCTGTCGCAGAGAAAATCCAAATGTAGTAGCTGCCTACAACGCATTTAAAGAAAAAAACTTTACCATTCTTGGGGTTTCATTAGATCGTCCTGATGGCAGAGATGCATGGTTAAATGCCATACAACATGACAATTTAACTTGGACACAGGTAAGCGATTTACAATTTTGGAATAATGCAGCTGCTAAATTGTATGGTGTACAAGGTATTCCTTTTAATGTTTTAGTAGATCCTAAAGGAAAAATCGTAGCTAAAAATTTGCGTGGAGAAGAATTACACAATACGTTGAAGAAATTACTTAAATAAATTCCTCTAATTGTTTTTTAAAAAGTTACGTAGTATTGCTGCGTAACTTTTTTTATTTATGGAAAAGCAACTGGTAGTAATTACAGGTACAGAAGGTCAATTGGGTTGGAGCATTCAACAATTGATTGCGAATTATCCTCAATACGATTTTCTTTTTACAACCATCACCTTATTAGATTTAAGTAGTACAGATTCGATAGCTGATTTTTTTAAAAAATATACACCATCTTTTTTTATTAATTGTGCAGCATACACAGCAGTTGATAAAGCTGAAACAGAACAAGCCATTACGCTAGCAATAAACACAACAGCAGTTGGCGAAATAGCCAAGCAGTGTGCAGCCATTAATGCCACATTAATAACCATTTCTACAGATTATGTATTCGATGGTGCAGGCACTAAACCTTATTTGCCCTACGATACAACAAATCCCATTAATTATTATGGCTATTCAAAATGGTTGGGAGAAAAATTGGCATTAGAAAATAATCCAAACACAATCATTATAAGAACTTCGTGGGTTTACGCACAAAACGGTAATAATTTTGTGAAAACAATGATGCGTTTAATGAATGAAAGAGACAGCATTAATGTTGTAGATGATCAGGTAGGCTGCCCAACTTATGCCCATGATTTAGCAAAAGCTATTTTACACATTGTTCAACAAATACCACAGAATACAAAAAGAGGAATTTATCATTATTCCAATACAGGTGTTATTTCTTGGTTTCAGTTTGCTACAGCAATTCAGCAACTAACAGGATTAAATTGTACAGTAAATCCAGTTCCATCAACAGCTTATCCAACACCTGCAAAACGCCCATCATATTCTGTAATGGATTTAACATCTATACAAAATGATTTTGGTGTAGAGCCAATTAATTGGAAACTGAGTTTAGAGAAATACTTACAATCAGTAGTCTAAAATAGGCACTATTTTTAAAAATTAGTTTTGTGTAAGTATTGTAGCACCTACATTTGCAACTCATTTCAATTTTCAAACTATAAGACTGCGGGGGGAACAAATGATTCATGCATTTGATAAACACCTATGTAGTTACAGTAACAAAAACAAGTACAGATGAAAGTAATGAAGTTTGGAGGCACCAGTGTTGGTAAGCCAGAACGTATGCATCAGGTTTCTGAATTAATAACCAGAGATGAAGAAAGTAAAATTGTTGTATTAAGTGCATTAAGTGGTACTACAAATTCCCTTGTAGAAATCAGCAATTGCCTTGCACAAGGTAATAGAGAAGCTGCTAAACAAAATATTGATAAATTGGAAATTCATTACAAGAATTTTGTAATGGATTTATTGAAAAAAGAAGAGTTCCAAGCTAAAGCTTATGAAATTGTTGAAGAACACTTTGACTTTTTAAATATCATTCTAAAAATCTCTTTCAGTGAAGCTTTAAATAAAGATATTTTGGCTCAAGGAGAATTGATGAGTACCAAATTATTTTGTGTGTATTTAGAGGAAGCTGGTATCGATCATTTGTTATTGCCTGCTTTAGAATTTATGACCATTGATGGTAATGAAGAACCACAAGTAGGAAGTATAAAAGTAAAGCTGACGCAACTCTTGCAGCAGCACACCAATAAAAAACTATTTGTTACACAAGGATATATTTGTAGAAATGCAAGGGGAGAAGTAGATAATTTAAAACGTGGTGGTAGCGATTATACTGCATCTCTAATTGCAGCTGCTATTAAAGCAAGTGTGTGTGAAATTTGGACAGATATTGATGGCATGCACAACAACGATCCTCGTGTAGTTAACAAAACGCAACCAGTAGAACAACTGAGTTTTGATGAAGCTGCTGAGTTGGCTTATTTTGGTGCAAAAATTTTACATCCAGCATGTATTTGGCCAGCACAACATTACAATGTGCCAGTTAAATTATTAAATACTATGCAGCCAGATGCAGCAGGCACAACCATTACAGAAACAACTGCAACCAAAGGTGTAAAAGCGGTTGCAGCAAAAGATGGCATTATTGCTATTAAAATTAAAAGTAGCCGTATGTTATTGGCCTATGGTTTTTTGAGAAAAATATTTGAAGTATTTGAGAAATACAAAACATCCATCGATATGATTACTACTTCTGAAGTGGCAGTAAGTGTAACCATTGATAATGATGTTTTCTTAAAAGAAATCATTAAAGAATTAGAACCATTTGGAACTGTAGAATTAGAAAATAACCAAACCATTATTTCAATTGTAGGTAATGAAATAAACGATAATGGCGAAGCTTTACAAAGTTTATTTGCAGCTGTTAAAGGTATTCCTGTTACAATGGTAAGTTATGGTGGCAGTTTGCACAATATTTCATTATTAATTCCAGGTAATTATAAAGTACAAGCATTGCAAACAATTAATGCTGGTTTATTTGGCTTGTAATTTTAAAAGTAAGATTTATAGAAAAGGAGGATAATAAAAATTATCCTCCTTTTAATTTGTATGAACATCACAAAATACTGATGTACAAATCTTCTACTTTCTTTCTTGCCCAAGGGGTTTTTCTCAAAAATGTTAAACTCGATTTTATACTGGGATTGCTGTTAAAACAGTTAATCGTAATAATTTTACCCAACTCTTCCCAGCCAAAATGATTTACCAAATGGGTAACAATTGATTCAAGGGTTTTGCCATGTAATGGGTCGTTAGATGCCATGCTTTTTTGTAAAGATAAGTTTTGATACTAGGTGAAAACATGTAAACTGAACTAAAATCTTGCTACTGCCATAGCTTTTGTATTTTCGCAGCTATGCAACAGCAACAAGTATCTATCGCTACTTTATTAAGCAATCTAAAAATTAAAGAGTTAAATACCATGCAAACTGCTTCATTGGCAGCTGCTGAGCAACACAATAATATCATTTTACTTTCAGCAACTGGCTCAGGTAAAACATTGGCTTTTTTATTGCCTCTGGTTAAAGAGTTAGATACAGCTAATAAAAAAACACAGGCTTTAATTATTGTTCCTTCTAGAGAATTGGCTCAACAAATTGAGTTGGTTTTTAAATCTATGGGTACTGGTTTTAAAATTACTTGCTGCTATGGTGGTCATAAAAGAGAAACAGAAGAAAATAATTTAATTGAACCACCAGCTTTATTGGTTGGTACACCTGGTCGTTTGGCTGATCATATAAGAAGAGGTAACATTACCATCGACACCATTACAAAAGTTGTATTGGATGAGTTTGATAAAAGCTTAGACTTAGGCTTTACCGAGGAAGTTTCTTTTATTTTGGGTTCCTTGCCTGCTATACAAAAAAGAATGCTTACTTCAGCTACTGAGGCAGTAACAATTCCAGATTTTATTAAAATGGATGAACCTGAGAAACTAAATTTTTTAAGTGAGGAAGAATTGCCAATTGAAAAGCTTGCAGTTAAAACTATACTGAGTATTGATAAGGACAAAATTGATACACTTTTTAGACTAATCTGTTATACTGGTGGTCAATCTACCATTGTATTTTGTAATCATAGAGAAAGTGTAGAACGAGTAAGTACTTTGCTTACAGAAAAAGGAATTTACAACGAGTTTTATCATGGTGCAATGGAACAGCAAGAAAGAGACAGTGCATTGTGTAAATTTAGAAACGGCAGCACCAATGTATTAATCACCACCGATTTGGCTGCTCGTGGATTAGATATTCCAAATATTCGTTACATCATTCATTATCATCTGCCACATACCGAAGATATGTTTACACATCGCAATGGACGTACAGCTCGTATGGATGCAAGTGGAACAGTTGTAATGATTTTATCAGAAGAGGAAAAGTTACCTGCTTACACTGGTGATAATATCGAAAACATTGTTTTACCAGATACAGCTTATTTGCCTGAAAAACCAAAGTGGACAACCCTTTTTATTGCAGCTGGCAAAAAGGATAAAGTAAATAAAATTGATATTGTAGGTTTTTTAGGTAATAAAGCACAACTTAAAAAAGAAGATATTGGATTGATTGATGTAAAAGATTTTTTCTCTTTTGTAGCAGTACGTAAACATAAAGTAGGAGCAGCTTTGCAGTTAATTAAGAATGAAAAAATTAAGAATAAAAAAGTGAAAATTGAAGTTGCCAAATAGTAATTAACCAACTTTCAACGAACAATCTTTAATGGCAGCCAATAATCATTTTAAAAAGGTTACCTTCCTGCAAATCTGAAAAATGAATATTGACCAAATCGAAAAATTTCTTACTTCAAGACATATTTCTGGAGATACTTTACGAATTGATTTTAGAACCAGAAGCTCTACAGCAGGTATTTTCTTAAAAAATGCTGATTATGATGATTTGAAATTAAAAAACTTTTGGAGAGTGGTTACTGGTGAGAATATTGTTGATTGGAAAAGAACACAAAACAGCAATTTATCTAAAATTATTAGCGGCAATGAGATAACCAAACTTTCATTGATATAGTTCGGTTTTTGGGTTAATAGCTGGCTTTCGCAAAAAAAATGCTTATTAGAACGCAAAGAAATCAACTCAAATTGGCAGATTTCAGAAAAAATCTTACTTTAATCTTAGAAGATGAGTTTTTTCTTGCGATGCTAAAATTATTGCCATGCCCCAAACTGCCACAATTAATCCTGCAATAGTTCAACAATGGATAACTAATAATTTAACGCAACAAGCAATTGAAGCAGATTTGTATGTTAAAGGGCTTGACGTAAATCATGTTTCGGCCTACTTGGCAGCTTTTAAAAAGCATCGTAATACCAAGAGGCAATTCAAAGGATTTTTTTGTATGGGTATAGGTGCATTCCTTGGTTTTGTAAGTTGTGTGCTTGCTTTATTAACCTTTTTCCCGAATCGTATAACTGGATATTATATGGGCTTACGTCAATAGCAATAACAGTGGTTATGCTTGGATTGTACTTTGTTTTTGAAGACTAATCCTAGCATTCAATTATATTTCTTACAGAAAAGATTTATCCAATACAAAAACACTGAGCGTATCAATTAAGCAAAGCTACAATTGCTATTCCCAGCTGTGCAATGTTCTAACAGTTGTATGAAAGCCTTTCTTGTGTTTATGTACATTCCATAAATCAGCACTAATAAAAATATGCTCTTTAGTTGCAGATTCCGATTCATTCGATTGTTCAGCAGTATTGTCAATTTCTTCATTCGTGTTATTTACTAAATGTTGATTGACATTTTCAGAGAAATACGTTAGTAAGTACATACAGCCTCCTTTTTTAGTTGATTTTCTAAGATTTAGAATTTTCAATTTGCAAGGTAAATCTGTTACTTAAATAAAAAACTGACAGTCGTTAGTTTTTATATTCGAATTGAATTTCTTGTCCAATTATATTTATTCGAAGCAACTGATGGGCAATAAAAAAAGAGCATTTTAAATGCTCCTTTTTTATTGTTACTGCAACTAACAAAGAAAATATATAAGGTCTTAAGAAATCCCTAGCTGGCAAATAATCTTCTAGTTTGGTACTTTTCTCTTTTATGTTTTTGAGATAATCTTCACCATTCATGGCATCTACACTTGACCACCAAATTTTTCCATCACTACTTACAATGCCACCATATGCAAGTAATTTATTCCACACTGCATCGCTTACTTTACTTTTTTTACAGGTCGTCAGCTATCTCGAGCTCCATCAATAGTTCCTTCTCCTGTAATGGCAATATTGGTTGCATTGTACGAATAAATTGGAGAAGCAGGTGTAAGTGTACTACTTTTTTTGCCAGCTTTTACAATTGGGTATAAGCTATGGTTTTCAGTAAATTGAATCAATGCATTTTTTTCTATTACAAGGTTCACATTACTTAATAGTTCAATCGGCTCAGTTATTCACTTGCTGGCATTAAAAATTACTTTACCACCACCATTGCTGTTACAAGTAATTATTGCTTTTGTAATTGCATTTGTATTAGTAATTTTACCATCGGTAATTGCTCCAAAATCTTTTACATAGTAGGTGGCAGCTTTAAATGTTGGTTCTGTTACAGCAATTGGAAATGGACATTTATTGATAAAATACGCCAGATCTTTTGGTAATAGTTATGCATGCGTTAAATCACTTCCGAGTAAAAAAATGAAGACAAAGAATCGTTGTTTCATCATCCAGAATTTTGAATGGAACTAAGCTTCTATTTTCCTTTTTAAACGTTAAAATAATGGCAACGTTTGCACTGTTGCTTTAAGATTTTTTAAATTCTGCTTCAGGATGATTCAGGATAGCTGCGTTGTTTTAATGGTTACTTTGTGTGTCTAATTAATTGTTGCCATGTTTTCACTTTATAATAAAAGACTCGTAATTGTAATACTTTGCTTCTGCACGATTAATGTTTCAATTGCTCAACTACGGTTTGCAGAAATTTTTTCAAACAATATGGTATTGCAAAGGGATAAGCCAATTGTAATATGGGGTAAAGCCAAGCCCAATGAGCTGTTGGTTGGCCGTTTTGCCAATCGGCAGTTTAAAACAAAAGCTGATACTGCTGGTAATTGGAAAATGACATTTAAACCCATGAAGGCAAATGCACTGTCTCAACCATTGGTTGTTAAAGGCGATTCAGTAATAGAACTTAAAAATGTTTTATTGGGAGATGTTTGGTTATGTAGTGGGCAAAGCAATATGGAATATCCTTTGGATAAAAAACTGAAAAGATATGCTACTCCTAAAAAAGGGATGGATCCATCAATAAGTGAATTGACCGATACTCTTAAATCGAAAAATATCAGGTACATGTATGTAGAGAGAACATTAAATAAACAACCCAAATTACCAACAAAAGGTTGGGTAGATGCAAGTGATACTGCAGTTCGTTACATCTCAGCAATTGGTTATTTTTTTGCGAAAGAAATCAATACAGAAACAGGAGTACCCATTGGTATAATTTCAAGCAGTTGGGGTGGTACAAAAATTGAAGAGTGGACTCCCGATTGGGCGTATGAACAGTCTCTTCTGTTTAAAGATTCTGCAACCAGTAAAAATTTTAAAATAAATGGATTGCATCCAGGTCAAAAATTCAATGGTATGATACAACCTTTAATTCCATTGGCTATTAAAGGTGTTTTATGGTATCAGGGAGAAAATAATTGTAATACCAATGATTATGAATTGTATCCAGAAAAATTTAAGTTGTTTGTAGCAATTTGGAGAATGCTATTTAATGATAAAAAGCTTCCTTTTTATTATGTGCAGATAGCTCCTTGTTTATACACCAATCGGTTAAGAGATAACCCAAAAGTTAAGGATGAGTTTACTTTACCGCATTTTTGGGAAGCTCAAACAAAGGGAATGTCAATTGCAAATACTGGCATGGTCGTTACAACAGATCTGGTAGATAATTTAAACGATATTCACCCTTCTTATAAATGGATTATAGCACATCGACTTGCACAATGGGCAAAATCGAAAACGTATAGTTTTAAAAACATTGAGTTTTCTGGTCCTATGTATAAAAAAATGAAAATTGTAAATAATGTTATTGAGCTTTCATTTGAACATGCAAATGGGCTCAAATCGAGTGATGGGCAACCATTAAAGTGGTTTACTATTGCAGGCGAAGATGGCAGTTTTATACCTGCAACAGCACAAATTACCGATAATAAAATTATTGTTTTTTCAACTGAAGTTAAGGCTCCCAAATACATTCGCTTTGCTTGGCATGAGGCAGCACAACCCAACTTAATTAATGTAGAAGGTTTGCCAGCATTGCCTTTTAGAACTGGTTTGTAAAATTATTTTCAGGATAGCTCAGGATGATGGAGTTACTTACTAGTTATAGTATTGCTTAGGAAATATTTTGTTCCAGTTTGCTTTACCATCAACGATGCCTATATGAAGAAAATTCTCTTCCCTTTTCTTATTTTATCCTTTATAATTCTTGGCCATTCTAATTATTCATTCGCTCAAACTGTTACCTGGGTTGGTGGAACAAGCAATGCTTATTTTACTGCTGCTAACTGGAATCCTTCAACCAATCCTGCTGCTTTAACACAAAATGAAGTGATGATGATTGGCTTAGGCTCTCCAAACAACTGTGTACATTCTGGTGGCAGTGGTTCTAATAGTTACAGACCCAATAAATTAAACACACTTACAGGTAGTACACTTACAGTAAATGGATTATTGTATTTCTGGAATAGTGACTCTTTAAATGGTATAATCAATATTAATAATGGAGGAGATTTTAACAATAGGAATATTGGTTATTTTGGACGTAATACAAATGCTGTAATAACAGTTGCGTCAGGAGGGTCATTTACAACAAAAAATGCTTGTAATATAGCTTTTGGTAATGCTGGAGCAACTGCAACAGTTAATTTGAATGGTGGAGCTTTGTGGGCAGGTACCGATTTAAATGTTGCCAATGCTGCTGGCTTAACAGCAACAATTAATATTAGCGGAGGTTCTGTTAATGTAACCAGTAATTTAAACATCGGTACAAACGGATTAGTTTATATAACCGGAATTGGATTATTAAAAATGATTGGTGACAAAAGAACTCTTATCAATAATTATATAACAGCTGGTAAAATAACCTGTACTGCTGGAAAAACGCTTACAGTAACTTATGATGGTGTAAATACAATTGCACAAATTTCTCAAAACGTGAATAGCATGATTACAGAATACCCTGATTCTGTAACGCTTAAAACAACTAACCTAGTTTGTACGTTTGATAAGAATACGGGTAATATTATTTCTTATCGATTCAAAGGTAAAGAAACTGTAGCTAATAAACCTACCGATGCTAAAAAATACATGTATCACGATTTTACAACTTCTTATGGGTTTGAAACCATTTGGGGATGCATTTATCAAGTGGTGCAAGATAGTACCGATTTTGCACACATTGTATTTAAACGTCCTTATACGCCTTCTATTGGTCATGTAACACCTTGTGACGCTGAACTACACTATGCTTTAAAGAAAGATGATAAAGGAGTTTATGTTTACAGTAAACTGGAACATAAACCCAACTATCCCAAATTTGATCAAGGCAGTTGGCGGCAGGTTTGGTGGATTTCTTATAATAACAGTGGTGTAAACCTTTGCGAAAGAATTTACAC
This sequence comes from Chitinophagaceae bacterium, assembly GCA_044348985.1. Lineage (GTDB taxonomy): Bacteria > Bacteroidota > Bacteroidia > Chitinophagales > Chitinophagaceae > UBA1930. The sequence continues at coordinate 14,786 of JBIKRV010000008.1, forward strand.
AGATTCGTTGCGTAGCTGGGAAATGCCTTCTAATTACGATTATACACAAGCTGTTAGCAGTGGCGGTCCACAAGAGATTGTGAAGCTTACTACAGGTGTAAGAGCTGGAAAGTATGATGGAAAGTATGAATACAGTTTAAAGTTTTGGGAAAATCCGGTTTGGGGGCATGCAAGCAATATTAACAATATTGGTATTTGGTGTGTAAATACCAGTTGTGAATATTATAATGAAGGGCCAATGCACCACGATTTGAATGCAGCTGCAGGTATTGTTCACCAGTGTATGAATGGTGTACATTATGGCGATGGTGGAATGATTGCTGATACATTAACAAGCTGGAACAAAGTATATGGTCCTTATCTTTTGTTAATTACCGATAAGTCAACCGGCGACAGTAACTGGGTTGCTGCAAAAGAGCGTCAGGTACTGGAAAAAACTCTTTGGCCTTATGCGTGGGTTAAAGATACGGTTGCTTATCCACCTGCGTCATTGAGAGGTTCTGTTAGTGGTAAATTTTTAATTGGGGATGCTTTGAAAACATCCTTCAATGGGGCTGGTGCCTGGGTTGGTGTTACCAGTTTAGCAGATGGTGCAACCAATTTTCAGTTTGAAATGAAAGACTATCAGTATTGGGTTAAAAGTGATGTCAATGGAAACTTTACAATACCCAATATTCGTGCTGGTATATACTCCTTATTTGCTTTTGTAGATGGAGCGATAGGAGAGTACCGTCAGGATAATGTTGTAGTAACTGCTGGAGGTGTTACCAACCTTGGTACAATAACAAGAATGATTGATAGAACCTATGGAAGATTTGTTTGGGAAATTGGTACTCCTAACAGAATGAGTGATGAATTTAAATTGGGCTACTTTGACTATTGCGAAGGCAATGTGCAAAATAAATTCAGAGATACATTCCCTAACCCAATCGAATATAATATTGCAGAAAGAAATTGGTCGGCTAAAATCCCATATGCACATACCAAGTATCCTGACGTAGCTGCAATCCCAGCTCCAGGAGATGTCTGGAAATGGAGACTGAATTTTACATTGCCAGCAGGGTTCTCAATGTCTGGCAATGCAAGATTAACCATTGCCTACTCCAGTAATGACCATGCACAGCAGTGGATTTATGTAAATAATGAGAATAGTTTGTTTACCAGTTTTTATCCGGATAATGGCGATGGTAACGCATTTATTAGACAAGCCAATTATGCAAAATATGCATTTAAACAAGTGTTGATTCCAATGAATAAGTTTGTTACAGGTAATAACACCATAACATTGGTGATGCCTTCAAACTCGGGCTGGGTAAGTCATTTAATGTATGATTATATTAGCTTAGAAGCTAATGTACCTGCATTACCTGTTGAATTTTCTTCTTTTACAGCTGACGCAATTACCGATAAAGTATTGCTTAATTGGAAAACGGTCACAGAGATTAATAACAGTCATTTTGAAATTGAAAGAAGTAAAGATGGTATGCAGTTCGTTCAAATTGGTGTTGTTGCAGGAGTGGGCAATAGTCAGTTAACGAATCAATATTCCTTTACCGATGCATTACCCAATATTGGCGAAAACTATTATCGTTTAAAACAAGTAGATAAAGATGGTAAGTATGTTTATTCATCTGTTCGATTAATAAAGTTTAATAGTAAAAATTTATTTAGTGTATATCCAAACCCTGCAAAAGATAAACTTACTATTCAATCATTAACAGGAAAAAATATTCAATCTGTTTATGTATATAATGCAGCTGGTAAATTGATGTATGAAAATAGATTAATAACTGCTTCGCAACATAGTATTGATATTGCAAAATTTATTATTGGTTTTTATGTAGCCATTATTAATGATGGCGATAAAATAGTTCCTATAAAATTTTCAAAAGAATAATAACAGATTCAGTAATGTATTGTACTTGTTGTTTTAATTGTACAAACTATATTTATCAGGATAGTGCAGGATGTAATAGATTTTCTTGCCTTATACTTTTATAACTACAAGTGATATTTATTTAAACCCAAACTATCTGCCAAATGAAAAAATGCTACTTGCCTTAGCAGTGCTTATTTGTACTGCTTATGACTCTAATGCTCAAAACACCTTTTGTTGGATTGGTGCAATCGGAGCTACAGGAACAGGTCCTTCTACAACTGTTACTAATTGGAATGTTGCCACTAACTGGGCACAGTACGATCCTTTAACGGGTGTTTATAATACATCGATTAATCGAAGTAAACCTGCTGCTAAAGATATATTATATATTGATGGAAATGCTTTGATTGCAAAAAATGGAGCTGGAAAGAATACTACATACATCAATAACCTCACTAAAGACGAATGTGCTTCTTTAATAATAAGAAACAGTGCTAATGTATATTTTATATCTCATATCTCATACAGGTACTGAGCTTATTTCAAGTACCACCACTATAGGAAGTGTAGTTGGAGGAGTTGCTTATCCTCTAACAACTTCGGTTGCCGGAGAGTTTAATAACCTAAGATTGGGTGATATAGTAACAACCAATAATGCCCTTGGTACAACAGCTACAATCGGTCAGGTTTTGAGTATTCAAGACGGACAAAACATAACTATTGCAAATGATTATCAGACGGTTTCTGGTAGCTTATACCGTGTTCCAACGCTTACAATAAATAGCAGTTTGTCCATAGAAGCAAATTCAACTTTACATATTGGTAATACTACTGGAACTAGTGCAACAATTATACTTTTTGCAATGTATTTACCGTTTACAGCAACAGGAAGTATTTCTGGAACAGTTTTTTTTGAAGGAAATGGCAGTTTGTCAAGATTAATTGCTGTAGCTTCTGGTTCCTTAGTTTTTCAAAGTGGTGGAGGTTTTAATTTTAGTTCGAATCCTGGTGCTGTTTCGGCTGCATCCTGGATGGATGGGCCAGTTTTTGGTACTAGTCTTGGAAGTGGAATGGCAGGGGGAACTCCTCAATTTTCGTTCAATACAAATGGTGCATCAGTGGTATTTACATCTGGCAGTTCATACACATGTGGTGCAACTTCAACTTCCAGTAATGTAAGGCGTTACACTCCTTTGAGAAGATCAATAGCTGCAACTTCACCGCTTTCTTATTCACCAGTTGTAACTTTTTAATCTGGAAGTAATTATGTAATTAATAATTCAACTTTGGCAGTTGGTAGTGGAGTACCATATTTTTTAGCTCTTCTTTAGTAAATTATGGAAATGTTAGTTTTACAACTGGCTACCAGTCTAATTTTACGACCAATAGAGTTGATAACCTTACCATTGCAGGTACAACAGGTACTGTAACATCGAATTCAGGTACGCTAAATGTTTATGGTAACATCTCCAATAACACCAACAATGCATTCCTTCTAGGGAATATTAACTTTTTAGGTAGTGCCCAACAAACTATTGCTGGTACAGGATCGGGCGTTATTTCTTTTAATAATTTTACGATTGGTAATGCTTCAGGTGTTGTTATTGCAACAACAAATAAAGCCTCTCTTAATGGTACACTTTCTTTTGGTAATGTAAACAACGCTGTATTAACAACTGGTAGTTTATTAACATTAGCTTCAACCTCAATAGGTATGTAAAAAATTGTATATATTACGAATGCTGGTGTTAACTCAGGTAATACAATTTCAGGCAATGTAACGGTACAACGTTTCATACCCGCTAAATCCACCCGTCGCTTCAGTTTCATTAGCAGCCCTGTAAGTCAGGCATTAAGTTCAGCCTGGCAGCAGCAGGTGCATATAACAGGATCAGGCACAGGTGGAACAGCTTGTCCTAGTTTAACTGCTCACAGTAATGGATTTGATGCAACTGTAACCAATGCCCCAAGCATGTTCAGTTACGATGCAAGTTTGCCATCGGGTAGCCGCTGGGTGGCTAATACAACAGGTACCACAGGGTTTACCTTAACACCAGGAACAGCTTATCGATTAAATGTACGAGGATCAAGAGCAACAGGTTGTGCCTTGTTAGATGGAACGACCACAGCAACAACAGCAGTAACGCTTAGTGCCACAGGAATAATAAGCAATGCCCAAAAGAACTTAGGGAGTTTCAGCAATACCTACAACAATAATGTAGCAGGAAACTGGGTATTAATTGGCAATCCATACCCAAGTGAACTAGACTTTACCGCATTAAGAACCGATGCAGCCAATGCCAATGCCAATCAATCAGCAATTGGAGCATCTTATATCATCTATGATCCAGCCAATCCTGCGGATGCAGTAACCGCTGCGAATATGTACAGTACCTGGAATGCAGGTACGTGGAGCAATGCAGCAACGAGCATAAGTGGAGCGAATGGACAATATATAGCCAATGGACAAGCCTTCTTTGTACAGGCAACAGCAGCAGCAAACTTAACATTGAATTTTGCTGAATCTTATAAAGCCAATGTTGCACAAAATGGGGTATTTCGTACAAGAAACTGGAATAATATTATCAGAATAGGCTTGAATAAAGATGCAGTGAATATTGACAATACAGTTGTACGTTATGCAAATGACAACAACATCAATAACACATCAATAACTGATTTAGATGCCACCTTGTTATCAACCAGCAATAGCTATTTAGGAACACTTAAAGCAGGAAAAGTAACATCAATTCAAACCAGGCAATTGCAAACATTGAATAGCGATACAGTGGCTGTAGATTTCAATGTATCAGCCAATGGGGCTTACAGCTTCAATTTTAGTGAACATGATAATTTCAGTGCAACGAATATTTACTTGTTAGATAAGTATGCCAAAACCATTCAGGAAGTAAAAGGCAATCCTGTGTACAGCTTTACGATTGATAAGAACAATGCAGCCACACAAAGCAATCGATTTGCATTGGTGTTCAGCAAAGCAATACCATTAACAGCTATTACAGGAGTGAAAGTATATCCCAATCCTTCAGATAAACAAATCACGATACAGTTGCCATTAGCAAGTGATAAATACACAGTAAGCATAATCGATGTTACAGGCAAAAGATTGTATCAAAACCAATTGGCATCAGGTACACAAACCATCAATATTGCCCAACTGGCAAAAGGGAATTATGTGTTAGAGCTTATAGATGTCAAAGGAAACAGAACCAATGAAAAATTTGTAAAACAATAAACAAACCAAGTCGCAGAAGCACTGAAACACAGGAATGATTATCTGTGTTTCAATGTTTCAAAGACCAAAAACAATTATTATGAAAAAAGTACTTAACTACTCTATATTAATTTGTATACTATTCCTACTACCCACTTTAGCCCTTGCTCAAGATGGTTTTGATGAAACTGGTGGTGATGTTCCAGTAGATGGGGGCTTAAGCTTACTGGTAGCCGCAGGGGTGGGTTATGGTGCAAAGAAAATCAGAGAGAGGAGAAAAAAGGTGTAAGAAATACTTGTCTCTGAGCATTAAATACTGTATAGCTGATATTCTATATTTTGCAGTAATACTTCCTGATACTTTGTTTTTAAAAGAATAATGCTCACGGATATTTTTTATGTAATAATATATTGATAATTAGCTGCTTGTATATAATAAGAGTCCCGTAATATTTTAGATTGTTACGGGATTTTTATTAAAGTTGCTTTTAATTTTAGTTGAAGATAAGCTACTGAATTGTTGAGCCACACTAGAGGTTTTGATGTGATAGTTTTTCATTTTGTTATGTTGAAAAATATTTTCACACATACATCTTTTCCTATTTTAAAGAATAACTGAATGCAAATGCAGCTACTCTACTACTTTTGAAGTATGGCTTGGTTAAGGGTAGAAAATATTGAAAAAAAAATAGGTAAACAGACGATTGTACAATCTGCAAATTTTAAGCAAGAACAACAAAAAAAAATTGCTATTGCTGGTGCTACTGGATCGGGGAAAACCACTTTATTAAAAATTATTGCAGGCTTAGTACAGCCAACTAGCGGGGTAGTTTTTTTTGAAGATAAAAAAGTATTAGGTCCAAACGATAAGTTATTGCCAGGTGCAAAGGGCATAGCCTATTTAAGCCAGCATTTTGAATTACGCAACAATTATTATGTGAACGAACTGTTGGAAATGAATAATCAAATGCAAGTTTCAGAAGCAAGTAACATTTATAAGGTTTGCCGTATAGAGCATTTGTTGCAACGAAAAAGTAATGAATTATCAGGCGGTGAGAAGCAACGTATTGCATTGGCTTTATTGTTAACTACCACACCTAAACTACTGTTATTGGATGAACCATTTTCAAATTTAGATATGGTACATAAAAGCATTATGAAGCAGGTAATTGATGCTGTTGGGAAGCAGTTGGATATTACCTGTATGATGATATCTCATGATGCTGCTGACATTTTAAGTTGGGCTGATTGGATTTTAATTATGCAAGATGGCGAACTGATACAGCAGGGAACGCCTGAACAAGTGTATCATCAACCTATAAATTCATATGCAGCCGGTTTGCTTGGAGAATATAATTTGATTGATGCATCGAATGCAGCAGGCTTTTCGAGAATGGATATACATAATGTTGAAGCAAAGCAAATGTTGCTTCGACCAGAACAAATAAAAATAATGCCGGCTAGTAATATTTTTCAAAAAGATACCATTCAAAAAATTACTTTTTGGGGTAGTTATTATACCATAGATGTATTGGTAAATGAACAAGTGATAAGGGCTAAAACCTTGCATAACAGTTACAATGAAGGAGAACGTGTTTTTTTGTCGGTAGATACTACAGCAATTTGGTATGTATAAATTTAATAATATTTAATATATAATTGATAGCACTAATTAAGTTGCACTTTCCTAAGAATATAAAATGATTGAAATGACTTTTACAGATTCTGCTATAAAAATTGCAACGAATTATAATGTTGATACTATTGTAAGTTTACTAAACAGTGCTTACAGGGGAGAATCATCTAAAGCTGGTTGGACAACTGAAGCTCATTTAATTGGTGGAAATGTTAGAGCAAATGCACAGCAGGTAGCCAATGTAATTGCTATGCAAAATAGTGTTGTTTTATTGTACACCAATGAAAACGAAGACACAATAGGTTGTGTGAATTTACAAATACACAAGCATGGTATTTATTTAGGCATGTTTAGTGTGCAACCTGCTTTGCAAGGTGCCGGCATTGGTAAAAAATTATTAAAGGCAGCAGAAGAGTTTGCCTTGACCAATGGCGTTAACAGGGTTTACATGACTGTAATTGATAAAAGAACAGAACTGATTGATTGGTACAAACGCAACGGTTACAAGGATACTGGAGAACGAAAACCCTTTCTAGAAGATGGAATTACTGGTAATCATTTGCAGCCATTGCAATTTGCTTACTTAGAAAAGTTTTTATAGTATAATCAAAGATGTCTTTGGGTGTAAACTACATTTTATATAGCCAGTTTTACCCGTTTCATTTCATTCGGAACTAGTTCATTATTTGCCAAGTATTAATGAACCAGTTTAGTCTAATGTTCAACACAAATGATACTGGTTCAACTATCAGTTAGTAAATCAATCAATATAATAAATAGGATTTTCTGTAGTTGAATGAAAAAATAATTCACACCAGTTTGATGCAGGTAATACACTTACTTTGTTAGCAATAACATAAATACACGATATGCTGCTTCGTTTTTTTGAACCATCAGATATACCACAACTTATTAACTGGATTAATACCGAAGAATTACTGTTAAACTGGAGTGGTCGTATGTTTACTTTTCCATTAACACAAGAAAGTATGGATTGGTATGTTCGTGAAACCAATGAAATTGCTTCTTCCGACGCATTTATTTTTAAAGCAGTAGAAGGAAATGAAGTATTGGGGCATATATCATTGGGTGGAATCAGTACTGTAAATAAAAGTGCAAGAATTAGCAGGGTATTTGTAAGCGAAGCAGGGAGAAGCAAAGGTGTTTGCACTTTTATGGTTAAAGAAGTATTGAAATTTGGTTTCAAGCAGTTGCATTTGCACCGAATTACATTGGGCGTTTATACAAGTAATGTACCGGCTTTGGCATGTTATACAAAAGCTGGATTGAACGTAGAAGGCATTAACAGAGATGTTCTATTGGTAAATGGAACATACTGGAGTATGACGGAAATGGCCATTTTACACGAAGAGTGGATCAGTTTACAAAAGAAAAATCAATAATTTGAAAATGCTGTTAAACTTATTTGGTAATTGAAGGTCAATTAAACCATTAACATTGTATAGCTAAAAAATTATCGAAGATGATTTACAAATTTTTTAAACCAGTTGTATTTTTCTTATTAATTGTATTTGCTTTTACAGCTTGTAAGAAAAAAGCCGACTTATTAGATTTTGCAGTAGAGTCTGCAACACATTCCGACGATCAAACCCGTTTTTCCAGTGAAACAGATGCTTTGGCCAATGATTTTAATACAGTAATAGATAATTATATTGCCTTTAATGGTAGAGAAGCCAATGTTTTAGCACTGCCATGCGATGCAACAGTAACCGTAGATTCTTTAAGCAGCCCTCGAAAAATTACCATCACTTATAATGGTGTAAACTGTAATCCTTACAAAACAAGAAATGGAACTGTGGTATTAACCTTACCTTCTACAGTAAGATGGAGAGATGCAGGAGCAATACTAACAGTTAGCATTCAAAATTTAAAAATTACCCGTACTGCTGATAACAGGAGCATTACCATTAATGGTATCAAAACCATTAAAAATTTAACCGGTGGTTTAATCAGAAATTTAGCAACACCCAGTGCTACAATTACACATGAAATTAATAGCAGTAACATGAGTGTTACGTTCGATGACAACTCTCAACGTACTTGGCAAATTGCTAAAAAAAGGGTGTTCACTTATAATAATGGTATTGTAATAACTACAACAGGTAATACTACTGTAGATGGTTATACTGGAGTTTCAGAATGGGGTATCAACCGTTATGGAAATGCATTTGTAACTGTTATCAGTCAGCCAATGGTAATAAGACAGGATTGTAATTTTCGGCTTACTGCTGGTCAGTTAACACATAACCGATTAACAGCAACAGTTACAGTAATTTTTGGATTAGATGCTGTAGGTAATGCAACTACTTGCCCTACAGGAACTTATTATTTTAAACTGGTTTGGGTAGGCACAACCGGAGTTACAAGAACTGTAATTATGCCTTATTATTAGTCGATTACTTTAATATTATTCTTCAATAAGTAAAGGTCTTGTTTTAAACAAGGCCTTTACTTATTGTTATTTTAAAATTGCCCAAACCTAAATTGTTTTATTGTTTATTTTGTTTGCCCAAAATATTGGTTCTTTAAATATCCTTCAATTCAAAACACATGCGTATTGCTAAATTTATTGTCGTTTTTGGTTTTTTGTTTATCAATTGTTTTATTTTATCAGCCCAGCATAATTTAAAGATAAATGCCGATAAAGCAATTGCCAATGTATCACCTACAATGTGGGGGCTATTTTTTGAAGACATTAATTTGGGAGCTGACGGAGGTTTGTATGCAGAACTAATTAAGAACCGTTCCTTCGAATTTACCAAACCACTTATGGGCTGGTCTGTTCGTCAAAAAAAGCCAACAGAAGGAGCTGTAATAGTCTTGAACAGACAAACAGAAAATACCGTAAACCCAAGATTTATAAGAATCTGTTTAAACAATGCTGCCAAAGGCGATGTTGGATTAACCAATGAAGGCTTTAGAGGAATGGGAATTAAACAAGGAATACATTATGATTTTTCTATGTTGTACCGTCAGCAAAAATCTGGAATTAAATTGCATATTGAATTAGTGGATAGTGCAGGTAATAGTGTAGGAAATAGAGTTGTTGAACCTGAATTGGCTGGGAAGGAGTGGCGTACAGTAGCTGTAAGTTTTACGGCCAATAAAACGGTACTGAAAGCAAAGTTTAATATTTGGTTCGAAGGAGATGGTCAAATTGATATGGATATGATTTCTTTATTTCCATCCGATACTTGGAAAAACAGGAAAGGAGGCATGCGTGCCGATATGGTGCAATTGTTAGCAGATATAAAACCCGGTTTTATTCGTTTTCCCGGAGGCTGTATTGTAGAAGGAATTGATTTAAAGAATCGTTACCGTTGGAAAAATACCATTGGTAATTTAGAAGAACGACAGCTGATAATGAACAGATGGAATGTTGAATTTAATCATCGTCCGACACCCGATTATTTTCAAACATTTGGCTTAGGTTTTTTTGAATATTTTCAATTGGCAGAAGATATTGGTGCAGAGGCGTTACCCATTTTAAATTGTGGTATGGCTTGTCAATACAATACTGCTGAATTGGTGCCATTAGAAGATTTGAATCCATTTATTCAGGATGCATTGGATTTAATAGAGTTTGCCAATGGAAATATGGAAACCCAATGGGGCAAAGTAAGGGCAGCAATGGGGCATCCTCAACCATTTAATTTAAAAGTGTTGGGTATTGGAAATGAAAACTGGGGCCCACAATATATAGAAAGATTGAAACTATTTATGGCAGCCATAAAATCAAAATATCCTGCAATAAAATTGGTTTGTAGTTCAGGTACCGACCCTAATGGGGAACGTTTTGATTATTTGAATGGGGAACTAAGAAACATGAATGCCGACTTAATTGACGAACATTTTTACAGAAAAACAGATTGGTTTTTAACGAATGCAAAACGGTACGACAATTACCCCAGAAATGGCTCTAAAGTTTTCGCTGGAGAATATGCAGCACAAAGTGATAAAATGGTTAGTACCAATAACCGAAATAATTGGATAACTGCATTAAGTGAAGCTGCTTTTATGACTGGTTTAGAGCGTAATGCCGATGTAGTAAACATGGCTTCTTATGCTCCTTTATTTGCTCATGTAGATGGCTGGCAATGGACTCCAGATTTAATTTGGGTAAACAACTTAGAAGCCAATCCAACACCCAATTATTACGTACAAAAATTGTATGGCAATAATAAAGGTTCTAAAGTGGTTGCAATTACAATGAACAATGAAAATATTGCAGGGTAAGATAGTATTTATGCTTCAGCAGTAATCGATACAAAAACCAATGAGTTGATTATAAAATATATTAATGCATCTGCTAAAAGCTATACAGAGAATATTCAATCTGTCGGAAATAAAAAATTTAATAAAACGGGTAAGCAAACTGTGTTAAGCAGTAATAACTTAACCGCTACGAACTCTTTTAGAGGTAGTGAAAATCTTGTTCCTGTTGAGTCTTTTATTAAGGTGAACAGTAAATCTATAGCGTTTACGGTATTACCTTATTCGTTTAATATTCTCAGAATTAAATTGTATTAAGGTTATTGTATTCTGTTTGAAATGTATGTAAAACAGTTTAACTAAAACTGTAAACATACATGCATGAGTGCATTGTGTTTACAAAATAATCAACCATTTAATAGTAAAATAGTACATTAGTATAGTTAAAGTAGCCATTTACAACCTGAACTCCTTGTTTTAATTTCGAAATACTAAAAACATTACTTTTTACCTAAAACGATTTGCCGTAAATGCCTGCTAAAATCCACAGGTTTGTTTAGTTTGCAATACTGCAGTATAGTACACACTTATGTTGATACATCAATATTTTGAAGACTTCGAAATAGGAGAGGTGAGAATAACAAAAGGCAGAACTGTAACAGAATCTGATATTATCATTCATGCCGGTCAGAGTGGTGATTTTTTTCCTCATCACATGGACGAAGAGTGGTGCAAAACACAACCCTTCAAAAAAAGGATTGCTCACGGGACTTTAATTTTTACCATTGGTATTGGCTTAACTGCTGAAGTAATTAACGAAGCGGCAATGACCTATGGTTATGAACGTTTACGTTTTATTAAACCAGTTTTTATTGGTGATACGATTAAAACTACAGTTACCATTAAATACAAAAAAGACCATAAAAAACCAGGCTTTGGCTTAGTTACAGAATTAGTGGAAGTACGTAATCAGCATAATGAATTAGTAATGGTTTGCGAACATATTTTATTAGCCAATAAAAAAGAATTCAATGGCTAGTAAAATTGTATTAAAAGGGATAACCTGGAATCATAGCAGAGGCAATGTGCCTTTGATAGCTGCATCCCAACGTTTTCATGAGCTGCACCCCGTTGTGGAAATTCAGTGGAGCAAAAGAACCTTGCAACAATTTGCTGATTTTCCAATCGAAAAATTAACTGAAGAATTCGACTTATTAATCATCGACCATCCTTGGGTTGGTTATGCTGCTGCAACCAATTGTGTATTGCCTTTAGAGCAATATATAGCTAAAGATTATTTGCAAGATCAATTAGAAAACTCTGTTGGCTATTCGCATTTAAGTTATGAATACAACAATCATCAATGGGCATTGGCTATAGATGCTGCTGCACCATTTGCAAGCTATCGAAAAGATTTGTTAGAGCAAAATAATATTGCCATTCCTCAAACATGGGACAACGTAATTGCTTTAGCAAAATCTGGTAAAGTTGCAGTACCTGCAATTCCTATTGATTTGCTGATGAACTTTTATACTTTTTGTATAGCAGCAGGCGAAACACCTTTTGCCAATGAACAAGAAGTAGTAAGTGAAGCTGTTGCTATTACTGCTTTACAAAGCATGTATCAACTATACAGTTTGGTCAATCCATCAATGTTTACAAAAAACCCAGTTGCAGTAGCTGAACTAATGACAAGTAGCAACGATTATTGGTACTGTCCTTTTGCTTACGGATACAGTAATTATTCAAGAGTTGGATATGCAAAAAAATTATTGCATTACACTGACATTGTAAGTTATAACAATCAAAAATTGCAAACTACTATTGGTGGAACAGGTTTGTCAGTTTCAGCATTCAGTCAGCATAAAAATGAAGCTTTAGCTTTTGCAACAATGGTTTGTTCACAAGAATGTCAATCAACTGTATATGTTCAAAATGGTGGGCAGCCAGGGCATTTAGCAGCCTGGAAAAATGAATTGGCCAATACATTCACCAATCATTTTTTTACTAGTAATTTGCCTGCAATGGAAAGAGGTTATGTAAGGCCACGTTACAATGGCTACTTATATTTTCAAGATTTAGCAGGAGATCCCGTACAAGATTTTTTAAGTGGAAAAGAAAAAGATGCAAGTGTAACATTGCATATAATGAATAAAATTTATCATCAATCATTAACTCATACAAAAGAGTTGGTGTTACAATAAAATTTTTCCTGGTTTATTCAATAACTAGGAGCTAAGAGGGCTTATGAATCATCTTCCTTTACATGGTTTAGTGGTGTTGGAGTTTAGCCAATATTTATCTGGTCCTTCGGCAGGGTTAAGATTGGCCGACTTGGGTGCAAGAGTTATTAAAATTGAAAGACCTATTGCTGGTGAAGCAGGAAGAAAATTAGCCATTAAAAATTTATGGATTGATCAAGACTCTTTATTGTTTTATACCATTAATAGAAATAAAGAAAGTTTTACAGCTGATCTAAAAAATAAAGAGGATATTGAAATCATAAAAAAACTGATTGCTAAAGCCGATGTTGTAACGCATAATTTCAGACCAGGTATAATGGAGAAAGTTGGATTAGATTATACTTCACTTCAAGCCATTAACCCAAGGTTGATTTATGCAGAAATTAGTGGTTACAGTAAAACTGGACCATGGAAAAATAAACCTGGTCAAGACTTACTGTTACAAGCATTAACAGGCTTAACTTTTACAACAGGTAATGGAACAGAAGCTCCAGTGCCATTTGGATTATCTATTGCAGATACTATGTGTGGTGCCCAATTGGTGCAAGCCATTTTAGGTGCATTAATTAGAAGACAAAAAACCAATAAAGGTGCATTGATTGAAATTAGTTTAATGGAATCTTTACTCGATTTTCAATTTGAATTATTAACTACTTTCTTCAATAGTAAAAAAGATGTTACCAGAAGTAACATCAACAATGGCAATCCATTGCTAGGTGCTCCTTATGGTATTTATGAAACAATAGACGGGTATATTGCAATTGCAATGATGGATATACAAGTATTGGGTAAAGTGATTGATTGTTTTGAATTGTTAGAATACAGTCAGGAACATAGTTTTGTAAATAGAGATGAAATTAAAAACATTCTAAGCAGGCATCTAAAAACGCAAACTGCTAAATATTGGTTGCAATTATTGCAGCAGCAAGACTTATGGGCAATGGAAGTATTAGATTGGCAAATGATGATGCAAACTGCTGCTTATAAAACCCTGCAAATGGAGCAATTCATTGAAACAAATGATGGTAAAAATATTATCACTACTCGTTGCCCAATTAGAATTAATGGACAAAGATTAATTTCATCAAAAGCAGCACCTTTATTGGGGCAACACAATGAAATAATACAACAAGATTTTTTAAACTAAAGCAGCATGAAATTATTACAAGATATTGTTGTAGTAGATTTTAGCCAGTTTCTCTCTGGCCCTTCTGCAGCTTTACGTTTGGCCGATATGGGAGCTCAGGTTATTAAAATTGAAAAGCCAGAGACAGGAGATATCTGTCGCCACTTATATGTTTCTGATGTAAGAATCGAAGGTGAATCAACTATTTTTCATGCCATCAATCGAAACAAACAAAGCTATATAGCCGATTTAAAGAATGAAGATGATATTGAACGCATAAAACTATTGTTGCAGCAGGCCGATGTTATGATGCACAACTTTCGTCCTGGAGTGATGCAGCGGTTAGGATTAGATTATGAAACAGTACAACAACTCAATCCTTCAATTATTTATGCTGAAATAAGTGGTTATGGAAATGAAGGTGAGTGGAAAGATTTGCCAGGACAAGATTTGTTACTACAGGCTGCAAGTGGTTTAACATGGTTAAGCAATAGTAGTAGTCAAAACCCAACTCCCATGGGTGTTGCTGTTGTAGATATTTTAGCTGGTACACATCTTACACAAGGTATTTTAGCTTGCTTATATCAACGTGGGGTAAGTGGTAAAGGAGGATTGGTACAAGTGAGTATGTTTGAAAGTATCTTAGATTTTCAGTTTGAGGTATTAACTTGTTATTATAATGATGGTCAACAACTACCAGTAAGAAGTGCTGTGAATGGAGCTAATGCATATATTGCTGCACCTTATGGTATTTATACAACAGAAAATGGATACCTAGCATTAGCAATGGGAGATATTGTAAAGCTTGGAGATTTATTAAATTGTGAACAATTAAAACAATACAGTAATGCTGCTGAATGGTTTAATAAACGAGATGAAATTAAAAGCATTATTGCTAGACAAATAGAAACAGCAACAACCGAGCATTGGTTAAATATTTTAGAACCAGCTGATATTTGGTGTGCCAAGGTGCTGGATTATAAAGAATTGATGCAAGAAGAAGCATATAAAAATTTGGGTATGGAAGTAGTGGTAAAAACCAGCAATGGTTTAAGTATTACAACAACCCGATGTCCGATAAGAATTGATGGACAAATTTTACAATTTGATAAAGGAGCACCACAACTGGGAGAAGATAATGAAGTAATTGATAAGCAATTTGGATTGAACATCGTTGTGCCTGTATTAGACAAGTAAATATTGAGTTAGTGAAGACAGAGTTTGTTTGCGATGTCAGGCTGAGCTTGTCGAAGCCGGGTATATATTTTTTAACTTGATAGGAACGTATTTCTTAGTGAAACTTTGTGTTCTTAGCGTCTTTGTGGTTCAGAAAAAAAAAGTTCAACTAAGAACAAAAAGTAAAAGAGTGTCCTTCGACTATCGCTCAAGATAAACTTACAACGAGGATGACATGAAAAACAAAAGCTGGTTACATAAAATAAAAAAGTTTGCCATAGAAAATGATTGATACACATGTTCATATCTGGAATTTTGATAAAGCCCATTATGATTGGTTGAATGGCAATACATCTATTCTAAATAAAAATTATGAACTTGCTGAATTAGAGCTAGAAAGAATTAATGCAGGGGTTACAGAAGGAGTATTGGTGCAAGCTGCCAATAATTTTGAAGATACTGATTGGATGCTAGAAAACGCTGCAACTCACGATTGGATAAAAGGTGTGGTTGGTTGGTTACCATTAATGCAACCTGAGCAAACTTATAAAGCCTTAGAAGAAAAATACTTGCAAGAGGAATATTTTAAAGGGGTTAGACATTTAATACATGATGAGCCAGATGCTAAATGGTTATTGCAGCCAGAAGTAATTGAAAGTTTAAAAATATTAGCCGAAAAAAATATTCCATACGATGTTGTTGGCGTGTTAACAGAACATATAGAAACTGCATTAACAATAGCAGCAAAAGTTCCAAATTTGAAAATGGTTTTCGATCATTTAAATCAACCACCTATTCAAGCCAAAGAACAATTTGGTGTTTGGGGAACACTCATGAAAGAGGCTGCTCAACATAAAAATTTGTATGTTAAAATTTCTGGTTTAGGCATTACGTCAGGTAATTTAGAAAATTGGACTGCTAATAATATAAAACCTTATGTAGCTTATGTTATAGAGCAATTTGGGATTGATAGGTGTTTTTGTGGTGGCGACTGGCCTGTGAGTTTATTAGCAGGCAGTTACACCAAAACTTGGACAAACTATACAACTGTTATAAATGAATTGGTAAATACCGAAGCACAACAAAAAATATTTACTACCAACGCAAAACAATTTTACAAACTTTAAAACTTTGTCTGGCTGAAGTTCTTGAAGCCACAACAACAAATAATGAGTTTATTCAATGGCATATTTTTTCATAGTGTAGGTGCTGCTGGTGCTTCACTTTGTTATACTCCACAAAAAAATGTAAAAGGTTGGAGTTGGCAAACCTATTGGTTGGCACAAGCTGCAGTTTGTTGGTTCATTCTTCCATTGGTAGTTGCATGGATTACCATTCCAGATTTAGTGAAGGTATTACATGAGGCTTCATCTAGTGCAATGTGGTCATCCTTTTTATATGGGATGGCTTATGGTGTTGGAGGTACTGCATTTGGTATGGCAATTCGTTATGTTGGTTATTCATTAACGTATGCTATTGCTGTTGGAATTTCTTGTGTTGTGGGCACTTTATTGCCTCCAATAATCAATGGAACTTTACCTGAAACATTACAAGGAAATGGATCATCTTTTATTGTTAGTGGAATTTTAATGGGGGCTTTAGGTATTGCTGTTTGTGGTTTAGCAGGCAGGAAAAAAGAGAAAGATATAGATGAGCAATCTGCTCAAACAAACAATACATTTTCTTTAGCAAAGGGTTTGCCCTTGTGTATTTTAGCAGGTGTTTTATCTGCCTTGTATGGCTTTGCATTAGCTGAAGGAGCACCTATTGCAGCTATTGCTGAAAAATATGGAGCAGGTGATTTAAAAACTAATGTGGTTTACATTTTTTCAAATACAGGAGCATTTGTTACCACACTTTTTTATTGCCTATACTTGCACAACAAGGAAAAAACGTTTAAGGAATATTTTGTTTCGGGCAAAACATTGGGCATTAATTTCAGTATGGCTTTAATCACAGGTGTGTTATGGTATTTTCAGTTTTTCTTTTATGGATTGGGTCATGT
The DNA here is from genome assembly GCA_044348985.1 of Chitinophagaceae bacterium. Classification (GTDB taxonomy): domain Bacteria; phylum Bacteroidota; class Bacteroidia; order Chitinophagales; family Chitinophagaceae; genus UBA1930. The sequence goes on from JBIKRV010000008.1 coordinate 32,316, forward strand.
GAATTTGGGTAAATACGAATTTTCTAGTTGGGCTATTCATATGATTCTATTGGTATTGTTTAGTGCTGTTGCTGGTGTATTAATGAAAGAATGGAAAATGTGTACTAGCAAAACCATGAGAATTTTATTGTTAGCTTTAAGCATATTAATAGCAGCAGTTTTATTACTAACTTATGGCAATTATTTGGGAGGATTAAAATCGTAGGCTTTATCAAAAAGTGGTTAAAACGATTGTATTATTCCCGACTTACTGTCTTACCGGCAAATAAAAAATGCAACAACAAAATTACTATCAACCGCAAAAAAATATTTCTATCTGCATAATTGGTGCAGGTGGAATTATTAATGATGCTCATTTACCTGCTTATCAAATTGCAGGGTACAAGGTTGCAGGTATTTACGATATTAATCAAGAAAAAGCGGCTGCATTGGCTGGCAAATTCAATATTGCTAATGTTTACAACAGTCTATCTGAAGTAATTGCATATAGCAATGAAAACACTATTTACGATATTGCTTTACCTGCATTCGCAATTATAGATGTGCTAAAACAATTACCTTCTAAAGCTTCTGTGCTTATACAAAAGCCAATGGGTAATAATTATGCCGAGGCAAAAGAAATTTTGCAAATAACCCAACAAAAAAACTTGAATGCAGCCATCAACTTTCAATTAAGGTATGCACCTTATATTCAAGTTGCCAAGCAAATAATTGAACAAGAAAATTTTGGAACTATTTGCGATATTGAAGTACATGTAAATGTTCATACACCTTGGGATTTATGGACTTTTATGCACGGTATGCCAAGGCTTGAAATACTCTATCACAGCATTCATTATGTTGATTTGATACGTTACTTTTTAGGCAATCCACAAAGCATGTATGCAAAAACAGTGAAACATCCTGCAATGAAAGAATTAGCATCTGTCCGAACCAATATTATTATGGATTATGGCGATATGGTTCGTGCAAATATTCTTACCAATCATTGTCATCAATTTGGGTATCAAAATCAACAATCATACATAAAATTCGAAGGCACTAAAGGAGCAATCAAAATTAATTTAGGTGTATTGATTGATTACCCTCGTGGTGTGCCAGATAAGTTTGAATACATTATTATGCAAGAAAACAAACAACCTGAGTGGAAGCAAATGAATATAGAAGGTGGTTGGTTTCCACATGCTTTTATTGGTAGTATGAGTGAGGTAATGAAAGCATTAGATGGTGTAATTAGCAAGCCAAACAATAGTGTAGAAGATTGTATTGATACAATGGCATGCGTAGAAGCAGCATATATAAGTAGTGCAAATGGTGGTATTAAATTAAGTGATATTCAATAGTATGAAAATGAACATTTGTAATAAAGTAGGGATGATATTGTTTTGTGTATTCACATGTATCAAATTAAATGCACAACCAATTGCATTTCCCAATGCAGAAGGTTTTGGAAAGTTATCAACAGGTGGTCGTGGAGGCAAAGTAGTTTATGTAAGTAATTTAAACGATGCTGGAGAAGGCAGTTTTCGTTGGGCATTGGAGCAATATCCTAACGATCCATTGACTATTCTTTTTAAAGTTGCAGGAGTTATTGTTTTAAAATCTAAAGTTCAAATTAAGCGTTCAAACTTAACCATTGCTGGTCAATCAGCTCCTAGCGATGGCATTTGTTTTACAGGCAATTCATTGATTGTAAATGGTGCATCGTCAAAAGGCAATCATGGTAATATTATTATTCGTTTTATTCGTTCTCGTCCGGGTGGTACAGATAAAAAAGGACTATATGGTTTCGATATGGAAAACTGTCACGATGTTATCATAGATCATTGCAGTTTTAGTTGGGCTAATGAAGAATGTGCTGCTTTATACGATACTAAAAATACCACAGTACAATGGTGTATTATAAGTGAAGGTTTGTATGATGCTGGCCATGCAAAAGGGAATCGTTCTTATGGTGGTGTTTGGGGCGGACAGTTTGCAAGTTTTCATCACAATTTAATAGCACATCAAAATAGCCGTGCAGTTCGTTTCAATGGTGCTAGGGCTCATGATACAATGGCTGTTATCGATTATCGCAACAATCTTATTTATAATTGGGGCAATCCAAATGCATGTTATGGAGGCGAAGTAAATATTGTTGGTGGTGTTTCTCAAGTGAACATAGTAAACAATTATTACAAGCCTGGTCCAGCAACACCAAATGAATTAAAATTTGTTCAAGCATCCTACGAAAAAGAAAAAGCAAAAGGCACGGGTCAATGGTTTGTTGAAGGTAATATCATGGAAGGTAATAAGTCATTAACCAAGAAGAATGAACGTGGTGTAGATTTAGCAATAGAAGGTTATCCTAAAATTGCAATAGCCGAAAATGCTTTTACAATAGCAGCACCTTTACCCAATCAAACTGCTCAAGAAGCCTATAAAGAAGTACTTAAACATGTTGGTGCGTATTTGCCTATAAGAGATGCAATTGACGATCGTGTTATACTAGAAACAAAAACTGGAACAGCAACTGGAAAAGGCGTTTTTGGTAAGTTGGGAATCATCGATTTACCCATTGCAGTTGGTGGTTTGCCTGAATATAAATCAACGCAAACCCTTGTAGATACTGACGAAGATGGAATGCCAGACGATTGGGAAATCAACAATAATTTAAACCCCAAAGATGCAAGCGATAGAAATAAAGTTGATAAAGATGGATATACCATGCTGGAAAAATATTTGAATGAATTGGTGAAAGAGAAGTAGGTATTTTATGTAACCAGCTGAAAAACAAGCATGAAGCTTCTGTTGCGTCGCACCATTCAAATGAAGAATATAAATTGGGCTTTTATCAAAGCGTAGATTTTAAAAATAAATTTCGCTTTTATGCTCTTTAAACATTCGCACTTTACACCAGTACTTGCATAAGGCACATCAGTCGGTTCGGTCATGCTGAAAGAATGATTGAAAAAATCCGAAGGAAATTTTTTCAAAGAAGCGACTGGAGTGCTGTTGCAAGTACGAAGCCATGCGGCTTGAGCAATAAGTTTTAGAAAGAATTTAATCAAATAATTAATGAACAGTTCAATTAAAATATTTTTATGCATTATCTTATTGTTTAGTGCAAATTATTCCTTTGCACAAAAGCAAAAAGAAACCATCAATTTAATTATTGAAACCAATGCTTCAAAGCGTATTGAATTTGGTGTAGAAAAATTGCAACAAGTATTAAAAGTATATAACTATAAATGTAATTTAATCACTAATGATTCCATTGAAAAAAAAGGGAAATCAATCTTAATAGTAGAGCAAAAGTTTTTCACTTTTGAAGCTAATAGAAAATTCTTTGTTAAGAGAATACCGAAAGAAGGTTTCCAAATTTCATCACCTAGAAAAAATTTGATAGTAATCGAAGGAGGCTCATCTGTAGGAACCTTATATGGTTGCTTGGCACTAGTAGATAGTATTAAAAAAATAAGTAAACTTCCTGCCAAAATCAATTTGATAGATTCTCCTAACATGGTCATGAGAGGCACCTGCATTGGTATTCAAAAACCTTATTATTTACCAGGCAGACACGTTTACGAATACCCCTACACACCTGAAACATTTCCTTGGTTGTATAATAAACAAATGTGGGTGCAATATTTAGATTCATTGGTAGAAAATAGAATGAACTCATTGTACTTATGGAATGGTCATCCCTTTGCGTCATTGGTTAAGTTAAAAGATTATCCTTATGCAGTTGAAGTAAGTGAAGCCACTTTTAAAAAAAATGAAGAGATATACAAGTTCATTACAGAAGAAGCAGATAAACGTGGTATTTGGGTAATACAAATGTTTTACAACATTTTTGTTTCAAAGCCTTTTGCAGAGCATCACAATATTAAAACGCAGGATAGAAACCGACCCATCATTCCACTCATTGCAGATTATACCAGAAAATCTATTGCTGCATTTGTAGAAAAATATCCTAACGTTGGTCTTATGGTTTGCTTGGGAGAAGCCATGGAAGGGGTTGGTCAAGATGATATTGATTGGTTTACAAAAACCATTATTTCTGGGGTGAAAGAAGGCTTAAAAGCTTTGGGCAAAACCGAAGAGCCCCCAATTGTTTTAAGAGCTCATGATGTAGATGCTCCTGCTGTAATTAAAGCCAGTAAAGGGTTATACAGCAATCTATATACTGAAGCAAAATTTAATGGGGAAGCATTAACTACGTATGAACCTCGGGGTACCTGGGCTCAACTGCATAGAACATTGGCATCACTAGGCTCTATGCAAATTGAAAATGTGCATATTCTTGCCAATTTAGAACCCTTTAGGTATGGTGCAACCAACTTCATTCAGAAATCGGTACAAGGCATGCTCAACATCATGCATGGCAAAGGATTGCATTTGTACCCACAAGCATCTTATTGGGATTTTCCTTACACCGCTGATAGTGTGAAAGGCAAACGTTTTTTACAAATAGAACGTGATTGGATTTGGAATAAAGCCTGGGCCAGATATGCATGGAATGTAAATAGAGATAGTATAGAAGAAGTGAAATATTGGAGTAGTTTATTGAGCAATATGTTTGGCTGCAATACCACAGCATCTGAAAATATTTTGAAAGCCTACAATCAGGCTGGTGAAATTTCGCCTAAAATTTTAAGAAGATTTGGCATTACAGACGGCAATCGTCAAACCATGACATTAGGTATGCTCATGACGCAACTCATCAATCCATATCGTTATGGTTTATTTGATTTATTGTACGATGCTGAAAGTCCAGTAGGGGAGAAATTAATTGAGTATGCTGAAAAAGAGTGGAAACATCAGCCCCATATTGGAGAAACGCCTGTGCAAATTATGCAGGAAATTAAGGAACATGGGAGGCAGGCGGTAGTTGCTATAAAAGAAGCAAAGCCTTTTGTGAAAAATAACAAAGAAGAGTTCTTAAGAATTGAAAATGATATGTATTGCCACGAAGCAATGGCCAACCATTATGCAGATAAAGCAGAGGCTGCATTGTATATTTTGCGATACAAATATTCTAACAATATAAAAGATTTAGACAAAGCATTACCTTTATTGGAAAGGAGTTTGCAGCATTATCAGAAATTAGTACAACTAACCAAGGGTTCATACCTCTATGCCAATAGCATGCAAACAGCACAAAGAAAAATTCCTATCCGTGGTGTAGATGGTACATTTAAAACCTGGGCTGAAGTATTGATTCCTTTTGAAAAAGAACTGGCACATTTTAAACATAAACTTGATTCTTTAAAAGCTAATCCAACCAACACAAAAGCTACAATCGAAGTTTTAAAGAATGAGAATGTTCTGTTACCAAGTACAATGAGCAACAGGTTTACTATTGATAACAAAGCACAACCATTTAGTGATTCTAGTTTAGTAATCACTGCTTATGCCAAAGAATTGAAAGGATTACAAGGCATTAAAATGGCTTTTGAAAAACAAATACAATCAGGCACTTCTACTACATTTACTAACTCTAATCCTGTAAAAGTATTGGTGGGCTTTTTCAACAAAAGAGAACAACCTTATTTAAAAGCACCTGAGTTAGAAACAGATGCTAGTGCCAATGATTATGGTCAGTCTGAAACAAAAATAGCTAATGGATTAATCATAAAAGGCTTACCACCAATTAACATACATACTTATTATTTTAAAGCAGGAACAAATACATTGACATTGGCAAAAGGTGCTTGCGTAATTGTAGGATTCATTAATGGTAATGATGCGATGCCTTTGTATGATGCAGGTTTAACTGAAAAAGGAGTGAAGAAAGAAATTGATTGGTTATTTGAATGATTATTGAACCACAAAGACACAAACGACATAAAGATTTACAACGAATAAAATCTAGGGTTAAAATGAAAAAAATAGTTACAACCATTGTTCTTTTAATCAGCTTTAGCTTTACTAATGCTCAAACCTTTTACAATATTTTAAATTATGGAGCCAAAAACGATAGCTCTAAACTTTGTACTCAAGCCATTGCAAAAGCAATTAGTGAAGCAAGTAAAAAAGGTGGTGGTACCATTTATTTTCCTGCTGGAAAATATTTAACAGGGCCAATACATTTCAAAAGCAACATCACCATCTTTATTGATGCTGGTGCAGAGTTGCATTTCAGTGATAATTTTGATGATTATCTTCCTTTTGTAGAAAGCAGATATGAAGGCGTTGACGTAATGAGCTTTTCACCTTTGTTCTATGCTTACAAGGCAGAAAAAATTGCTATTACTGGTCGTGGACTTGTTAATGGACATGGACAAAAATGGTGGTCTGCTGCTGAGTCTAAGAATCTTAGTGAGGGGCGTAACAAATGGCAACAATTATCGGATAGCCTGAACAAAAATATTTTGCTACCTGATGATGCTAAGCAAACAAAAAAAGGATTTCTTCGTCCGCCTTTATTTCAACCCATGTATTGCAAGAATGTTTTGGTAGAAGGCATCACCATTGTCAATTCACCTTTCTGGACTATCACTCCTGAGTTTTGTGAAAATGTAACAGTACATGCAGTAACCATTGAAAATCCACATTCTCCTAACACAGATGGTATCAACCCTTCTAGTTGTAGCTATGTGCATATTTCAGATTGCCATATTAGTGTGGGTGATGATTGCATCACCATCAAGTCTGGCAAAGATTTACCAGGAAGAACTAAGGCTATACCAGCACAAAACTATACCATCACCAATTGCACTATGTTGTCTGGTCATGGTGGTGTAGTCATTGGCAGTGAAATGAGTGGCGATGTAAAGAAAATTGTCATTAGCAATTGTGTGTTTGATGGAACAGACAGAGGCATTAGAATTAAAACCACCAGAGGCAGAGGTGGCGTTGTAGAAGATATTCGGGTAAGCAATATTATTATGAAAAACATCAAACAGCAGGCGATTGTCTTAGATATGCAATACGCTAAAACGCAACCAGAGCCTGTATCTGAGCGTACGCCTAAATTTAGAAATATTCACTTAAGCAATATTACTGGCGATGCAAAACAAGCCATTTTTATCAATGGATTGGTAGAAATGCCAATTGAAAATATCAGTTTCAACGATATACAGATTGATGCAGAAATCAGTTCTGTAATTAAAGAAGCAAAAAATATTGAGTTGCATAATGTAACCATCAACACCCCAAAAAGTTCATGTATTGTTGCTGAAAATGTAGATGGATTAACCGTAAATGCTTTTAAAACTTTAAAGCCAACCGATAAACCTGCATTACAGTTTATCAATATCAGCAACTTATTTTTATACAACGCAAATCCAGTAACAAGTCATACTTATTTAGAAATCTTAGGAGCTAAAACAAAAAATAGTGTACTCAAGAATAACAACTTTAAATTGGTTCAAAAGCCAGTTTTAGTTGGTGTAGAAGTGGTAGAAAAAATTGAAGAGTAAATTTATGGGACAAGCCATAGAACATACATCGACTTCAGTTGCGTCGCACTCTTGTACGACTGAATCTTTATGCAGCTACTTGAACCACAAAGACACAAAGGCACAAAGTTTCACGAAGAGTAAATACATTTTTAGCTTCCTTCTTTCACTTTTTATCATTCATCATTCACTTTTAGCCCAACAAGATTTAAAACTCTGGTATAACCAGCCTGCTCAAAAATGGACAGATGCTTTACCCATTGGCAATGGCAATTTAGGAGCCATGATTTATGGTGGCATTCATGAAGAACATTTGCAGTTCAATGAATCAACTTTATGGACAGGCAAACCAAGAGAATACGCAAGAAAAGACGCTTATACATATTTGCAGCCCATTAGAAATTTATTGAATCAAGGTAAACAAAAAGAAGCAGAAGCTTTGGCAGCAAAGGAATTCATGGGACTGAAAGATGTTGATGATAGTGTGTATACTGTTCAAAAAAAAGCTTGGTTTGCTATGGTTAGTGCTGAACATAAATATGCTGCAATTGATGTTGATGATAGTAAATGGTTAACCATGCAACTACCAACTTCTAATGGTTGGGAACAATTGAAAGGTTTAGATGGCTTGGATGGAGCTGTTTGGTTTCGTACAAGTTTTAATTTGCCAAAAGAAATGTTGGGTAAAGATTTAATAATTGATTTAGGAAGAATAAGAGATGTTGATTTAACCTACATTAATGGAAATTTTATTGGTTCAACAGAGGGTATTTCAAATAAACGCAGTTATACTATTAAAGCCCAATTTTTAAAAGAAGGCCAAAATATAATTGCCATTCAAGTATTGAATTTTTTTGACAAAGGAGGTCTTATTGGTATCAAAGAAAACCGAAAAATATTTGTGATTTATCCTAAAGGAGAATCTGCTAATAATGGCATTGAATTATCTACAACTTGGAGGTATTTTATTCAAGATAATAATCCTCCACAATTTCCACAATACCAAGCTAGCTATCAGCCTTTTGGCGATTTGTTTTTTACATTTACTAATCAATCAAATAGTACAAATTATAAACGTGAATTAGATATTAGCAATGCTATTTCTGCAGTGAGTTACACTTCTAATAATATCAATTACAGAAGGGAATATTTAGCTTCCAATTCTGCTAATTTACTTGCAGCAAATTTTACTGCAAATAAAAAAGGCTCTATTAATTTAGTAGCTTATTTTTCTTCGGTTCACAGTAATTATGTTCTAAAAAAAATTAATGATAAAACGATTGGCTTATATGTGCAAGTAAAGAATGGAGCATTAAAAGGTGTAGCTTATTTATTTGTTGATGCAGTAAGTGGGATAGTAAATATTGATAAGAATAGCATTGCTTTACAACAAAGTGATGAAGCTACTTTCTATTTAATTGCTGCAACCAACTTCGTTAATTACAAAGATATTTCAGCCAATGCAACTGAAAGATGTAATGCTATTTTGCAAAAGATACAATCAAAAACTTATGCTCAAATAAAATCTGTACATGTCAATGATTACCAAAAACTGTTCAACACTTTTTCCATCAAATTTAATAAAAGCAATAAACAAAATATTCCAACAGATCAACGCATCAAGCAGTTCAATTCAAAAGATGATAATGCTTTGCTTGCTTTGTACATGCAGTATTCACGGTACTTGCTCATTGCTTGTTCAAGAAGCAATTCAAAACAACCTGCCAATTTGCAAGGCTTATGGAACAATCTTCTAACACCACCATGGGGTAGTAAGTACACCACCAATATCAATTTGCAAATGAATTATTGGGGAGCAGATATTTTCAACTTGTCTTCGTGTGCTAATCCTTTATTCAATAAGGCTTATGAATTAAGTATTGCTGGACAAAAAACAGCTAAGGAATATTATAACTCCAAGGGTTGGGTGTTGCATCACAACACAGATATTTGGAATGGCACGGCACCCATTAATGCCAGCAATCATGGTATCTGGGTAACAGGCAGTGCATGGTTGAGCAATATGATTTGGGAGCATTATTTATTTACACAGGATAAGAATTTTCTCTTAAAGAATTATAGAGCAATGAAAACTGCTGCACAATTCTATCAAGATTTTTTAGTAAAGGATGACGCAACAGGTTGGCTCATCAGCACACCATCTAACTCACCAGAAAATGGGGGTTTGGTTGCTGGTCCAACAATGGATCATCAAATGATACGTGAACTTTTTTTGAATACAATTGCTGCAAGTAAAGTGTTGCAAACTGATGAATCATTGAGAAAAGCACTACAGGAAACGATAAAGCAAATTGCTCCCAATAAAATTGGTAAACATGGTCAGTTGCAGGAATGGTTGAAAGATATTGATGATACTGCCAATAAGCATCGCCATGTATCACATTTATGGGGCGTTTATCCTGGCAATGATATTACTTGGAAAGATTCAGCTATGATGAAAGCAGCTAAGCAATCATTACTATATCGTGGAGATGATGGAACAGGATGGAGTTTAGCATGGAAAACCAATCTTTGGGCAAGATTTAAAGAAGGTAATCATGCAATGTTAATGGCCGAAAAATTATTGAGTTTTGCAGATGATGATGGTTCAACGAGTGAAAAGGGTGGAGTGTATAAAAATATGTTTGATGCACATCCGCCATTTCAAATTGATGGAAATTTTGGTGGATCAGCAGGTATTGCAGAGATGTTGGTACAAAGCCATACAAAATATATTGAGTTGTTGCCAGCTTTGCCTGATACACTTGAAACTGGCTCTTTGAAAGGCTTGTGTGTCAGGGGAGGCTTTGAAATAAATATGCAATGGAGTAATGGGAAATTGCAAACTGTTTCTGTTTTATCGAAATCAGGTAATGATTGTTGGTTGCAATATGGCAATAAGCAAATCCATTTTAAAACAGAAAAAGGAAGGGCGTACAAGTTCAATAACGAATTGAAAAAGTTGTAATGAAATTAAGCCATACAAAATATTTTTTTGAACCACAAAGAACACTAAGGTTTTCACAAAGGGCACAAACCTTTATGAACCTTGTGTGTATTTTCTCGGTGTCTTTGTGGTTCAACACGCTTCATGCACAACGCCAAGACATTCTACTAAACGATAATTGGCAAACCATTGCCAACGACACCAACAAAAATGCTTACAATGGTTTTGAACAAATCAACTACACCACTAAAAATTGGAAGCAAGTAAACGTTCCCCATAATTGGGATGCTTACGAAGGTTATAGAAGAATGTTGCACGGCAATAAACATGGTTATGCATGGTATAAAAAAATATTTACTGTAAACAAACAACAAAGCAAACGGTACTTTTTATTCTTTGAAGGGGTTGGATCTTACGCAACAGTTTGGCTAAATGGAAAACAAGTTGGCACTCATGCAGGAGGCAGAACAACTTTCACTATTGATGTAACCAATGATGTTATTTCAGGTAAAAAAAACGATTTAGCTGTTCGTGCAGATCATCCTGCCAACATCAAAAATCTTCCCTGGGTTTGTGGTGGTTGCAGCGATGAAAAGGGCTTTAGCGAGGGATCACAGCCAATGGGTATTTTTCGTCCTGTTCATTTAATTGTCACTGATGAAGTGAGGATTGAACCTTTTGGAGTGCATGTTTGGAATGATATTCAAGGGAAGCAAGCTTCATTATTTATCAATACAACGCTTAAAAATTATTCTGGTTCTACTAAAACAGTTAAGCTATTTCATCAACTTACAAATAAAGCTGGGTTGTTACTTGCATCTTGTTCAACTCAACAGCAGCTTTTAACTGGTAAAGAAATTTTAGTTGAGCAATCGATGAAAAATCTTTTGCCAGCTTTGTGGTCATTGGAAAGTCCATATTTATATAATGTTACTACAACCATTATTGAAAATGGAAGAGTTGTTGATAAACTTGTTACAGATTTTGGCTTTCGTACCATCAAATGGGATAGAGGCAATAGCAATCGTTTCTTCCTAAACGGCAAACCAGTTTTCATCAATGGCATAGCTGAGTATGAACACATGTTGGGTAGCAGTCATGCTTTTTCACCAGAACAAATAAAAGCAAGGGTTAGTCAAATTCAAGCAGCTGGATTTAATGCTTTTAGAGATGCCCATCATCCCCACAATTTATTGTATCAGCAATTGTTAGATGAAAATGGTTTATTGTGGTGGACGCAAATGAGTGCTCATGTTTGGTACAACACTCCTGAGTTTAGAAACAACTTTAAAACACTTTTAAAAGAGTGGGTCTTGGAAAGAAGAAATTCTCCTTCACTCATTTTATGGGGCTTGCAAAATGAAAGTAAGTTACCAGCAGATTTTGCGAAAGAATGCAGTGATATTATTCGTCAACTTGACCCAACTGCATCTTCACAAAGATTAATTGCTACTTGCAATGGTGGAGAAGGAACAGATTGGGATGTACCTCAAAACTGGACTGGCACTTATGGTGGTAATCCTGATACTTATGCACAAGATTTGAAAAAACAAGTATTGGTTGGCGAGTATGGTGCATGGCGAACAATTGACTTACATGCAGAAGGAGGCTTTCAGCAAAATGGTGCGTATAGTGAAGATAGATTTTGTAATTTAATGGCCAAGAAAATTCAATTGGCCGAAAGCGTAAAAGACAGTGTTGCTGGGCATTTTCATTGGTTATTTTCTTCTCACGATAATCCCGGAAGAATGCAAGGTGGCGAAGGTTATAGAGCATTGGATAGAATTGGTCCGTTAAATTATAAAGGTTTGTTTACAGCCTGGGATGAACCAACAGATGCTTATTACATGTATCGTTCTATGTATGCAGATAAGCACAAAGAACAAATGGTGTATATACCTATGCATAATTGGACCAATAGATGGCTAAAGCCAGGAATTAAAAATGGAATTGTTGTGTATAGTAATTGTGATGAGGTGGAGTTATATGATAATGATTATATGCATCTTTTAGCCAAACAAAAAAGAGATAGTAGTAGAAAGTGTTTTGTGTTTGATAGTGTAAATATTCTAAGTAATATTTTACATGCAGTTGGATATATAGATGGAAGACCTTTTTCTGAGGATAGTATTCGATTTTTTAATTTTCCAAGCATATGTAAGAAAGATTCTACATATTGGAGAAATAATACAAAGCCTCTAAAAAATCTTCAATACTTATATAGAGTAAACTGTGGAGGAGATGATTATACTGATGTGAATGGAAATAAGTGGTTGGCTGATAATAACAATAAAAGAAGCTCTTTTTATTCCACAAGTTGGACAAATCGCTTGAATCTCTCTTTAACAGCATTTGCAAGTCAACGTACAACTCAAAACATAATTGATGGTACTGCAGATGAAAAATTATTTCAAAGCTTTAGATATGGTAGGCAAGAGTTAAAATACCATTTCAAACTGCCCAATGGGGAATATTTAGTAGAGTTATACTTTGTAGAACCTTGGTTTGGTTTAGGCCATATTAATGCAACAGGTTGGCGAGTTTTTGATGTAGCTGTCAATGGTAAAGTAGTAATAAAAGACCTGGATATTTTTAAAGAAGTTGGCGTGAATATGGCCCTTAAAAAAAAGGTAATTGTTCAAATTCATAAAGGTGAATTAATGATAGATTTTCCTGAAATAAAAGCAAGTCAGGCGATTATTGCTGCAATTGCCATTGCTACGGTAAATAAAAATTTGAAAGTTTCTGTTCAACAATTACAAAACGTAGTCTTAAACTCACAAAATGCAGCACTGCATCGGTGGCTGAATATTACAGATACAGCCAATTCTATTACCAAACAAACATTCTTTCAATTACCACCAATAGCTTATGGTGCTGATTATGTAAGATGGAAAACAAAAGATTACAAAGCAGCTTTTCATTTTAACAATGCAACTGATGTTTTTATAGGTGATACCAATAGTGTTCTTATTCCTTCTTATTTAAAAACTTTTGAAAAACAAAAAGAAACCGTTTTACTAAACGACAGTACTGCTATATTCATTTATAAGAAATCCTTTAAAGCAAATGAAGATTTTGCAGTAAATAATGAAGTTGGTTTGACTATAACATTCTTTCAGGAAACAAGTAACATTGAGCCTGCATACGATTTAAAGCCTGTAACAGTTTACAAAGCAATTAATGCGACTTGGTCGGGTAAGTTTGTAAAAAAAAGAATGGTAGATGATAAAGAGAAAATTATTTTTGAAAAACCTTCTGCAGATAATCAACTTGAATTTACAATTAATACAGGCGTTGCCGATATTTATTCATTAACACTCAGTTATAATAATCCTTTAGAGAGAAATGTGAAAGGAGCATTGTTATTACTTCAAACTGATGGAACTATTTTAAAAAAGGAAGCTATCGATTTAACACCAACAAAGAAGGGAAAGAATAATTATATTGTAACAAATACCGGCAGCATGATTAATGCAGGCACTTATCATGTAATCGTAACAGTACAGGATGGAGAAAACATTAGTTTTAATTCTTTAGAGGTACAATAGGTATATGAAAAAAATAATTTTACTTGCTTTTGTTTTACAATTTTCTCTCCTGCGTGCTCAGCAGTTTTCAGTTGAAAATCTAACTTGTGATTACAGGCAAAATCCTTTGGGTGTTGAGGCATTGTTACCTGCATTAAGCTGGCAACTACAAAGTAATACACATAGTGTTGTACAAACCAGCTATCAAATTCTTGTAAGTGACGACAGTTTTTTTTTACATAACAATAAGGGTAATATCTGGAATTCTGGCAGAGTGCAATCTTCTGAATCTATTCAGGTTACTTATACAGGCAAGCAATTACAATCGGCTGAAAAATACTATTGGAAAGTAATTGTAACAGATAATAAAGGGAACAAAGCTATTAGTGGAATCAATTATTGGCAAATGGGTTTATTAAACGCTAAAGATTGGCAACCTGCAAAATGGATAGCTTATGATGAATTGCCTGATAGCAATACAATTATTCCTCATATCCATCAAAGTGGCAGGAAATCCTGGGGTAAACGATCAGATATTTTACCTTTATTCAGAAAGGAATTTATCGCTACAAAAACTATAAAATCTGGCACAGCTTTTATCAGTGGATTGGGTCATTTTGAAATGTTTGTAAATGGAAAAAAAGCAGGAAATAATTTCCTTGATCCTGGTTGGACAAACTATACTAAACATGCTTTGTATGTAGCTTTTGATATTACAAATCAGCTGCATAAAGGTTATAATGCCATTGGTGTACAATTAGGCAATGGCTTTTATTACATACCCAGTGAACGATACAGAAAAATGACTGGGGCTTTTGGTTATCCTAAAATGATTTGTTACACATTGATTGAATTTTCAGATGGCACAAAACAAATAATTACAAGTGACGAAACCTGGAAAACAACACCATCTCCGGTTATTTTTTCAAGCATTTTTGGAGGAGAAGATTATGATGCAACTAAAGAACAATTGGATTGGGATCAATCTGGTTTTAATGATGTCAATTGGAAAAATTCAATTGCTGTAAGCGGTCATCTCTTGCAATCTCAAACTACAGAACCTGTAAAAATTATGCAGGAGTTTATACCAGTTAAAACAATCAAAATTAAGGAAGGCATTTATGTGTTTGACCTTGCTCAAAATATGAGTGGCATACCTGAAGTAACTGTAAAGGGGAACAAAGGAGATACGGTTAAAATATTTCCTGCCGAATTAATGAATGCAGATGGCACTATAAATCAGCAAGCAACAGGGCGTCCTCATTTTTATCAGTACATTTTAAAAGGCACCGGTGAAGAAACCTGGCATCCAAGTTTTACTTATTATGGCTTTCGTTATTTGCAGGTTGAGAAAGTTGTTGTAGAAAATGAAAATAACATCAATCATTTACCAGAAATACTTTTAATAAAAGGATTGCATATCAGCAACGCTGCTAAACGAATTGGTGCATTTTCTTCATCGAATAGTTTGTTCAATCAAACAAATAAACTCATTGATTGGTCTATCAAAAGCAATATGGTTAGTGTGTTTACGGATTGTCCTCATCGGGAAAAATTGGGTTGGTTAGAGCAAACTTATTTAGTAGGCAGCTCCGTAAAATATGCGTATGATATTGCTGCTCTTTGCAGAAAAACAATTAATGATATTAAAAATGCACAAACCGATAAAGGGTTAATTCCGGAGATTGCTCCTGAATTTGTAAAGTTTGATGAACCTTTCAGAGATTCACCAGAGTGGGGTAGTGCTGGTATTATTCTACCATGGCTTATGTATCAATGGTATGGAGATAGAAAAATGTTGCAAGAAAACTATAGTATGATGAAAAACTACATCAGCTATCTGCAATCAAAAGACAGTGCCAGAATATTGGTGCAGGGCTTAGGAGACTGGTTCGATTTAGGGTCTGATCGTCCCGGCGTTTCTCAACTTACACCGAAAGGATTAACAGCTACAGCAACGTATTATTATGTTACAAAATTGATGCAGCAAATTGCCTCATTACTAAATTATACTACTGAGGCAAAGTCTTATGCAGATTTATCAGCAGAAATCAATCATGCATTCAACCAACGTTTTTTCAACATTACAACAAAACAATATGGCAGTGGCAGTCAAACTTCCAACGCAATGGCTTTGTATATGGACTTGGTTAAAGAAGAGAATAAAAAGGCAGTATTGAATAATTTGATTGTCGATATTCAGTCGAGAAACAATGCGTTAACAGCAGGCGATATTGGATACAGGTATTTGTTAAAAGTATTAAGTGATGCTGGCAGGGGAGATATTATTTTCAACATGAACAATAGAAGTGACGTACCGGGTTATGGATATCAAATTACCAAAGGAGCAACTGCATTAACCGAGAGCTGGCAGGCATTGCCGAATGTATCTAACAATCATTTTATGCTGGGGCATATCATGGAATGGTTTTATGAAGGATTGGCAGGCATCGGTCAGGATTCAAATTCAGTTGCGTACAAAAAAATTGCCATTAAACCACAAATCGTTGGTAATATAACACAGGCACAGGCAAGCTTTCAGTCGCCTTATGGTACTATCAGCAGCAGTTGGCAAAAAGAGAACAATCAATTTGTATTAAATGTAACAGTGCCGACAAACACAACAGCTAATATTTATTTACCAGTAACAGCACAATCAACAATTATTCAAAATGGTAAAATAATTCATACAAAAAAAATGAAAGATACAAAGGCTGTTATAAATATTGGTTCAGGTATGTACATATTTCAGGTGGTTAATTAAAACTTTGTAACCAACAGCTAAATAAGTATTGAGCTACAGTTGCGTCGCACACTTGTACATTTGTTTCTTTATTCAGCTTTTGTAAAATCGGGTACTTAGAATAATCAAATTTCATAATATAATATAAATAAATTTATATGTGTATATAAACTAAATATGAAAAAATATATTCTAAATACAATCACTTTATACTTTGTCATATTATTCGTGCAGGCACAGCAGGTGCCTGATTCTGTTATGCAAAAAATTTATGAAGAAATAAAAACACCATACAAATATGGAATGGTCATTGTTCCATCAGATGATACAAAAAAGGTGGACTGTCCAACGGTCTTCAGAAAAAAAAATCATTGGTACATGACTTATATACAATTTGATGGACGAGGTTATGAAACTTGGTTGGCTAAAAGTGAAGATTTATTGCAATGGAAAACATTAGGAAAGTTATTGACTTTTAATAATGACACTTCTGTTTGGGATGCATACCAAAAAGCTGGTTACGTTGCTTTAGAAGATTATACCTGGGCTGGTAGTTATAAAGTGCAAAAGTATAATGGTAAATATTGGATGAGCTATTTTGGTGGTAATACCAAAGGCTATGAAGCAGGATTGTTATCAGCAGGAATTGCATTCACCAAAAAAAACATCATAAAACCACATCAATGGAAAACATTGGAAAAACCAGTGTTGGCATCAACTGATAAAGATGTTCGTTGGTGGGAAGATAAAAAGCTATTTAAAAGTACAGTAATATGGGATAAAAATAAAACTATTGGTTATCCATTTGTCATGTATTATAATGCCAATGGAGATACTTCGAATAACCGTGATAAAAAAACACGCTGGTTCGAACGAATAGGCATGGCAGTGAGTAACGACATGGTTCACTGGCGACGTTTTAAAGACGACCCTGTTATGCACCACAAAATTGGCATTACAGGCGATGCAATGATTCAAAAGATTGGGAATATATGGATTATGTTTTATTTTGGTGCTTTTTGGGAGGGACGTAAAGATGCATTCAATCGATTTGCTTGTTCTTACGATTTGGTTAATTGGACAGATTGGAAAGGTGAGGATTTGATTCATTCATCTGAACCTTATGATGCTAAATATGCTCACAAAAGCTTTGTAATTAAGTGGAACGGGGTTGTATATCATTTTTACAATGCTGTAGATAAAAAAGATAGGAGAGGCATAGCTGTAGCTACTTCAGTAGAACAAAAAAAATAAATTTGTATAAACAGCAAAACTTCTATGTAGCACTAAAAGCATTTTAAAAAGTAAACAAGGTTGTTTACGAATGAAATAAAAAAAAGTAATTTAGATAAACCAACGATTTGTTGTTAAATAAAAAAATAATCCATCTTGGGTTTTTAAAAAGAGGCTTTTTAATACTGTAGGTAATAGTACTTTTTGTAAGAAACTTGTTTCGAATTGGTATTTTTTAATTTTGTTTTAAATAAATGAGTCAGTATCTTTTTTGCTAAAAGATAACAATTCTTAACCTGATAAAACCTTTGAAAGTAAATACAGTATTGAATTCGGGGGAGTTACAGCTTCTATTTTTATTTGACTAAATTCTATTCTTTTTAAGAGCTTGTATCTACGTTCTTACTGTCTTCCACAAAATTGATTTTGCTGTTAATTATCATTAGTTTTTTTGGTGCGTAAATATTTGGCAGATAGTAAAATATTCCAGTATTATAGTTAAAGGTTACATTGTTTAGGGTATATGCTCTATCTACTTTTACTTAATCAAAAAACAAATTCAGTTTATTTATGAATATTTTTTAACCGATTGTTTAACTGTATGTCGTAGAATGAGAAATAAGATTGCTTCATATTGCCTACTATTCATGTTCCTGTTGCCAGTTAGTAATTGCTTTTTTGCCCAGGAAATAGCTGGTGTAGATGCAGCAGCTTATATAAAAACCATCACACAACGTTCCGGTAAAATTATTTCGGTTTTAGACATTCAGGATTCTTCTAAATTTTATCGGGTACAAAATATTCTTGTTCAGCAATACAGCAAATTAAATGCAGTACATAATACATTTAATGCTACTGTCAAGAAGTTCAAAGCCGATACAACTGCCGATAAAAATTCTATTGCAGATAAAATTAAAATTATAGAGGAGAAGCGTTTAGTAGCACTAGCGGTAGAACATAAAGCTTTTTTAAGCAGCTTGTCGAAAGAAATAAATGAAAAGCAAATTGTACAAATTAAAGATGGGATGACGTACAACGTTTTACCAATTACATACAAAGGATATCAAGAAATGTTGCTTAATTTAACAGAGACTCAAAAGAATAAAATTTATGGGTATTTAGTAGAAGCAAGAGAGTTTGCGATGGATGCTGAATCATCGGAAAAAAAACATGCCTGGTTTGGTAAATACAAAGGAAAAATCAACAATTACTTATCTGCCGAAGGTTATGATATGAATAAGGAAAGTAAAGATTGGGCAAACCGAGTTAAAGAAGCCAAACAACAAAAAATAAATAATTAAGTAAAATATTTTAGATAACAGACTTAAGGTCTGAAAAATTTTATTACCCTTTTTTAAACCAAAAGCCATATGAACGCAAAACGACTGCCGCTTCTTCTATTACTGCTTCTTTTTATGGGAAGTACACTTACAGTATTTGCCCAAGGCATTACTGTTAGAGGTAGAATAACCGATTCCAAAACAAACAAACCGCTAGCTGGGGTATCAGTTAAAGTTAAAAATTCCACACAAGCTGCTGCAACTGGAGATGATGGAAGTTTTATACTTAAAGTACCTTCAACCGAATCAGTAATTTCTGTAACCTATGTTGGTTATGGTGTTTATGAAACAAAAGTGGGTACAAAAACTTTTTTTGAAATTGTATTAACTGAAACTAACAATCAGTTAGATGATGTTGTTGTGGTTGGTTATGGCACTAAGAAGCGTTTAAATGTTCAAGGGGCTGTATCTACTGTAAAGGCTGCTGAAATAGAAGATTTACCTGTTGCAAATTTAGGTTCAGCACTTATTAATAAAGTGCCAGGTGTAAATGTTAGTTATTCTTCTGGTAAGCCTGGTTCTACAACTGATATTAATATCCGTAATTCTACTACTTTAGGGGCATCTGGCACTACCAGCCAGCCTCTTTATGTAATTGATGGTATAATTGTTAATCCAACTCCTTGGGCACAATCTGGTAATCCAGATTTTTTTGAAAATTTGGATGCCAGTCAAATTGAAGATATTACATTCCTTAAAGATGCTTCTGCAGCAATCTATGGTGCAGCAGGTGCAAAAGGGGTAATTTTAATTACAACTAAAAAAGGTAAAGTAGGTAAGCCAAAATTTTCTTATAGTGGCTATTTTGGTACTTCTACAGAGGCCACCAAAACATCTACACTCAGTGCATTAGAACATGCTCAGTTATTAAATAGAGGATATGAACTAAACAATAGTCCTCTTAATCAGCGGTTTTCTGCAGCCGATTTAGATCGTTTAGCTGCAATGCCCAATCAAAACTGGTTCGATCAATTGTGGAGAGCAGGTAAAGTAAATCGTCATACATTGAACGTATCTGGAGGATCGGATAGAATAACTTTTTTTATGGGAGGAAGTTATTATAACGAGCAAGGCAATTATGGAGTTAATGATGTTAATAAATACAGTATTCGTGGTTCGGTTACAGCTAAAATTGCAGATGGTTTAACTGCCAATTTAAATTTTTCAACCGATTATAATAAAGAACAAAGAAATACACTAAGAGCATCTAATGGAGAAACGGATGATTTAAATATCAGGGCTTTATATCTTACTCCTAAATGGGTGCCACTGGAAATAAACGGTATTCCAACGCTTTGGAATGGCCCTAATCCTCCTGGTAACTGGAGTATGTTGGGGGTATTAAATTCTGGTAATTATGAAAGAAATACATCTCAGGGGTTAAGCTTTAATGCTTCATTTGAGTATAAGCCCAGCTTTGTACCTGGTTTAACAGCAAAGGTACAATTTGGTCAAAACAATAGAAATGATTTTGCCAAACAATATTATCCCACTTATACCGTAGGTAATTTTATAAGAGATGGTCAAAACAGTTTACTTTACTCTAATCAGTTAAATACTACTCCTTTTACAGTTGTACAAAATAATAACAGAATTTCTGAGGGTAATACTACTGGTTCAAACTATCAGTTAATAGCTACATTGAGTTATAACAAAAAAATTAAGAATCATGACTTTTCAGGCATGGTAGGTACAGACGTTGGAGAAGCGGAGGGTAGAAATACTTTTATTACTAAGTTTACGCAGCTGGTGAATGGAGTCGATCAATTTTGGGCATTTAGCAATGATTTATCTGGTATAGCAAGTATTACAGATGTTTTTAGAAACCCGCAATCAATACAAAATGCAAAACGATCATATATTAGCAGGTTTGATTACTCTTTTAAAAATAAGTATTTCTTAGAATTTATTGGAAGAGCCGACGCCTCAATTAACTTTAAACCAGAATCTCGTTGGGGCTTTTTTCCAACAGTAGGTTTAGGTTGGAAAATTAGCGATGAAAACTTTTTTAAAAACAATGTAGGTTTTGTAAATACCTTAAAAATCAGGGCAACTTATGGTTTGGTTGGGGAAGATAGAGTAGCAAATAAAACCTATGTAACACGTTTCACGCAAACGACTGGTTATTTATTTGGCAACTCAATGACCAATGGATTAGACCCCAATATTGCACCCAATCCTGATGCTACTTGGGAAAAAGCAAGAACGCTTAATATAGGTTTCGATGCAAGCTTATTAAAAAATAAATTAACTATTTCTGCTGATTTTTATCACAGATATAATTACGATGTTTTTAATGCGTTAGCTGCTAATGATTTGCCAATAACATCGGGTTTGCAAGCCAATATTGTAAACTACGGTGAATCCATTTCTTGGGGCTCTGAGTTTGCAATTGGATACCGTGGCAATTTTAACAGAAACTGGGGCTTTAATGTAGATATGAACTTTACCATTGCCAATAGTGAACTATTAAATCAATTATATTCACCAGTTAATTTTGGTATGTATGGTCAAGATGGTTTAAGTAATGTAATTGGTAAGGACCCTCGTCGTTACAATGGCAACAATTATGGTTATATAGCTACTGATATTATCAGATCTCAAGCCGAGTTAGATGCAATACTTGCTAAAAATCCAAACTTTACAATTAATAACCAAAAGCCTCAGGTGGGCTTTATGAATTACCAGGATATAAATGGTGATGGTAAAATTGATGATAGAGATGTAACCTTAATGTTCGACAGAACGACTTCTGTAGTTGGATTTGGAATTACCCTTGGTGTTACTTACAAAGAATTTAAACTACAAACCAATATAAACTTAAGACTTGGAGGTAAAACATTCTACGATAGTGAAGCAAGAAAAGCACCAACTACAACTCAAAATGCACCAGCGTATTGGGCTGATTCTTGGAGTCCAGAAAACCCAAATGCAAAATTCCCAAGGGTCGATGCCCCATTATTTACATCGAACTCTACATTTTGGGCTGTTGATGCAACCATGTGCCGTATAAACAATGCTGTACTATCATATAGTTTACCTAAAAAATTAAGTGATAAGTATAAGTTGCCAAGTTTACGTTTAATGATTAGCGGAACCAACTTATGGACAATCATTAATCCTCTAAAATATAAAGACCCTTATACCGGCAACTTTGCAAATTATCCAATTCTTAGAACTATTTCAGTAGGTGTAAATGCTAGTTTATAAACAACTTTAAAATAACGAATTATGCTATATAAAAAATGTAATACCATAAAACTATTGGCATTCACTATTTGCCTCTCTTCATTCTTAGGTTCTTGTAAAAAAGATTTTTTTGAAGTAGAAGACCCCTCAGGAATCGAGGATACGCAGTTATGGGCTGATAAAGGAGCAATAGACTTGTTTCTTAATCGCACCTATGCATTGGTAATGCCACAATGGCCAACATTAGGCGGCATTCACAATACATCAGATGAATTAAATAATGTTAATACTACTTTTCTTTATGGTCAATTAGTAGAAAATTCAGTTACTGATATTGGTACATCAAACAGCATTACTGCAAACCGATACTCTGATATAAGAAGATGTAATGTTGCTATCGAAAATATTAATGGCAGTAATTCTTTAACTGATGCAGAAAAAAATGTATTAAAAGGACAGTTTTTTTTCCTTCGTGCCTATACCTATTTCCGATTAATTAGATTATACGGTGGTGTGCCGTTAATTTTAAAAGCTCAACAACTAGGTGATGCTGATTTGCAAGCTCCAAGAGCTAAAACAAGTGAATGTGTAGCTGCAATTGTAAAAGATTTAGATTCAGCTGCTTTGTTCTTACCTAAAACCTGGATAGGTAGTGATCTTGGGCGTATTACAACTGCTGCTGCACGTGCAGTAAAAGGAAAAGTATTGTTGTATTGGGCAAGCCCTCAGTTTAATATCAATAACGATGTTACACGTTGGCAAGCTGCTTATGCTGCCAATAAAGAAGCTTATGACACTTGTGTAGCACATGGTTACCAACTGTTAGCTGGATATAATAATATCTTTTTAACAGAAGACCATAGAGAGATACTATTGGTTAGAAAATATACAGCGACTCGAGACTTAGGTCATAATATCGAAAATGTTGCACGTCCATTTTCTGAGTCAACAGCTGGTAGTGGTTCTTATCAGCCAACTTGGAATTTAGTTCAGGCATATACCATGCGAAATGGATTACCAATTACCGATGCTACCTCAGGTTATAACGCAACACAGTTTTGGATAGATAGAGATCCCCGTTTTGATGCTACAATTGCTTATAACGGGGTAACTTGGGCTTTAAGCGGTAAATCTACCCGTAAACAATGGTGTTACAATGGTGTTTTAGACGAAACATCGGGTTCTATTGTAACGGGTTTTTATTGTCGTAGATTTTGTAACCCATCCTTAACGCCTGAGCAATCTGTGTATAACTCAAACAGTGGGGGTGGTAATGGTATGGATTGGATTGAAATGCGTTTTGCAGAAGTAATACTCAATTTGGCAGAATGTGCAAATGAAATTGGTAATTTAATCGAAGCAAAAACATTGGTTAGAGCTGTAAGACAAAGGGCAGGAATTATTGCAGGTACTCAGGATTTTGGTTTAGCAATTGCTACTGATGCACCAACCATGAGAACACTTTTACTTAGAGAACGTCAAGTTGAGTTTGCTTTAGAAGGCATGAGAAATTTCGATTTAAGAAGAACGAGGAATTTAGCTCTTATTACACCAAGATTAGCCTATAAAATTTCTCCGAAAGCACCCTATTATGCTGGTACAACAAGAACAGGTGCATTGCCAACAGATATATTCTTAGATAAGCCAGATGCATTTGGTGTAAAACCAAGAGATACTGCAAATCTAAACAATCTGTCAACTTATACAAGAATGTTTAATGTGCCTGTTTCAACATCGTCTTTAGAAGGTTCAAATGTAATTCAATTACCAGATAGATATTATGCATATCCATTACCAAACATTTTTATGCAAATTCCTGTAATGCAACAAACAATTGGTTGGGCAGGCGGAACATTTAATCCATTTGAATAACCTTATAAATACATTTATATATGAAACTAAAATCACTAATAATGTTCCTTACGGTCACTATTTTTTTTGCAGCATGTAAAAAAGGGGTAGAGCCGATTGATGGAAATAATGCTACAGTAGAACTTAGAGGCAGTACATTAAAAAAATACATCACTGGAGATATTACTGTTAATCCAAACGACAGTATTTTCTTCGACTTTACTATTACAACAAATGAGGATATGGGTTTTGTTGGTTTACAGAAAAATCCTGTAAACCAAACAGCTTTTGTGAGAAGAGATACAATAAAAAATGCTGTATCTAAAAGAAGTTATTCTACATTATTTGCACTTAGAGCTGATAGTACTAATGGACCGTTTATTTATCGAATTGTAGCTCATACTTCAACTGGAACATATATTGGACATAAAGATGTAATTATAACAACAATAAATGATTATAATTATTATACAAACCGATTTTTGTATGCTCCTGATACTACGGGAAAAAGTAATAAGTGCTACATATCTGTAACAGATGATGGTAAAACTTATAGTTATAACGAAGGAGCAGCTGTTTCTTCTACAATAGATTTTGCATATTTCTATGATACAGCAAGAACAGGAACTGTAGTAAATGGCCATACAATATATGCACTAACTGCAACAAATGGATTTACACCATATGATATTACATCTTGGACTCAAAAAGCAACGATTTTAAAAAGAGCTACGGCTGCCCCAAGTACTACATTCCCTAATATTCTTAATGCAGGTGCAATCAGAACTTTATGTAATGCACAGTTGGCATCAGGTACTTCTAATAAAGCAGTTGGCTTATCTGCCTCATCACCTGCTAATATACTTTACTTCCGAACAACTACAGGTAAAAATGGTGTTATGATTGTGAACTTTACAAATGGATCCACAGCCGATAAAACAACCTATATTAATGTAGATCTAAAAATTGAAAAATAATTCTAAGTTCTTTAACAGATTAGTTTAAGTATTCTGTCACCATTCATAAAAGAGAGAAAGTGATTATACTTTCTCTCTTTTAATTTCACAGTAAGTAACAATCGTTTCAATGAAAAAATCATTTTTTCTTTTCGCCTGCACAGTAAGTGTTTTTTTGGCAAAAGCTCAGTATCCAACCATTCCTCCTGATGTTCAAAAGTGGAGTGATTCTTTAATGAAAGCAGCAACTGCACATTCAGATTCTGCATGGTGGTTGGCTTTGCCAATTATAAAAGAAGAAGCAAAACATGGTCGTCCATATATTCCTTGGGCTGCTCGTCCTTACGATTTGCCACAGGCCGATATTCCTGCTTTTCCAGGTGCTGAAGGTGGTGGAAAATTTAGCAATGGTGGTCGTGGTGGTAAAGTTCTTGTAGTTACCAATTTAAACGACAATGGATCAGGCAGTTTACGTTGGGCTTGTGAGCAAGGTGGTGCAAGAATTGTGGTGTTTAATGTTGCTGGAATTATAAGAATTACTTCTCCATTAATTATACGAGCTCCTTATATAACTATTGCAGGGCAAACAGCTCCTGGTGATGGTGTATGTGTAGCAGGAGAAAGTGTATGGATAAATACACATGATGTAATTATTCGTTACATGCGTTTTCGTCGTGGAGAAACCAATGTTGGTCGCAGAGATGATGCCATTGGTGGCAATCCTGTTGGAAATATAATGATAGACCACGTTTCGGCAAGTTGGGGATTAGATGAAAATATGAGTATGTATCGCCACATGTATAACGATAGCACGCCAATGAAAAATGGTGAACTAAAATTAGGTACAGTAAATATCACTATTCAAAACTCTATTTTTTCTGAAAGTTTAGATACATGGAATCATGCTTTTGGCAGCACATTAGGTGGTGAAAATTGTGCTTTCATCAGAAGCATTTGGGCCGATAATGCAGGACGTAACCCATCTATCGGGTGGAATGGCATTTTTAATTTTGCCAACAATGTGGTATTTAACTGGGTGCATCGTTCTACTGATGGTGGAGATTATACAGCCATGTACAACATCATCAACAATTATTATAAACCAGGTCCGTCAACACCTGGACAAGATAAACCCATCTCTCACCGTATTCTTAAACCGGAAAGTGGAAGAAGCAAATTACCTTATAAAGTGTATGGCAGGGCTTATGTAAATGGGAATATTGTTGAAGGTAATGCCCGTGTAACAAAAGACAATTGGGATGGCGGTGTACAAATAGAAGAATTACCAGATGCTGGCGAATATAAAGATGCAATGAAATGGAATAAGCCTTTACCAATGCCAGCCTTTACATTAGTTCCAACGCGTCAAGCAAAGGATTTTGTTTTAGCAAATGCTGGTGCTACTTTGCCAAAACGTGATGCTGTCGATGCAAGAATTGTAAAGCAGGTAACTACTGGTAAAATAGATTTTGATCCAAATGTTCCTTTGCCAGCAACACAGTTTAAACATCGTCGTTTGCCAATTGATTCTTATAAACAAGGCATTATTACCGATCCTATTCAGGTTGGTGGTTATCCTGAGTATAAAGGAACACCATACAAAGATGCAGACAATGATGGAATCCCTGACGCATGGGAACTTGCACATAATTTAAATCCAAAAGACGCAAGTGATGCTGTAAAAATTACCAAAAGTGGTTATAGCAATATTGAAGTTTATTTGAATAGTGTGGTTGATATTAAAAATGTAGTGCCAACTGCTGCTATTAAAAAATAGTTTTCACCTACCATTCCTCTTCTTTGAAGAGGAATGGTAGGTTTTTTTATTGAATATAGTTTTAATAGAAGATGCTTTATTCACAAAAAAAATCTTCGTGAAACTTTGTGATCTTCGTGTCTTTGTGGTTAAAAAAAAGTTCAGTAAAGTACAGAACCTTGAAGTGTGCGACGCAACGGCTGCTCAATAGAATTACTAAAGCTTGTAACATAAAAGTCAAAATATATAACTTTAGCTAGTATTAAATAAAATGTAGTAATGACTAAGAGAACAATATATCAGCTTTTATTTTTTTGTTTCTCTTTTATATTCTGTTCAATACAAGCACAGAAGCCACCGAAACCAATTCCTCCTCTTGAATTTATCAAGGGAAAGCTTAGCTATACTAATGATTCTTTAGGCAACAGAATTCCAGACTTTTCTTATTGTGGTTACAAAGCATCAGAACAACCCATTCCAAATGTTGACATTAAAATTGTTGTGCCTCTAATAAAAGGAGATGCTACCAAACAAATTCAATCAGCAATCAACTATGTTGCTGCATTACCAATTGATGCCAATGGCTTTAGAGGAACAGTGTTGTTGCAAAAAGGGATGTATGAAGTATTCGGACAATTGAAAATTACTGCAAATGGCATTGTGTTAAGAGGTAGCGGTATTAACGAAACTACTTTGTTAGGTGCTGGTACAGACAGGCAAACGCTGATTCGTATTCATGGAAAAAGCAATCAACAAAAATCTGAGGAAATAAAGATTACAGATGTATATGTTCCTGTAAATGCAATGCAGTTTTCTGTTAAAGATGCAAGTAAATTAAAGGTTGGAGATAAAATAATTATTCATAGACAAAGTACTAAAGAATGGATTAGTGAATTAGGTACAAATCATTTTGGTGGAGGTATTACATCGTTAGGTTGGAAGCCTGGAGAACAAGATATTTTTTTTGATAGAATTATTGCTGACGTAAGTGGACTTACAGTTAAAATTGATGCTCCTCTAACCACATCTTTGGATGCTAAGTTTGGTGGTGGATTTGTTTCAATCTATCAATGGATGGATAGAATTGAAAACATTGGTATTGAAAATATGTTGCTGAAAAGCTCTTTTGATAAAAACAATCCTAAAGATGAAGATCATCGTTGGATGGCAATTACTATTGAAAATGCAGCAGATGTTTGGGCAAGACAATTGAGCTTTCAACATTTTGTTGGCAGTGCAGTGTATATTGATGGATCTGTTAAAAGAGTTACTGTTGAAGATTGTATATCTACACAACCCATTTCAGAAATTGGTGGACAAAGACGTTACACTTTTTTTACTGCTGGTCAGCAAACCTTGTTTCAACGTTGTTATGCTGAAAACGGTTATCATGATTTTGCAACAGGTTACTGTGCCGCTGGCCCGAATGCTTTTGTTCAGTGTGAATCTATTTTACCTTATAGTTTTAGTGGTGCTATTGATAGTTGGAGTAGCGGAGTTTTGTTTGATGTTGTGAATGTTGATGGCAATGCAATCAGATTTGGAAATAGAGGACAAGATGCTCAAGGAGCAGGTTGGTGTGCTGCTAATAGTTTATTGTGGAATTGTACAGCAGCAAGAGTAGATTGTTATCAACCACCTACAGCACAAAATTGGAGCTTTGGCAGTTGGGCTCAGTTTGCTGGTAATGGAAGTTGGTGGAGTAGTAACGATGCCATGAATCCTAGAAGTTTGTTTTATACACAACTCAAAGAAAGACTGAATAAAAATATAGATGCCCAAGCTCAAATATTGGCTGTTCCTACAGAAGCAAGTAGCAGTCCAACAATTGAAGTTGCTACACAACTTACTAAAGAAGCTACCAAGCCAAGAATGCAATTGAAAGAATGGATTAGCCTCCCTAGTCCCTCCAAAGGAGGGATTGCAATACCCACTGATTTTACCAATAATTTATTGTTAAGCGATATTCAATATAAAGAATGGTCTCAAAAATTAGCAGCTAAAAACCCTCCTTTGGAGGGTAGGGAGGCTGCAATTAAAAATGGTGTGTTGGTTCGTGGTAATCAAATGCTTATTGGAAGAAGGCAAGGTGTGCCATGGTGGAGTGGTGGGGTAAAAGATAGTGATATTAAAAAAGCTCAACTAGCCATTACAAGATTTGTACCTGGAAGAGTTGGTCATGGATTAACAGATAATTTAGATGAAGTAACCACTATTATGCAACAACGCAATATCATTGGCTTAGAGCAGAACTATGGTTTATGGTACGACAGAAGAAGAGATGATCATGAACGTATTAGAAGAATGGATGGTGAAGTGTGGCCTCCATTTTATGAATTGCCTTTTGCTAGAAGTGGTAAAGGAACGGCATGGGATGGCCTGAGTAAATATGATTTAACCAAATACAATACTTGGTATTGGAACAGACTAAAACAATTTGCAAACTTGGCAGATGAAAAAGGTTTGTTGCTAGTACATCAACACTATTTTCAACACAATATCATTGAAGCTGGTGCTCATTATGCAGATTTTCCTTGGCGTACAGCTAATAACATCAATAATACTGGCTTTCCTGAACCTGTGCCTTATGCTGGTGATAAAAGAATATTCATGGCAGAACAGTTTTATGATATTAGCAATCCTGTTCGTAAAGAGTTACACAGAAAATACATTCGTCAATGCTTGAATAATTTTAAAGACAACAATGGAGTGATTCAATTGATAGGGGAAGAATTTACTGGTCCATTACATTTTGTTCAATTTTGGTTAGATGTAATTCAAGAATGGGAAAAGGAAACGGGCAAATCACAAATAATTGGATTAAGCACAACCAAAGATGTACAAGATGCTATCTTACAAAACCCAGTTTACAATAAATTGATTGATGTAATTGATATACGTTATTGGCATTATCAAGCAGATGGTACAACATATGAACCCAAAGGTGGACAAAACCTTGCTCCTCGTCAACATGCAAGATTGTTAAAGCCCAAGAAAACAAGTTTTGAACAAGTGTACAGAGCTGTAATTGAGTACAGAATAAAGTATCCAAATAAGGCTGTTATTTATAGTGGTGATAGTTGGGATGCTTATGCTTGGGCTGTGTTAATAGCTGGCGGTTCTCTACCCACTATTTCTGCTGAAACAGATAAAAGCTTTTTGGCTACTGTTGCTACTGCAAAACCTGCAAAAGCAATAGGTACTTACGTATTGAGTAATGATAAAAATATTATTGCTTATGCAGATAGTTCAACTCTTGTAACGCTTGATTTATCTGAAATGAAAGGAAGTTTTAAAGTGAAATATTTAAGCAGCAAAGACGGAAAACTATTGCAAGAAGAAACAATTGTTGACGCAGGTAAACAAGTGAAATTAAATGTACCTGCAAGAGCAAATATTGTTTGGTTGAGTAAGTAGTTTTTTGCTCGTAAAAGGACTCAGAGTAAACAAAAAAAATCTTTGTGAAACTTTGTGTTCTTAGGGTCTTTGTGGTTCAAAAAATACGCTTCAATAAAAGTTGATTAAAGAACCGAACGTACAAGTGTGCGACGCAACGAAAGTTACACAGTAGTACATAAGCTGGTTACATAAAAATAAAAAGATAAAATGTTGAAGAAGTTATTCATTTCATTATTGATTATCCATTGTTCATTGTTCGCTGTTCATTGCAATGCACAAATGCAATTACTTAAAATTGCAGACGATAAAAGAAGCTTTGCAACAGCCGATGGGAAACCCTTTTTTTGGTTGGGCGATACAGGTTGGTTGCTGTTTAAAAATTGCACCAAAGAAGAAATTATTGAGTATTTAACCATCAGAAAAAAGCAAGGCTTCAATGTTATTCAAGCAATGTTATTACATGAGTTAACAGTAACCAATGCTTATGGTGATTCAGCATTAATAAATAAGAATGTAAGTAAACCCAATACAATAAAAACGTATTGGGATATTGTAGATTTTGCAATTAAAGAGGCTGCCAAACGCAATATATATATGGCTTTGGTGCCTGTTTGGGGTGGCAATGTAAAAAGTGGTAAAGTAAGTGAACAGCAGGCAGAACAGTATGCTAGTTTTTTAGCCAAGAGATACAAAAAATACAACAATATTATTTGGTTGAGTGGTGGTGATATTAGAGGAAACGATGGAGAGAATGTTTGGAAAATCATTGGAAAAACGTTGAAAGAAAAAGATGGCAGACATTTAATTACTTTTCATCCAAGAGGAAGATCTACATCTTCAACATGGTTTCACAAAGAAGAGTGGTTAGACTTTAACATGTTTCAAAGTGGTCATAAAAATTATGCTCAAGATACTGTTGAACCAAGAATGGGTGAAGATAATTGGAAATATGTAGTAAATGATTTTGCATTGCAGCCCATGAAGCCAACAATGGATGGTGAACCATCGTATGAAAATATTCCACATGGATTGCATGATTCTTTAGCTGAAAGATGGATGGCTGCTGACGTAAGGCGTTATGCTTATTGGAGTGTTTTTGCAGGTGGAGCAGGTTTTACGTATGGCGAAAATAGTGTGATGCAGTTTAAAACAACTTGGAATAAAGAAGTAAGTTTTGGTCCCGTAAAAACATGGAAAGAAGAGATGAATGCTGAAGGGGCTGCACAAATGCAGTACGTTAAAAAATTAATGATAAGCAGTAATTTCTTGAATAGAAAGCCAGCACAAGATTTAATTGTAAATCAAGGTGAACGCTATCATTACCTAGCTGCTTTGCAAGTGAAAGGAGCTATTTATGTGTACACTTTTACTGGAAGAAATATAGAGTTGAATCTTGCAAGATATGCAGGTAAAAAAGTAAAATCTGCATGGTATAATCCTAAAAATGGTCAATACATTGCAATAGAAAATTTTACAGCAAATGGTGTGAAAGTATTTGATGCACCTGGTGAAGAAAAAGAAGGAAATGATTGGGTTTTGGTGATTAAGAATTTGTGATTTGAAATTACTGATTGTAGCTATTATATGTCAGACTGAGCTGGTCGAAGTCGGGTTGATTTTGAAGGTTTTATAATTCTTTGTGTTATAATGATTGCTAAACATAAAATATTAGCTTATCTGCTTGCAATGATTATTCTTGTTTCGTGCAACAATAAAGTGTATTTGTTTACTTCTTTCAAAGAACCAGCAAACGAAGGTTTACGAATGTTGTACAGCAAAGATGGTTACCATTGGAAACGCATAGATACAGTATTATTAAAGCCATTGATTGGGGCTCAAAAAATCATGAGAGATCCTTCATGTTTACAAGCACCTGATGGAACATTTCATTTGGTTTGGACAACAGAGTGGAAGGGTGGCAATGGTTTTGGTTATGCTAGTTCTACAGATTTAATTCATTGGAGTGAACAACAATATATTCCTGTAATGCAACATGAAAAAACAGTGGTGAATGTTTGGGCTCCTGAGTTGTTTTATGACGATGAAGCAAAGCAGTTTATTATTGTTTGGGCAAGCTGTGTACCAGATAAATTTGAAAAAGGTGTTGAAGCAGTTGACAATAACCATCGCTTGTATTATACTACTACAAAAGATTTTAAAACCTTTTCACCAACTCAATTATTCCTCGACCCAAAGTTTAGTGTAATTGATGCTGTAATTGTAAAACGAAAAAAAGAAGATTACGTATTGGTGTTAAAAGACAATACAAGACCTGAAAGAAATATAAAAGTAGCTTTTGCAAATACTGCTATAGCAAATTATGCAAACGTATCTGCTCCATTTACAGAAAAATTTACTGAAGGTCCTGCTGTGGTTAAAGTAAAAGATGGTTGGTTAATTTATTATGATGTATAT
Source organism: Chitinophagaceae bacterium (assembly GCA_044348985.1). Lineage (GTDB taxonomy): Bacteria > Bacteroidota > Bacteroidia > Chitinophagales > Chitinophagaceae > UBA1930. Next base: position 65,060 of record JBIKRV010000008.1, read on the forward strand.
CAAAAGAAACAATACGGAGCATCGTTTACCAAAGACTTTAAAACCTTTGTAAATGCCGATAGTTTAATTAGTGTACCTGAAGGGCATAAGCATGGAACAATTTTTATGACAAACAAAAAAGTATTAAAAGGCTTATTGAAACCCTGACGAAGGCTTTAAGTCTCGTCAGCGGTTTATTAAGAACAAAATTATCAAACAAACATGTTCAAGAGAATCGTATCAATACCTTTTATTTTTTGCCTTTTGCCTTTTGCTTTTTTAAAAGCACAAGACACAGTAAAATACATCGGTAAAACATTAAGCAATGTTGATTATCATCATGGACAATTAACTGCTGCTATAGGTGTACATAATATACAAACTATTAGAGCCAATAGATTCGATAAAGGGGTTACGTCATGGACATATAATCATGCCCCCATGTTGTCTTACTGGAACAATACATTTTACCTAGAGTATTTGAGTAATTCAATTGGTGAACATCAAGGAGCAGGAAGAACCTTGTTACAAACGTCTAACAATGGTTATAATTGGTCTTATCCTATAGAAATTTTTCCTGTGTATCAAGTGCCAAATGGTTTTGTAAAAGAAGGCAAGAAAGATACTGCCAACAACAGTTTTGCAGTTATGCATCAACGCATTGGCTTTTATACCTCAACTTCAAATAGATTATTTGCTCTTGGTTATTACGGTATTGTATTGGGCAAAAAAGATGATCCTAACGATGGTAATGGAATTGGTAGAGTGATCAGAGAAATTAAGAAAGACGGAAGTTTTGGCGATATTTGTTTTTTACGCTACAATCATTCTTTCAACGAAAAAAATACCAGTTATCCTTTCTACAAATCCTCAACTGATAAAGGTTTCATAAAAGCATGTGAAGAATTATTGGCAACGCCTTTGCTTATGCAACAAATGGTTGAAGAAGCTGATAGAAACGATCCTTTAATTCCATTAAAGAAAGATTTTAAAGCTTTTAATTATTATCATTTAACTAATGGCAATGTAGTGGGTTTATGGAAGTATGCACTTACAAGTATAAGTAAAGATGAAGGAAAAACCTGGCAGTACAATCCAACAAGAGCACCAGGCTTTGTAAATGCCAATGCAAAAATTTGGGGACAACAAACCAGCGATGGTAAATATGCTACTGTTTATAATCCATCTGAGTTTCGTTGGCCTTTGGCTGTAAGTGTAAGTAACGATGGTTTGAACTACAATAACTTGTTATTGGTAAATGGAGAAATCAGTTCTATGCGTTATGGTGGTGCATATAAAAGTTATGGACCACAATATGTTCGTGGCATTCAAGAAATAGATGGCAAACCCAAAGATGGCAATATGTGGGTTACATACAGCATGAACAAAGAAGATATGTGGGTTAGTAAAATTCCTGTTCCTGTAAAAGATAAGGTTACAACTGAAGTAAACGATGTATTTGCATCTATGAAAAATGATGTTGAATTAAACGAATGGAATTTGTTTTCTCCCATTCTATGCAGAACCCAAATTGAAACCATCAATGGAAACAAAGTATTGGCTTTGCATGATGCCGATGTATTTGATTATGCAAAAGCAGAACGTGTTTTTCCAACTGCTACACAAAAGCAAATTGAATTTTCTATTACGCCTGCACAACAAAATTTTGGCACATTAGAAATTGAATTGGTGAATGCAAAAGGTACAACAACACTCAGAATTATATTAGATAGTTTGGGTAATATTTTAACCAAGCAAGGTTATAGAAACAAAAGTTTGGGTAGGTACAATGCTCATCAAATAATAGAGTTTAAAATTGAATTAAACACAGTTACAAGATTTTATACAGTTAGTATCAATGGTGCTAAACCAATTAATAATATTTGTTTTGCACCAGTTGAAAGTGTAGAGAAATTGGTGTTTAGAACAGGCATTACACGTCGTTTTCCAGATGCAGATACACCAACTGATCAAGACTATGATTTGCCCAATGCTAATGCAATTGCAAAAGATGCTGTATATTATATTCATTCTGTAAAAACAAAATAAGATAAGTTTTATGTACTTAGCTGTAGTACTACTATTAAGCTGCAGTTGCGTCGCACACTTGTACTAAATAACATTATTGAACATGATTAAGAAAAAACATTCGCCAATATACTTCGTGTTACTTAGTGTTCTTTGTGCCTTTGTGGTTAAATCAACTTCAGCACAAAACAAGCCTTTCATTTTAAAACATGCTTCATTTAAACATTATGTAGATTATTTCAATAACATGGAAGATGAAAATATCAAACAAGCTATTCCAAACGATTGTGCTTGGTTTTGGATGCAACAAAACATTCCTTTGTTTGAATGTCCACAACAAAATTTTGAAGAGATATTTTATTACCGTTGGTGGACACTTAGAAAACACATCAAAAAAACAGAACAAGGTTTTGTATTCACCGAATTTTTAGTGCAACGTTCTTATGCCGATAAATACAATTTAATAGCCAGTGGTTTAGGTCATCACATTTATGAAGCAAGGTGGCTGCACAATCAGCAATACTTAAATGATAATATCAGAATTTGGTATAGAGGTAACAATGGATTACCCATGAAAAAACTGCGTTTCTACAGCAGTTGGAATATTGATGCTTTATACAATCGGTATAAAGTAAACAACGACAAACAAACCTTACTCAATTTATTGCCTGATTTAGAAACTGACTATTTAGTATGGGAATTAGAGAAAAAAAATAACCAAGGTTTATATTGGCAGTTTGATGTAAAAGATGCTATGGAAGAAACCATCAGTGGTGGACGAAAAGAAAAAAATCCACGACCAAGTATTAACAGTTATATGTATGGCAATGCAAAAGCTTTGTCTGCAATGCATTCATTGGCAAATAAAAAAGAGGCCGCTGCAATATATCAGCAAAAGGCCGATAGTATTAAGCAACTTACACAAACCAAATTGTGGAATACACAACATGAGTTCTTTCAAGTATTAAAAGAAAAAGGTGATACTTTGGCTCAAGTAAAAGAAGAAATTGGATTCATTCCTTGGTATTTTAATTTGCCAGATAGTAATTACAATATTGCTTGGAAAAGTTTAATCGATACCAAAACATTTTGTGCTCCTTTTGGCATTACAACAGCCGATAGAAGTCACCCTCAATTTAGAACACATGGTTGCTGCAAGTGTGAATGGGATGGTGCTGTTTGGCCTTTTGCAACTGCACAAACGTTAACAGCAATGGCTAATTTGCTTAATAATTACCAACAGCAAATCGTAACACACAGCAATTATTTTTCTTTATTAAATACCTATGTAGAATCACAGTATTATCGTGGTCGTCCTTATATTGGTGAATACCTAGATGAAAAAACAGGTTATTGGTTAAAAGGCGATGAAGAAAGAAGCCGTTATTACAATCACTCAACTTTTAATGATTTAATTATTACGGGTTTGGTAGGTTTAAGACCAAGAACTGATAATATCATTGAAATAAATCCTTTATTGCCAGCCAATAAATGGAAATGGTTTTGTTTAGATAATGTATTGTATCATGGAAAAATAATCACCATTATTTGGGATGAAACAGGTACAAAATATAAAAAAGGAAAAGGATTGAGTGTTTGGGTAAATGGTAAAAGAGTTGCGTCAAGCTTGAAGTTAGAAAAATTGAGTGGGGTTTTGTAGGTCACGGATTTTTGCTCACAGATTAACACGAATTGTCACAGATTTCCTTTGTGAAACTTTGTGTCGTTGTGTCTTTGTGGCTATTCCCCTCCTTTGGAGGGGTTAGGGGTGGTTTAAGAAATCTCAATAAAGAACCGAACGTTGAAGAGTTTCCTTCGCTAAACTCAGGATAAACTTGCAACGAATGTTCAATAGATATTCAAAAGCCGGTTACATAAAATAAAAAAATGAAAAAAAGATTTTTATATTTTCTTTTTATTGTTCATTGTTCACTTTTCAGTGTTCACTTGCTTGCACAAGAAACTGTCATACAATATCTAAGTAGTAAAGGTCCAGAAGATGCAGTGCAATGGCAGTTTTATTGTACAAATGGTATGAACAGTAAAAAGTGGACAACCATTGCTGTGCCTAGTTGTTGGGAGCAACAAGGTTTTGGAAAATACAATTATGGATTTGCAAAAGATAGTGTAAAAGGGAAAGAACAAGGATTGTATAAACATGAATTTGAAGTGCCAACAACATGGAAAGATAAGTTAGTGAATATTGTTTTTGAAGGTGTAATGACAGACGCTGAAGTAAAGGTGAATGGTGTTGTGGCAGGCCCAATTCATCAAGGAGCATTTTATAGTTTTAAGTACGATATTACGAAGTTGTTGAAGTTTGGTAAGAAGAATGTATTGGAAGTTACAGTTGCCAAACACTCTGCTAATGAAAGTGTAAATGAAGCAGAACGTAAAGGCGATTTCTGGATTTTTGGTGGAATATTTAGACCTGTTTTTTTAGAAGTGGTGCCTAAGGTTCATATTGAATATTTGAGCATTAACGCTAAGCTTGATGGAAAGTTTGAATTTTCAGTGCTACTAAACAAAAACAAAGGAGAAATTGACAATTCAAGCTGTTATATTTATAATTCAGAAGGTTCATTAATAGAAAAGTATGAAAGAAATGCATATACTCATTTCGGTTATACAGACATTTTAACTTTTGATGATTCTTTGAAAAACATTAAACCTTGGTCATCAGAATCTCCCAACTTATACAAAGCAGTTTTCACCATTTATAAAAATGGAAAACCTGTGCATACTATCTCTCAGAAATTTGGTTTCAGAACGGTTGAATTAAAACATAGAGATGGGATTTATGTAAATGGTGTTAAAATAAAAATGAAAGGGGTGAATCGTCATTCATTTCGTCCTGAAACTGGTAGAACATTAAGCAAGCAAAATAGCATTGAAGATGTGTTGTTGATGAAGGAAATGAACATGAATGCTGTTCGTTCAGCACATTATCCACCAGATGCTCATTTCTTAGATGTATGTGATTCTTTGGGTTTATTTGTAATGGATGAATTGGCTGGTTGGCATGGACATTATGATGATACTACAGGTGTAAAGTTGTTGAAGGAAATGTTGGTTCATGATGCCAATCATCCTTCTATTATTTTTTGGGCAAATGGAAATGAAGGTGGACACAATACTGAACTAGATAAATATTTTGAAGACTTCGATTTACAAAATAGACCAGTTGTACATCCTTGGGAAAATTTTAATGGCATAGAAACACAGCATTACAGAGAATACAATTATGGCATTGGTAATTATGAAAATGGCCGTGAAATTGTTATGCCGACAGAATTTTTACATGGTCAGTTTGATGGTGGTCATGGTGCAGGCTTGGAAGATTATTGGGAAAAAATGTGGCACAATCCTTTAAGTGCAGGAGGCTTCTTATGGGATTTTGCAGATAATGCCATTGTTCGTAAAGATTTGAACGATAGTTTAGATACCGATAAACACCGAGCTGCCGATGGAATTCTTGGCCCTCATCATGAAAAAGAAGCAAGCTTTTATGCCATTAAAGAAATATGGAGCCCTATTTATTTTGAAAGAAAAGAAATTACCAAAAATTTTGATGGAAGATTGAATATTGAAAACCGATATCATTTTACCAATACCAATAAATGTTCTTTTTCTTATCAATTAAAAAAGCTTCACTATGAAAAAAATGATATTACTAAACCTATCATTGCTCCAGATATAAAGCCTTATGCAAAAGGTTTTCTACAATTGCAATTACCAACCGATTGGAAAGATTATGATGTGTTGTATGTAACAGCTAAAGGTGTTGATGGTAAAGAAATTTTCACTTGGAGTTTTCCGATTACAAAATACAATGGACGAATTATTCCACCTAAATTGGTTAGAGAAACTAATACAGAATTATTCAATGTAAAATCCATTGATTCTACATTTATTATTCAAGTAAGTAACCTAGAATATTCATTTAGCAATACAACCGGAAAAATAGTTTATGTAAAAAAGAACAATCAAGTTATTCCATTCAATAATGGACCTGTTTTGTGTGAAGGAAATGCAGTGCCAGATTCAGTTGTGTACAAAAAATCAACTGATAGTGTGAATGTAGTATGCTATTTTCCTAAGAAAAGTTTAATCAGTTCTTTAGTTTGGAAAATCGATGTTCAAGGCATACTTAAAATGGAAATCCATTATTTCCCTGCAGCTTATTTTGCCAATATGGTGGGTGTGAATTTCTCTTACCCTGAAAGTGAAATTAAAGCAGTTGAATGGATGGGTAATGGGCCTTACAGGGTTTGGAAAAATAGAATGAAAGGCAACAAATTCGGCATTTGGTATAAAGAATACAACAACACCGAAACAGGTGAAGTTCCTTGGAAATATCCTGAATTTAAAGGCTATCATTCCAATATGTATTGGTGTAAGTTTATTGGAAAGCAACAGTCGTTTAAAGTTTACACAGATACCGAAGATTTATTTTTCAGGCTATTTACACCAATCTGGAAAACAGATCAATGGCATAATTATGAACCCATTTTTCCAAGTGGTGATATTTCATTTATGCAAGGCATTAGCGGCATTGGCAGTAAAACTCAACGCAATGAAACAACCGGACCAATGGGACAAAAAAATATTTTTTACGATTATGAAAAAGACCCAAAAAGAGCTTTGAAAATGATATTATATTTCGATTTTAATCCTTAATTAAGAAATAAAAATTATACATATTACTAATTTTAAATCACAAAAACATGTAACCTTAATTTAACCGTTATGTTACCAAAACACAAGCAAACCATATTACAATTGAAGTCGGCTATTCTAGCAAGTCGCTACAAAGCAGCTTCTTTAGTTAATAAAGAATTATTGTTGTTATACTACTCTGTTGGTGAATTAATTTCTATAAAAACCGAAGAAGAAAAATGGGGAGCCAAAGTGTTAGCACAAATAGCTACAGATTTACAAAATGAGTTACCCGGTTTAAGAGGCTTTAGTGCAACAAGCTTAAAAAAAATGCGATCATTTTATGAAACTTGGCAACCTTATTTTTCAATTAGTCCGTTACCAACGGACCAATTGAAAAAACAACATGCAAAATATATAAACACATTAAAAAATAATTCTAAGAAGCAGGCGTACAAAGAATTGCAGCCAATTAGTCCGTTACTAACGGACCAATTTAAACTTGCTTTTCTATCGCTTGCTTTTACACATCATTACGAAATTTTATTACACACCAAAACATTCGAAGAACGTATTTTTTACATTACACAAGCATCCAAAGAATTTTGGAGTGTAGAAGTACTCAAAAATAAAATTGCTGCTAGGTATTTTAAGAAGGCAGGCAAAATTCAAAATAACTTTTCTACAACAATTGCCAACGAAACGTTGAGAGAAAAAGCATTACAAACGTTTAAAGACGAATACCTTTTAGATTTCTTAAACATACAAGATATAGATATTGAAGATGAAAGAGTAATAGAAAGTGAAATCGTTCGAAATATCAAAAAATTCATTTTATCTATTGGTGCCGACTTTGCTTTTATGGGTAATCAATACCGATTAGTTATAGATCAGAAAGAGTTTTTTGTAGATCTGCTTTTTTACAATAGAAAGTTACAATGTCTTGTTGCTTTTGAATTAAAACGTGGTGAGTTTAAACCGGAGTATTTAGGTAAGCTAAACTTTTATTTATCGGCATTAGACGACATTGTAAAACAACCACATGAAAATCCATCTATTGGTGTGATTTTATGTAAAAGTAAAAGCAATAAAATTGTAGAATATGCCTTTAGAGACTTTAATAAAGCAATGGGAGTAGCTATTTATAAAACGAGCAAAGAATTGCCGAAAAAGTACAAAGGTATTTTACCCGATGCTGAACAATTAAAGAAACTATTAGACTAAATGGTTGAATAAGAAGATAATGTGGTCAACTGTATTACTACTATCATCTGTAGTGGCGTCGCACACTTGTACTGATGAATACAATTGAGCTTTTATCAAAAGAAGCCTCAAGTGTAAAGAATATATAGGTTCTCTTTGTGTTCTCTGTGTAAAACTCTGTGTTCTTTGTGGTTAAATGTGGTTCAAAAAAGCTCAATAAAGAACAGAACGTACAAGAGTGCCCTTCGATAAGCTCAGGATAAACTTGCAACGAAAGCTAAATAGAATTACCAAAAGCTGGTAACAAAAAATAAAAAAACTAAAATGGTTAAGAAACTATTCCTTTTACTATTCACCCTTCACTATTCACTATCCATTTTTGCACAAATACAAGTGCAAAACCTTAGTTGCGAAATGTTGAATAATCCTTTAGGAATTGATATTACGCAACCAAGATTCAGTTGGCAAATAACAGCTACACAAAGAAATGTGCAACAAGAATCGTATCAAATTATTGTTGCATCAAGTAAAGAAAAATTAGCAACAGATAATGGCGATTTATGGAATTCAGGAAAAGTTCAATCTAACCAGTCGATACATGTAACCTATGCTGGCAAAGCATTACAAAGTAGAGACAATTGTTTTTGGAAAGTAAAAGTAGTTACCAATAAAGGTGTTTCAGCATGGAGTAGCTCTGCAAATTTTAGTATTGGTTTATTAAACAAAGAAGATTGGAAAGGTAAGTGGATTGGCTACGATAAAGCTTCTAGTTGGGATAGTATTACACAGTTTTCAAGATTATCGGCTCGTTATTTTAGAAAGCAATTTCAAAGCAATAACACTATTAAAAAAGCAACTGTTTATATTGTAGGTTTAGGTCTATATGAATTATACATGAATGGCAATAAAATAGGCAATCAAGTTTTAGCACCTGCACCAACTGATTACAGAAAATCTGTTTTATACAATACACATGACGTAACTCAACAATTAAAAATTGGTAATAATGTAATTGCTACAGTATTAGGTAATGGTCGCTTTTTTACCATGCGTCAAAACTACAAAACTCCTAAAATAAATACGTTTGGTTTTCCTAAAATGCTGCTGCAATTAGAAATTGAATATACCAATGGAGAAAAGAAAACAATTGTAAGTGATGAAACTTGGAAGCTACATGTTGATGGACCTATAAGAACCAATAATGAATACGATGGTGAGGAATATGATGCTGCAAAAGAACTAAAAGGCTGGAGTAATATTGGTTATAACGATGCAACTTGGGTACAACCAGAATTGGTAGAAGCACCAACAGGAAAAGTAGTTGCTCAAATGAGCGAACCAATGAAAGTGATGCAAACGATTCAGCCAGTTTCTATTAAAAAGTTAGGTAATAAATACATACTTGATTTTGGTCAAAATTTTTCTGGTTGGGTTAAAATAAAAAATTTACAAGCGGCTTTTGGAACTAAAATAACATTGCGTTTTGCAGAGAGTCTTCAAAAAAATGGAGAACTGTATGTAGCTAATTTACGAGATGCAAAAGTTACCGATAGTTATACGTTTTCAAATGCATCACTTGATTCAAAAGGTTGGAAACCTTCTTTTGTGTATCATGGTTTTCGGTATGTAGAAATTGCAGGTTATAGTGGTGTGTTAACACTCAATAATTTTGAAGGAGAATTGGTGTACGATAATTTACAAACCACTAGTTCATTGAATACCTCTAATAAAACAATCAATCAAATTTATAAAAATGCATGGTGGGGAATCGCCACCAACTATAAAGGTATGCCAGTTGATTGTCCACAACGTAATGAACGTCAGCCTTGGTTAGGCGATCGTTCTACAGGTGCTTATGGCGAAAGCTTTTTGTTTGCCAATCAAAACCTATACGCTAAATGGTTAGACGATATTCAGCAAGCTCAAAAAGATGATGGAGCAATTCCAGATGTAGCTCCTGCCTTTTGGAATTATTATTCAGACAACATGACTTGGCCTGGCACTTATTTAATGGTTTCAGATATGTTGTACAATCAGTTTGGCGATAGGCAAGCAATTGTGAAGCATTATCCTTCCATGAAAAAGTGGATGTACTATATGAAAAATAAGTACATGAAAAATAACCTAATTGCAAAAGATAAATATGGCGATTGGTGTGTGCCCCCAGAAAGTTTAGAACTCATTCATGCAAAAGATAGTTTATTAAAAACCGATGGAGAATTAATTGCATCTGCTTACTATTACTATTTCTTGGGCTTAATGCAAAAGTTTCAAAAAATTGTTGGAGAGTCATTTGAAGTTGATGAATATGGTGTTTTACAAAATCAAATAAAACAAGTATTCAACGCTAAGTTTTATAATGCTAGTAAAAAGTATTATGCCAACAATAGCATTACTTCCAACCTATTACCTTTGGCTTTTGGAATGGTTGAAGATGCCAATAAAGAAGCAGTATTCAACAGCATCTGCAACAAGGTTAAGATAGACAACCATATGCACACTAGTACTGGTGTTATAGGTACACAATGGCTCATGCGTACATTAACCCAGTTTCAACGTAGCGATATTGCTTATACTTTGGCAAGCAATACATCTTATCCAAGTTGGGGTTATATGATAGAAAATGGAGCTACAACTATTTGGGAATTGTGGAATGGCAATACCGCTGACCCAAAAATGAATTCACAAAATCATGTGATGTTGTTGGGCGATTTGTTGGTGTGGTTGCATGAAAATATTGCAGGCATAAAATCCGATCATCAAGAAGTAGCTTTCAAAAAAATTATCATGAAGCCTGAAAATATTGATGGATTAAATTTTGTAAATGCTTCTTATAATTCTTCATATGGCACAATTAAAAGCAGTTGGAAAAAAACAACACAACAGTTTACTTGGAATATTTCAATTCCTGCAAATGGTTCAGCAGTTATTTATATTCCTGCTTCATCTGAAAAATCAGTTTTTGAAAGCAATAAAATGGCTTCTTTAAATGAAGGAATCAAGTTTATAAAAATAGATGGTAGAAATGCTGTTTACGAACTTGCGTCAGGAAATTATTCCTTTGTTTCTAACTTCAATTTCAAAAAAGGTATTGTTCGTGAAGAATTTATTTTCAATAGAAGTTCATTTCCAGAAAGCCATGCTGCAACAATTGTAGAAACACCAAAAGGTTTAGTTACTGCTTGGTTTGGTGGAACAAAAGAAGGTAACGAAGATGTTTGTATTTATACATCTCATTTAGTCAACAATCAATGGACTAAACCTGTACAAGTTGCTGATGGCATTGTCAACGATTCAACCCGTTATCCTTGTTACAATCCTGTTTTGTTTCAAGTGCCAAATGGAGAATTATTGTTGTTCTATAAAATTGGTCCCAACGTTGCAGGTTGGAAGGGCTACATAATTCGTAGCAAAGACAATGGCAAAACATGGAGCAAAAGAGAGTCTTTACCTGATGGATTTTTAGGTCCAATAAAGAATAAACCAGAGTTAATCAATGGTGTCTTGCTTTGCCCAAGCAGTACTGAAAAAAATGGCTGGAAAGCTCATATAGAATTTACCACAGACTTTGGTAAAACTTGGAGCAAAACTGCACCAATCAATGATGGTACAATTATGCAAGCCATTCAGCCAAGTATTTTAAAACACAAAGATGGAAGTTTGCAAATTTTGTGCAGAAGCCGTAACACAACGCTCAACGAAAGTTTTAGTAAAGATGGTGGCAAAACATGGAGTGAAATGAAGGCATCTAATTTGCCCAACAATAATTCTGGTACAGATGCTGTAACATTGGCCGATGGTAGGCACATGTTGGTGTATAATCATGCAATGCCATCAAAAACTTGGGTTAAGGGTAAAGGCCCACGAACGCCTTTAAATGTGGCCATTAGCAACGATGGTAAAAAATGGTACGCTGTTGCAGTATTAGAAGATTCACCCGTTAGTCAATATTCTTATCCATCCATTATTCAAACCAAAGATGGCTTAGTACATATTGTATATACATGGCGTAGAGAAAGAATTAAACATGTAGTTATCGATCCTTCAAAAATTGAAATGAAAGAAATTGTTGATGGTGTTTGGCCAGGTCGAATACAGCAAACTGCAAAAGCAAGTAATGAAGAGCAATAAGATTTTATGTACTAAGCAGTAGTACTACTATTAAACTTCAGTGGCGTCGCACACTTCAGCTATTAGCCCAATATTCATCAACTAGTAAATATGGTTTGTGGTATTACCACAAACCATATTTATCAACAATGGCTTTTCTTTTTTCAGGAAAACCCACTATTGCAAATCTTTCATGCAAATCCTGCATTTGTTTAGCAATTTCAGGACTGTTAGAATTTAATTTTTTTATACGCATTTCAGGTAATATTTTATGAAACAACTCTTCTAAATAATCTTCAAAATTTTGATTGAAATACATATCAATTCCTCTAAAAGTGTTACCCGTATTATTGAAAAAAGTATGTACCTGATTTCTTGGTCTAAAATGCCAACCACCTGCAGGTATTTCATATAAAGTATCTTCAACCAATACACTTGCTGTTCCTTCTAATACATACATCAATTCATCCAACTGCTTGTGATAATGTGGTGCAGGTCCCATTTTTTTTGCAGCAACAGCAAATTCAACACAAGAAAATTGCCCATTAGTTTGTGAACTTTTGATTATGGTTCTTATGTCTAAGCCACCTTCGCCTGGTTCTAATGGTTTGCTTGGTGGAATATAAAAGGGTTGTAAAGGGTCTCCAATATTTATTAATGCTGCACCAGTATCTTTTGCATTTCCAACAATAGGTAAAGTACTTAGTCCAATACCTGCTACGGTCATCAGCATTTGCCCAATTGCAGTTCTTCTATTTGATAAGTTTTGTACATCTGTATTCATAATAAGGAGTTATTTAATTACAAATCTATTTTGCCTGAAAATAGATAAATAGTAAAAAAACGACAAACCTATAATTGAATATCTTTTTGTAATTTGAATGGAGTATTTTTTAATTGCTCTGAAAGTAGGGTTGGTGTAACTCCTGCAAACTCTTTAAAATCTTTTATTAAATGCATTTGATCGTAATAGCCAGTTTCATAAGCAATATTCGTCCAAGTAAAATTTGGATTACTTTCTTTTAATCGATATGCTTTTGAAAACCGAATTATTCTGTTAAACAGTTTTGGAGAAAATCCAATACGTTCATGAAAATGCCTTTCAAACTGCCTGTTACTCAAGCAGGATAAAGCAGCAGCTTTATCAATACTAATCAAACCATCACTTCGTAACATTTTTGCAACAGCATAATCAAAAGGTTGCAGTTGATTCGACTGTTGTTTAAACTTTGCTACAAAGAATGCTTCTATTAATGCAACCATTTTTGCATGAGATGTGGTAGCCGATAATTGTTCATTTATTAATCTTATTTCACCGCCTAAAAAATCTTCAGTAGCATAACTGTTGTCTTTAATGTAAACGATAGGCGTTTGCAATAATTTATTCAACATTCCCGGACGAAAAGAAACACAAATCATCAAATGGTTGTTACCCAAGCTTATATTAATTCTATTTATTTGTGCAGCTACAACAATACTTGAGGCAAGTTCTTTAAAATTATTATCTCCATGTTTACAAGTTCTAACTGGGTCTCTTGGATAAAAATAAATACACTGCTGTGGTGCAGCTGGGAAAATAGCCATTGGTGGAGCTTCGGTTGCAGGAATTTTAAACTCACCAATCATTATATTAATAATAAATGGTTGCAGTGAAAGTTGCGGTATATAAAAAGAGATTTTCAAAACAGTTATTTATAAATATACATTTTGTTAGCTAAATTTTTTTATGAAATTTCATTGTGTCAACAGTTTGTTTCTTCTTACAAAAGTAAAATATTACCACAAAAAAGTAAGATAACTTATGTTTCAGTAAAATCTTTTATGGCATCTTTATGCTTCACGATTGCCACTTTAAACAATGACCCATTTGCCAATTTTAGATATCGCCATCATCGTTATTTATCTTGTAGCAATGGTATATATTGGTTTTTATTTTTCTAAGAAGAATAAAAATGCAGAACAGTTTACCAAAGCTTCTGGCTCTATTCCAGGTTGGGCAATTGGTTTATCTATTTATGCTACATTTTTAAGTAGTAACACTTTTTTAGGAGTTCCTGGTAAAGCATTTGGCGGCAATTGGAATGCTTTTGTATTCAGTATTTCTATGCCTTTTGCAGCTTGGGTTGCCTCGAAGTATTTTGTTGCATTCTATCGCAATACTGGTGAGGTTTCAGCTTATACCAATTTAGAAAAACGTTTTGGGGCATGGGCAAGAACGTATGCAGTTGTTTGTTTTTTACTTACCCAATTTGCACGAATGGGTTCTATCTTTTTTGGTATGGCACTTACCCTAAATGTACTAACCAATTATTCTATGAGTAGCATTATGATTGTCATGGGCATTTGTATTATTCTCTATACTGTAATGGGTGGCATGGAAGCTGTTATTTGGACAGAAGTGGTTCAAGGTATTCTCAAAACCTTGGGTGCATTACTCATTCTATTTCTCATTGTTCGTGAAATTCCAGGTGGAGCAAAACAAGTTTATGAAATAGCCAATGACAACAACAAATTTAGCTTAGGCAGTACGGCTTTTAAGTTTACAGAAAGTAGCTTTTGGGTAGTGTTATTATATGGTTTTTTTATCAACCTCAACAATTTTGGGATGGATCAAAATTATATTCAACGTTATCACACTGCAACATCAGAAAAGCAAGCCAAAAAATCTTTATGGCTTTGTGTAGTAATGTATGTGCCTGCTTCTTTATTGTTTTTTATCATTGGCTCTGCTTTATTTTCTTATTACAATTTACATCCTGAATTAACCAACGCTTTAAAGCAATCTGTAGCAATTGAAAAATTGGGTACACAAGTATCTGCGACAGAAATTGCTACTTATATCAACCAACTAAAACCAGCAGACTATGCCGATAAAGTAATGCCACACTTTATGGTAAACAAAGTGCCTACTGTGTTTTTAGGGTTAATTGTAGCTGCTATTTTATCTGCTGCTATGAGCACCATTAGTAGTGGTATGAATGCAAGTGCAACCGTATTTACAAAAGATATTTACAAACGCTATTTTAATAAAACAGCTAGTGATAAAAAGGAGTTTAGCATCTTATATATATCTACAGTAACCTTTGGTGTAATTGGTTTGTGTACAGGATTGGCCATGATTGGCATTAAAAGCATCTTAGATATTTGGTGGGAGCTAAGTGGCATTTTTGCTGGCGGAATGTTGGGCTTGTTTTTATTAGGATTAATCAGCAAGCAAACCAAAAGCCCTGAGGCACTGATAGCAGTTGTTGTTGGTGTGATTGTTATTTTATGGCTAACATTTTCTGATAAAATCCCAGCTGATTATAATTACTTAAAATCATCCTTACATAAGAACATGATTATTGTTATAGGAACTTTAACCATATTCTTAACAGGAATAATTATTACGAAAATCATACAACCACAAAGACACAAAGACGCAAAGATTCACTAAGTTCTACCTTGTGCAACTTAGTGTCCTTAGTGCCTTTGTGGTAAATAAAAAACATATTGTTATGAAAGAAATAATCTTAGTTGCCTCAGGCGATTTACGTTTATCAGCCAACACCACTTGTTGGGCTGCACAAGAAGAAATGGAACAAAAACTAGCAGCTGCATTTGCTCAGTTTGGTTATACCATTACAAGAGCCCATGCTTACGACCCAGTAAAAAAACATGGATTGATCGATTCGCAAAAAATGGGTATGGAAGTATTTAGAACCATTGATGAACATGCTCCATTAATTGTAGCTGAAAGTTTATGGCAATACAGCCATCATGTATTAGCAGGATTAACCACCCACAAAGGCCCTATTTTAACTGTAGCAAACTGGAGTGGTCAATGGCCAGGATTAGTGGGCTTACTCAACTTAAATGGTTCACTCACCAAAGCACAAGTAAACTACAGCAGTATTTGGAGTGAAAATTTTGACGATGATTTTTTTCTAAAAGGAATAGAAGAGTGGTTGCAAACGGGTGCTATAAAACATGATCAAAGCCATACGAAATTTTTCAGCTTGGTAAAAATTCCAACAGCAGAAGAAACCATTGGAAGAAACTATGCAAAAGCATTCAGAAAAAAGAAAGCCATCATGGGTGTGTTTGATGAAGGTTGCATGGGTATGTACAATGCCATTATTCCAGATGATACCTTGTGTGCAACTGGGTTGTTCAAAGAAAGATTAAGTCAGTCAGCTTTGTATGCAGCTATGTTAGAGGTGACGGAAGTCGATGCTCAACAAATTCTTGATTGGTTGTTACAAAAAGGAATGACTTTCAATTGGGGAACCGATTATGCAACAGAACTCACCAAAGAACAAACTTTAGAGCAATGCAAAATGTACATTGCAGCATTGCGTATGGCCGATGATTTTGGTTGTGCAACCATTGGCATACAATATCAGCAAGGACTAAAAGATATTTGTGCAGCCAGTGATTTGGTAGAAGGTTTATTAAACAATACTGATCGTCCACCTGCTTATAGTAAAGATGGCAGAGAACTCTTTGCTGGCAAGGCTTTGCCACATTTTAATGAAGTAGATGAATGTGCAGGTGTAGATGCTTTAATTACTTATGAACTATGGAATCAATTAGGCATGAGTGGTGAAAATACCTTGCATGATTTGCGTTGGGGACAACATTACACGGGCAATGGTGTTGATGATTTTGTATGGGTGTTTTTAATTTCTGGAGCTGCACCACCAGCCCATTTTATAGATGGTTATAAGGGTGCTGCAAGCGATAGACAGCCTGCTATGTTTTTTCCAAAAGGTGGTGGTACATTGAAAGGAGTAAGTAAGCCAGGACATATTGTTTGGAGTAGAATTTATGTAATTGGCAATACGCTACATGCCGATTTAGGGGTGGGTGAAGTAGTGAGTTTACCAACAGAAGAAACCAATCGTCGCTGGCAAGAAACCACCCCTCAATGGCCCATTATGCATGGCGTTGTAAAAGGGGTGAGTCGAGATCAAATGATGGCCAAACACAAAGCCAATCATATACAGGTAGTTTATGCAACCGATGAAACCACAGCCCATAAAGCTTGCAGAATAAAAGCTGCTGCTTTAGCAGAGTTGGGCATTCAGGTAAACTTTTGTGGCAGCGTTCAACTAAGCTAATTTTTTTCTTTGGTGACCAACTGCAGGAATGCTATTGAACTGCAGTTGCGTCGCACACTTGTACTGGAGAATATTTGCCAGCATTATTAAAAGAAACGACAAAATATCAAGCCCATTTTTCGACTATTCTTTTTTGCCAGTACTTATTTGAGAGTTCTACTTTAATTAGTTGCTCAATTGGGCTGTCATAATTTGCGTAGAGTGTTTCTTGCCAAATTGATTCGATGAATAATGGATGAAATCGATCAGCATTTTTTTTGATGTCAGTTACATATAGATGCATTAAACTTTTAAAGTAATCTTTTAATCTTTCAGTTGGCATAACAGCAATATGATTAGGTATAGTAAAATCAATTTTAGTTAGACGGTTTAACATAACTTTTCTGTCTTTGCTAGGTGCAAGTCTATTTTGTACACAAAGATTAGACAGTTGTGTTTTGTCCTGTTCGTTTAGGTATTCTAGTTTACTCATTTTTAAGCTAATATTAGCTTCTAGATAACCTGAAAAGATTGCTTTTTGATATGAATCTGAAAGAAAAATATATTTGTTATCAAATTCATCTACTAAATAGTCTTCAAAAAATGAAAATAGGTCAAGGCTTAACTCCTTACCAATTCTGTCGTCAAAATATTTATTACTAAGTCTATCTAAAAAATCATCAAAACTCTCAATGTCGAATTCTGGTAAAATTATATTTTTTTCAAAATCATTAAACGAAAAGCGTTCTTTCTCTTCTTTAGAATAGTTGTCAAAATAGTATTCTCTGTAGTTAGTTAAATCCTTTATTTCTACAAGAAATTTTTTTATTTCTTTATTATACTTAGGAAATCTGAATTTTTTTGTTTTAGGGTCTATAAAATATTCAGAATCATAGGTTCCTAATATTCCGCTAAGATATTTCCTTGATTCAGAAAACATATTTGGCATGTAAATGATTGAAATGCAAGAATAAATACTTTATTCTAAATTATTTATTTTATTCCATTAGTACAAGTGTGCGACGCCACAGGTGCCAAATTGAAATACCCAAAGCTGGTCCCAAAAATAAAATCTATAATTTTCTTTGTGCTAACCCTTGTGCCCTTTGTGGTAAAAAATCAATAGTAAAATATTCCATTATAAAAGTAGTTTACCACATTATGGTTCTTAGCTAAAAAACAGAACTTTCGCTTTTTAAATAAAGCATGGTATGTTGTTCAATAAAAAGTTTGTTCCAGTAATGATTACGCCTTTTAACTTAAAGGCTAAAGTAGATTTTGAAGCCATAAAAAAACTAATCGATTTTTATTTGGCTGCCGGTGTAAAAGGTTTTTTTGCCAATTGCTTGAGCAGCGAAATGTACAGCATTAGCGAAGATGAACGCTTAGAACTAACTGAGTTTATTGTACAATATGTTCGTGGTAGAGTACCTATTGTAGCAACAGGATCGTTTGGATTAACCATTGAAGACAAAGCAGAATTTACCAAAAAGATTTATGCTACAGGTATAGATGCTGTGATTTTAATAACTGGTCATTTTGCCAATGTAGATGATAGCGATGAAGTATTGCTCAAGAATTTTGATAAGTTTTTACAACTAACAGAAGGTGTTCCTTTAGGCATGTATGAATGTCCTGCACCTTATAAAAGAATTTTAAGTGCAGATGTTTTTAAAACTTTGTTACAAACAGGTAGGTTTGTGTATCATAAAGACACATCCATACAGCAAGAACAAGTAAAAGCCAAATTAGAAATTGTACAAGAATTGAATATCCCCACTTTTGAGTTTTATGATGCCCATAGTCCCAATGCTTCTTTCTCTGTAAGAAATGGAGCAAAGGGCATGAGCTCAATTTCAGGAAATTTTTATCCTGAAGTATTGGTTTGGATGGTGAACAATGCTGCCAACTCTGACATGAAAGAAAAAGTAGATTGGTTACAAGCAGAAATTATTAAAGTAGATCCTTTAATACATATTGCATACCCTATGAGTGCAAAATATTTTTTGGCCAAAAGAGGTTTGCCTGTAAGAACCATTAGTAGAGCACATGCTTTGGAGTTAACGCCAGAGCAAAAACAAACCTTAGATGGCATTCACGAAAAGTTTTTGATGTGGTGCGATGAATTGGGTATTGAAAAAGTACATGTTGAGGAAATTGTAAAACCTAAAGTGTTGCTCGATTCTCCAATTTAGATTCGCCTATTTTATTTGTTCGATTCAAATTATTTTCAGTTTATCTTTAACAAAAAACGATGCCTCAGTCATATTCTAAAAGTGATGTACTTAGCTGTAGTATTACTATGGTGCATCTGTTGCGTTGTTGTAAATCCTGCTTATTGCAGGGCATCCTTCAACGTTCTGTTCACTATACGACAGTAAGATTTAAGATTCAAGTTTCAAGTTTCAAATTATTTTTTTTCTGTGTTTCTGTAACTCTATGGCAATATTCTTCATCTCAACAAAATTCCGATAATTGGTATTCAAAACCACTTCAACAAGTTTTACAAGACGTTCAAAAAAAATATGGCATTACTATAAAGATGGATGAGAAAATGATTGCCAATAAAACCGTTACCTATGCCGATTGGAAATACAGAAACGATGTAGAACAAACATTAGACAATATTTTAAAACCTCTTGAATTAAAAGTAAAAAAAGAAGGCAATAAAAAATATAAACTCAGCACCTATGAGTATTATCGTTGGAATGTAGAAGAAGGCTGGGCTGAGTTAGATAGAATTGCTGCTCAATACAAAAATATAGATGAATGGGATAAACGTAAACAAGTCCTGAAACCTGCATTATTAGAGGCCTTGCAGCTAAAAAAAATTCCTGCTGCTTTAAAAACACAACCCATTATTACACCTCAAAGAAAGATGGATGGCTACACTATAGAAAACATGGCTATTGAATATCTACCAGGTGTTTGGGTAAGTGGTTCTTTATATAAGCCGACGGAATATAAGGGTAAAATTCCCGTTGTATTACACCCACAAGGGCATTGGGATAAACACCGTTATAGAGCAGATTGTCAATACACTTCAGCGGCAATCGCAAAAATGGGTTCAATGGTTTTCAACTACGATATGTTTGCATGGGGGGAATCTATGCTACAAGTAAAGTATGAAGACCATAGAAGGAGTCTTGCGATGAGTTTACAACTACTCGCATCAAAACGAATTTTAGATTATCTGTTAACGTTGAAAGATGCTGACTCGAGTAGGGTGGCAGTTACAGGTGGTTCAGGGGCTGGCACACATACAATTATGTTTACAGCAATAGACGATAGAATTAAAATATCAGCACCCATTGTTTCTTTATCCTCTTATTTCTATGGTGGTTGTCCTTGTGAAAGTGGAATGCCTGTGCATCAGTGTGCAGGCAAAACAGATAATATAGAAATTGCTGCTTTAGGTGCACCCAAACCAATGTTAGTAGTGAGTGATGCTGGAGATTGGACAGATAAAATGCCTGAACACGATTTTCCTTATTTACAAAAAATCTATGGCTATTATAGCAAACAGGAAAATGTGACTAATGTGCATTTACCAAACGATAAACATGATTTTGGTTTCAATAAAAGAAAACCATTGTATGAATTTTTAGCAAAAAACTTCAACTTAAATTTGTCTGCAATCCAAAATACAGACAAACAAATTGTTGATACCGTCATTACATTAGAACCTGAAAAAGCATTCTATGTTTTTGGTGACAATGGCGAAAAATTTCCTGCTCATGCAGTAAAGGGTTTTGAGAATATTGAGCAGCTATTTTATAATGAAATTGCAAGAACCCAAAAAAATCAGCGTTATAAAATTGGCTTAATTGATTTAATGTTATTGAAGCGTCAGAAGTTAGGAGCAATTACGCTTGCTGCTCAACTAAATGCCGATGGTGTTGAAATTGATATGGGAGGTTTAGGCAACAGACCAACATTTGATAACCAACTGTTGATTGATAGTGTACGAAATAATTTTTTACAAACTGCTAAAGAAAACAACATAGAAATTTCATCCTTGGCAATGACCGGTTATTATGCCCAGTCTTTTTGTGGCAGATTAGAATATATACAATCAATTAAAGATTGCATTACTACGATGCAATTGATGCATGTAAAAACTGCCTTTTTGCCTTTGGGTGTTCAATGCAATTTAAAGAAGAACCCACAAGTAAGGGATTCAGTAATTGCACGTTTAAAAGCTGCAGGAAAGTTGGCTCAAGATGCAGGCGTTGTAATTGGCATAGAAACTGCTTTAAGTGCCAAAGAAGAAGTTCAGTTGTTGAAAGACATTAATTCTCCGGCAATTAAAATCTATTTCAACTTTTCGAACCCTTTAAAAGAAGGTAGAGATTTAATTAAAGAAATCAAAACATTAGGCAAGGATAGAATTTGCATGATACATGCCAGTAATAAAGACAGTGTTTGGTTGCAAAACGACCCTCAAATAAATATTAAAGCTATTAAAAAATGCTTAGATGAAATGGGCTATACAGGTTGGCTGGTTATTGAAAGAAGCAGAGATGCCAATAAACCATCTGATACAAGATATAACTATGGTGCAAATACTGCTTTTTTAAAGCAAGCGTTTCTTTTGTTGTAATTTCTAATGTATATAACGTTCTGATAAATCTTCTGCTTCCATTATCTACTCAGGTATCTATTATTTCAGACAATCGGTTTTCTTTATTATTGTTTAAAAGTTAGATATTATTTAAATATGTACAATTAATTTAAAGTTATTGATAATGAATTATTGAATTTTTATTTTATTTTCAATAAGATTATTCATAAACATATACTTAACTTTAGCTGTATGTTACAGCATATCAAAGCATACTACCTAAAATTAATTCCTCATTTACAGGAAAATGAATGGCAGGCAATAGAACAATTACTGCAAGTAAAGCAATGTAAGAGTGGTGAACATATAGTTAAACAGGGAGAAGTTTGTAACTATGTTTATTTTATCAATAAAGGTTTTTGTAGGTTTTATAAAGTAATTAATGGTAAAGAAATATCTACCGGATTTATTGGCGAAAATGAATATGTATCATCTTATGACAGTTTTTTAACTCGGCGACCTGCTTTTGAAAATCTGGATGTTTTAGAGGATACCGAACTAATCACGCTTTCCTATAATGATATTCAGTATTTATACAATGAATTCCCTATTTGCCAAATTTTTGGTCGTAAATTGGCCGAAATGTTATTTATCTGGATAACCGAACGAAGTAATAATTTAATTTTACTAACACCCGAACAACGCTATCAACTTATCATTGAGGAAGAGCCTTATTTGTTACAAAGAGTACCACAGTATATGCTGGCTTCATACATTGGTGTTACCCCAGAACATCTGAGCAGAATCAGAAAAAAGATAATGAATAAGACTACTGATATTTATCAATAAATACCATTTTCAAGCTATTCTTAACATTTATCAATAAAAAATAAATAGTAAACATAGATGTTTGCATTTTAAAAAAAAGAACATGAAATACTTTTTATTTTTTATTGCAGCAATGCTTTTTACTGTAGCTGTGTTTGCTCAAAATGTTACCCAAACCATCAAAGGGAAGGTGACTGACAAGATTAGTGAACAACCATTACCAGGTGCAACGATTGTTGTGAATACCGGCAAAAGTGTTACCTGTACAAGTAATAACGATGGCCGGTTTTCAGCATCCAATATTCCTGCTGGCAGGGCTACAATTATGGTTACAATGGTTGGTTACAAAACTGCATTAATACCAGAAGTACTGGTAACTGCAGGAAAAGAAGTTATCATTGATATAGCGTTAGAAGAGGATATTAAAACACTAAGTGATGTTACTGTAAAAAGTAACCGCATAAAAAAAGGCAATGCCAATAACGAGTTTGCTGGAGCAAGTAGTAGGAGCTTTAGCATGGAAGAAGTTACCCGTTTTGCTGGTGGCAGAAACGATCCATCTAAATTGGTAAGCAGTTTTGCAGGTGTTATTTCCAGTAGCGATAGCAGAAACGATATTGTGGTTCGTGGCAATTCACCTGCTGGTGTGCTGTGGCGTTTAGAAGGTGTACCAACCCCAAGTCCCAACCATTTTGCTACTGCAGGTACAACAGGTGGTCCAGTATCTGCATTGAATACAAATGCACTAAAAACATCAGATTTTTATACAGGAGCTTTTCCAGCAGAATATGGCAATGCCAATGCTGCGGTGTTCGATATTCAATTAAGAACAGGTAATGCTGATAAGCATGAAAAAACTTTTCAAATCAATGCTTTCTCAGGTTTTGAAGCCATGCTGGAAGGGCCATTAAGCAGCAAAAAAAACGGAGCATCATATATGGTTGGCTATAGATATTCCTTTGTAGAAATTGCCCAAAGCATTGGTTTGAATGTAGGTACCAAAACCGTTCCAAAATACCAGGACTGGGTGTATAATATTCAATTTGCTAAAGGCAAAGCTGGTAAGGTGAATTTGTTTGGTATGGGCGGTATCAGTAGTATAGACTTTTTAGGAAAAGATACTGACAGTACAGACTTTTATTCACGTAAGGATCAAGATGGAATTGTGAGAACCAATTTTTTTGTTGCTGGTGCAAAACACACCATAGAATTTGGTAAAAAATCTTACCTGCGTTCTGTAATTTCCTATGCATCTACCAAGAGTAATTTCGATCAATTTCAATATGCCATTCCACTGGATTACCAGAATAATTGGTTAGATTTTCAATCTAGCAATAAAAGCAGTACCATTCGTTTTTCTTCTTTTCTAAACACCAAATTCAATGCAAAATTCAGCTGGAGAACAGGTTTATTAACTGAAGTATTTAATGTGGAAACAAAAGTACTTTCCCGTGAAGGACAAGGAAGTACCACACCTTTCAATGTGCAACAAAATTATGATGGTAAGAGTAGCCTGCTACAGGCTTATAGTCAGGTAAGGTATAAGCCCAGCAATGAACTAACCATTACAGGAGGATTACATGGTATGTATTACAGCCTTAATAAAACCAATATTATTGAGCCAAGGGCTGGTTTAACTTATCAAATTAATAACAGCAACACTTTACTGTTTAACTATGGCTTACATGGTCAGTTGCAGCCATTGCCAGTGTATTTTTTCCAGCAAACCAATGGTGGTGCAATTGATATGAGTAATCGAGATTTAGGCTTTACCAAAGCACATCATTTTGTATTTGGCTATGAAAGAAGGATGAAAAATGATTGGCGAATTAAAGCAGAAAGCTATTACCAATACCTGTATGATGTACCTGTAGAAAAAATAAAAACGGGGTTTAGTATGTTAAATGCGGGTGCTGATTTTACATACCCTGAGAAAACTGGTTTGGTAAACACAGGTACTGGTCAAAACTATGGTATAGAGCTTACCATCGAAAAATTTTTAAGTAAGGGATTTTATGTGTTAACTACAGGTTCTATCTTCAAATCTACTTACAAAGGCAGCGACGAAATTGAAAGAAATACCACTTTTAATTATGGCTATGCAGCCAATATTTTGGCAGGAAGAGAATGGAAAATTGGCAAAACAAAAAAGAACGCTTTTACTTTTGATACGAAGCTAACCACGTTGGGTGGACGTTATGCCACACCTGTTGATTTAGCTGCATCAATTGCTGCAAAAAAAGAAGTACTGGATGAAACAAAGTACAATAGTGAACAGCTGAAAGGTTACTTCAGGTTAGACACAAAATTTGGTATTCGTATTAACAGCAGCAAAAGAAAATTGAGTCATACTTTTTATCTGGATTTACAGAATGTTACCAACCAAAAAAACATTTTCCTCAGAAGGTACAACCCTGAAAAACAACAAATTGGCGAGGTTAATCAAATTGGCTTTTTCCCTGATATTATGTATAGGTTACAATTTTAATCTTCTTTCAAGTCATCTAATTTATTATGCAATTGCTTTACGAATTACAGCAACGCAATTATATACTGTATGTTTTTGGCTGGTTATGCTTTGTAGGAGGAATGATTTGCAGTGTACTTACACAAACCACCACTATTCAGGTAAATAATATCAATGCCTTCATTAAACCTATGAAATTTTTTTTTAGTGTAGGTACTTTTTGCTGGACAATGGCATGGTTGGTTTTTGAACTTCAGCAACCAACTACTGTAAACATTTACAGTATTATGGTGGTAGTGGTAATGACTATTGAATTACTTATTATTACCTGGCAGGCAGCCAATGGAAAATTGTCTCACTTCAATACAGCAGGTGCTTTGAATAGTACATTGTTCACCATAATTGGGGTAGCTATTAGCATATTAACTTTATGGACATTGTATATTGGCTTTCTGTTTTTCAATTTAAAAAACATTTCAATTCCATCAGGATATTTATGGGGCATACGTTTGGGTATAACTTTATTTGTGATTTTCTCTTTTGAAGGTGGAATGATGGGTGCAAGATTATCGCACACAGTTGGTGCAGCTGACGGTAGTGTGGGTACAACAATTTTAAACTGGAGTAAACAATATGGCGATTTAAGGGTTGCTCATTTTTTTGGAATACATGCTTTACAATTATTGCCTTTGGCAGGATACTATGTATTCAAAAATCCAATAGCCATTATTATACTTGCAGTGGTTTATTGCATATGGGTTAGCTATTTGTTGATACAGGCATTAAAGGGAATTTCATTTTTAAAATGAGTACATATTGATTTATACCCAAAAAATCAATCGTAGTTAAATTGATTTCTGTATTGCAAAGGAGAATATTTTGTTGATTGTTTAAAATACCTGTTGAAATTAGAAAAGTTATTGAAGCCGCTTTCAAAACAAACTTCGGCAATTGTTTTGTCAGTTTCAGAGAGTAATTTACAGGCATGGTTAATTCTTAATTCCAATAAGAATGAGGAAAACGATCTTTTAGTATTGTTTTTAAAATATCTGCAAAATGCATTTTTACTCAAATTAGCTATTTGAGCAATTTGATTCAGTCTTATGGTCTCTGTGTAATTGTTCATTAAATGTTGCAACACATTGTTCATTCTTTCTCTTGTTTTACTTGTTTGAACACTCGAAGTAATATTTTTATTTAGCTTGCTAAGTTCTGTAGAATTTGCCAATATATTAAGAATTTGCAATAATGTAATTACTTTATGGGTGCCTGTTTCTTTTAATAAACGCTTTATTAAAATTGCAATACTTGTTTTGGTTTTACCTTTTATAATCAAACCATGTTTTGCGGTTTCCAATAGTTTTAAAACAGAACTGTTTTCAGGAATTTTAAAAAAATCTTCACCTAAACTATTGGGCAAAAAATGAATAACAAACGACTCTGCCTTTAAGGACGAATTTGGTGTAAAATATTGAGCATCACATTTCCATAAATGCGGCAGGTTAGAACCTACCATTATCATATCTCCTGGCTTAAAAGAATGCAAATGATTACCAACAAACTGCATTCCAGTTCCTTTAATAATATGAACAATTTCAATTTCAGGATGAAAGTGAAACTCTTTAAAGAAGTATGAAACTGAATCATTTCTTATGCAGAAAGATTGACGGGGATGCAATGAAATCTTAAGTAATTTTGGTTTCATTATATTATTCTTTTTGGTATAAAGTAAACTTAATTTTTTAATAAATATACTAATATTTGATAAAATAGTACTAGTATTAGTTAAAATGTATGGTACTTTACTTTTAATGAGCAACTACTTTTATTCCGTTAAAATCAATTGAAATTTCATCTAACAGAATACTGCATGTTTTAATGCAGCAGTAATAATTTACTAATTATTCATGAATTCAAAATGGCACTTAAACAAAATAAGGTTTTAAAAATTCATCCAGCCGATAATGTATTGGTTGCTTTAACCGATTTAGCAAAAGATGAAATTATTGAATTTAGCAATGCTACTTATGCTTTATTAGAGCCAATTGCAGCAAAGCATAAGTTTTTTATGCATGACATGTTTGTTGGTGAAGAAATAAAAATGTATGGTGTTACTGTAGGAAAAGTCTCAACAGAAAAGGTGCGAAGAGGAGCCAGGATGAGTGTAGAAAATACCAAACATGCAGCTGAAGCCTATGTTTACAGAAACATCAATTATCAATGGCAGATACCCGATGTAAGTAAGTTTACAAACAGCACTTTTAAAGGTTATCATAGAAAAGATGGTAGTGTTGGAACAGCTAATTACTGGTTATTTATACCTACTGTTTTTTGTGAAAATAGAAATTTAGATGTTATTAAAGAGGCTTTACATCACAGTTTGGGCTATGCTGTTACCGATAAGTATAAACAGTTTACTGAACAATTGGTACAAGCTTTTGAAACGAACAACCCTTTGGATATTGAAGAAATTACAGCATCTACAATTAACAAAAAAAGACTGTTTCAAAATATTGATGGTATTAAGTTTTTAAACCATAATGGAGGATGTGGTGGTACAAGACAGGATGCTTCTACATTAAGCAAGTTGCTGGCAGCTTATGCCGATCATCCAAATGTAGCCGGAGTAACCTTACTCAGTTTGGGTTGTCAGCACTTACAGGTAACACAATTATTGACTGATATCAAAGAAAGGAATTCTTTATTTGATAAGCCGATAGTTGTTTTTGAACAACAACAATCTCAAAGTGAAGAGCAGTTGATTAAAGATGCCATTAAGCAAACTTTTAAGCATTTGGTTGAAGCCAATCAGCTACAGCGTTCACCTGCACCATTGAGTAAATTGTGCATTGGGGTTAAATGTGGTGGTAGCGATGGTTTTAGTGGTATTTCAGCCAATCCGGCCGTAGGTTATACAGCTGATTTATTGGTAGCTTTAGGCGGTAAAGTGTTATTGGCTGAATTTCCTGAATTGTGTGGAGCAGAGCAACAAATAATTGACAGATGCATTGATGAAACGAATGCAAAAAAGTTCATTCGTTTAATGGAAGAATATGATGCTCAGGCTCATGCTGCTGGTAGTGGGTTTTTTATGAATCCTTCACCTGGTAATATTAAAGATGGACTAATTACCGATGCCATTAAAAGTACTGGTGCGTGTAAAAAAGGAGGTACTTCGCCTGTTGTTGATGTATTGGATTATACTGAACCAGCAACAAAACCTGGTTTAAGCATGGTTTGCACACCTGGTAACGACGTAGAAGCAACAACAGGTAAGGCTGCAAGTGGTGCTACTTTAATTTTATTTACAACAGGGTTAGGTACACCTACCGGTAACCCAGTTTGCCCAATTATTAAAGTTGCTACAAATTCACAACTGGCAGAAAGAATGGCTGATATTATTGATATAAATACAGGTGAGATTATAGAAGGAAAAAAAAGCATTGAACAAATGGGGGAAGATATTTTGCAGTACTGCATTAAAGCAGCAAGCGGGGAAATTATTCCAAAAGCTGTTCAGCTAAACCAGGATGATTTTATTCCATGGAAACGTGGAGTTTCTTTATGAGAAAATATAGTATAATTGGTTTGGTTAATGGCTTGTGTTTTACAGTAATAAGGAATATTTCAAAGTTGAGTCATAATTGTAAGTACTATTTAGTTATTTTCAAACTAAATGCATACCAGAGATAAACATAGCAATCCTCTAAACTCACCGTTCGCAAGCCGTTCAGCTGTTGGTGTTTTCTTTTTTATTTCAGGTTTTAATTTTGCAGCATGGGCTGCACGTATTCCTGCTCTTCAGAAACAACTACATTTAAATGATGCAGAATTGGGAACTGTTTTGGCAGCATTGCCAACCGGACTTATGATTACAATGCCTTTAGCGGGTACTGTGTTAAGTAAAATAAGCAGCAGGTATGTAATGCTTATTAGTGCTGTGTTATATACATTATTATTATGTCTGCTTGCAACAGCAACTACATTTTGGGAAGCTGTTTTAATCTTATTTTTATTTGGAGCATCGAGAAATTTTTTCAATATATCAGTAAATACACAATCAATTGGTGTTCAGGCATTGTACATCAAATCAATTGTTACTACATTTCATGGTATATGGAGTTTGGCAGCATTATTTGGAGCAGCGATTAGTTTTTTAATGATTTCTGCAAACGTAACTATGCTCAACCACTTTTTAATAGTTGCTTCAATATCATTAATACTTATGCTTTTGGTATTTAAAAATACCTTGCTGCACGATAAAAAAAGCAGTTCAAATAAAGTAGCTTTTGCACTACCGGATAGACCTTTGATTCAATTGGGCTTAATTGGGTTTGTAAGTATGGTTTGTGAAGGTACAATGAGTGATTGGAGCGGAATTTATTTTTCTAAAGTATTAATGGTACCCGATGCTTTAGTTACAACAGGTTACGTTGCTTATTTAACAGCAATGGTCATAGGTAGATTTGCTGGCGACTGGTTGGTGAATAAAATCGGAGCAAAACGATTGTTACAGTTAAGCAGCATTATTATAACAACAGGTTTTTTTATATCCGTGTTTCTGCCTTACATTATAACAGCGGCTTTTGGATTTGTGTGTATTGGATTTGGTGTTTCTTGCATTATGCCCTTGGTATTTAGTATTACCCCTAAAATTTCTACATTGTCAACTGGTAGTGCAGTTGCAGCCATTTCAACAGTAAGTTATCTTGGCTTTTTAACGGGACCGCCAATTGTAGGCTATATAGCTCATGCTTATAATTTAAAATGGTCGTTTATAATTACAGGTATAATAGCATTTTTAATTTATTTTATTGTGTACCGTTTAAAAACAAGCACACCAAAAAATATTGATACATCTAATGCTGTTTAGTAAAGCAGCTTCTGTATTGACTTCAATAAAATATCAATTCAACCGGTTTCGTAAATAAAAGTTTTTAATAAACCATTCTGTTTTCTTTTTTTAAGCAATTTGTATTCATAAACAAAAAACTTGTTTGTTATAAATTATGGCAGGCAGGTAAAAATGATTGTTAAAATGAAACGATTGACGTTGTTGTTAAGCCTTATTATAGCAAGCTTTTATACAAATATTAGCCAAGCACAAAAGAGTACGGATTACTATATTCTTGATATGGTTCACAATAATCCTGGAGAAACCTTAACAAAATCTGCTTTCAATAACTCAGTTTTTCTTGCTGCCAATGGCTATAATGGAAAGGTAATGAACGATTTTGTTTTTCCTCATACAGCTATAAAGTTTAAGAAATTAAATACAGCTATTTTTCCAGATGGAAGCAAAGAGGCAAAATGGGTAGAGGATGCAGCTGCTAGAATTAAAGCCAATATCAATGAAGCCCATGCAGCAGGAATTAAAATTTATTACTTTACTGATATAATAGTGTTACCCAAGAAATTGGTTGAAATATATCGCAATGAAATTTGTGATATGAATGGTAAAATTTCTTTTGAAAAACCTAAAACTATTGAGATTCATAAGTTAATGTTGGATGAGCTGTTCGAAACCTTTCCTGAGTTAGATGGGCTGGTAATTAGAACAGGTGAAACCTATACCAATAATGTACCTTATCACACAGGTAACAATCCTATAACCAATGGAGCAGAGAGTCACATTAAACTTTTGAATTTACTAAGGGAAGAAGTTTGTGTAAAATTGAATAAACAAATTTTTTACAGAACCTGGAGCTTTGGTGGTATGCATGATGATACCAGTTATTATTTGAATGTAACCAACAGAATTGAAACACATGCCAACTTGGTTTTTTCTATTAAACACACAAAAGGAGATTATCATCGTACCTATGATTTCAATCCTACATTAGGTTTAGGTAAGCATAAACAAATTGTAGAAGTACAATGCCAACGGGAATATGAAGGTAAAGGAGCATATCCAAATTATGTGATGGATGGTGTAATAAATGGGTTTGAAGAGTTCTCAAAAAACAAACCGCAGCCGAGTAATAAAAGTTTAAATGACATAAAAAAGAATAAAAACTTTGCAGGTGTATGGAGCTGGAGCAGAGGAGGAGGTTGGGTTGGTCCATATATTTCTAACGAGTTTTGGCCAAGGCTTAATGCTTATGTCATCAGCCATTGGGGAAGAAATACACAACAAACAGAGGCTTCTATCTTTAATTGGTTTATGAAAGAAAATGGTGTAGCTGAAAATAGCAAAACTGCTTTTCGTGAATTGGCTCTTCTATCTGCCAGAGCTGTAATACGTGGTCATTCATCAGTGAAATTATCTTTTGATAGTAATGTCGTTTTTTGGATGAGAGATGAGTTCTTAGGCGGTATAGAGCCAGAGGCAGAAACTGGGGCAAGAGCACCAAGCGAAGGATTTTTATACACCCGTTTTCAAAATTTGTACAAGCAGCATTTGTTAGATACAGCCATTGCAGAAAAATATGAAGCTGTTGAACTATGGAAAAAAATAGTTGCATTATCGACCCAAATTAAAATGTCGAATAAAGAAGATGAAGCTTACATAAAAGTATCTTCTCAGTATGGTTTGTTATTACACGAAATAATAGCCGAAGGCTGGAATATAATGGCAATAGGCTTTAAAGGAGATCAAACAGGTAAGTATAACTATGCAGCAATTAAAACGTCTATTAAAAAGTATGATAATTACTGGAAATTATACGAGCAGTTTAAAGCAGATAATCCTTCCTGTGCAACCTTGTATAAACCGTTTGCGTTTGTTTATCAAGGACCATCATATCATTTGGAAAAAGGAATGAGCTTTTCAATTAATAAATACCGTAAAATAGCTGCAGCAGCATTAAACAATGTCAGCAACAAAACAAATCTTGTTCATCAGTAAATAAACCATATGAAAAAAATTACACTAGGAGTTTCCGTTTTATTCAGCGTATTTCAATTAAATGCCCAAACCAATTTACTGGTCGATGGAAGCTTTGAAAGTTTAGTAGCTGGGTATAATAAATTTATTACACCAAGTGGTGGTAAAGTAAAGGGCATGAGTGGTAAATGGCAAATGGCATTTGCGAAAGGAGCATGCCCAGATGGTTGTGCAAAAGGAACAGCGGCTATCGTTTCAACTGAAAAAAAATCAGGGAATAATTCAATTGAGATAAAAATAGATAGTCAGGTAAATAGAAATGATATTAAGTTACTCCAGTCAATTAATGGTGCAACACCAGTTGGTATATATGAAGTGTCATTTTATGTTAAAGCTTCTGTGGTAAGCCCTGTAGCCATCGATGTATTAAAATCTACACAACCCAACAGCAATAATGGTATTGTACCTTTTACAGGAAACTTTACTGCAACAACCGATTGGCAACAATTTAAGTTTACTGTTGATATATCTGACTGGACAGATGACGATCGTACCGAAATGCGTATTTCTATAAGGGTAAACAATAATAAAGCTTTACCAGCAGGGCCATATCCTAAGACTTACTGGATTGATGATGTTTCTTTCGTAAAAAAATAAAGTTTTTGTGTTACCAGCAGTAGTACTCTAATAGGCTGCTGTTGTGTTGCACTTTTGTACCTTCTGTTGTCTATTAAAACAGAAAAAATTGTGCTATGCTAAAAAAATTACTCAGTATTTTATTTTGTTTAATCAGCCTGAATATCGTTCATGCCCAGAACTTATTAACAAATGGCGGCTTCGAAACTTATGCAGCTGGATTTAATGGTTATATGACAACTGGTAATGGCAATGCAACAGGCTTGTCGGGTCAATGGCAATTGGCTTTTGTAGGAAACAATTTTCCAACCTGTAGTGGAGCAAGTTGTGGTACAACTCAGGCAGATAACAGTACACAAAATAGTGGCAATAATTCCTTGCAAATCAATATCACCAAACATACCAATCGTAATGATATTCGATTATTTCAGTCTGTAGCCAGTCTTCCGTCAGGTAATAATTTTGTAGTAACTTTTTCAATGAAGGCAGATACTGATAATTATCCAGTTACAGTAAATGTGTTTAAATCTACAGAAGCCATTAACTCAAATGGAGCATGTGATGTGAATAGTCCATGTCAAACATTTACAACTTCTGCTCGTTGGAAGCAATATAAAATGTATGTAGATTTATCTACATGGACTTCTATAGAACGAAACAATATGCGTATCTCCATTCGTCCAAATACCAGTACAGCTCTTCCTGCTGGACCATATCCTAAAAATTTCTGGTTCGATGATATTAGTTTCAAGCTGGTAGATGCTTTAAGTGAACTTAAAGATGTTGCAATTCAGGTTGCAACTGAAAGAAGATATCTTGCCCTCGATTCTGGCTATACAGCAGAAGCCAATGCTTTACAAACAGAAATCAACAGTTTAACCAATGCCGTTGTAACATTACCTCAAACTCCTGTTAAAGCAATGGGTTTTAATCCAGTTCCTACACAAACAAATGGCACAACCAATCCTTTTATAAACGCAATTCACAATTGGGCTGCTACTTATTTAACACAAAATTTTACAGGCTATGGAAAATCAACTCCAACCACATTTGTTTTTCCTGGAGGGGTCGATGCAAGAGCACTGGGCATAGTAACTGAAAATTTATATTGGTTAATAGTATCCCCTTTAAGTAATTATAGGTATCACCCTGAATTGTTTAGAAGATTACTAACTATTGTTTATGCAACTTCAGATGACTATAAAATGAATGGTACGAATGATATTGATGCAACACCAGGTTTTACAACCAACGCATTAAATGATTGGTTCGCAGCACCTGATGCATGCTATAGTTGGCGTATGGCTGAATTTTCATTTTCTAATTATATTACCAATACTTTAAAGCAACGTTTAAGAGATGCTACAGATAGTATTGGTAAACATTTTTATGATTTTTCTGTTGCAAATTTTACAGCATCACCTAGTTCTAACACCAATATCAATTACGCCAATCGAGATGTTTCTTATGCTGAGGTTTTGATGCATGCAGGTATGTACCGAAATAACAATACCTGGATTAACTTTTCTAAACGTATGGTCGATTCTATGAATCTTGTTAATCGTTACCCCGATGGTGCATACAGTTACATAGAATACCAAAATGAAGTAACCAATTATCATGGAGGTAACAACAATTCATTGGCAAAAATTTTGGCTGTATCAGAATATCAACCAGCTTGGGATTGCATTAGTAAAACTGCTATGTTTGAATTGATGAGCGTAGAACCTAGAGAAGTTCCAGAGTTTTATACAACGCCAGCATGGAAAACCATGTGGAATGGTAGCTCTGGTATTTCAGCAGAACCATTGGTGGCTATTTCACAAAATCCTTATTTAAAAACCAGATACAATCAGTTTAGATTGGTAAATGGTTACGATGATGAAATGCCTTTGTCATTGGCTTTTTATAACCCTAATATTGCTTCACTACCATTGGTTGATAATTATGTAGTGATTGATAGAAACATTAAAGGTGTGAGAGGACGTTATGGAAGATTTTCTTATGGAGCTACTGGAAGAAGTGTTGCAAGAATTGGAAGTAACGATTGTGGGTTGCAAACTGTAATTGGTGCTATGGAAACCATTCCAGGACGTACAGCTAACATTGATGAAATGGACGCAGCTCTTATGGCAGTGCATAGTAAAGTACATGTTCGAAAAACATCTGCTAATACTGAATGGACGGATTGGGGTTATATGATGAGCAGAACCAATGGAAAAGTTTGTGTGGGTAGAACAGCTTCTACCATTTCAACGCCAGGTGTGTTGCAATACCAAACATCTGGACCCAACGCTTTTGAAACCAATTGGTCATCTTATCAACAATGGATTACTTTGCCCGATAGAATTATTGGTTTTGTTGAAACTTATCCAACCAATAATGTTACTACACAAGCTTATGAAATTGATGGCAGGATTAGGTTTACTTATGGGCGGCAAACCACAGCATTGCTGAATCCTAAGTATATGATTACAGAAGTATCTGGCAGCAGATATGCTTATGGAAAATTTAAAACCATTATTCATGGTCATGATTTTACCACAGTAAGTGTTGATACTGCAGGTGTTGTAAGAGATGATTTTAGAAATTCAATGGAAATTATTTTTAGCTATAATTTGTCAAACGGAACCTCACTTTATTCCTATCCTGGCAACACCAAAAAATATTTCATGGTAGAAATCAGAGACTCCATGGCTGTAGGAAATGCAACTGTAAGTAGAATGATTAATGGTAATGTGAAAGGGCTAATTGTAAAGCTAAATGGCAAGTCTTATGCATCTTATAGAAACGATGGTGCTGCTGCAAGTGTTGATTTAACCAATGTGCTTGTTACTGGTAATACCCATCAAGTATTGTTTTCAAGAGGAGATAGTATTATTAATAGACCAGTTGTTATTACAAGTAATAGTTATACAATTCCTGCAAACGAACAAGTGCTGATTATTTCAACCAATACGCCCATTTCAGATACGGGTCGTGGCTGGCAAAATTATCCTGAACTATTGGCATTGAATGGCAATTTTCCATTACCCGTTTCATTAAATAATTTTAGTGCCAATGCATCTGATTGTAAAGTCAATTTAAATTGGAGTACTTCAAACGAAACCAATTTTAGTCATTTCGAATTACAAAAAAGCACCGATGGAACTGCGTTTTCAACAATTACAACGCAAACTGCAAAATGTAATACTAGCAGCAATTGTAATTACAATATAACAACAAATTTGTATGATGAAAAAGCCTATTATCGACTTAAAATGATTGATAAAGATGGTAGCTTTTCTTACAGTAAAATCATTAATGTTACCAATGCTTGTGGCGGAAAAAATCAATTGCAAGTTTATCCTAATCCAGTTAAATTAAATAGTACAAAACTTACTATTAAGTACAACCATTCTGAAGTAAATCAAAATGCCTTGCTACAACTAATAGATGCACAAGGGAAAGAGTTGATGAATAGAACTGTTCAATTAAATACTGGTCTAAATGTTTTTGATTTCAATACAAAACAATTATCATCAGGTGCATATTTTGTAAAATTAAAAATTGGACAAACCATTAAAACTGCATCCGTTACATTAACGCCATAAATGAATGATGAAATATTGTATAACCAACAAAAATGAAAGTATTCTTTACTATACAAAAGCATTGTGTATATAGCTTCAAAGCTTTTATTGGATTGTTTTTTATTTGCCAAAGTACACAGCTAAATGCACAAAACAGCTTATATCACGCCATTGAAAATGAATACCAGTTTCATACAAATGTGGTGTATAAAAATGCAAAAGATGAATCCAAAACTGCCACTGCATATTTATGGATTCCTGAAGATTGCAAAAAAGTAAAAGGTGTTATCATTACTGCACAAAATGTATTGGAACAATGGTTGGTAGAACATCCATTAATTAGAGCAGCTTGTAAAAAAAGTAACTTAGCTATAGTTTGGGGTTGCCCAAGTTTTTTTGTAGATGGAAAAACACATTATCCCGAAATTAATGTACCCACCATTCAACGAATAGTAGATTCATTGGCTTTTATTTCTGGATATGAAGAAATAACAAAAGTACCTTGGTTTCCAATTGGTCATTCTGGCACCAACAATATGGTCAGTATGTTAATAGATTCTGTTCCCAATAAAATATTGGCAGCTATTAAAATGAAAGGTGGTCCGGGATTTAATTCATCCTCCATTCCAGTAATGTGTAATGCTGGTGAATATTTCGAATGGAGTCAGCATAAAGAAGATTTAATCAATCCAAAAGAAAATATTCCCAATTATCAAAGTATTTTAAAAGAAAGAGCAACCAAACAAAATCCACTCACGTATTTCTTTGATCCCAATACAGGTCATTTTGAATGCAGCGAAGCTTTAACCAAACGCATTGCAGATTATATTGTTGAAGTATGTAAAGCAAGATTGGTAAACGATAATGATACATTGTTACAAGCAATTGATTTAAATAAAGGTTGGGTTGCTGGTTTACCCTTACCTGGAGCTGCTAAAGTTGAACCTAAATTGTATAAAGATGCAGTTGGCGACGAAAAGAATTTGCCTTGGTATTTTACCAAACAACAAGCCATGGACGCAATTCAATTAGCAGCTGTTAATTTTAAACGAAAACCACAAATTGCAGCTTTTGCAAATGATAAAAATGAGCCTGCAGGGTTTACAAGAGGCATTGTTTGGCCTATTCCTTTTACAACAGCAGATGATGGCGTAACATTCAATTTAAACACAGTATTTCTTAAAAATATTCCAGATACTTTTTTGTTGGCTGGAACACCATTAGAGCATAGTAAAGCTACGCCGCATGTTTTTTTATTGTGTGGTAATGCCAAACACATTGCTGGCAATACTTTTAAGCTCACACCAGAAAGAAATTATAAAGCTAGTGCTACATATTTTGTTATTCGACAAGAAGGTGATGATGAATTTAGAACCTGTATAGAGCCAGGACAGTTAACAGTAGTTCCCAACGATAAAGGCTCAAAACAGGTAATTAGTTTCGATGCAATTCAAACTGTTAGGTTAACTCAAAAAAGTATTCAACTCAATGCAAGTTCAACCTCAGCAATGCCTGTGAGTTTTTATATTAAAAGTGGACCAGCAAAGATTGAAAACAATAAATTGGTGTTTACCAAAATTCCACCCAAAACAAAATTTCCCATTAAAGTAACTGTTGTTGCGTATCAATGGGGTCGAAGTGCAGCACCTCAAATTCAAACAGCACAACCAGTAGAACAAGTGTTTTACATAACTAAATAAACAATTAAAACACATGAAACGATTTTATATTGCCTTAGTTGTCTTTGCTACTGCATTCGTAGCATTTACCATTGCACCCAAAGAAAAACCAGTATTGTATTTAATTGGCGATTCTACCGTTGATGATGGCTCTGGCAACAACGGACTTTGGGGTTGGGGAAAATTTTTACATGAGTTTGTTGACACCAATAAAGTAAGCATTAAAAATTATGCTCAAGGTGGCACTAGTGCAAGAACTTTTTTTACAGGTGGTATATGGGATAAAAAAATTAATAAACGTGGCATGTGGGATACAGTTTCCTCAAAGTTGAAGAAAGGTGATTATTTATTAATTCAATTTGGATTAAACGACCAAGGTCGAATTGATGATACTGCAAGAGCAAGAGGTACATTAAAAGGTATTGGAGATACATCGGTAAATATTTATAATTCTGTAACTAAACAAAATGAAACCGTGTATAGTTTTGGTTGGTATTTAAAACAGTTTATTCAGCAAGCAAAAGCAAAAGGCGTAACTGTTATTGTTTGCTCTTCGATTCCTAAAAACGAATGGAAAGATGGTAAATTGGTTAGAGGTGAAAAAGGTTTTGCTGAATGGGCTTTACAAGTTGCTGCACAAGAAAAAACATTTGCAATAGATTTAAACAATTTAATTGCAGATGTTTATGATAGTGAAGGTGAAACTGTTGTAACTACCAAATACCATATTGAAAAAGACAAAACACATACTACTAAAGATGGAGCTACTTTAAATGCATCATTGGTAGCAAAAGGTTTTGCAGCACTAAAAGGTTGTAACTTGAAAAACTGTTTAAAGTAATTTTTTATGAAGAAGATTTCAATTTTTTTAGTGGCTGTTTTTTGGGCTACAACAAGTTATAGTCAACAAAAAACGATATTGTTAGATTATTTTTTCAACAATGAGTATAAGAAAAATGCCCAAGGCAATTTGCTACGTTTTCACTACACTTGGGAAGATACAGCCCAAAGTGGTTATAGCAAGTTGGGTGAAATTTTTAAGCAGAAAGGGTTTCAGCTAAAAAGTCTGGAAACTGCACCAACAAAGGATAATTTAAAAGGTACATCCGTTTATTTAATGGTTGATCCTGATACTGAAAAAGAAACTACAAAACCCAATTTTATAGAAGCCGAACACATCAAAACCATTGCTGAATTTGTAAAAAATGGGGGTGTTTTGGTTATTATGGCAAATGATTCTGGAAACGTAGAATTTACCCATTTAAATAAATTGACTGAAACATTCGGTATTCATTTAAATGGAGATAGTAAGAGTAAGGTGTATAACGACAAATACGAAATGGCTGCATTTTTTATTCCTGCAAAAGATTCCATTTTTACAACTGCAAAGAAAGTTTATTTAAAAGAAGTGAGCAGTTTACAATTGTATAACAATGCAATTCCTATTTTAAAACATCAAACAGAAAATTATGTAGTTGGTGCTAAAGCAAAATTTGGTAAAGGAACTGTTGTAGTAATTGGCGACCCTTGGTTTTACAATGAATACATCAATGGAAGATTGGGCTACACCAATGGTTGGGATAATGATAAAGCTGCCAATGATTTTGTAGCCTGGCTATGGAAATTATCAAAATAATTTGCTATCGACTTGATCAATATAACTATGAAAAATTTTACTCTCATTTTATCACTATGCATCATTCACTATTCACTAACAGCACAATCATATAAAAACCCTATTATCCCTGGTTTTCATCCAGATCCAAGTGTGTGCAGGGTTGGTGATGATTATTATTTGGTGAACAGTACATTTGAATATTTTCCTGGCATTCCAATTTGGACGAGCAAAGATTTAATTCATTGGGAACAATTGGGCAATGTATTAAATAGAGCATCGCAGTTACCACTGAAAAATTGTAAACCCAGCAATGGGATTTATGCACCCACTATTCGTTATAACAAGGGAATTTTTTATGTTGTAGTTACTAATGTTGGTGGCGATAGAGCCTATAAAAATTTCTATGTAACTACCAACAATCCCGCTGGTTCATGGAGTGAACCTATTTATTATGAACAAAATGGAATTGATCCTTCATTATTTTTTGATGAAGATGGTAAAGTTTATTTTTTATCAAACCGTGCAACAAAACCAACCGATGAACGTGCCATTTATCAAAGTGAAATTGATATAGCAACTGGTAAAAGATTAAGTGAAATTAAACAGGTTTGGAAGGGTAGTGGTGGCAGTTATGTTGAAGGGCCACACATGTACAAGAAAGATGGTTATTATTATTTGTTAACTGCAGAAGGTGGTACAGCGTACGGCCATACAGTAGCTATTGGTCGTAGCAAAAATATTTGGGGACCATTTGAAAGTTGCCCACACAATCCAATTCTCACTAATAGAATGGCGTACAATAATATTCAAGGCACTGGCCATGCCGATTTAGTACAAGCTCCTGATAGCAGTTGGTGGATGGTGCATTTGGCTTTTCGTCCTGCTGTGGATGGTATTCATTTTATTGGAAGAGAAACCTGCTTAACACCTGTAGAATGGAAAACAAATGAATGGCCTTTAGTCAATAAAACTGGACAAACAGAAGAAGTGATTAAACAACTGCCACCCAATTATCAAGCAAACATTCCTTTGCCTTTTACTAGTGCTGTAAAAACAAATTTTGATGAGCCATTGAGTTTTGAATGGCTGCACTTACGCAATCCTGATAGCAGTAACTATTCATTAACTGAACGTAAAGGATGGTTGCGTTTAAAAGGAAGTGCTTATAGTTTGTACGATTGGGAATCTCCCACATTCATTGCCAGAAGACAACAGCATTTTAATTTTTCTGCTGCTACCGTATTTGATTTTAATCCTGCAAACACCAATGAAGAAGCAGGTTTAACAGTAATGATGGACAATCGTTTTCATTACGATTTTTATATAGCTACAAATGGTAATCAAAGAGTATTGAACCTTCGTTATACTTTAGATTCTTTGAATCAATTGTACAAGCAAATCATTTTACCAGAAGGAAACATAGAGTTGCAAGTAACTGGTGATAAAAGAAATTATACTTTCTCTTATAAATACAATGGTATTACTACTAAGATTGGCACACTCAATACCCGTTTCTTAGGCACAGAAGTAAGTGGTGGCTATAATGGAGTAGTGATTGGTTTATATGCAACAGGCAATGGTAAACCAAGCACTGCAAATGCTTATCTAGATTGGTTTGAGTATAAGCCTTTTTAAATTTTATAGCCAGCTTTTGTATATGAATGAAGCTGTAGTTGTTTTGATATTAATTTGCACCGCATCTATTCAGCCAACTTATCCCTTTTCTCATAGACTAAAGTTGTTTTTTAGCACTCATCACCTTAAATGTTGTTTTTGCGTAAAAATCAGTTTGTAGTTAAGGCTGAAGTATTAATTTGTAGCCTGATGAACAAAAAGATATACTGGCTTTGCCAAT
Source organism: Chitinophagaceae bacterium (assembly GCA_044348985.1). Lineage (GTDB taxonomy): Bacteria > Bacteroidota > Bacteroidia > Chitinophagales > Chitinophagaceae > UBA1930. The sequence continues at coordinate 106,165 of JBIKRV010000008.1, forward strand.
TGGCAGGATGGGGAAGTATGGTGGCTATTGATACCATCAACTGGGTCTATTTTATATATGGCACCTTTAATAAGGTTCGTTTTTGGACAATTATTGGCTATGCACTATTTGGCATTTTAGTTACGCACTTGTTTAGAGGCCTGCTTAAAAAGTTTCGGTTTTTTCAGAAAAAAACTTGGAGTATTTGGGTCGTTGCAATCTTAGCAAGCATACTCATATCTGCATTAATGGCTGTTTTAGGTATCGTAGTTAGTATGCTTCAACAATCCAGCAACAATAAAATTGAAGATGGCAGTTTTAAAATCATCTTTACGTTATTAGGTTCTACAATGAATTTTGTTAGATACGTAGGCGTTTGGGTAATTATTTATTTCATGTACAAAATTTTGCAGCAGAACAATACCATTCAGCAAGAAAAACTGAAGCTGGAAAATTTGGCCAAAACAACTGAGCTGGAGCTGCTGAAAACACAGCTCAATCCACATTTCTTATTCAATGCACTCAATAGCATCAAAGCGTTGGTTATTATTAATCCAGAGCAAAGCAGGGATGCGATTGTTAAACTGAGTGAGTTGTTACGCTTCACTTTGCAATATGGAAAAGAGCAACTGATTCCCATTAAAGATGAAATGGATGAAGTGAAAAAATACTTGGCGTTAGAGCAGTTACGCTTTGACGAGAGGCTTGCTGTAACATATAACATTAGTGAAAGCACTTTCAGTCAAACACTTCCACCAGCTATTATTTTGACGCTTGCAGAAAACGCAGTAAAGCATGGAGTGGCTAAACAAATGGGAAAAGGTTTTATCCATATTGCAACAAACATAACCAACAACTGTTTACAGGTGGAAGTAACCAATAATGGTTTTTATCAGCCATCTGCTGCTGTTGGTATTGGGCTGAAGCATATCCAAAAACGGTTGGAAGAAATTTATTATCAGCAGGCTGATTTTCGTATTGAACAAAAGAATGGTCAGGTAGTGGTCACCATTAAAACACCTTTGTCATGAGCATTAAAACAATATTGGTAGATGATGAGCATTTGGCTTTGGCAGAGTTACAAACCATGCTAAAAAAACATGCAGATATTAAAGTGGTGGATACTGCTTTGAATGCTATGGAAGCTGCTGTAAAAATAAATGAGCAAAAGCCAGCACTTATTTTTTTGGATATCAATATGCCGGGTAAGTCAGGATTTGATTTGCTGCAAGAATTAGATGAAGCTCCCTATGTAATTTTTGTAACAGCGTACGACCAGTATGCCATTAAAGCTTTTGAGGTAAGTGCTTTGGACTATATTCTAAAACCAATTAATGCTGATAGACTGGCAGAGGCTATTGAAAAAGCAAAGAAGCTAATCAGCCAATCAAAAACAAATGAAAACAAACTGACCATTGACAAAAGAATTTTTATTAAAGATGGTGATCTGTGTTTTTTTGTTCCACTTCAAGAAATTTTTTTGATAGAAAGTGTAGGCAATTATGCAAGGGTGTACTATCAAAACAAAAAGCCGTTGTTACATAAATCTTTAAACTATTTGGAAGAAAGATTGCCTGAATCACATTTCTTTAGAGCAGGAAGGCAACACATCATTAATACGCACTTCATTAAAAACATCTCTCCCTTTTTCAATAACACTTTGCAAGTAGAAATGCATAATGGAATGAAGGTGGACATCAGCCAACGCCAATCAGTTAAGTTTAAAAACATCATGGGTGTATAGTAGGATAAAACCATCAGTAAACACCGCATCAAAATACTGCACTCATCTCCACAAACATGCACTAATGTAAAACCGCTTTCTCCTCTTGGCTTGTTGAGCAACATTTGTTCTGTAAAAGAAAACAGGCAACATGAAAAACCTGAAATGGTTAAAAGAGGGCAACAACTATCTTCTTAAAAACGATGAGACTGTTTTGGTTGATTTGGCAATTAACCTAACCAGCACATCAACATTTGTCATTGGAAGCAATATCTATAAAGTAAATAAGAAAGGATTTTTTAGTCCTGTTTATACCATTCTACATAAGGAAGAAAAAGTGCTTACCCTTTCTCATAGTTTTTGGGGAAGTGAAGGCAGAATTGTTTTTAATGATGGTTCTGTATATGCCTGTAATTACAAAAATAAAGGTGGGTTGAAAATTCGATTCATGGATGGTGAACATGAAATTTTGACCTATGGTAGAATAATGGAAAACAAAAAATCAGTTCCTTATTTCTCTATCGGTATTTCCATGATTGATGCAGATAAACTGCTTGTGCTGGCTGCATTGGGATCCATTATGCTGCATTGCCTGTTTAGTGAAAACAGTGTAGGCGACGAAGCTTCGACTTTATTAATTATGACCGCTTCTTAAAAAACAAAAGCAATATGAAACCAATTTTTGTTGTTATAGTTTTAAGCTGCTTATCCATTTTTGTTCATGGTCAGTCAGCATCACTTGTTTGGAATAAAGTACAAACACCACCTTACCCCGGCAAGCAGGATGACATTTGTTTTGTGGATGAAAATAATGGCTGGTATTGTAATGGTCAAGGTAAAATTTATCGCACACAAAATGGTGGAGCGTCTTGGGATAAGATTTTTGAACAGCCAGGAACCTTCTTTCGTTGCATTGGCTTCATCGATTCATTGCATGGCTTTGCAGGCAATGTAGGCACTGATTATTTTCCTAATGTTAAAGATACTATTCCCTTATACCAAACAGAAGATGGGGGTAAATCATGGATACCAGTGGCTTACAACGGATCTTATGTAAAAGGCCTTTGTGCTATTGATATTGTAAAGGAACAATACATCAATCATGGCAACATAGATTACAAGTACCACATTTATGGTGTGGGCCGTGTGGGCAGCCCAGCAAACATGATGGTATCTCACGATGCTGGCAAAACCTTTACATCATGGAGCATGAACGAGAGCTGCAAAATGCTCTTTGATATTAAAATGTTCAATACCAAAGAAGGGTTTGTTTGTGCAGCCACCAATGAAGATGTGGCAGAAAGCAATGCCTTGATATTATACACGAAAGATGGAGGTAAAACCTGGGAGAAAAAATATCAATCTTCACGCCCTTATGAAACCACTTGGAAAGTTTCTTTTCCTACCAGAAAGGTTGGCTATGTAACCATTCAATCGTATAATCCTGATACAACTGTTAAGCAACAACGAGTGGCCAAAACAATGGATGGGGGTAATACTTGGCAAGAGGTAAACCTTTGTGAAGATGCTAATGCTAGGGAGTTTGGTATTGGCTTCATAAATGAATTACATGGTTATGTAGGCACCATAAACAGTGGTTATGAAACCAAAGATGGCGGACAAACCTGGAGCAAGGTAAACATTGGTAGAGCTGCAAATAAGATTCGGGTGTATGATTTCAGTAAAACCTCATTGAACCTTCATGCAATTGGTGTAAATGTTTATCAACTAAAAATTGATAAAGCAGATTTAATTAAGCAGCCGCAGTAATAAAGTGCAACATTTAGCTACCAATCATTAGAAACAATCACTTAAACATAAAACAATACAATGAAACAGTTAATTACCATTATGGCCTTGTTCATTACAGGCATGGTTCATGCACAAACAGTTTGGGAAAAAGTAGAGATCAATCCGGGTGTAAGTATCTCTTTCCCAGTAAAGCCTATTAAAAATGAATCATCACCCGGACAAAAAACATTTATTCTAAAACATGCCGATAGCACAGCTAACTACTTTGTAACAGCATCTGACTTAGGTATTGCAATGGGTATAGATGAAAGTACCCTAAGTGCGGAAATGGAAAAAGAAGAAAGCTGGGAGCAAGCCAAAACAGCTTTTGTAAACAGCATGGGTCCTGACGCCAATTTGGTTAAAGATGAAATGACCACATTAAAAGGACAGAAAGCGTTGAAATTTATCATTGATAGAAAAAATGATAAAGGAGGTGTAAATAACCTAACTGTTTACATTTTTGTAAAGGGCACTGTTAGCTATAATGTAATGTTTAGTAACAGAGGCGGCAAGGCAGATGAAAAAATGAAGCAACAGTTTTTTGATTCATTGGAAATTAAATAGCCAGTTAAACGAAACACTTGAGCATAATAAAAGCCCCAAACAGTAATTGTAAATTGTTTGGGGCTTTTGTTGTTATTAGTTTCTATCTAGAATCTCTGTTCCATCATACCCATTATTGCTTTTCAAATTCACAAAACGGTTGATGGTTTTATCGTTGGGTAGTTTCTTTCTGTATTCATCTATAAATAAGCCCATTTTGTTAATGGGTAAAGGCTTAAAGTTGGGTAGGTCTTTAAAGATTTTGCTATCAGGCCTTAGGTTAAAGTTATAGCCTTTCATGTCTAAAAAGCCAGGGTCACTATTATAAATGATGTTGGTGCCATTGGTAATGGCTGTAGCTGCTGTATCTCTTGCTTTATCGGTAACAATTTTATAAGTAATAGGCTGTGTGCAGCTAACAGTAACATTGTTATCAAACACATTGGTATTTGGGTTACCAGTAGTAACCACTTCAATACCATAGTTGCAATTAATGGTCATGTTGTTGTAACAGGTAATGGTTTGTGGGTTCTTTACTTGGCTACCAATTTTATACAAGATGCCTGTGCCTCTGCGTTTAGGTGCAGAGTTGAGAGCTACCAAGTTGCCATACACTTTAATGTCTCTGTGGTCGTTATCAAAATAAATACCATCGCCAATAGAACTGTTGTGAATGAAGTTGTAAGCAAACGTATGGCCACCCATTCTTTCATATAAATCATAGCTGTAAAAAGCACCCATATCATCGCTAATCAAACAATAGTTGAACACTTCATTGTATTCAAACACATTGTTCCAACTGCCATACAACATACCCACATGTGGAGCATCATGCACCATGTTATTGGCTATATAAGCACCCACACAATTGTGGTGTCCACCACCACCACCACCTGTAAAGCCAGCATTAATGCCTGCTGCATAAATTTTTTGCAGGTTACTGTAATGATGAATATGGTTGTTAACCACTTTAAACTCTGATGAAATTTTTGGGGTAGATTTTTCATCACCTCCACGTAGCCAAACGCCACCAGCACCAGTGTAATAAATATCATTGCTTAAAATGGTGTGGCCTTTGCCACTATCAACAGTAACACCATTCTTGGTTACATTTTTAATAGTACACCCTGCAATTAAGTTGTTTTCACCTTTATAAATACGAACACCATCATGCAGGTTTTCTTCAAACACAAAGTTTTTAAAAGCTACATTGTTGGTGTTGTTTAACTGTAATAATGGAGTAGCATTATCTGCAATACGCAGGCTATTGTCAGTTATTTTTTTAGGCGGATAGAAGTATAACTTTTTATCCTTAAAATCAATAGCCCACTCACCCGGCATATCAATTTCTTCCAGCAAGTTTAGCAAGTAATAAGGTTCTTTGCCATTGCCTTCTGGTCGGGTGTATTTATTGCCAATGCCACCCGGCACAGGCACAGCTAAAGTGATGGTTTTATTTACCGTATCAATTTTAGCAACCCTTACTGCTTCATTTTGCCAAGGAATACGCCAATAGCCTTTCAGCCACACACCACGTTCCAATGCACTCACCCAATTTTTGGTTCTATCATCTCTGTATTCAAATACGCCAGATCTTGGTGGCTTTTGTTCTTTAGCACCATCAGCATAATAATTTCTCCAATCATCGCCTTTGGTTTCTTGTCCACCACCATTGATGATGACTTTCTTCATGGCCATATTGCCCACATTGGGGTAACGACTTAAGGGCATTCTTTCTCCATTAAAAAAGAGTTCAATAATGCCGCCATCATCATTAAAAATGTCTTTAAACTGCTTGATGTTTTTAATGTTCAATGCAGCCAAATCAATTTCCATGATGCTGTCTTTTAAACGAGCAGTAATGCGTTGTAACGTAGCAGCATCTTTAATTTTTTGTACAGTTTTAGGTGCAATAGTGGTTGACGTTCTGATAACGACTTCTTCATCTTTAAAAGCAGCGTAGGTAACAGGATTGCTGGCATTACCACCATCCTCATTGTTGAGTACGAAAGAGCTGCTTAAGTTATAAGCACCTTTTCTTACCCAAATATTTACTGGTATTTTTCCTGCAAATGCTTTGGCTGCTTCTTTGGCTTTTTCCAAAGTGGCAAAAGGCTTTTCCAATGTACCAGGATTTTTGTCTTTACCAGAAGGACTCACATAAAATGTTTGTGAAAATCCTGTAAAACTGAGTAAACAAAAAGCTGTAAACAATACTTTTTTCATGTATTTAAATTAAAATTATTTCTTTACTGTTTTTTGCTGTTGTGCCAATTTTTCCATTTCTAATCCGCACATTAATACACATAACATGCCATGACTATCGTTTTTAACGAATGGTTGATTTTCGTAATAGTGATAGTCTTCACTGGTAAAGCTGCCTACGATAATATCATTTACTTGTCCATCAGGCTCTATTCTTTTGCAAATAGCTTCCCAGCCTTTTTGAGCAATAGGGGAGTACATTTTTGTATCCAGCCAGCCTCGATTAACACCTCTTGCAATAGCAAGTGTGATGATAGATGAACCTGAAGTTTCTAAACGTGCTGTTGGAATATTGATAATATTGTGCCACATACCGCTGGCATCTTGTTGTTTGGCTAATGCTGCAACCAATGATTGGTAGATATGCATAATCTTATTGTATGATTCATGGTTTTTCGGTAAGCCTTTTAATACTTCTGTAATGGCCCAAATGCCCCAGCCATTGGCACGTAACCAGTAAGGATATTGTACGTCAGGGCGATTGCTATGTTTTGCGTGATGAAATAAAGAATCTTTTGTATCCAGCAATATGTTCGCAAAAGCTAAAACCTGTTTGGCAGCATCATCCTGATATTTTTTCTTTTCATTGGCATCTTTAGTTTCAGCAGCACAATGAATTACAAAAGGCAAACCCATAAACATATCATCCACCCAAGTCGTAAACTTTTCAGGTGTTTCTCTGGTAAAATTGCCTTGTGGTAAACGAATCTGCTGATTAAAAATATAGTTTTTGATTTGTTGAAAAAACGCATTGTATGCTGCTCTTTCTTTAAATGATGCTTCATTAATCAAAGTATATAAAAAAGGCATTGCAGGTGCAGAAGTGAAATCTAATAAAGGTGTATTCACCATTAAATAGTCGGTGCAATTGGTTTGCCATAAATTTCTTACCTGATAGGTAACAAATGGTTTTGATTTTAAAATAAAGTTGCAATAGTCGGTGGTGAACTTTTTGTATTTATAAATGCCTGTAACATTGCCCAACTCTGCAACAGCCCAGGCAACACCTGCTGTATGATAGTTATAGTTGTAAAATGACCCCCAATATGGCTGAGGATTTATTACATTTTGTGTTAATTCAATTTTTGGAATAGACCATGTATATTGCTTTCCATTATAACTGAATAATTTTGCTCCATCAACTGTTTGTTCGGCTTCAAATTTTTGTGTAAGAGCATCTTCTACACCTTTAACTGTGAATCCCCCACAAATTAAAAAGTTACTGATGTTACACACCTCTTTGTTTAATTGAGGGATATTATCTAAGCCAATTTTTATTTTGTTTGCATTACTGCACTGAAATAATATCTTCCAATCTTTTGACTTTGTATAAACTGACTTGAAGTAAAGTTGGTTAATACCTTTACGTAATTGTAGTTGTATTTTTTTGTTTAATTGAATGCTACGTTCTAAAAACTGAAAATTCAATTCATTATTAGCTGTGCTGGTATATTTTATTTGATTATTTAAGCTAACCTGTAAGGCACTACTATAACTTATCTCCAGTTCAATGGTAGTATCTTTTAAAGCTAATAAATGGGTAACCGCCATTGCAACAGTGAACTTTTTAGTATTAAAGTTTTTTTCGAAATCTATACTTTGTAAATCCGATAAATTATGAGAAGGTTTAAATAAATCCAGTTTGTATTGAAAAGGGGTATTCGCAATAATATAGTCAGCAACCTTTTGCGTTATTGAAATAGGCGATTGTGCACATACATTGAGAGATATTGCAAGAATAGCAATCGATAATTTTTTTTTCATTGCTTAAACCGTTAGGTTGTATAAAAAATAGCCCGATAAAATAACAACGATAAATGCATGTAGCTGTTATCTTACAACTGTTAATTTCAGTAAATCACCGAAACCGGTTTCGGTAAAAAAAGGTTTTACCGATTGTATTTATAACTGAAATTGAGTGAATTTTATTCCACAAATAATTGCTGTATGAAAAGATTGCTTTGTTCTCCACTGTGTGGAACGAATACTACAAAATGGTATATTAATATCCTTAATCTGAAACTTCTTATTGTTGTTTTTTTCTTTTTTCCTTTTTTGGCAATGGCTCAAAAGCCGATAAGTATTATCGGAACTGTGAAGGATGAAAAAGGAGATCCGATGGAGGGGGTAACTGTGAATGTAAAAGGAACTAGTAAATCGTCATTGACCTTAGCTGATGGTAAGTTTCAAGTTAGTGTTCCTAATAAACAATCTATTTTGGTTTTCTCATTTATCAATTATACAACACAAGAACGTGGTATTGGTAATCAAACAGTATTTGATATTGTTTTAAAAGCAGAACCAAGTGTATTAAATGACGTGATTGTGATTGGTTACGGCCAGGTAAAAAGAAAAGACTTAACCGGTTCTGTAGTAAAAGCTAATATTGAAGATATGCAGAAAGCCAATGTATCATCATTTGCTGATGCATTGGGTGGACGAGTTGCGGGTGTTGTTGTAAGCTCTAATGACGGACAGCCGGGTGCAGCTCCACAAATTACCATCAGAGGTAGTTCAGTTACACAAGATGCTTCACCGCTTTATGTAGTAGATGGGTTTCCTATTGAAAACTTTGATTTAAACTCTGTTAATCCAAATGATATTGAATCTTTAGAGATTTTAAAAGATGCATCTTCAATTGCAATTTATGGTGCAAGGGGTGCAAATGGTGTAATCATTATTTCTACTAAAAGAGGTAAAACAGGGCCTCCAAGGGTTACCTATAATTTTTCTACAGCTTTTCAAAGAGATACAAAACGTATGAAGATGATGAGTCCATATGAATTTGTAAAATTGCAACTAGAGTTAGACAGCATTAGAAGTACCCCCACCTCACAAGTAACACTATTTAGGAATCGCTATATTGATGCTACAAAAGGTATAACACTTGATTCTTACAAGGATGTTGAAGGGTATGATTGGCAGGATCTATTACTACAAATTGGGGTTCTACAAACACACAATATTTCTATTAATGGCGGCAATAATGATACTCGTTATGCAATTACCGGAAGTTATTTGAATCAAAAAGGTATCATTATAAATACTGGTATGAAACGTTATGATGCAAAAATAACCTTAGATACTAGATTGAATAAAAATTTAAAAATGGGCATCAGTGCTAGCTATGCCAATACAGAAACTTTTGGTACAATACCAACAAGTGGAAATGGAGGCGGTGTGGTAAATAATATGTGGTCTTTTAGACCTGTAGATATTTTAGGTGGGCAAAATCTAGAGACTGCAGTTATTGATAGTACTACATTATCTGATAATGGAACATCCAGTATCGTACCAGATAATTTAGTTAATCCACTACAACAAGCACAAAATGAATATCGAAAGAATATTACTACTACCGCTGTTGTAAATGTATTTTTAGAATACTCGTTCTGGAAAAACTTCAAATTAAGAGTAGCTGGTGGATACAACTCTACTACACCTAAATCAGAAGTGTTTTACAACTCAAAAACCTCACAAGGTACTTTGGCTATTAATAATCAAGGACAAGCTCTCAACATTAATGGTATTAACGGACAAATTAATAGTCAGGTTAATACTAACTATCTAAGTGAAAATACGTTAAGCTATAGAAATAAGTTTGGAGCAGATCATGTGTTAGATGCTGTAGCAGGGTTTACTTATCAATATGCAAAAAATTATGGTAATGGTTTTAGGGTAATTAATATACCGCAAGCCACAGAATATCTGGGTATTTTAGGTATTAATACAGGAACCGCAACAGCACCTGCCACAGCAGGTTCTCAGTGGCAGTTATTTTCTTTCTTAAGCAGGTTAAATTACACTTATAAAGACAAATACTTATTTACAGGAACAGTAAGAGCTGATGGCTCATCTAAATTTGCAAAAGGAAAACAATGGGGTTATTTCCCCTCAGGTGCTTTGGCTTGGAAGTTCTCTAAAGAAAAATTTGCACGTGGTCTTAGCTCATTCCTAACTGAAGGTAAATTACGCGTTAGTTATGGTGCTGTAGGTAACAATAAAGTAGGTGATTTCAGTTATTTGTCTCAATTTGGCTCATTACAAAACAGTGCAGGCTACCCAATTAATAATACTTATGTTGGTGGTATCGTACCATTCTTTTATGGTAACGAAAATCTTACATGGGAAACCAGCCGTGAGTTAGATTTAGGTATTAATCTAACCATGTTTAAAGATCGTGTTTCTATTGATGCTGATTACTACAGCCGAACAACTAAAGACTTTTTAATTGGTGTTGCTCTACCTTTCTTTGGAGGATATGGAACGGGTACCAATAATCAATACCAAAATACTGGTAGAGTTAGAAATTCAGGTTTTGAGTTAACATTAACAACAGCCAATGTAAAAAGTAAAAGCTTTAACTGGACAAGCAGCTTTAATATCAGCTTTAACCAAAGTAAAATTCTTGAATTCTATAATGGTTTTGAAGTAAGACAAACGGCGGCACAGTTTCCTGGTATTCCAACAGCTTCACAACCAACTACATGGATAGCTGCTGTTGGTGCTCCTATAGCTCAATTTTATGGATATGTTTGGTCTGGTGTTTATCAATACAGTGATTTCAACAGATTGGCAAATGGAGCTTATGTATTAAAAGCGGGTGTGCCCAGTTATGCTCCTGCGAGTGCTGCTAATCCAATACAGCCAGGAGATCCAAAATATGCTGATATCAATGCAGATGGTATAGTAGATGCCAACGACCAAAAAGTAATTGGTCGTCCACTACCTATTCATACAGGAGGCTTTACCAACAACTTTAGTTATAAAAACTGGTCACTGAATGTGTTTATGCAGTGGAGTTATGGTAACGATGTGCTAAATGCTAATAAATTGGTTTTCGAAAGTGGTAGTTACTACTTAAACAGTAATCAATTTGCGTCTTATGCAAATCGTTGGACACCAGATAATCCTACAAATGAGTTGCCTAGAGCTACATTTAACTTAAAAACAGACGTAGGGGGCTTACAAGAGTATCAACAAGATTAATTGAAGATGCGTCTTTCTTACGTTTAAAGACAGTTGCACTGAACTATAATTTGCCAGCTAAACTATTGAAGAAAATGAAGTTGAATAATATTCGTGTATATGTTTCTGCACAAAATTTATTTACATGGACTAAGTATACAGGACTAGATCCAGAAGTTTCTACTTATCGTCAAGCAAACCCATCAAATGCACCAGCAGGTAGCACTGGTCAACAAAATACAGCAGGTACAGGGTACACATTTATTCAGCCAAGCAGCAGTTATACAGCACTTGCACCAGGATATGACTTTACACCATATCCTAGAGCATTCACATTAACATTTGGTGCAAGTATTACTTTTTAATTAATGAATTAACTGAACTATATGAAAAAAAATAAGATCGTTTTATTATTTACAGTTGCTGTTGTTGTTTTTACGGCCTGTAAAAGAGATTTAAGTTTGTCTCCGGTTTTCTTTCAGCCTACTACTTTTACAACTGAAGCACAATTAAATTCTCAGTTGGCTGCAGTATATGGTAATTTTAATATTGAGCAATTGTATGCTCAAGGCTTATGGGGATATTTTGCAACACAGGCAGATGAATGTTTTAGAACGGATGCAGCTACAGGTACAACTACTCAAGTATTTACAGAAACCTATCGTTCATCTAGTGCGGAAGCAACTTATTCTAATTTTTGGAGAGGTTGTTACAAAGGTATTGAACAGGCAAATGTAATTATTCAAAATATTAATGTGCCTGTAATGGATGAAGCTAAAAGAAAAAGCATCTTAGGGCAAGCTGTTTTTCTGAGGGCTTATTACTATTATTTGTTAACTACCAATTTTGGGGATGTAGTATTAAAAACAAAAACATCTGTAGAAATGGGTACCGATTTCAATTTGCCGAGAACATCAACCCGAGAGATCTACAATTATATTCTACAGGAAATGAAGCGTGCTGATACTTTAGTGCCAACCATGCAGCAAACAGGTAATACCAGTGTTGTAACACAAACTGCAGTAGATGCAGTTCTAGCAAGGGTTTGTTTATCTATGTCTGGTAATCCTATTAATGACTTAACTAAGTATGATGAGGCTTTATTTTGGGCTAAAAAAGTAATAGCTTCTAATGTGCATGCTTTAAATACAACACCTTTAACAACCTATGCAAGTTATCCAACAACAACAGGTGTACCTGTTCCTCCTGCTTATAGCAATGTATTTACCAATAACATGCAAAACAATGTTACATATACTGGTTCAAATTCAGAAGGTATATGGGATGCTGCATTCTTGTCGAAATCAAATGTTACAGGTTCTTATGCTAATACAGGTTTTACTGTATCGCAGCAATTAGGTTCAATTATGGGTATTACAAATAGTACAACATCTGGTACATTCGGTCAAAGCAATATTAATACTTTTGGGTATTCATTAGGCTCATATCGTCCTTTTGCAAGATTGTACAACCTTTACAGCCCTGGTGATTTAAGAAGAGATTGGAATATTAGTCCTTATTTGTATAATGGTACAGTGAGTGGAAGACAGCCAATATTATCTGTTGTATTTACAGGTGGTGGAGGTACTGGAGCTACTGCAACAGCAAGGGTTTCAAATACCAATCGAATTGCCTCAATAACTATCGACAACGGTGGTAGTGGTTACACAACTGCTCCAACAATCAGTTTCATTTCTTCAGCTGGTTCTGGTGCCACTGCAACCGCAACAGTAAGTGGAGGAAGAATAACAGCTATTACTGTAACCAATCAAGGTAGTGGTTACCCAACTTTATATGATCGTCCATTGGGTAAATGGAGAAGAGAATATGAAATCAATTTAGCCGGTGTTACACGTTTAAATGCCAATACCTCATGTAACTTTCCTATTATACGATATGCAGAGGTTTTATTAATTGCTGCCGAAGCTGATTTAAAAAAGAATGGTACTCCTAGTACAGAAGCTGTTGAGTATTACAATCAAGTACGCAGAAGAGCTTATGGAGCAGCCAATGTATTAGTTCCTATGCCAGGAGTAGATGTAACCACCTTTTCTATGCAGGATATTATGGATGAAAGAAGTAGAGAACTTTGCTTTGAAGGACAACGAAGGTTAGATTTAATTAGATGGGGTGTTGCAGTTACTTCAATGCAAAATCTTGTTACTGATAATACCTCTAATTCTACAGCGGCTCTATTGGCAGCATCTAATATTACAGCAAATAACTTTTTAAGTAACCCTGTGAAGTTTGCATTATTCCCTATTCCTGCCAATGAAATTATAGCTAATAATGTGTTAACTCAAAATCCAGGCTGGTAAACTTAAATTCAAAATTTAAAGCATGTTTATGAAAAAAAATATAGTTGCCGCAAATGTTATCAGCTTAGCTATTGCAGCATTGGTGGGTTGTAAAAAAGTTGATATTGATACCCCAGATGATTTCAATGTAACCGCAAATATTACAACTTATAAAGTAGGTGATACTGCTATGTTTGCATTTGCTGGTACAGCAGATATGATTACTTTTTTCTCAGGCGAGCCAGGAAGGGTATTCGAAAATAGAAATAGAATACAATTAGCTGGCATACCTAGATTGGTTTTTCAAACCAATATGACACAGGGTATATTGCCAAGTAACGATTCTTTGAGGCTGTATATTTCTTCTAATTTAAGGGGGTACGATTCTACTAACGTAGTGAATGCTACCTGGACAGAAATTACTTCCAGAAATACTAAATGGCCAACGGCTTTAAGTACAGCATTTGTTGTGTCAGATTCTATTGTTTTGACAGACTTTAATAATGCTGATTCTATTAATATTGCATTTAGGGCTACAGGTAAGAAGTATGCAACAGCGGCTCAAAGAAGATGGCAAATTCAAAATCTCACATTAACTAATTTTCTCGATGATGGATCTTCTAATGCATTGTTCTCAACCTTTGCAAATACAGGTTGGGTGCAAACAAATATTAAGAATAATCCTGCTCCTAGTCTTACGTCAACCAATTTTCATGCATGGAATGTTGGACAAGCAGGTGTTAATGCTGCCAATGCACCATTAATTATTTCTGGAAGGGCTTGTAACTCAAACGGAATACCTATACAAACAGCTTATCCAATTACTTTTGATCCTAGTACATTGACCAATGTAGATGAAAATGATGACTGGTTAATTACTTCTGCAGTAAATTTAAAAACTGTTAGACCTGATATCGGGGTTGCTATTAAGAGACCAATAGATGTAACATTGAAATCTTACAAATATCGATTTACAAGACCAGGAACTTACACTTTGACCTTTGTCGCACAAAATCAACGTTTAGATGAGAAACGTGAAATTGTAAGACAAATACAAATTGTTGTAACGCCTTGATAATAAGCATTCATAAAAAAGCTACCTCAAAAAGGTAGCTTTTTTATGAACTAGAATTTCTGGATCCAGTTTATATCAAAACTGTTTTGCAATTTTATTGGATATTTTGAACTGAATATTTTGATTCTGGTCAAAAATTCATCGGCTTTTAATAAGGCATCAATTACTTGTTGTTCGGTTGATTTATAATGGGCTATCGCAAATGCATGTGATGTATTGGGTAATAAAATAAGTTCACAATTGTTTGAGAACCGATTAATGCTATCAGTAAAAGCAATGGCGTATTCAGCAGGAGTAATTTTATCTTCCAGTCCATTTAAAACAAGGGTAGGAGGAAACTTTTGTTTAACCTGAAATAATGGAGAAATTTTTATGGCTTTATCTCTATATTTTTCAAATAAAGCAATAGTATCCAGTTTTTTATTTTTTAGCATTATTACCGATGCATCCATAAACTTTATGAATGTAGATGTAGAGCAGTTGAGTACAGGGTTGTATAAAACCAAGGCATAGGGTGTTGTTCTATTGGGTTTATTCATAGCCATGCAAGCAGCCAAATGTCCTCCTGCCGATTCTCCAATCAAAACAATTTTGTTGGTGTCTATATTCAGTGGCTGTGCTTTGCTTTTAATAAACTCAATTGCATTTTTACAATCCTCAATACACTGAGTGATATCTTTTTTTGCATTATTGATTAATCGATATTCTATACTTATCCCAATCGTACCTTTTAAAGAACTGTAGGCTGCATTTGCAAAAAAAGTATTGGCTTTTCCGCCAACCCAAGCTCCGCCATGTATCCAAATTACTGCAGGCTGTTTGTCTGCAGGTTTTACATGCGTTGGTTTAATGTAGTAAATATTAAGTATGGTGTCTTCCGTTTTGCCATAAGACATTACTTGCATTCTTTTTTGAGCAATGCTATCTAAATATTTCCACGTAATACTTTGTTGAGCTTTGCATATTATAGCACCTCCAAAAAAGCAGGTTGCAAGTATTAATTTGTACATATTTATTGTTTTTTATAAGGTACTTTATCTATCATTTTATCTTCTGCATCCACATTGTCTGCACTGGTTCTGTTACCTAAGCCACCTGTTTGTTTACGAGTAGGAATTGTTTTTCTGTAAGCATCTACTTGTAAACCAATGGTTGGAAATACTTCGTTTAATTCAGGAAATTTAGCTAAGACGTCTTTGTTGTTAGAACGTAAATCCATATTAGCATAATCATAAAAACCTGCTTCTTGTATGGTTTTGATGGAGGTGTTGTTTTCATTCACCACATTACCACTTCTTACTTGAAACTTACCACTGGTAACAGCCACATTGTTTTTCATTCTACTGCCATTAGGTAATTCAGGTTTCCATTCAAGGGTTAAAACATCACTCCACAGTTTGGTGCTGAGTTGATGTTCTTTCATTAATTGTTCACCATATTCTTTCCATGGGCTTTGATTAATATTGAACTGAGTTAAGTTGGTTTCATACTTGGTACCCAAACGATAATTGCGGTCTTTGCCTCTATCGTCAATCGTTTGGTCTTTACTTAAAATGAAGAGATTGTTTTCTGCCAATAAATCATGTCCACCACCAAACTTTACCCCACTAATACAATCCTGAGCAATGTTTTTATAATAGAAATCTCCACTATCCCCATCATCACTATAAAATGCATTGGCCCTGTTGGTGTGATGAGAAAAGTTGTACCTGAAAATATTGCCATACGTACTCCAGCCACCATAGCTATAAAAAACACCTGTGTCTCCTTCTTTCAATGCTATATTGTGTATTTCGTTGTACTCAAAAATGCAGTTGTTGATATTGTCTGTTCGTATGCTTGCAGTAGGGATATCATGAATCAAGTTATGAGCAATCAATACACCTACACAATTTGATAAGCTGATACCTTGTTTGTAAGATAATTTGCCCACATGATGAATATGGTTGTTGATGATTTGTACATTGCTAGACGTAAGTGTTTTTCTATCTCCTAAGTTTTTCAGTTCAACACCTAAACCTGCTGTTTCAGCAATATCATTAGATTGCAGTTTATTGTTGTTGCCACCAATCATGCTGATGCCAGTAGCACCTACATTGCTGATGGTGCAACCTGCAATGGTAATATTGTTGCTATTGATGATGTCAATACCATTGCCCAAACCTCCTTCTATTTGCAAACCTTCCACTTGTAAAAAAACAGTATTATTGAATTTGATTAAAGGAGCTTTCATATCACTCACCATGATATTCAAACTCTCAATAGGTGCAGGTGGATAGTAGTACAACTTTTGGTCAACTATATCCAATGCCCATTCACTTGGTTGGTCTATTTCTTCTAACAGGTTAATAGCAAAATAATTTTCCTTACCACTACCCGTTCTCCATAAAGGTTGCTCATTGGCTACAGCAGAGTATTTAGAGCCCATACCACTAGGTGGTTGTTCTGTTAAGGTAATACTTTGGTCTTTGGTATCTATCTCTTTTACTTTAATAGTGAAAGGCTCCCAAGGCACACGCCACAAGCCTTTTAGCCAAATTTCATTGCCTTTTTCTAAAGCTTTTGCCCAACGTTCAGCTCTATTGGTGCCATCTAAATCCAGTTCATTCGTAGTGTCTTTATCTTCCGGATTTCCATTCTTGCCATAGTAAAAACTATAATTGTCTTTACTGCCATTGCAGGTGGTCCAGCCTGCATCATTCTTGCCTCTGATGTTTTCATTTGGGTTAGGCCATTGTGCTATAGGCTGGCGTTTATTGTTGGCAAAAAAATCAATGATGAACCAATCTGCTGTAAAGCTATTTTTTGGTGCAAATACATTGGCATGTTCAAACCCAGCTTTACGAACATCTAACTCAACTAGCTTGCTTGCATCCACTTTTGGATGCACTCTTTTAGCAGCTTGCTTATTCAAAGGTTTCCAACTCTTCGAATCTACATATACTCCCCCTACCAGTTTAGGTACTTCATTGGGATAAGCTTTGTACACAATAGGTTGTGTTGCTGTGCCTGCATCTTCTTTGGTAAGTTCAATGGTTTTGTTCAATAAGTAATTACCTCCTCTGATCCAAACAGTTATGCCTTTTGCAGGAAGTGTATTCTTCTGCTTCATTTGCCTGATGGCATCTTTGGCAGCAGCAATGGTGGCAAGTGGTTGTTCTTTACTGCCATTGTTTTTATCGTTGCCATTGGGTGCAACATATAAATCTTGTGCAAAAGCAGATACACTAAATAAGAGTAATGCAAGTAGCTGAAATATTTTTTTGTGCATAGTATGATACATGTTGTAGTAAGTAATGTTTGATGAAATATTCTATTGAGTTTAAAGATTAAAAATGATGTTGCCATCACGTACCATTTTTACATGTGTTCTTCCTTCTTTAGAAACACTGAAATAAAATATATCTACCTGATCTTTGAATGAAATGGTTAAGATGGTTCTGTTTTCATTCCAGTTGGTTTGAGGAATTTCTTCTCCATGTAAATAAGGAAACAACAGCACTTTAAAATTGGGATTGTTTGAACGTGAAGGAATTACCAATCGTTTGCCTATATCCATTGTTCTCAGGTAGAATTGATGCAGGTCTTCCGTCTTTAATTTTTCAATCACTTCTAATCTTGGATTGGGCTCTAGGTTGGGTCTTGGAGCAGGTGTTCTATCAAGTACTCGTACCAACAATTGAGGGTCGCCTTTTTGTGGTATAAATCTGCCTGCTTGAAACGTTTCTCCTGCATCGGTATCTACTTCTTTCATGTTTCTTTTCATTCTTTTATCTCCCAACAGTATATCATACTCACCACGAATGCCTTTGTTGCTTAATGTATTAAAACCGATGTTCATTGAACCTGATTCCTGCTTTACGTCAATCAGTTGCTTAATTGACACCACTTCCACATCTAAGGGCATAGGCATATTCCATTCGTATAATTTTTCTGTATTGTCTTTTTGAATATCATCAACAATCAATGCATAAGCATGTTTTCCTTTAATTAAACCAGCAGTTCTGAAAGCATGAGCTACTTCATAATTGGGCAAACGCATGGGCCATGTATCTTCATTCCATATTAAAGGATTGTTCTTCAAATTACCGCTGAAGTAGGTGGCCACTTTTCTTAAAAGATCTCTTTGAGGGATAGCGTTGGGATAATATTTTTTTAAATTCTTGGCAACATCTGCATACACACCATTTTGCCATTGTGGAGCAACGGTTTTATTGCTTAGTAAATCTGCAACAGGCGATTTCAACCACATCCAATCATACGCATATTTCTGATCTATCACTCCAAACGTGGCTTCCTTATTATCTGTAAAATTCAACCATGTTGCAGGTGTAGCAAAATATCCTTGTCCTCTGCCATCAATGGTAACCACTGAATGGTATTTACTTTCAGTACTTCTCCATCCATCCACAACCCATAATCTTCCATGGGCAGCCAATTCAAAATTACCACGATCTGAATGGTCATGTGATTGAAACAACATATCCTGCCTGCCATCTAATTGAAATTGTATGCCATTTTTATTCCATTCATTTCTTGCAATGAAAGAACCACGCTGTGCTGAGAAGAATGTGGTTGGCATGGTTATAGGAGGAATACCATTGTATTCTGCTTTTGTTTTATTGGCATCTGTTGCAAATACAAAAGCACTTACATCGGGAAGTTTGCTCAACTTTTCAGGCATGGCATTGGCCAGCAGATAATCTATTTTATCATCTGTTGGGAAATAGTGTTTCATTATCATCAACATCAACCATGGTAAGTCAGATGCACTGCCAGTATCTCCATGAGAACTCCATAGGGCATTTGGATTAGGAGCTAAAGCATGTATTAACCAATCTTCAATTTTTCTAAAATGTGGATTGTACCAGACATCTTCATGGCCTCTTTTAGCCAATGCAGCCATCAACAATACATCATCTGCAAAGGGACCAAAGGTGTAAGTGATGCCTTCATTGCTCATGCCTTCTTCAGAGAAAGTATAGGTTAAATAATCCTGCAATACTTCTATACCTCTGTCCAAAATTCTTTTATCAAATCCTTTTTCATTTTCAATACTCAATATGCTTAAAGGATAAGCCAAGGAAGAAGCAATATGATTCCATCTTCTCCAATGAGGTGGTAGCTGCATACCGTCGCCATACTTACCTGTGGTTTCTTTGAGCATAAAATTGATGAACATTCTTTTATCTGCATCACTCATGCCACTTGCAGTAAAATCAAATAGTTTGGCCAAGCTTCCACGACTATATACAGCTTCCTTCACCATTAGTTCTCTGCCTTGTATTTGCGGAGTACCTTCTATTTTTTTAGTCCATACTTTAATAAAGTTGGCAGCAATGGTGCCTGTTGTTTGTAATAAGGCTTTATCGCTTTGCAATTGAGCAAATAAACCTTGTATGGCTAATGCATTTGCAAAGTCTGCATAAGGAAAATCATCTGCTAGTTGAATAGCTGCTGATTGTTGTAACTGTTGGTAAGCAGTACCCTGAGTGCCTTTGCCAGACTGTATTTTGGTTAACTCATCTTTAGCCAGTGCCATTAACTGATTACCTACTTTAGTACTTTGTAATCTTTTTTGAATGGCAGCAAATTCATCTGCTGAAGTAAATAGTCTTGGATAGGTTTTAGGTGCAGCTAATTGGCCAATGCTTTCTTTGGTAAAATGCTCTGTTTGATTGTTTTTAACAGTTGGATAGGGATTTCTCCAATTCATTTTGTTGTTCAAAACATCTTCAGCATTCAACGTTGCTGTCGGCATTTCCTGTAGCCTGATATCGTTACTCGTCAAAGTATCGTTGACCCATTGTTTTGCATTGTACTGTTGTGCAAAGCATGTGCTTGTAATAGTGCATAAGAGTATGCAACTGATGTGTTTCAACATAAAATCATTTTTGTTTATTCAGTATAAATTCCGGTTGATTGCTTGCTACAGAAATCAATCCTTTTTCATCAAATTGTATTTTAATTATTCCTGGTTTCTCCCGCCAAGGAGCTTGCTGATCATCGCCAAAAAAGCAGGTAAACCAATCGCCTTTTTTAGCTTTGAAAAAATTAGTACCACCGTTGCAAGGCACTGCTTCATATCTTCCAGTGTAAGGACCATAAATATTGGTTGAAGTGGCAATCATCATAGAGTATCTGTCTTCATATTTATCTGTTGAACCCAAATAGTAAATACCATTTCTTTTAAACAAAGTAGCACCTTCAAAACCCAAATCTTTGTTTTGATAATTGGATTGACAGTTTTTGATATGATGGTTGCTGAGTGTATCTGGTTGAAGTATTTGGATGGGATGTGGTGTTTCAGCAAAATCACTCAAATCATCTTTCATACGTACAATGAAGTTGGCAGGACCTTGTGTGAAATATACTTTGCCATCTTCATCTTCAAACAAAGTAGGATCTATTAAAAAAGAAGCAGGGATTGGGCCTATACCTCCAAGCAAAGGCTTATCAGGATTGGTGGCATGTACATAAGGTCCTTCAGGTTTGCCTGTGGTGCTTTTTAAAATAGAAATACCCCCTGGAGGCATGCTGATAACAATGTAATAATTTTTGTGTATGTAATGCAGTTCAGGAGCCCATATGGCTCTTGTTGGTCTGTTGTGATGATTACGCCAAAGCTTTTCCCAACCACCATCTTTTTCAATACTCCATACTAAACCTAAATAATCCCAATGCTGTAAATCTTTCGAACGATATAATTCAACACCATCATTAAACTTCCAAATATTATCTCCAGTAGAGCCCGTTAAATAATAATTGCCATCACCACCAACAATAATCACTGCATCTCTCATGTGTATATCCCACACAAGTTTAATGTTGGGTATTAAACCCTTTGTAATTACAGCACCATTGGCATACACATGCTTATTATCCTGTGTAACAGTTGCATCAAAATTCCAGTTACCAGCATGGCCACCAAAGAAAGTACCTGTAACAGGCTTACCTGGTCCTGAAATACCTGATGCACTTTTTTGTACAGAATCTGTAATGACTTTAGGATAATTCTTGGCAGCCCAAATAGTATCCTGTGCATTGGATGTAAACAAATACAGTAGTGTTAGAACAAGGAGCGACGTTTTTTGTAGCATCATTTATCGTATAAATATGGTTATTGTACATGCACTGTAATGGCACATTGTGTATCGGCTGAACTATTGCCTATTTGAAACAAGTAATCACCTTTGTACACCTTGTAATCATTCAGCGATAGATCGTATTGTCTTAGTTTGCTCACAGGTATTTTCAGCAATACTGTTTTTTGTTCCTTAGCTTTCACCATTACTTTATTAAATGCTACTAAAAGTTTAATAGGCTTAAAGTTGGGATTATTTTTTCCGCTTGCATATACCTGTATGGTTTCTTTACCATCTATAGCTGAGTTGTTGCTAAGTACCACAGGAATAGTAATGATATCTTTTTCTGTTACTTTTCTTTGTGTAGCACTATTGCTTTGAAGCCTACAAGTAAACGATGCATAGCTGAGTCCAAAGCCAAACGGATACAAAACTTTTCCTTTAAAGTATTTATACGTTCTGTTATGCATACTGTAATCTTCAAACTCAGGTAAATCTTTTACTGATTGATAAAAAGTGACTGGTAGTTTGCCACAAGGGTTTGCATCACCAAATAAAATATCAGCTAATGCATTGCCACCTTGTTGTCCTGGATACCAAGCATCAACAATGGCATCTATGTTTTCATTCTCCCAATTGATAGCCAGTGCAGAGCCATTGGTTAACACAAGCACTATGGGTTTTCCCATTTGTTTTAATGCTTGCAGTGTTTTTAATTGAACATCAGGTAAAGTAATATCTGTTCTATCGCCATGAAAAAATCCTTGAATTTCTAACTTGCTTTCTTCGCCTTCCACTTTGGCAGAAATGCCACCACAAAATATAATCAGCTCTGCATCTTTTACTGATTGTACAGTTAGAGCAATACTATCCTGAAGGTGCTGTGTATTGGCATACGTTTTTTCAGGTTTGTAAATAAAATTGCTGGTGATAATATTTATTGAATTACCCACTTTGTTTTTTATACCATTTAAAAAATGCACAGGTTGTTCTGGTGTGCCATTGTAATTCCCTTGCAGTACATTGTTGTCGGCTGCATAAGGGCCAACAACTGCAATGGTTTTATAATTCTTAGAAAGCGGTAAAAGCTTGTTTTTATTTTTCAACAACACCATACTCTCCAATGCAGCTTGCTTAGCTAAAAGATTGTTTTGTGGACTGTTGTTTTCTTTGTAAGGTATTTGTTGATACTGTACCAAACTGTCATTGTCATACATGCCCAACTTAAGTAATGCCAATTGTAAACGCTTTACTGATGTGTCAATAACAGCTTCTGAAATAAAACCATCCTTTACAGATGCTTCAATATTGATGTATTCATTACCACAGGTTAAATCACACCCTGCTTGTACTGCCATGGCTCCTGCTTTAGATAAAGTTGGTGTGTACTTGTGGTATTTGTAAATATCATTGATAGCACCACAATCAGAAACTACATAACCTTTAAAGCCCCATTTTTTTCTTAACAATGTGTCTAACAAAAATGCATTCGCACAGGCTGGTACACCATTTATTCTGTTATAAGCACCCATAATAGAATACACTTTGCCATCTTTCACCAAACTTTCAAAAGCAGGTAAATAGGTATTGAACAAATCTTCTTTGTTCACAACAGCATCAAAAAAATGACGATTGTATTCACTACCACTGTGCACAGCAAAATGTTTAGCAGTAGCAATTACTTTAAAGTAGGTATTGTTGTTGCCTTGCAATCCTTTTACAAAAGCCACACCAATGGAAGATGTCAAGAATGGATCTTCTCCATACGTTTCTTGTCCTCTTCCCCAACGTGGGTCTCTAAAAATATTAATGTTGGGTGTCCACATGGTCAAGCCCTGATAAATTTTTCTTTCCCCCTTGCGTATATGTTCTTGGTGTTTGGCTCTTGCTTCAGTAGAAATGGCAGTAGCAATATTATGCACCAAACTCGTATCCCAACTGGCAGCTATGGCAATGGCTTGAGGGAAAACTGTTGCAATACCATCTCTTGCCACACCATGCAAACATTCATTCCACCAGTTGTAAGCAGGAATACCCAATCGCTCAATGGATTGAGCATTGTTTTGCATCAAGGATAATTTTTCTTTCAGTGTCAGTCGTTTTACTAAATCAGCAGCACGTTCTTCAAACGATAATGTTGTATTTCTGAAAGGATACAAATTGAGTGTTGCACTGTCTTGTGCAAGACTGTACTGTGTACAACCAATAGTTAACAGAATGGCGTAAATTATTTTTTTCATATTATATATGTACTTAGCTGTATTACTACAATTAAACTGCTGTTGCAAGTTTATCCTGAGCAAGGCCGAAGGACACACTTCAACTGCTTGAACGCTGCTGAACAATTTCATTCTTCAATAAATAACCTGCTTGAAACCGAAACAGGTCTTTCATCTGATGCCACCACAAACCATTGTTTTGCCTGACTGGGTAATTCAAACTGATACTTCAGTTGATCTATCATCTTTGGTTGCAGTGATGTCCACACACATTTTTTTACATCGGCACAGGCATCACTCCAATACACCACTACATTGGTTAAGCTCAATGCACTTTTAATTTGTATATCCACCAAGTTTGATTCTTTTCTCATTAACGCATTTACTACAGGAAAAGGTGTTCCTTTTTGTTTTAAATAATATTCCATGTAAGGAACTTCCATTGATAACCAATTGGCTTTATTTCCTTTTGGTGTGGGATAAGGCTGAAATGCTGTAGGTGTAAATGGTTCAGCATTTACTGAATCTTCAAAAGAACCACCTGGTAAAGGAATTTTATGTGAAACATTGGGAGCATATACCTGATTTTTTTCTGCTTGAATGGCATCAAGTGTTCTTTGTACAGCCTTTGGATAGAAGAAAAAATCATTGGTAGCACCTGCAATAAAAAAGGATGCTTTCATATTATTCACTCTTCTGCCTGCATCTAAATACTGCAACCAATCTTGCTTTTCTTTAAGAGCCATTTTATCAAGCGTACTAACTTGAGAAGTATATTCATAAAAGCCACATCCAAATACAGAAAAACCAGCTTTTACCTGTTGACCAGCTAGTGCACACACCATAGTGGTCATATATCCACCCCATGAAATACCTACAACACCAATATGTTTCTTATCTACGTTTGTTTGTGCTTGTAGTAAGTGCAGTGCTTGCATAGCAGATTGAACAGCATCAAAAATTATACTTGTGGTTACATCGGGATTAGCAATATATCTTTCAGCACCATAAGTAAGTGTATTCCATCTGCCTTTTGTGTTGGTTAATTTCTTTGGTTCTGCAATGCCCGGTAAATCAGGAGCTACAGCCACATAACCTCTTTGTGCCCAGGATATTGCTTTATCTTTTTCAGCACTTCCACCACCGCCGTGTAAAACCAACATTCCTGGATAATTGCCTTTTGCGATAGGAGATGTAATGACTGCATATACTTCAGCAGTATCATTGAATTGAAAAGTGATTTCCTGAATTTTTACGCCAACAGAATCCTTGATTGAAATTTGTCTGACAATTTTTACAGGTTTAACATCTACCAGCTTCAATAAAGGGTCTTGCTGGGCATAAGCCAGATGATAACATTGGCTTCCAATTAAAAATAAAAGAAAGCGTATGTTGTTTCTTAGTTTGAGCATACTCAATTATTCTTTTTGCTATTAAATAATTGATGTACCTCTTTGTCATCTATCGCTCTGTCAAACATCAGCACTTCATCCACCAGTGCTTTCGTATTGGTAAAGAAATCCAATGCATCTGTCGTGATGTCTTTTGTACCAGCACCTGTGGCTACTAATACACCATTCAAGTAAAGATGACAAGCTTCTTCATTTACACTTAATACCACATGTTGCCATTGGTTTAGTTGCAATGTGCCTCCACTGATTCTATTACCATAAGCCTGAAGTTTTAGTTTGTTAAATGTGCAGGAAACTGTTCTGTATCTTTTGCCAAAAGCATTGTACCCTTCTTTGTCAAACAGTCTGCCGCTGGAGTCACTTGTTTTAAACCATACTGAAATGCTTAATTCATTTTCACGCATGTTCATGTTATAGGTTTTGAATGCTGCTTTGATGTATCCTCTGGAAACATTCACATCCACACTTTTAATTGCCTCTGATGTATCGTTGTTGGTAGTTAAGGCTTTTCCTTGCATGCCTTTGCTCAATTGACCATTTGTTGCTATCCAAACCTTACACATACTATCATTCATGTAATAAGTATTGATTCCATTCCAATCATTGAATCGAATAGTTGCTAATCTTCTCTGCACTGGTGCTTGTACTTTATTTAATTGAACTGTGGCAACAGCAGTAGCAGGTTGATTGTTATTAAATGCAATCGCTTTTACTATCATGGTTTTTGTAATAGTAAATGCTTGTTGATAGGCATTGCTTTTTATTGTAGGTTCAGTACCATCTGTTGTATATCGAATGGCGAATTTTTTATCTACAGGATAACTTAATTGAACGACTGTACTATCAAAAAAATCATAGCGTTGTTGGTTATACATTGTTTTGTTCAAACTAAAATTTACCAATAAAGGCCTGTAAATATTGGTTGCGTCGATGTCTATGGTTTGTCCTTCTGGTAAAGTAACAGAACAAGCTGCTAAGCCAGTGCCTAAGCCTAATGAAAATTGGTGCCATCCCTTTTCTAAATACACATGACCAGATAAATGCTTACCATAAACCCCACGTTGTAAAACGGTTTGCTGGTCTATCTTCAATACAGCCTGACAACTGGATTGTGTACTGCCTAAGAAAATGGTGTTTTCAGTTCTGTAGGGTAAATCGAATTTATACAAGCCCGATGTGTTGGCATAATAATAACCTTCATATAGTCTGATGCTGTTTCTACTATTGGACACTTCCAGATTTTGTGCAAGTGATTTGTGCAGCGGTTCTTCATTTTGCACTTCCATGAAATCAGGTGTTCTTCTTTTCCCTGTTTTATCATACACAGAAAGCATAAAGCCTTTTTCCAATGCAGGTACTTGTTGTATGGCTTTGCAGTATATTTTTTTTGAGATACTATTGAACTTGTTTGTAGATGCTAATTCACTGTTTGTAAAATTTTGTAAAGTGCTGCCATTGATGCGATAGTTTACACTAAATGGCATATTGCCTAAGCTATTGGCATTCCAAAACAATGGGTCACAAACTATCAAGTTAAATGCATGCCAACCTTTGTCTAGCACAATTTCACCATTACGTATTTGTTGCTGCTGATGAAAGATGCTTGTTGCTTCAATTACAGTTTGTTGAGCAATATCAAAGGTTACAGGCCCACAACTATTCACTTGAAACTGATATACAGCTTTTTGCTGTACCAATAAATAGCCTGTGTAACGAAAAAATGCTTTTGCTTGTTCCTGTAAGGGTTGCGTAGGAGAGAGATAAGGTAATTCAAAATTGTTCAACTGTAATTGATAGCTGGGCTTGTACTTGTTTACATCAGGCATCATGATTTTGGTTGCTTCAAAAAAGCCTTTATCGTTATAAGGCTTAGTGTTGATTTCATATACTTGTAATGCAATGCCTTGCTGACTATTTACTGTTTTTTGTATCAATCCTTTCTTGGCTGTTTGTACTACAAAGTTTGCTCGCAGCACAACACTTTTGTTTTCGCCAAAAGCATCATCAGTAGATATGCAAATGGCTTTCAGTGTACAGTTACTCTTTATCCATAATGCTTGTGTGTACACAGATGAGCTTGACGTAGGGTCACTGCCATCAAGTGTATAATGTAAGCTGGTTTTACCTTTTGGAAATGCCAATTGCACATGTATGGAATCTAAGATTGGGTATGCAGGTATTTTATCAGCATTTCTAGTATATCTTAAATCGGATGAAACGAATTGCTGACCTCTAACCAATAATACAGGTGTTGCAGGACGAGTACTATTGTTAAATGAGGTATTATTGCTTCTTTGCAAACGGAATGCTGTTCTGCCAGCTTCGCCAATAGCAAAATGATATATATCTTTTTGGTTATTGATGTCAACGGTCAATTCTGTTCTGTCTTTATTCCAACTGGTTTTGGGCAAAGGCTCTCCCCACTTGAATGGATAGACCAATATTTTAAATTCAGGCGATACACTCACTGCTGGAATGTTCAATACATTATAGCCTTCAAATTGTTGTAAGGATGGCACAGGAAAACCATAGTTGGTATTTCTCCACAACACTTTTACCAAGCATAATGGCTCTCCCTTTTTTAAGATAGGTTTGTTGTTGGCATCTCTTTCTACATGACGTGAGGCCAATATCATTTCATCATTTCTGTCAAACGATGGATCGGTATTTTGGAAAACAATTTCTGGTGTTTTTACATCTACCAATTCGGCTGTAAGTGGTACACAAATAGTCCAATCGTATCGATGTATTGCTTCATCTTTTTGTACATCATCTATTACCAACACATAAGGGTTTTTACCTTTTGCCACATGTACTGTTCTGAATGCTTTTTGTACTTCATTGAAAGGCTTATAGCTTTCTACCAATCTGGTTTCACCACTCCAAGGGCCATAGTCAGTATGTGCAAAGCCATCATTCCATGCAATGGTGCTGGGTTGAAAAGCAATTTGAATATCTCTAGTTAAATCAAAGTTGGGTTCTTCAAAAGCTTTATAGTAAGGCAATTGCAGCGATGCATAATGTAATGGATGCACCTGCATCACTTTGCTGAAGCTATAACCCATTTTGCCATCACCTGTTGCTGTAACAGCATCTTTGTTTTCTTGTACACCCAACCAATTGCCAGCTACTGGTGGCCAATGCTGACCTTTACCATCAATGGTGAGCATGTTTTGCAAGAAGGTAGCTTTAGTAGCCAACATATTGTTGTCCTGAATCCAATTCACACCATCTTTCCATAAAGTGATTCTGTTGTTTTCAGAACCTTCATGACCACCATAAAAGAAATCTTGCTTACACACAAAGTCCACTTTCAAATCATCTTTACGCCAACTGTTTCTAACATTCACATAACCTCTTGCACTATCCTGCCAGGTAACAGGTAGCTGTAGTTGATCAATGTTTTTTTGAGCAGTCCAATCAATGATGCTGCCATCTTTATTTTTATCAATATCAACTGCATATAATAAAAGCAATTCATAACAAACGCCCACTGGGTCTGGCCATTTAGCATTGGCATTGTTTAAAAAGTCGTGGGTGGTAAAAGTGTTGGCATATAAAAACTGCAAGCGTTTATCCTCAGGGTGATAATAATGCATCATCCAAATCACATGAAAAGCAGAAGCCCTCATTTCATCACGTATATGCCATTCATTATTTTCCCAACGTAATGCAGATAAAAAGAAATTCATCTTGGCTCTCAGATGACTGTGTTTCAATAAATCCCTTTTTCTTAATCCTACAGCCACCATTGCAGAAGTATTCAACCAGCCTTTGATGGATTCATAGCACATGCCATCTTTATCCAAAAACCAGTTGAGCATGGCTTCAGCTTTATGCTTACACAATTCAAATAGTTTTTTATCAAAACCTTCTTGCCCTTCAATTAGCAGCATTAGTCTGATGTATTCCATACCAAAGCCTTCATGGTTGTTAATCATGAAGTGGTCGGGCACCATTAAAAAGTTAGAGATTCTTCTGTGCACAATTTTGGCAATCAATTGCTGTGTTTGTTGACGTTCACTTTGCGTCATCCATTTGTGCAGGTAGTCGTAATCTAACAAGTCCCAAATCTCTACTGGTGGATTGGGTTCACCTGTTGCAATCACAGAACGTTCAGCAGCCCAGATATTATCTCTATCTAATTGTTTATCCAGCTCATCTATTTTGGGTGATAAGCTGTTTACTTTTTGTGCCAATTCCAAAGCCAATTTTCTGCCTAATGCACTATCGTTTTTAATAAGTGCATAAAAGGGAGATTGTAGTTTGCTTACCCTTTGCCACATTACTTTAAAAGCAGCAGGAGCATTTTCGCCCAAGGCAATTTTTTGTTGTATGCGTTCAACATCTGTTGGTGTAATCAATACCCTTGGATAAATACCTAGTGCAGGAACTTCAGCTAATCTGCTTTCATCAAACAACGCATCGTTGTAATCCATTTCTACTTTTGGTGAAGCTGGCCAGAAGTCATTATTGATGGCATCACTGTAGGGTAGAATGGGTCTGGGTTTCCAGGTTGGTTCTTTATAATTATTTCTGGTTTGTGCAATTGCTTCATGTGTATAAAGCAATGCAACTGTACTAAGTATATAATAAAATTTTTTCAACATAGCTTTTCTTTTAAAACCATCCTTTATGTTTTTCAACAGGTAAAATATTGGTATTAGCAGTTATGGATAATCCTTCCCATTGAATGCTTATTTGATTGTTTTGATGTTGAAAGTTAGCCGGAGTTACAACTTGTTTATCTGTTGTTTTATCAATAGCCAAGGTAAAAGCTGTTATCGCTTTATTTATAGATAGCAAATCCATTTGCGTTGCAATGCCTTTATATAAAACAACATCTATCCAACTGTTTTTGCCATCTGTTCCTTTTTCCCAATAAACTTTCTGGTTATTGAATTCAGCTTCTAAAAGCTGAATAGTAAATTTCAGATAATCAGTTTCTATGACAACAGGTGTATTTAATAAAGCAGGTGTAATAAAGTTGTTACTGAATGATGTATTACCAAACTCAAATCGTAAGCGTATATCTGATGCGATAAATTTTCCATCTTTCACTTTATCGATAGAGATATGTTTATCTCCCAAGCCTGTAACAAAATTGATGGCTGCTATCACTTTATTTTCTTGCTGGGCTGTGGTTATACTTGCTGAACTGAAATCATAATTATCATGTAGTAATCTTACCTGTAAATATTTTGGACTAGCTTTTGTTCCCCAATAAGCAATCAATGGTCTGCGTTGATTCCACATGCTTGCATGATTGATAGATGATAAAGCATAGGTTGATGTTAGGTAAGCAGTGCTTTTGATTTGTGGCGTATCAGGTTCAAAAATATCTATCTCTGTTCTGGGATAACTGGCTGTAGTAAAGTAATGCTCAACATCTTTCGGCATTACATGCTTATATCTTCTAAACGTTGAATAGCTGTGTAGTGAAGGATCTTCTTTACCAATTTTACCAGCAGACGCTTCTGCTAAAAAATTATAGAATGATTTGCTGACAATAGAACTATAGCTTCTGCTGTGAGGGCCTGTCCACTGACCAGAAGGAATATGATAATGCCTTGCCAATATTTGCCAGCATAAATGATAGAGGCTATCTACTTTTTTTCTATCAGCATCATTCACAAAATACAATTGCATTCTGTTCAATTCTTCCATTGCAGTGATGGTATAGTTTGGACTATTGTATTCTGTAAAACCATTTTTGCTTAAGGTGTATTGATAAAATTCATTCAGTTTATTAGTGCCATATGTAATCAATGATTTGTTATTTAATAAGTAGCCTGCCATATAAGTAACATAGGTGTCCATTAAAGCAATATTGGTATAACCCAAGCTTACATTTCTTTTTGTAATGGAGTTGGAGGCCAGCAGAATAGCTTGTTGCAATTGTTGATAGAGTTTTGCAGGAATGATGGTTGCATGGTTCATACAAATTTCAATCAGTGTGACTGCATTAAAATCGGCCATGTTAAAATCTGGTGGTGATTTTTTGGTTTGCAAAGGCTCTTCTAAATAATAAGGCCAAACGCCACGGGTATTGGATTTTTCAGCAGTGTCTTGCAGCGATAAAGTTTTTTCAATAACAGCAAATGCACGTGGATAAAGAGTAGAATCACCTGCATTCAACAAAGCCAACGCATACTGAAAAGAACTACGTATATGATGATAATTACCTGAAGTAGCATCTGTATGATATTGATAACCGTTTACTTTGGTAACAATCATGTTCTCCTTACTATCAAAATTACTTTCCTGTTTTTGTAATAAGGATGTAAGAATGGCTCTGTCAGTAGCAGTCAGTTGAACAGTAGTATATTTTTTAACGATAGGCTCATTGGTTACTTGAGCCTGAACATTATTCAATACATGTAATGCTGCTATGATGAAGTATACCTTATTTAATCTGCTGAATTTGAATTTTATATTCATATTTTATGCTTTATCAACTTTAGCCTTTGCTCTTTATTGTTCATGTCAGTCAATACTTTGTGTTTTTTATCTACTAAAAATTTTAATACCAACAATTTAATCTTCAAAATTTACTATTTAATTCCAATAGAACATTTGCCAATCTTTTATTTGAGGTTCTTTATCAGCATCAAGAATGTTTAATCGAACATACCTAATTATGATAGGTTTAAATGATGTTTGAAACACTTCTCCCAAAGTATTCCCCTTCACAATCGTTGTCCACTCTTCTTTTTCATTTTTGTAGTCTAGACTAAATGCTTTTATGTTTTTGCCTGTATGATTCACTACTTCACTTAATGCAATAGAGCCTATACTAATAGGTGTACCCAAATCAACCATTAACCAACCTTTATTTTGACCTTTAGCAGCTTTCCAAGAAGTAAGCGAAGAAGTATCTACGGCAAAAGAGGAATTGAACTTTTCACTTTCGGTTGAGGAGGCAAAGGCTGTTTTCCCAATTGAAGGAATAGGATTCGTTATACTTGAATGAATTCTATTTTTTGTTTTCAAAATCACTACTGTTATGTTTGTATCAGGGCAGTTTTTGGGTAATTGCAGCAAAGTATAAATGCCCTCATTTTTGTATGGAATGTTTCTTGTAGAGTCTGCTAAAAAGTATGCCTCATCAATCGCTGTATTCATAGGTATTTTAAGTAGACCATCAGATGGCCAATGATGAATATGCAGGTATAACTTGCCATCTTTTTGTGTACATCTTCCCCATGGCAAATAGGTAAAAGGAGAAGCATTGGTTTGGTATATAGCGTCTCCATTTACTTTAAGCCAACTGCCTACTTCTTTTAAAATTTGAACTGATGGTTGAGGTATAAGGCCATTTGCATCGGGGCCAATGTTCAATAAATAATTACCACCCTTACCCACAATGTCAGATAAATAGCGAAGCAATTGGGTGCTCGATTTCCAATGATTATCCCATGATTGATATCCCCAGGACTCATTCATCGTCATGCATGATTCCCAATTTTCACCAGGATAGCCTAAAGCAGGTATGTATTGTTCAGGAGTTTTAGAATCGCCTTTTATACCACCGCCCAAGCGATTGTTCATAATAAGGTTTGGTTTTATTTCATGAACTTTTTTTTCAATTTTTTGGGCAAGTGATTTTGTCATACCTCTTGGAGTGTCCCACCAAAGTATAGCAGGTATATCTTCACCATAATTAGTGAGTAGTTCGATTATCTGAGGTAATGCAATGTTGTTAACATATGAGTCCATGTCTTGCTTTTGAGTACTATCCCACGCAGGGGGGGCATTATCACCCATTCCTGCTAAACCTACGGAACCTCCATTGTTCCAATCCTGTGCCTGCGAATAATAGAACCCTAATTTCATTCCTTGTTGTTTACATTCATTTGCAAGCTCTCTTATAACATCTTTGCCATAAGGACTTGCAGTTAAAATATTAAAAGGGCTAGCTTTTGTTTTAAATAGTGCAAAGCCGTCATGGTGTTTGGCTGTAATAATAATATACTTCATACCCGCTTCTTTTGCTAGTTTTACCCAAAAGGCAGCATCGTATTTTGTAGGATAAAATTGTTTTGCCAAATCCTGATATTCAGCACAAGGTATTTGTTGATTGTACATAATCCATTCTGAATAATCAGGAATACCAGCCCTGCCATGCACTTTTTTCCCTTTCCAAACGCCAGCAGGTACAGCGAAAACTCCCCAATGTATAAACATGCCAAAACGGGCATCTTGCCACCATTGTAAACGTTGTATTTTTTGTTCAGACGTTTCAGTGGTTAACTGATTTTGAGAATATGTGGGCTGTTGCGATTGCACTTTGAAGCCTGTTAAGAATAACAACAAACAAAATATTCCTGCAAAAAGTATTATTTGTTTTTTCATGTATCTTAATGAACGTTTATTATTGTTTTGCCAGATTGTATCCATTTTTCTTTACCATTTATTCTAACCAATACTTTTCGTTGTTGTTTTACGGAGTTGATGGTATAAGCAATCACTTTTCCATCTTTCCAAACGATATCTACTGTAAAACCACCTCTTGCTCTTAAGCCTTTTACAGAGCCCTCTTTCCATGCATCAGGCAAGGCTGGTAACAGTTCAATCATTTCATCAGTTGATTGTAATAACATTTCAGCAACAGCAGCAGTTCCTCCAAAATTTCCATCAATTTGAAAAGGAGGATGTGCATCTAATAAGTTGGGATAAGTGCCACCGCCACCACTATAATTGATGGTTTTACCATCCGGCTCTTTGTACTTCAATAATTCACGATACATTTTGTAAGCATGATTACCATCTTTTAGTCTTGCCCATAAATTAATACGCCAACCTTTGCTCCAGCCAGTGGTTTCATCTCCTTTTATTTCCAATACTTTCTTGAATGCTGCAGCTAGAGCTGGTGTTTTATCAACTGTGATATGATTACCAGGATAAAGACCAATTAAGTGTGATTGATGCCGATGTTTGGGTTCTGGGTCTTTCCAATCATAATACCATTCCTGCAAATTACCAGCAGCACCAATTTGATAAGGATACAATTGACGTAAAGCGGTTTGCACTTGTTCTACAAATGCTTTGTCTGTTTGCAACACATTGGCGGCTTGCATGGTTTTTAAAAAGCATTCTCTGATAATCGCTAAGTCTGATGTGCTGCCATACAATACAGAGCCTTTGTAATTATTGTTATTGAGGTATTGATTTTCTGGAGAAGTAGAAGGTGATGTGATAAGATAACCATTTTTATCTTTCACTAAAAAATCCAAACAAAACACTGCTGCTTCTTTTAAAATGGAATAGTATTTTTTTAGAAAAGCTGTGTCTTGTGTAAAACTGAAATGTTCCCAAATATTGGTACTCAGCCATGCACCACCTGTGCTAAAATTTGCCCAGTGTGGATTGCCTTTGCCATTACCAATTGGGTTGCTCATGGCCCATATATCAGAATTGTGAGCAGCACTCCAACCATTGCAGTTGTAAAAATTTTTAGCTGTGGCTTTGCCTGTAACAGCAATATTTTCCAAGAGTGATAAATAAGGTTCATGTAATTCTGATAAGTTGGTGATTTCAACAGGCCAATAGTTTTCTTGTAAATTGATGTTAGTCGTGTAATTAGAATTCCATGGTGGACGAACCAAATAATTCCAGATGCCTTGTAAGTTAGCAGGCACTGCATGTGTGCGTGAACTGCTGATGAGTAAATACCTGCCAAAATTAAAATACAACACTTCTAAGGCTTTGTCTAATGCTCCTGTAGCATAACGTTGTAAACGTTCGTCTGTTGGCAAATTGGGTGTGCTGTCTTTACCAACATTCAACTGCACTCTGTTAAAGTATTGCTGATAATCTTTTGTGTGTGCAGTAATAAGTGTAGTATAATTTTTTGCAAATGCTTTTGTCAATTGATTTGCAGCAATACTTTCATAAGGCTTCCCTTGTTTTATAGGATCTTTATCAAAACCATTAAAACTTGTGGCCATGGAAACATAGATAAAGGCTTCTGTTGCATTGCTGATTTGCAATGATGTATCTGTTGATTGTTGTTGACCATCTGTAAGCTTCACTTTTATTTGCGTGCTGAAATGAATACCTCTGGTAGAGTCATAAAAAATATCTCCCGGCACACCACCAACAGAAGCATTTTGCTGATAAGGAGCATAGCCATTGGCCATTAGTTTATATTGTTTTGCAGCAACTGCATAACGCATTACACTGTTGAACAATACATTGAAATTTAAAGCACCTTTTTTAGAGGCTGTTAAATGAATGACAAAGATTTTATCAGGATTAGAAACAAAATATTCCCTTTTATAGTCAACACTTTTTACTTGATAACTAACCGATGAAATGGCATTGTCGAGATTTAAAGAACGATGATAATTGCTTACTATGCTATCGTGTTGCAACTGCAAATACAATGTGCCCAATGCCATATAGCTCTGGCTATACTTGCCTTGCAGCTTCTTTACCAATTCTTGTGCAGCAGGATAATCCTCTTTGGCTAATGCTTCTCTTACCGCAGGTAAGTGTTTATAAATGCCTTCATATTCTTTTGTATTTACAGGTTCTCCGCTCCATAAAGTAGCATCATTTAGATAAATCTTTTCACTATTAATGCCACCAAATACACTAGCTCCCTGCGTTCCATTTCCCAATACAATACTTTCTTCAAAAGCTTTGGCAGGGTACTTATACCAGATGTGTGTATCAGGCTTTTGAGCAGAAGCAACAGAAGCGACTACTATTGTGATTGTGACAAAAATTTTCTTCAGCATATCGTTTAGTTTAAACCCCAGTGAAATTCGTTTTGATAATTGGGAATGATTTGAAAAGAAGTGTCACCAGTATTGTTATACAAAACCGTTGATTGATTTTTCTTTAAATAAATTTTAAACAAGCCTTCTTTTATTTTTTCTACTTTGATGTTTTTGGTAGAACTGAATATGTCAGTTTTCCAGTCTTTTACTTCAACAATACAAGGTTCACCAGCAAGGCTGGTAATGCTTATCCAGCTTGTTTTTCCATTCGTACGTTTTGCAGAAACTGTGAATCCACCTTCTGCTCTTAATTGATGAAAGCTAGTCTCTTTCCATTCATCAGGCATTGCTGGGAAGATGCGTATTTTATTGCCCCAGCTTTGCAATTGCATGTCCAGTATATTTCTGGTGGCAGCAATGGGTGATTCAAAAGTGGGCCAGCTGTTTTCACTATAAAAACCATTGGGTGTAACCGTAGGCACTTTATAAGACAATATTTGAACTCCACGTTGCAGCCATTTCAATGCTTCATTGCCATTGCCTAAAGCGGCCCATAATGAAGATGCACCAGTAAACTTAAACATGCAATTATCCCCATCAAAGCTGGTGAAGTGTTCAATAGATTTTTGCATGAGAACTATCTTATCTGCATCATCCTCTACATTCATTTCATACAAGGGGAAGATGCAAAATAAATGACTGTAATGGCGGTGTGGTTTACTGAAAGCCTGATTACGACCAAGTTTGATGCCTGTTGTGTCAATTGGGTAAGGCGTAAGATTCGTTAATACATCTTTCCATTTAGGCAGTAAGCTGTCTTTTATTTTTAATTGCTCTGCTGTATGAACGAGTGTTTTCAATCCCCATTTGGCTAAAGCCAGATTCATGCTTACATCATAATCTTCACCATATTCATCAGAGAAGGTAAGTGGTAAATGATATTTTCCATCACCGCCTTTATAAGCAACCCTTGCATACACATTAAATGCTCTACGCATCAACGGATAGATGGAATTACGCAACCGCTCTTCATTAATAGCATAGCGATAATGCAAATAGAACTGCTGCATGATCCATGGTAAAGCAATCAAACTCATTTTCTGTTTGCTGGTGCTGTCGGTTGTTAAAAACACATTGCCCGATAAATCATTAAACATCACCACAGTTTGTATGGCAGCACAATCGTTTTGAAAATCTTTCGGCACATTGTTGATGAGTTGCTGCTGGTATTTTTCAATCATCTTGAAATAGGGTTCTTCCATATCCTGATGATTGGTGATAGCAGTAGTATAATAGGTGAGCTGAATGTTTAAGTTGGCCCAAATAGATAACCAGACGGAAGGCTTATACCATGGCCCCATTAAATCAATGGGAGCTTTGTCTGGTCTGCCTGCACTGGCCAAACGATATTGTTGCAGCCAATAAAAACTGAGTAATCTTTTATCCGGTATTTCAATAAAACTTTTTGGATAATAGTTATGCCACCAATTCACATGATGCTGCATCATTTGTGCAGTATCCTTTTTTCTGGCTGCTTGTAATTGTTGTACAGCCACAATATCACTGCCATTAAAAGGCTTGATGACTTCTGCCCATTTATTGGCAACAGTTACATAGACACTATGCTGATTATTCTTTACCACATCATTCCATGCAGTGGCATAATCATCGCCATTTAATAAAGGTTGGGTAATGATTTCAATATCATCTTGTTTGCGAACAGTGAATGGTGGATTGGGCTCATACACTTTGCCAGCCATTGGCCTGCGTGGTGCTCTGGCACTGTTGCCTTGTTCAGGACGAAAACTGACTGCTGCATTTACTTCATCAGCAAAACCTTGATAGTTGAGTACAATTATTTTTTCATCGGTCAGTACATAACAACGCAATTCAATTTTTCCTTTATCAGTAGTAATCGTACCTGTTATTACTGCATCCCATAAGTTGGTTCTGAAATAAACCGATTGAATATTGCCTTTACAACTCAACAATAATTTACCAATGGGCAATCGCACTTTGGGCCATGGATATTTGTCTTTGATTTGTTCAGGTGTTCTATGATCATACACATCTGTTCTGCCTATTTCAAATCCAATGGTATTGGGTAAAGTGGTGTCTTTAAAAAAAACCGTACCCAATAAACCATTGCCCACAAAAGGTCCTTCATAATAATTGTTGGGCATTTGAGTCCATACCATATCATACTGAGCTAGGTACTTTTCCCAATCGATTTGAATCTTGGATTGTGCTTTAGTACTAAAGCAGACAGCAATAGTTATTAAACTCAACGTGATGTGTTTATAATATTGCTTCATTTTATTGCATAGGTTTTGTGGTGGTGAGTACTTTGTAACTTCTAGCCTTAATTGTTGATGTATTAGTAACGACTTTGTCATTGCTAATGTCTTTTGCAGGAACTGAGAGTGTTATTGTTTGATCGGTGTTGCTGTAGTTAATTGCATAAATGAATATGCCTTTATTTCCTTTTACAGTGGTTACCTCTACAAGTTCATTGTTAGAAATAGCGATAGGTTGAATAGAAGCAGTGGACAGTGCTTGTTCAATTAGTTTATATGTTGCAGTATAATTCAATACTGAGCCAACATAGTAAACGGTTCCTTTGCTAAACTTGTTTTGTGTTATTGCAGGTTGTTGTTTAAAGAATCTACTATTATAAAAGCCAATTGCTTTTGCTGATGTCAAAGAAAATACATCATGCCACAAGCCACAGGAATAGTTAGTCGTATCATTCAGCAACTTTAGCTTGGTTTCTTCTGCACCAATTAAAGCATGTTGCTCTTGTATGCTAATGCCTGCCAATTCTTCCACAGTAGCATGCAGTATTCTTCCAAAAGAATGTACATCATCATTTCTCAATCCTGTCATGCAAGTAATCAAAACAGTGGCTCCATTTGCAGCGGCAGTTTTCAATTTTGCATTAACTGTTTCATTGGTTAATACCATATAAGGAACGATAATCAATTTGTAAGCGTTGAAATTGTCAGATGAACTAATTACATCCACATTTACTGAAGCATTTCTGCATGCACGGTAATACTTAAATAGTTCACGCATGTACCTGAAGTCTGCAGCAAATCTCCCATCTTCAAAAGCCCAATCATTTGTATAATCTCTAATGATAGCCACTTCAGCATAAGGTAAGGTAGAGCCAGTGATTTGTTTGATTGCATCTAATTCTTTTGCTGTTTGCTGTGCTTCATAAAATCTTCTACGTGGTACATTGTCTTCATCTAATACACCTGTCATTACATGCTCATGTGCAGCAGCAAATGTTTTAAATGGAAAGAAGCTGATGCCAGCTGCACCTTGTGCCATTTCCTGTAGGCTCCAAAGCTTTACAGTTTCTGCTTCTACTATTTTTCTTTGGTTGCCTGCAGTTCTTGCAATTTGAGCTTCTGTAACCCAAAAGGAAGCTTGCTTGCTGCCTCTTATTTGAGCCAATGCCATTGAAGCCATGTGTGGCGTATAATCAAACACACCTTTGTTGCCATATTCATTTTCCAATGTCCAGCCATAAGGGTAATTATCAACAGATAAAAAATCACAGTTTTGTGCAAGCTTGTATAAATCCATCTGATACAAAAAACCACTGGAACAAACATTGTGTGTTATGGGAAGATTGGCATTGAATGATTTGAAAATATTTTTCTGTAGGTTAAAAAAATCAATGTTGTAATCTGAACAAAAGTTTTGATAGTTCTGAAAGGCAGATGGGTTGTCTCCTTTTCTTGGAAGAAAAATTTGATTGAAGGATTGTAGTTCTTCTCCCCAAAAAGACAGGTTCCAAGCTGTGTTGAGTTGTTCTATTTTGTTGTATTTTTTTTCTAACCAAGTGCTGAATTTTTGTTGACAATAATGGCAATAACAATAGGGATCCTCAGCCATTAATTCATTGTCAATTTGCACAGCAATAACATTTGTATCCGTTGCAAATGCTTTTGACATAGCTGTTACAATCTTGGTACAATAGTTTTGGTAATTAGGATTGTTTAAACAAGCATGACGTCTTTTACCATACGGTTTTCTTTCACCAGCAGCAGTGATTTGCATCATGTCAGGATGCTTATCATACATCCATTTGGGTATGGCAGAAGTGGGTGTTGCTAAGAATGTTTTAATGCCATGTTTAGCAAGAATATTTACAGCCGTATGCAGCCAAGTGAAATTGTATTTACCTTCTTCTGGTTCAAAAGAAGACCAAACCAAATCACCCATTCTGGCAAACTTGAAACCTGCTTTTTGCATTAGTAAAGCATCTGCTTCAATTTGTGCTGCTGATAAATTATTGGGGTAATAAGCAGCCCCAACAGGCATAGTAATTTTATCAAGGGTTGCCTGACTGAACCCTTGCCTTGGAAATAAAAACATTCCATAAATAAACACTATCAAAATAAATTTTCTCATTAGCTACATTATTAACCAAAGACCATGGGCTGCACGATTGAAGTGGAAATACTTTTTGACAAGCTGATGTGTGTTGGCCAAAAAGTATTGCAACGAAAAGCGTGGACTGCTGCTGATGGTTATTCTATTGCTCACAGCCCCTCAGCTTACTTCAATTCATTCACCAACACTTTTACGTCTTTGCCAGCAATGGTTATTTCATATCCTTTCTTGCCTTTGCTGATGGATACATCTGCTGGTTTATCAAGTGCAAAAATGGTTTTGCCGTTTACGCTTAACGCTTGCAGTGCAGTAGCAGCAAATTTTTGAATGCTCTTATTGTTGCACTGCAAAGCAGCATAGCCACAATATTTTCCTGCATACACATTGCCATCAATGGTTTGTGAAAAGCTGGTAGCAGTTCTTGTGGTGAAATTTTTATAATCACTGAACAACCAACTTCCATCTGCCATTAGTATGCTATTGTTGAAATTGTTTTTACTGATGCCTAGTTGTGCCAAATTGTTTACATCAAACTTTGTAGCAGTTGCTTTGGCAGCAATTTTTTTCCAGCGTTCTGCTATGTTGTTAGCAAGATAGTCTTTGGTAGCAGTGCCTTCTATCATCAGCTTGCCACCTTTATTGGTGTATTGCTCCAAGAACTGTAATGTTTTTTCTTTGGCATATTCAGGATATAAAAAAATAACTGCATCAAACACATTACCATTGTACACGGCCTTATGTCATATTGATACAGGGCTTTGTATTTCTTAGCCATATCCAAAGAATACAAACGTTCACGCAAAGGTTCTTTGGCTCGTTGTAGTTCCCAAGTGGCAAAGAGTTTAAGATTGGT
The DNA here is from genome assembly GCA_044348985.1 of Chitinophagaceae bacterium. Taxonomy (GTDB): domain Bacteria; phylum Bacteroidota; class Bacteroidia; order Chitinophagales; family Chitinophagaceae; genus UBA1930. The sequence continues at coordinate 147,512 of JBIKRV010000008.1, forward strand.
ATATTCATCAAGCCCAACTCCATCAAAAGGAATGTCCTTATAAGCCTGCATGTTGTTTACAAATTTGTCAATGGCTTCTTGTGAATGATTGGAAGACACTTTGTAAAAATGTTGCGACATGAGGTACACGGTATAGCCTGCCAATGCTTGTCCTTGTTGTATTTGAACAGTGATGCTGGAATCTGTGGTGATGGTGGTTTTGCAATTATCAGTGATATCTGTTAATGAAGTTGGTTCATAAAAACCATCACTTATTTTTTTGAAAACGAACGCTTTTAATAAAGCTGACTTAAAAGGTTTGCCACTTTGTCCTCTAATATGTTTTGCTTTATTGTAAGTAGTAGCTGCACCGTTTGCATCTAACACTGTTTCATTTTCTACAATGCATCTTTCACTGGCTGCTTCACTGGTGTTTTTATTGGTGCCCCATAATTGTAAGCCAATTTTCAATCCTTTTTTGTGGGCATAGTCAACCAAGCTACTAAAAAGTGGCTTCATCTTTTCAGGGTCAAAGAAATCCACATTGTTTCTGGCTGTTAAAAAAATCAACGTGTACTTACTATAGGCAGCAAGGCTATCAATTTTATTTTTCCATGCTGCTTCATTCAGCATGTCTTTATTAAAAAACCAATAAGCAATTTGTGGATGATTGGTGTTGGGAAATTGTTCTATGTATTGAATATTGTTTTGTGCTTTGGACTGCTGTGTGAGCATCAACAACATACATAGACCGATAACTGCTTGCTTCATGATTCGTTTTTATTTTGGATAACTGATTATGATAAATTTAAAAATGGCTGCTGCTGCATCATTTACAGGAACAATGGTTGGGTCTTTCTTAATTCGATATACAGGCGTTTGCTTACTCCATAAATAGCCTGCTTCATCTCCATTATGCATTGCCTGCATTATCCATTTGCCATTGCTGAAAATGCCTTGCTGTGCATCTTTCAACCAAACCTGTTTTTGTTGATTGTTTGAGCTTGCTGAAACCCAAATATTTTTACCTGCAATGATGCATTCTTCATTATTCAATTGAATGAAAAGTCCATACGCAGTATTGCTGCTGTCCATTTTTTCATTGGCTCTGTAATAAGGGCGTTTGCCAAATATGTTAAGCTCTACATCTGCATTGAATGGAATAGTGGCCAATACACTGTCTTGCTCTTTTTTATAAAAGCCTATCAGCTTTGCTGAGCCTTGGTATTGTGTAATCAATGGAGACAATTGTTGTAGCAACTCATACTCTTCTTTTACAGAAGCATATTTATCATCTATACCAAAAGGAGAAAAGCCAATGGCTGCATGATTGGCAAATACATGTGTTGCTCGGCCTGCAACAGCATTGGTTTCAGGAATGAGTAAGGGATTGTTATAGGTATGAAAATAATTGGCTTGTAAGTCAAAGTCTTTACCATATATATCCGGTGAAACAATATCTATTGCAGGTGCTGCAGCTTTCCAAATATCCATTACCATAATCACTGGTCCGCCACTAGGATACCTGCCTGGTGCATTGTAATTGGGTCTGGGATTGGGTGTTGGTGTTGGGGGCATCCAACAGTTGACAAAAGTGGGTAAGCCATATATTTTTTTGCCTGCTGCAGCAATAGTATTTATATACTTTGCATAATGCCATGCCATAAAGTACAAATCAGTCATTTCATTATTGCCAAACACTTCTTTCCAACTGCCTGTCGTTTTGAAACCATTGCTTTGCCAAGCTGTTTTCAATTCAATTTGCAGACTATCTTTTTCTTTTTGCAGATACTGTATTAATCCTGTTGGTACAGTATTATTAAACGCTTGCAAGCTTGCAGCATTTTCATCTTTCGACTGACCAAATACACCTACTTCATTTTCTACCTGAATAGCAATGATGCTGTTTTGTTGTTTATCTACTTGTGCAATATGTTGCATTAAAGCAGTGTAGGCTTTGATATCAGCTTTTTGTGTGGCTTCACAAAAAACGGATAAAGTCATCGTGTTTTCCTGTTGCTTATTCTTCACTCTTGTAAATCGAGTTACATCTTTTAAAACCCATAAAGGAGCATAAGGTGAAGTGCCATTTTTCCAAGTGCCAAACCAGAGTACACCAATTTTGAGTTGATGTTTTCTTGCAAGCAATAACATAGAATCTAAAGACGAAAAATTAAAAACCCCTTCTTGTGGTTCTATGTTTTCCCAAGTAACAGGTAATAAAACTGTATTGATGTGATGAGCAGCCAATTGAGGTAACAACTGCTTCATATAAGTAAGGTTGCTGGCAGAGGAATTATACAATTCACCAGCCAGCATTAAATAAGGCTTGCCATGCACCATTAGTTGCGTAGCACCATATTTGTTTTTTTGTAAAGAAGGAATTTGCCCACTTGCAGTTAAAAAAATGCTACATACGACTTGAAGTAGTATTAAGTAGAAACGCTTGTATTTGAAGTACTGCATTTTGGGTGCAATTAAATATTTGTATTATTCAACATCTGTTCTAAATGCAGAAGCCACTAAGCCGTCTTTGTTGTATAAATTTATTTGAGGAGCCAATCGCCAGCCCAATCTTACTGCTGTTGGTTTATCAATGCCATCAGCAGATACAATCACTTTGTTTTTTTCTATCACTGCTTTGGCAGGAATAAATTTTTTATCTGCACCAGCAATGATGAAGTCTTTCAACTCACCGCCTTTTGCTTCCAAGCCACCATTGCAATGAGAGAATGTAAGGATGATTTTATTGCCTTCTACTTTCATGTTTTCATACACAGGGCCCAAGTATTCAGTTTTCTTTTCACCATACACCAATGCTTTTGCTTGAAGAGCAGCACGCATACCTACAGGTTCTTTATTACCCGGATGCACATCCAGCGTATCATCACAATCGGTAATCACCACCATGGAACTGTTTTTGATTTTTTGTGTGGTGAGTAGTTGTGCTTCTCTTAATTCTGGTGAGTGGTTTTTCCAACCTGGAATTTGAATAACAATGAATTGAAAATCACCCATGTTCCAAGTGGCTCTCCAACTATTCATTAAGGCAGGCAATAAGGTTCTGTATTGAATACCTCTGCTGGCATTGGCTTCTCCCTGATACCATACACAGCCTTTAAAAGCATAAGGAATTAAAGGATAAATCATGGTGTTCCATAAACCTGTTGGGCCACCACGTTCAGCAGGGCTCATAGGTGGTGCAGGTTTGCGTGGCATTTCTTTGCCATATTTTTTTGCATCAGCAGAATCACGTGAATACGCTTCCAACAAATACTTTTCATTCTTCTGGTACTCTTCTAATTTTTTAGGAAACTCACCCAATGCTTTTTCATAGTTGGTAAAAATGCTCTTGAGTTCAGGAAAGGTTTCCAAGGTTTCTTTACTTACCCAGTTTTCAATGGCAGTACCACCATAAGAAGAATTGACAATGCCAATGGGTGTATTCAGCTTTTTGAATAAATCCCTTGCAAAGAAGTATGCTACAGCAGAAAAGTTTTTCACGTTGGTGCTATCACAAACCAGCCACTTACCATTGGCATCATTTAATATACCTGGTGTGGTGGTTGACTTAATTAAAGGAATGGTGTATTGACGCAGCAATGGATAATTCTGTGCATCTTTAATCACTTCTTCTACTTTGGCATAAGGAGGCAAAGCCCTTACAGAACGAACAGGAAAACCCATATTGCTTTGTCCGCTACACAACCACACTTCACCCACCAAAATATTGTTGATGGTAACGGTGTTCTCTCCTTTAATCGTCATGGTTAAAGGCGTATTGCTGGCTTTTAGTGGTTGTAGTTTAATCATCCATTTGCCATTGCTGGCTGTGGTACTTACTATTTGTCCTGCAAACTCTACGGTTACTTGTTCATTGTTATTGGCAGTGCCCCACACTGGTACTACCACACCTTGTTGTAATACACCATTGTTGGTGAATAAAGTATTTGGTCTTACGTTTGCTTTTCCAAGCAATCCACTGGATAAAAGTATAGTTAACGCTAATATTCTTTTCATGCCACTATTTATTTATTTAACTATTTTGTTGATGGTTATTCAGCAGTTGAAGTGAGTGACACAACAAATGCTGATAGTAGTACAACAGCTGGTTACCCCAATAACTACTCTTCATAAAACAATTGAAACTCTTTTATTTCAATACCGCCTGCTTTTGCCTGTAACATGTTTAAACGAAACTCTCTTGCTTTAACAGGTGAGAATTGTTTAAAGAAACCATTGCCAATATTTTTACCTTCTACAATTTTTTTCCAGGTATCGCCATCTTTATATTCAATGTTGAATTTAGCTGAGCGTCCACCAGCTTCAGTTAATGCAACAGCACCAATACTGGTTGCTTCTCCTAAATCTATACTTAGCCATGCGGTAGAATCTGTGGCAGCTGCTCTCCAAGATGTTTTGCTGTTATTGTCCACTACATTTTTTGTATTCCACTTATCATTTTTATCTTCTAATGTAGATGATGCAGTAACCGTTTTACCAAATGACGGAACTGGACTTGCAAGCGATGATTTTGCTTCACCTTTTAATTCAACCACTACAACAGTTGCAATTTTATCAGCAGCAGTTGCTGGTAATTCTAAATAAGTGTATTTGTCTTTTACTGATGTTTTAATTACAGTAGATGGATTGCTTAACAAGTAAGCTTTTGTAACAGCAGTAGTTAACGGTATTTTTATTTTTCCATCTTTAGGATAATCAAAAACGTGTAAATACAATTTGTTGTTTTTGGTAGTTGCACGTCCCCAACTTAAGTAAGCAAACGGACTTGCCTTACTGCCATAAATAGCGTCACCATTCACTTTTAACCATTCGCCCACTTGTTTCAAACGTTCAACAGAAGGTAAAGGAATAATACCTTCCTGTGTTGGTCCAACATTTAATAAATAGTTACCGCCTTTAGAAGCAATGTCAATTAAATTTCTAATAATTACTTGAGTGCTCTTCCAGTTCGTATCTTTTGATTTGAAGCCCCAGGTACCATTCATAGTCATACAGCTTTCCCAGTTTTTATCAGGAATACCAGTAGCAGGAATATATTGTTCTGGTGTTTCTAAGTCGCCCTCATAACCACCACCTAAACGGTTGTTGGTAATTAAGTTTGGATAAGCTTTTAGTTCATTGGCAATTTTATCAGCCCTATTTTTATTCATATCAGTTGGTGTATCCCACCAAATAATTGCAGGATTATAAGCCGATAAAATTTCCCTTACTTGTGGTACAGCAACTTCGTCTATGTATTTATCCATGCTGCCATTTTGGGCACTATCCCAATGTCCTCCACTTGCAGCAGCACCACCTGGATGGTTCCAATCTTGTGCTTGTGAGTAGTACAACCCAAATTTGATATTGTATTTTTTGCATGCTGCTGCTAACTCTTTTATAGGGTCTTTTTTAAATGGAGTAGCATCAACTATGTTGAATGGATCTTTTGATTTAAACATGGCAAAGCCGTCATGGTGTTTGCTTGTGATGACCAAGTATTTCATACCAGCATCATAAGCAAGTTTTGCCCAAGCATCTGCATCAAATTTTGTAGGATTAAATTGAGTAGCAAGTTGCTGATAATCTTTCATTGGTATTTTACCTCTTAACATAATCCATTCGCCAATACCTGGGATGTCTTTGCCATTCCATACACCAGCAGGTACAGCATACAATCCCCAATGGATGAACATACCAAAACGTGCTTCTTTCCACCAGTCCATTTTAGGATCATTGAGTGTTTTGCTTTGTGCTAAAACAACTTGCGATGAAAGCAGACTTACAACGAATGTAAGGCTTAATAAAAAGGTTGTTTTTTTCATATGCTATTTGCTTTTTGCAATTGTTTCACCGTTTCTGTAAACGGTAGTTATGGTTCTATTTTGTTGTGTTGAAAATGTAATTGTATCTGTTTGACCATCTGCCCAACTAATAGTAGCTGTATTGTTTTGGTAAGTGATGGCAGGTAATGCTTCTCCAAAGTTAAAAGGCAATAACAACACTCTATAATTGGCTTGCATTGCTTTGTTGGCTATAGATACACGATTAAACCCATCTTTTATCCAATTGCTGAAATTGGTGGCATGTAAGCCTGTTGTATCAGCAGCAACTTCGTGAACTGTTTCTGCAATTGCTGATAGATTCGATGCGTCAGGACTTAAGTTGTAAACCAATAACAATGCATCTCCTTTTTTAGGTTCTATGGGTTGTGTTGTTTTTGGCTTTGCCCATTCTTTTTCCAAATCTTTATTGTATGCCAATACTGTAGCACCTTTTGGCAAATTGTTGTAGTTGGCTTTCCATACGCCTTTGGCAAGCATGGCTGTCCATTGATACAAATGCACCTGTTCATCTTTCTTTGCATCATCTACAATTAATGCATAAGGATGATTGCCTTTAATTAATCCGGTGCTTCTGTACACATATTGCATTGGGTTCCATAATGCTCTAACTGTAGGCATAAAATTGCTCATGTTGTAAGTTGCCCACCATGGTCTCATTTTATAATGAAAAGTACCTTGATAATACTTCATTATCTCAGCATCTGGTTCTAATTCCCAACCTTTTTTTGCCACAAGAGAATCTATTTTAGAAAATCCTTCACCCCAATTCATTACTTGTGTACACCATTGATAAGTATAACTGTAGGTTTGATCAACCGTACCAAAACTGCCTCCATCTAAAATATTTGCACCTAAGTACAATCCTTTAGCAGTAGGTGTTTCGGCTTCAGCCTTTCCATCTATCAATACTTGGTTATGGTATTTTCCTGCGTAGGTTTTTGGGTCAGGACCTTCGGTAAACCAATTAACGCCTAAGCCAGAAAAATAGAACATACCCACATCTGCATGATGATGACCTGAGCCCATGTAATGGTTAGCACGAACATGCAATGCCAACCATGTTGCTTTATCTGTATTATCACTTGCAGTGGATAATACACCATGTACATCATCGTTCCAGTCTGTTGGAATATGTAAATCTTCTTTGGTAGTACGTTTCCAATCCACCACATAAGGAAAGCCAATGCCAAAACCTGGATAAGATGGTCCGGGTAGACGCAGGTTGCCTGTTTTCTTTTCCAGTTGTTTCCTGTATTCTTCTAAGTTCAATTTGGCCAAATCCAAATCGGGTAAATGATTTTGAATTAAATAATCAGCAGCTCTATCTTCTGGGAAAAAGGCTTTTAGTTCAGTAGTGGTTTGCAATACAAAAGGTGAGCCACCCCATGTACCACTGCTCACAGTTTCCTTTCTATTAGGCGAAGTTGTAAACACCTGAGCAGTCAGCATTTTACGCAAATGAGGGTGACCAAATAAATTATCACCTCGTCTTGCCTGCATAATCATTGCCAGTATTTGAAATTGAATACCACCGCCACTTTTACCATTGCTTTCAAATATTTGTCCATATTTATCAATACCAAATTCTAAAAAATCTTTTGTTAATTGACAACCCGATTGATACGCTTCTGCATCAAAACCATCCAACCCTTCAATGGCTGCAATTGCCAAGTGATGCGTTAAATGCCAGGTCATGTGGTTAATATCTCTCCATACTCTTCTTGGGGCATCGCCAGCACCAGTTCTTCTTCCATAAGTTGCTTTTGCAATTAATAATTGCATGGCTTTGCGTTGTTCAACAGTCATGTATTTGCCTGCAAAGTCAATGCTCAATGCCAAATCCATATGAGGTACAACACCATGCATACCACGCCATTGCGTACTGGCATTGTTGGCCATTTCAGAGCTTATACCAAATTCACTATCACTGGTTAAAATATGCTCCTCTACTTTTTTATCAATCAGTGCATAATAATTACTCATCGCATTGGCTACTTGTTTACCCAAAATTTCATTGTTGGTAAGTAAACAATACAATGCCATTGTGGTAAGGCAATTGGTAATGTAGTTAATGTGAGAGTTATGAATTCCTGCTTTATAATCTTTAGATAATCCGCCAACTGCATACATGCCAGGAGCAGCATTGGTTTGCACATTCTTATCAAAATTACCTGTTTGCAATTGCAGGAAAAGCTTGCCATCATTGGTATTGACATCCCACCAGCTTTTTTGAAACAGCACTTCTATTTCTACCATGCTTTTTTGTGCAGCTTTATTTTCTTTAATGTGTTGTTGCAACATTGGTAAGTCTTGCGGACTAAACAATAACCTTGGATAAACACCAGCAGCAGGTACATCAGTACCTAATAAAGCTTTATTGAATCCTTTAAAATCATAAGCCGATTTTGGTGTTTCTTCCCAGTTGCTTTCATCGGCTTCTTCTAATTGTTTTACTTGTTCAGTTGTTGCTTGGGTATGTTCTGTCCACTTGCCTTGTGCTTTTAATAAGGGGATATATTTCATGGCCATATCAGGCTTCATAAACTTTTCAGGCGTATCAAAAATGCTTACAATAGCATCGTCTAAAATTTCATTGTCTTCTTTATAATTAATAGCCTTATCACTAATTAACAACAATCCTCTTTTTGTTTGTAGCACTTGTTTATCTAATACTTTAGCCAAATCATTTGCAGCAACATACAATGCCCCACGAATTGTTAACTTTTCAACTGTTGTAGGAATTGCATAAGCATTTCTTTCCACTTCATACACCCATCTTTCTTTCAATATTTCCAATCCTTTAGGTATGGGTTTTGGTGTAAACTTCTTTTGTGCCAATATGCTGGCAAAAGCTGCTGGTACAAAAACTTTTCCATTCTTAGTAATCGCTTCTGCATATAAAATGTCCTTAGTATCCAGCCTCACTTTATAGCCATTTACAAAAGCATATCTGCTGCCACTAAAAATGGCAGTTGTATTGCCTAAGGCTTTGGTGGCTATGGCAAATGCTGAACGTGTATAGGGCAATCCTTTATCTTGTGGTGGAGCTTGTAGTTTATTTTGAGCAAAAACAAGTTGACAAATACTAATTACAGTAGTAATGATAAGTGTAAAGGATTTACTGAATCTTGTATTCATTTGGCAATCTTTAATCAATCTATAAGCACATTTAATTCGTGATGTAATTTGATTGATTTATTGCGTAATAGAAAATAAAGAGCTTGTTTTTTCCGAAACCGGTTTCGGCTAATGTTACAAATTTGCAGTTGAGTTTCTTTCGAAAATGGTTGATGGAATCATTACCTCTTCATTATACAACTTGAATTTCTTTTTTTCTAAAGAGTTTAGTAAAAGAGAGGCTACTTTTTCTCCCATTTCATACGCTGGTGGTGCAACTGTTGTAAGTGATGGTGATAATAGAGATGCAAAAGCCAATCCAGTAAAACTGATGATTTTTAAATCTTGGGGAATCTTTATTTTCAATTCTTCGCAAACATAGTAAGCTGTGATGGCCATCTTTTCAACAGGCGAAACAATGCCATTTGGCTTGTGTTTAGCTAGCAATAATTTTTTGAGTAGTTTGTAATTGCCTTCATAGTCTTGATCGCATTTCAAAATTAAGCGTTCATCAACAGGAATATTGTGTTTTTCTAATGCTTGCAAATAGCCTTGAAATCTTCTTTTGCCAATTGAAAAATTTTGCAAAACATACATGAATGCAATTTTGTTACATCCCTGTTTTATCAAATGTTCGGTTGCTAAAAATGAACTTTCAGTATCGTTGGTAGTAACTTTTGTGGTAGGAAAATCTTCACAAATTCTATCAAAAAAAACTACGGGTAACCCGGAAGATGCAATTTCGTTAATGTGGTCAATATCATCATCTGTGCAAACAGTAGAAATAATTACACCATCTACACGTCCACTTTTCAACACATTAAAAATTGATTTTTCTTTTGCAGGATCATCGTAGGTTAAATAGAGTAAAACATGAAACCCTTTTTCGTGAGCAATATTTTGTATGCCTTTAATGGCGGTTGCTAAAAAATTATTGTCTACTTGAGGTAAAACGACTGCAATGGTTTTGCTGCTGTGCTTTCTTAAGCTGCTTGCATAAGGGTTTGGCTGATAGTTTAATTCTTTAGCCATTGCCTTTACTTTTTCTTTGGTGGCAGCACTAATCTCATAGCTATCTTTTAAAGCTTTTGATACAGTAGACTTTGATAGTCCTAATGCATTGGCTAATTCTAAAAGATTAACAGAACTCATAGTTGCAAAACGTTGATTGAGAATGTGAATTTACTTCAATTGATTATGTTTAGTTAAAATAAATTGATTAGTAATAATTTGCTTAAATTGAATCATTAAACAATTAGTAAACTTTGAACCTTTTCTGTTGTAACAATTTGATTGCTTTCAATGACTTTGACAGTTGGCGGTTCTGAAAATTGATATGTTTTAAGCTCTTCAATTAGGTCATTAAAATCATTGCTTGTGGCTACAACAACATTGTCTAAGCCAATGATATCTCCTGTTTTTATTTTTGCTTTAACACTTCTTGCTTCATTTTCTTCAAGTGTAATAAGATAACTCAAAGCTTTTCTATGAACATATTTTAATGCAATTGCTTCTAAGTCAGCTTGCTTATAACGCTCTCTTAAACTTGTTTTGGCTGAAATACATATTGGACCTCTTTCTGTTGTATAAAACATTAAATCATAAATAACGTTAGGGACAAAAGCAACTTTAGCACTTATATATAATGGCAAAATGTTTTCTCGAATAAAAAGAGTAGCAAGAATATACTCGAAAATTTTTCCATTCAAATTATTGTTACCCTCTGGGATTTTTTTATAGGCATTCCAATAAGTTGTTACATAATCCGCAGGTGTTGTATAATTGACTAATAAAAAATTGGAGAAAAGTTTATCAAATACTATTTCTGCTTTATTATCTCTTCCTATTGTAATTCCTAATTGATTTAATTTATTCATTTTTATAAAATTATTTCAAGAATTTTTTTTGCCGTTGCTTCTATTGCAGGAACTGCAACAGAGTTACCAAACTGCCTATAAGCTTGTGTTCTAGAAACTGGAACTACAAATTTTTTATCAAATCCCATAATAGCTTTACACTCATCAATTGTAAGTAATCGCAGATTTGTTTCCCCATCTTTAACAAAAGTTCCTGTTAGTCTTTGAATTTTATGATAGGTAGAAACAAGTGTTTTTACTTGCAATTTTGAATTCTGATCAATTACTTGCGGCTTCCCATCTGGTTTCTTAAATAAATATGTTGATTGTAAATGCTTGGAAATACTATAACCTGAAACTCCTTTTTCTAGAAAATCATTTATAAAAGTTGGTTGTCCATGCTTTGAAGGGAATGTAAAATCGACATTATTACCAACCTTTTCAATATTAAACCCAATTATGAATATTCTCTCTCTATTTTGGGGAACACCGAAATCTTTTGCATTAACTACTTGAGTAAAAACGCAATAACCTAAATCATTAAGAGTGTTTAAAATAACTTCAAGTGTTTTACCCTTATCGTGTGTAATTAACCCTTTTACATTTTCAAGAAAAATGGCTTTAGGTTTATGTTTTTTTATAATTGCGGCAACATCAAAAAATAAAGTCCCTCTTGTATCTTCAAAACCTCCTCTTTTGCCTGCAACTGAAAATGCTTGACAAGGAAAACCAGCACAAAGCAAATCAAAATCTTTTGGTATATAACTCTTAACACTTTCACTCGTTATATCACCAAATGGAACTTCCCCAAAATTGGCTCGATAGGTTTTTTGAGCATCTTTGTCCCATTCGCTAGTGAAAATACACTTTCCACCTAAGTTTTGCATTGCAAGCCTAAAACCTCCAATTCCAGCAAAGAGATCAATAAACTTAAAAGTATAATTTTTTGGGGTAGGAAATGGTACATCCTGTACTTCAAAAAGTAATTGCTGAAGGGCATCTTCTGCAACTAATGAGTGATTGTTTTCATCAGATTCAACATATTCTGTAATAAACTTTATCGCATCTTTTTTATAATGCTTAGCTACACCATTATCAATGTTATGTAAGTAATGGGTAATGATTGCTTTCTTGCTAATTATAGGTTCAACTAGCCTTATTTTAAAATGTTTGCCTTCAATATTGTCAATACTTATTTTCTCTTTCACTTTCATTAATAACCTTGTTTGAATTGCAATTTCGTATTTTTTGTTTATCAATTTAAGTATGTGTATAAGAAGAGCTGTTTAGTTGTAAAAAGCAATTTTTGCAGCTTATTCTTTGGAGAATAGTTTTGGATTTAAAGCAAAGTAGATTTAGGGTAGTAAAAAAAGGATAATTATTTTTCAAATCGAAATTCTTTTGATTCCCCAGCTTTAACCACTACTTTTTTACAGTTCAATAAGTAGTTTTCACCTAAATGCTTGTTGGTATCATTTTCTTCAAAAATGTTGATTTCAGCATCAACAGGTGTGGGGTTTTTTAGCTGAATAGTTAACTGAGCATTTGTATTGCTAATGATGGTGGTTGTAACATTATCAAATGCTGTAATTATCCCTTTTTTTGCGTTAATGTATAATCCTGGAATTTCAATAGTGGTTAACATTAACGATGTTTCTGCCCAAGTAGAAATTGGTAGTATATAGCCAATACTTTGTGGACCTTCCCAGTCGGTCATATTTACTCTTTCACTTACCCAACCAATTGGTGCATTACCTAATGGTTTTTGGGGATGAGGTAAATATTGGGTGATATTATGGGCAATATCTTGCAACAGATTCAAGTAAAAAATATTATTGGTGTATCTAAATAGTTTTAGCAAACCAACTCCTGACGCAGTACACATGCCAGGTGCTGAATGTTTATTTTGTACATTGGCATAAACGCCACCTACCGTATGAATATTGGCTTTTGCAAATGCTGTTGTATCGTTGTATTGGTAATTATAACTTACCACCCATGTAGCAAATTGTTTGGCTGCATCTTCTGCAATGTTCAACCATTTTTTATTAAGAGTATGTTCGTATAAGGTAACATAAGATTCAACCAATGCATAAGCACTTTCAGAATCGAATGCTTGTAAAGCATCACCAGGGCCACCACAACTAATTCCTTTTTGAACAAAATTTTCATTGAAATAATCAGCCATGGCTTCTGCTGTTTGCAAATATTTTGGTTCATGGTAGTATTGTGCTGCTAAGGCTAATGCAGCAGGAACAATTGCCCCACTGCTAGAACCTCCAACAATAATTTCTCCAGTTTGGCTATCTACAAATTGTCCCAGTTGATGGTAATTGTTCCAAAGTTGTACAAATGCGTTACACACTTTTTGATTACCTTTTTTCCAAGATTCTTTTACATTGATGTTTTGTTTTTCCATCAACATAAATTGTTTAATAATGTACCAAACTGCATCGCCACTTTTACGAATTAAGTGCCAGTTTTTTGTATGATAATTTCTGATATCACCACCAATCCATTCACTGCCTTTTTGACCTGCATCCCAATAAAATCCACTTGGGCTAATGCCTTTAGGAAATAACCAATCAAAATTTCGGAGTACATTTTGCTTGGTTTGTTCGTTGCCAGCAAAAAGTAAAGGATAAGTAGAAATCATGCCACCCGTCCAACCAATTTGCCAATCTTGTAAGTAATTTTCTCTCATACCAATGGCATAATATCCAAAGTCTTGTACGAAATTATATTTATTGAATTTCTGTTCTAATGTATTCATACATGCTGAATAGGGTAGAGCATTAATGAGTGCATAATTGGTGGCAACTTCTTTTCTGATCTCACTAAATTTATTAAAAATAGATTGTGTTGAAGGTGCTTCAAAACCATACAAACGAAAAGTAATGGTTACCTCATCGCCAGCTTTAAAGTTTTTAGGAACATCCCAACTTGGAGTGTGGGCATTGGTCATTTGATAGGTAAATAACTCTCTAACAACTGGAGACGTTAATGAGATAGTTGCATGAGAACGGTCTTTCGTTTCTTCAATATCCATTCCATAATCGCCCAAACTATTGGCTTGTTGTGAAAGTAGCCAAACCCCTTTATTTGAATTATGATTGATAAAACCAATGGAAGGCGTAGCCATACTACCACTGCGTTCCTGAATTCTGGAAATACCGGAACTGTCGTTTAGTTTAGGCACATCATTTATAATAATGGGCTTGTCTATACCAATATCTTTAATGTCGTGCAGTTTAGGTGAGTAACGCAATCTTCTCCATGCATATCTATTGCCATTGTACACAGCAGATGGCATGAGAACATAATTTTTTTCACTCCAGTTGTCAAAATCTATATCCACTGAAACACTTGCTTGTTCTACTTTTCCAGCAATACATTTAAAAGTAATTGCAACATCAATGGCATTCTTGTCATTTTTTAAGGGAGTAAATTTTGAAGAAATGTTCCATTTAGATTGTAAAAATGCTTGTTCTTGATTGTTTGTTTTTAATTGAAATTTGGTTTGATTGGTAAGGAGGTTATAACGTTGGTTATTGTATTGATTAATTCTAGCAGATACAGTTGCTTGAATACTACTTAAGAAAGTTTGTTTTACGTTTTTATGTTGAGCTGTACTTGAACAGCATACTAGTAGTAAGAATAAAAGCTTAATGAATTTCTTTTTATTAAGAAGATTATGTATTAGACGGTATTCTTTTTGAATCATGGCAAATAATTCTTTTTTTCTAAGAAAAACGAATTTATGTTGAATCGTGAGGATGCCGGATTTATGGTTTTGAAAGTTCCGAAACCGGTTGCGAAGATAAAGTAGCGTTTAAACAGGTTATAAGGCTGAAAATATAGGAATTTTATACTTTATAATGATAATACGTCATTTTCAATTTCTTTTTAAACGATTGTTTTATGAAAAAAATTTTTACGCTTGTTTTCATTTTATTTATATCCCTTGATGCTTTTTCTGCTGAATTTTATTGGATAAATAACACAACTACACTTGGTTCACCAGGTTCTTGGGCTACTGCGTCCAATTGGAGTTCTATATCTGGCGGTACAGCAGGAGTTACAACTCCTACAACTGGGGATAATGTTTATTTTGATGGTAATTCAGGAACCAATGTTTTTGTTGCGTTGACAGCGGCAACTACTATTACTAACTTAACAGTTTCAACTGGAGGTGCAGTTTCTTTTACTGCTTCATTTACCCTTACTATAACCAATTCACTTTCTTTTTCAAACTCAACTAAATTGGCAGTTACACCTGCTACAAACGGTTTTGGTGTTTCTTTAGGAAATGGTGGTGTCTTCACTTTAAATGGTCATGATGCAACGAACTGTTTTTCTTATAATGCAAATGGATACCTTATCTTTAATACAACTAGCAGTTTGACAGTATATTCGGATGCAAGTATGGTATCATCTACAGCTTGGGGGGCTTTACAACCAACAAAGGGATTAATAACACTTGGAAATAGCTTTAATACACAACGAATTACATTTGGTGCAAATGTATCTAATGTAACACAAGGGTTAATATTAGGTAGCAACAATACCTTAACTGTTAGTGGAAATGGTTCTTGCACATTTAATAGTCAAACCAACTGTCAAGGAGTTGATGTAAGTGCAGCAGGAGCAAGACTTATCGTTACTTCTCAAAATACAACTATTTTAGGTTTGCAAACCTCACCATTCACTCCCATAACAGGTAGGTTATTTAAGCCTTCAACAGTTGTTAATTATTTAGAGTTTAATAGACTTTCGGCATTTTTTTGTATACCTCTGGCAATTACTGTGAACAATTTGGTCTTAACGTCTGGAACAATTAATAACTCAACCAATAATATAACATTATCAGAAGGTGGAACTGTAACTCGTTCATTATCTACAGCTGTTTTAACGCAGACTCCTGTTTTTGGCACTGCTATAAATGTTATTTATAATAATGCTGCTTCATTAACAACCAGTTTTGAATTGCCATCAACTGTAACAAATTTAACTACTAATGGTATTGGAGCTGTTACTTTAAATGCACCAATAACTGTTAAAAATAATTTGAATTTAACAGCAGGTACTTTAACAAATTCTATTACAAATAATATAACATTCGATGGGGGCAGTAATGCTGTAAATATTACACGAGTTGCTGGACAAATTGGTGGTACTGGTTCTACCAATCCGAATTGCACATCACAAACTAATGTAATTATTAATGGATCATCTCCCTTAATATCGGGATATGAATTGGCATTTAATACAACAAAAGTTAAAGATTTAACGATAAATAATATTGGTGGTTATACATTAGGTGCAAGTAGAACAATTAATGGAGTATTGACAATACAATCAGGTAGCTTAACGACTGGAGCAAATAACCTTACTTTAAGTGCTTCTGCAACAGCAGTATTATCTGCAAATACTACTTTGAATATTACTGGTGGAGTTACAGATTTTGCTGGTCGTTCAGTTATCTTGCAATCAACGGTTTCTGGAACTGCAAGAATAGCCTCAATAACTGGGGATAATGTAACAACAGGTTTAATAAATGCATCAAATGTAACAGTACAACGTTATATACCAGGTGCTCGTAGAACAAATCGTTTTTTTTGCCATCCATTTAGTACAACATTAAGTATGGCTAGTTTAATAGATAATATATATGTAACTGGTGGTAATTATTTAACTGGCTTCGATTCAACTGGTACACAAAGCCCATCAAGCTATTGGTTTGATAATGGAGCAGCTCAAGCATGGACAGCTTTCACAAGTACAAGTGACGCAAGTTGGACACAATACAGAGGTATAAGAGTATTGGTGAGAGGTGATAGAAGCCAACCAACAGCATTAACAGGTGGCAATCCAACGCCCAATGCAGTTACCTTAGATATGACAGGTACCTTAAATACAGGCGATCAAATCATTACTATACCAACAGGGTATAGTGTAATTGGTAATCCTTACCCATCACCATTAAACATAGGAACAAAATTAGATGCATTAACTGCTCCAGTAATCGGTACTCAATATTGGTTATGGGATGCCAATGCAGGTCCAACAGCAGGAGCTTATGTAACAAGAACTATTGGATCTGGAGCATACAATTTGGCCATGAATGGAGCATTTGTAGTTCAACCTGCAGCAGGAACTTCGATGACATTTACAGAATCAGACAAACAAGCAACAGCAACAGCAAACTTGTTTAGAACAACTACTCAGTCAGGTTTACTAGAATTACAAGTATTATACAACAACTATCCATCCGATAATATGTTCGTACGCTTCAACACAGCATCAAGCGATAATAAAGATGCAATGGATGGAGA
>JBIKRV010000094.1:0-5211 GCA_044348985.1 Chitinophagaceae bacterium
TAAATTTATTATTCGATTATTGTCGCTCGATTTTTTTTAATCGAAAGGCAATATTGTTATTATTATTAACATTTAGTGCTGGTCTTAGTCATTTAAATGCACAAGTTACCTTAACTGCTACATCAGGCACGCCTACTGGCTCATTTACTACTCTTAAGGCTGCTTTTGATGCAATTAACGCTGGAACACATACAGGGAATATCACTATTGGAATATCTGGCAATACTACAGAATCTGCCAGTGCAGTATTAAATGCTAATGGCAGTGGTGCTGCATCTTATACCAGTATTACCATTTCGCCAAGTGGTGGGGCACCAAGAACAATTAGTGGTGCTATTACTGGTCATCTAATTGATTTTAACGGTGCCAGTAACGTTACAATAAATGGATTGAACACAGGCGGAAACGCATTAACTATAAGCAATACGGCAACAGGTGCATCTAGTTGCATACGCTTTATTGCAGATGCTTCTACTAACACTGTTACCAATTGTACTATTACAGGCTCAACAACATCTTTTGGTAATATCTTTTTTTCTACAGGAACTACAACGGGTAACGATAATAACACCATTAGTAACAACAATATTGGTGTTGCTGGAAGTAACTTTCCTATCAATTGTATTTATTCTTTAGGTACAAGTGCAACCATTGAAAACAATGCGAATACGGTAACTGGCAATAATATTTTTGATTATTTTAGTGCTACAGTGGTTACGAGTGGTATCAATGTTAATACGGGTAATTCAAATTGGACTATTAGCAACAATAAGCTATACCAAACAGCAACAAAAATCTACACCAATTCATGGATACATAACGGTATTTATGTTAATTCAGGAAGCGGTTATACCATTACAGGTAATGTAATAGGTTATTCCAATGCTAGTGGTACCGGAACTACAAATATGATTGGAAACACTGTTGCATTAGCAGGTTTTCCTGGTTCATATACGGTTTCAGGAACGGCAAATGCAACCAGGTATGTTGCTATCAATTGTGCATTTTCGGCTGCAGGAGTAGTTTCATCTATTCAAGGAAATACCATAGCAGGTTTTGCTTTATATACTTCAAGTGGTGCAACAAACGCAAATGGTATTTTATGTGGTATAGCTGTTACATCGGGTAATGCAAACATTGGAACAGTTACAGGTAATACCATAGGTTCTACTACTGGTACTGGTTCAATTTATACCGTTTCCACAACCACAGCGGGTACGGTAGTTGGTATTTATGCTACAAGTGCCAACACGGTAGTTATTCAAAACAATACGGTTGGGGCAATTGATGCAATGGGTTCTACTGCCTCCATTTGCGGTGGCGTTATTGGTATTAGTTCTGCTGGGTCTGGTTCATTTACAATTTTAGGAAACACAATTGGTAATACCACCAATCCTAACTTAAGAATGGGTAATTTGCTTACAGGTACTAATTTATCTAATGTAGGCACAACATTCTCAGCAACATCCGGCACTACTGTTTTTAAAGGTATTTTAAATGGAGCATTCGGTACTGTCACTATTGGGTCAGCTTCACTACCCAATATTGTTCAAAACGCAAATGTGAATTCAACCGGATCAGGTGTTATTTTTAGAGGAATTGAAATGGCTGTTGCAAGTGGAACTTATTTGATTGCTAACGATACCATACGAAATATTACAAGTGCAAGTACAAATATTATAATTGCCACAGCACAATTAGCGGGTGTAGGTATATTATCGCTCGGAGGAACAGCAGGTTCAATTGTTACAAGAAATAGCATTTATAATTTGTCTTTAACAAATACTACCACTTTAGGAACAAATATTGCCGGTGTTGTTGTTTCTAACACTGCAATAGATATTACAAATAATACCATTTATAATATTACCAATGCCAGTACTTCTGTTTCTACTACAGCACCAAGTACTGCTTCAGGCATTTTTATTCGTAGTGGTATAGCATTAACAGCAAATAACATTAATAATAATATGATTTCTTTGGGTAGTGGGCAAACTACCAATACTTCATTCATTGGTATTTGGGGCCATCATGGAAGTACACCCGACCCAATAGATAACATTTATTTTAACACCATTTATATTTCTGGTACTGTAACTACAGGTGCACAACCAAGTTTTTGTTTTTATAGGGGAGATTTTAGTACAATAGCTAGAACCGCCACTGTAGATTGCAGAAATAATATTTTTGATAACGCAAGAACGGGAGGCACTGGAAAACACTATGCTATTTCAAACAACTATGGTGCTACTCTCGCAAGTACTACTGGTTGGTCAACCAATGCCTCTAATTATAATCTCTTAAATAGTGCCAGTGCTGCTACAATAGGTTATTGGAATGCGGATAATGATTTTGCTACATGGAAAACCAATTCAGCAAGCGATGCGAACTCACTTTCAGCCATTGCAGTAACTTTTGCAAACACAATTAATGGTGATTTGCATTTGAATATGGGTACTACTCCGACATTGATTGAGTCGGGAGGTGTTGCTATAGCTGGAATAACGACAGATTATGATAATCAAACTAGACCGGGGCCAACTGTAGTAAATGGAGGAGGTGCAGCACCCGATTTAGGAGCCGATGAGTTTGATGGTGTACCATTAGATATAAACCCTCCTGCAATTACTTATACATCATTAACTTTTACTTGTACAACTGGCGATAGAACACTTACTGCAAATATCACTGATATTACAGGAGTGCCAACCACAGGCGGATTAAGACCACGTATTTATTACAAGAAAAATGCAGGAGCTTATTTTTCATCAGCAGGTATACTTAGTACGGGTACTAGCAAAAATGGTACTTGGACATTTACCATTAATGCAGCCAATATGGGTGGACTAGCTGTAACCGATGTAGTTTCTTATTTTGTAATAGCACAAGATATAGCAGCTTCAACAAACATAACTTCCAATCCTGCAGCAGGATTAGTGGCTACCGATGTTAATACAGTAACTACGCCACCTACTACTCCCAATACCTATTCAATTAGTCCAACGCTTGCTGGTACTTACACAGTAGGTGCTGCAGGAAATTATGCAACGCTTACTGCTGCAGTGGCTGCATACAACAATTCTTGTTTGGGCGGTTCTATAACATTTAGCCTTATTGATGCTACCTATCCATCAGAAACGTTTCCTATTACCATATTGGCAAATGCTAATGCAAGTGCTATAAACACATTGACAATAAAGCCTGCAACAGGTATTTCGCCAACCATAACTGGTTCATCTACCACAGGTATTATTATGTTGAGTGGTGCAGATTATGTAACTATTAATGGTAGTAATTCTTCTACTATAAATTCTATCAATCCATTAGTAAGTGCTTCAAGAGATTTAACCATTACCAATACCAATACATCAACAGCATCTGGCATAGTTTGGCTAGGTAATACAGCTAGCTTAGATTCTGTAACCAATAGTGCTGTTATCAATTGCAATCTTGCTGGTAATGCCCCCACAACAACCCTTTTAGGTTTGGGTGCAGGTGGGGCAACTATTGGTAATGGTGGAACCAATAACAATAACATTAGCTTTATTAACAATAACGTTAGTGCTTGCCAATTTGCCATTTATTCATCTGGTGCAAGTGCAGTCAATAAAAATCAAAATATTACTATTAATCAAAATGTTATCAATACAGTATCGCCTAATAATGTTGGGATATCGGGTATTTATGCTGCGTTTACTAATAATATCAATATTATAGCCAATACAGTTGGTAATGTAATTAATAGTGCTTCTACAGATGCTGTGGGTATTAATGCTGGTTTTGGAGCCAATAATGGTTTTGCAGCAACCACTACTGGCATAGCAGATGGGGTGTCTAATGTTACTATTACGAATAATACCATCGGAACAATTCAGCAAACTGCTTCTTATTCTGCTGTGGGTATCGGCTTAGGTAATACTATTTCTGGCACAAACTTAATAGCCAACAATGTTATTTATGCTGTTGCAGGCAATTCAGCTTCAGGAAATTTTTCTGGAGGTATTGTTTTAGGTGGGGGTACAGCTACTACCAATGTGTATAATAACTCTGTTTCTATGCAGGGTACTATACCTGGTGCTACTGCTGCTTCGCAAACAAGTGCATGTTTAGCTGTAACTTCAAGTACAGCACCTACAACTTTAAACATTAGAAATAACATATTTAGCAATACGCAATTAGGTAATGCAAGTGCAACACTAAATTTTGCAAGTATCGCACTTGGATATACTACTTTCACTAGTACATTCAGCGATAATAATTTATTATACTGTGCAGGTGCTGGGCCTGGTAATTATCAAATAGGAATTACAGGTGGTGTAATTGCAGGAATAGTTCGTACAACATTGGCCAATTGGCAAGCTACAACCAGTAACGATGCCAATAGCTTTAATGCAGTAGCCAATTTTACTTCCAGTACTAATTTGTTGCCAACAGTTGGTTATGTAGGCACAGTACTAGCTGCTGTTCCAACAGACTTTTCAGGTACAACACGTTTAACGCCGCCCACAATAGGAGCTTATGAAGCACCGATAATAGGTAGTTGGAAATTAGCTGCTGGCTCAAATGATTGGGATGTAAACACGAATTGGGTGGGTGATGTTCTACCTACTTCAACAAGTACAGTATTAATACCAGCAACTGCCAGCCCAATGCCAACTGTGAGTAGTTCAACAAATACAACTGTAGCAAGTATTAGCAATTATGGTACCCTTACAGTATCTGGTAATGTTGGCTTTAACGTAACAGGAGATATACTAAACAGTGGAACAATAAATGCAGGTTCAGGAAGTTTAACTTTAAATGGCACTACAGCTCAAACGATAAGTACTAGTTCCGACTTAACTTTAGCAAACCTTACATTAAATAATGCAAGCGGAGCAACATTGTCAGGTTCAGGTAAATTAAACATCACAGGAACGCTTACCCCAACGCTAGGTACATTAACTACAGGTGGTAATTTGGTATTAAAAAGCGATGCAATATCAACCGCAAGAATCGCAAGCGGCAGTGCATCAGGAGGTTATATCAGTGGCAATGTAAAAGTAGAAAGGTATATCCAAGGTACCTATCGCAAATTCCGTTTCTTAGGTCATCCATTTGCTTCAGCAATGAATCTAACAGAGTTAACGGATGATATAGATATTACAGGAGCAATAACAGGTTCAAATGCCAATGGCTTTACATCAACCACAACCAGCAACCCATCAGCAT
>JBIKRV010000079.1:0-5199 GCA_044348985.1 Chitinophagaceae bacterium
GGCGGTGATTATCATGTTAGAAAGGCTTTTATGCCTATTAGGTTTTACCATCTTATTCCGCCCTTTGTTCTTTCAATTTTTGTTATTCTTCCGACCAATAAATTTAATAAAATGTAAACATAGGATTGGGTTTTGTGCAAGTTGGGCTTGACGTACAAGCAATCAACTATGTGCAATTCCCAGCTTTGGTTCAGGCTTGACAAATAACGCCTGGCTGATGAATAAACAATGAACTTTTTATTATAAATTGAACAGCAGTTGTGGGCAGAAGGAACGCTAATTCCCAACCTGCACAAAGCCCTGTTCGTTGGCTGCAAGGAAAAATAACCTAACGTTCAGACTATGCACATAACCGATAAACCACCACCGAAAAGTTTAACTTAGCAATCATTTATTATTTTAAAACAGCTATTATGAAACATCAAACACTATTTAGACTTAACCTGCTAATTTTTAGCATAGCATTATTGTTTGCTTGCAGAAAAGACCCTGCAAAGGTTGACTACCTAAATGTCGGGGGGTATGTAATTGGCAAGGAAACCTGCAAAGGTAATGATGCAGACGAATACTGGTTGTTGGATTTGACTGTTTATCCCAATACACCTCAATATGGAGACAATTTAACACTGAATGGAACTACATATTCAAATGTTATAAAGCTAAAGGGGTTAGACCAACGATTGAGGGTTGTAGGCATGAAAGTTTCCATTGACTTTAGAACCATTACACCAGATAAAGTTGTAACGCCTTCTTGCACGGTAAGCTTTCCAACAATCTATGCACTAAAGGAAATTACTATTCTTAATCAATTTGAAATCCGCTAAACTAAAATTTATGAAAAAGATATACTTGGCACTATGTGCCATAATGCTTTGTGCTACAATAAAAGCACAAATGATAAGGGTATCCACTTCACCATCTACAATTGCTGCTCAAATTCCAGGTTTTAGTGAGGTATCTACCATTGCAACAAAAACAGTTTCCTACACACCTTCTGTAGCACCTACGCCACCCACGCCAGTTGACGAGGACACCACAACCGAAGAAAACAAGTTATACCATTATGCAGATATTTTACCCGTAAGTATCAGCAATGCAGATGGCAATATTACTTCAACATCTGTAGGTAAAGTATGGACACTCCGTGTAAGTATTTCCAATGCACTAAACATTGGATTTGTATTTGACAACTTCAACCTTAGTTCATCAGCAGAAATGTACATTTACAATGAAGACCAAACTGTTCTTGACAGTGCCATTAAAATGGCAGATTTTGTTTATTCTTCAAAAATTGGCATCTATCCAATTAAAGGTAATAGTGTAATTATTTACATTGTTGAAAAGAACAACTTTGGCAGCCTGCAAAGCTCAATTTCCATCTTATCACTTGAAGCAGGGTTTCAGAATATTGATGACGTTGGCGACCAAAACAGTTCTGCCATGCAAAGAAGCATTAATTGTATTCCACATGTTAGGTGCTACCCATGGCATGACATGTCTGCAAGGGCTGTTGCAAGGTTTGTATCAAACGGTTTTCAAGGAACTGGCACTTTAATAAACAATGAAGCAAACAATGGAAGGGCATATTTTTTAACTGCATTTCATGTTGTGGATGTTGGGGGTGGAATTTTTGGCGGGTCTAATGGTTCAATTGATGCAAACGAACAAGCTGCATTAGCCAGCAGCCGCTTTCAATTCCAGTTCTGGCGGACACAGTGCAATGGAAGTGTAAATGCTACAGGTATACAATTCACAGGCTCTGTTATTAGGGCTCAGAATAACTCGTCAGATATGCTGATGCTTGAATTATTGAACCCTCCCGGAATTGGGGATGCTGTGAACTATGCAGGATGGAGCAGGCAAACTTCAAGACCAGAAAATTCCCAGTCATTTATTATCCACCATCCAAGTAGGGAAGATATGAGACATACCCAAACAAGATTTGTGAGAAATTATTTATGGAACTCAGATTATTGGCAAGCAGGTTACTCTTCTGGCGTAGTTGTACCAGGGTCTTCGGGTTCTGCACTTTTTAACGAATACAGCCAAGTAATTGGGCAATTAAAAGCAGGTTGGAGTAGTTGCGGGTTTACCGATTTTAGCGATAGGTACGGAAAGTTTTATAAATCGTGGGACAATAGTAATTTGCAACAATGGCTTTCGCCAACGCAAAATCTTCAAAGCACCCCAACGTTGGTTCTTTTTCCAATGGAAATACAGGGCAGCAATGTAATAGCTTGTACAAGCCCATCACAATACAGCGTACCTGCTGGGCTGGAAGGCTGTACTTATCAATGGACTGTAAGCAGCAATTTGCAAATCCTTGGTGGCCAAGGTACTGCTGCCGTTTCTGTTCAAGCAATAGCGAATACAAATTGGAACTACACTGGCACAATTACCTGTACTTTAACTACTGCCCTAAAAGGCAGGACAAGGGTGCTTGTTGTAAATAAAACAGTAACCTTTTCAATTGCCTCAATCGAGGGCTACTACACAACAGGAAATACGGTATCACAAAATCCACTACAAGTAGACTATAATGGCGACAATCCAGTTTCACCTTGGACTACTTCTTACGTTACTATTACATCTCCTGAAATAACCACACAAACTTGGACACTACAAAGTGGAAACCCGTCATCATGGCAATTCAACAGCTTTACAAATAAGCTTGAAATGGTTTTGCCTAGTAATGGCTGGGCATTATTTAGACTGAATTCTCCTACTACTTGCGGGAATGCCCAATTTGAGTTTCTTTTTTACGCTACGGATGGAAGCTTTTATAGAATGTCCCCCAACCCAGCATCATCCAATGTATCTATTACAGTTGATGAAGAAAAATTGGCAAAACAAAATATCGGAAAATCAAACGACCAAGATATAAGGGAAGTAATTATTTCAGACAAGACAGGTATTACTAGACAAAGAAGTATTTATGCAAAAAGTACAAGACAAATAAACCTAAACGTATCAGCATTAAAACCTGACATTTATTTAGTAAGGATTTTTAATGGCAAATCATGGACAACGCTAAGGTTTATAAAACAATAAGCCGACAATGCCCATGCAGCCAACAAAAGTATTGCTGCAAGTGGGGCTGACCATTTAAGCCTCATCTGTAGGAATACTTTTGTGCTTTTGTCCCAACTGGACGAATAAAGCCAAACATTATTTGTAAACATCAGCAAAAAATAAAACCCAGCAGCAGTTACCAGCAGACAGAACGCTATTACCCCACCAGCAGCAATACTCGAACGTTGTGTGCCATTAAAACAAGACACCCTAAAATTATGACAGTGATAAATATTTTATTAGATTCTCAACCCAACCCGTTAAAACCTATAATATCATTACTAGGTTTTGCAATTGCTATGATTTGGTTCTTTACTCGTAGTGCCAAGAAAGATAAAAAAGACGAGAACAAAACAGAGGATGACAAAAATAAAATGCAATGATTATAGCTTTATTTGTTGCATTCATTTGTTATATAATAGCACAGATAATTGTTAGTTCAAAGAAAGAAAGTAATGTTCCTTTAGTTAAACCCACAGGAAATCTTTTAATATTTGACACAGAAACAAATGGTTTTCCCAACGACTGGAAGGCTTCTTTGTATGACACCGATAATTGGCCCAGAATTGTAAGTATAGCTTGGAACAAAATTGCACCAGACGGACAACTTCTATCTAACAATTATGCAATCATAAAACCTGATGGCTTTTCAATAAACGCTGGTTCGACTTCAGTTCACGGAATATCAAATGCAAATGCAGAACAAAATGGACTATCTCTAAAAGATGTTTTATTGCTCTTTGAAAAAGAACTTAGCGACTGTAAATATTTGGTAGCTCATAATATCGAGTTTGATTTTGCAGTTGTTTTCGCTGAGTATACAAGAACTAATATCACTACAGAAAATTTTTCTTCACTTACTAAAATCTGTACGATGAAAAAGTCTACAGATTTCTGTAGAATACCAAGTTCTAAGGGATATAAGTATCCAAAACTTAATGAACTCTATCAAAAATTATTTTCGACAACCATTTCAAACGAACATAATGCACAAATTGATGCTGATGCTTGTATGAAGTGTTTTAAAGAACTTTATAATAAAAAAGTAATAAAATTTTAAACTATGAAATCCAAAATGTTATTCGTTCTACTATTCTCATATCATCTTGCATTTGCTCAAAGTGTCGAAGAGAATATTGTACAAGAATTTAATTCAGGACAAACTGAAAAATATTATTCAAGTGGAGAACCTAAAAGTAAAGGATTGAATATTCAATTTAAATATCCCAAATCATTTACTTCTAAGGAAGGGGACAGACCTCACGTTATTAGAAAGTTTTTTCTCGAGTCAGAGGAGATATACTCGTTAATAATTATCAACAAAATGGACAAAGCTGCAACACAAAGTGAAATAACAGAAGCAATATCAATCAATGGTTTAAAATCAATGTTGCCATCATCTGCAAACTTCATTTCCAGCAATAGTAATTTAAAAATTGAAGGTTTAAAAGCTGGGTCAATAGAGTTCACAAACAATTCAGCACGTATGGACTTAAATATTTTTTCATACAATCAACACTATATTATTATTTACAAAAGCTACTTAATTTATATACAATTTAGCGTTATAAAAAAATCTGAGGAAACAAAAGACGAATTACAATATCGATACAAAACGCTTAAACCACTGTTTTATAAAATGTTTAATAGCCTCATTATTGAAAACATTTGGAACAACTAACTACTAAAATAGGTATCTAAGCTTCATAGTATATTAGGCTGAAAGCCCAACAAACAAAGAACTAACAACTAGCTCAAATGTTATATAGTTTTGTTCAAAATTATTAAATATGAACAAAGAAGAATTATTTCAATTAGTAGGTGTTAGCTATCAAATAAAAGATAATAGCATAACATTTTTCAGTAAACAAGGCGACAGTAAAATGTATTTTCCAATTGACACAGAAATATTAGACAGCCAAATAGAATATTGTGGTAACGAGTTTTTTATGACTTTCCCTTATTTGCAAAAAGAACTGGACGACAAACTTAACGGCACACAACATGAACTGTGTAAAAAACCAAATAAAAATTGATTTTTTTTAAGGTTTAGGTGAACAATAATTTGGTTGATACAAACTATTGTTTTTTACTACTGCAAAAACCTGTTTTAAAAGTTTATTACAC
>JBIKRV010000060.1:0-13606 GCA_044348985.1 Chitinophagaceae bacterium
CAAAATATTCAAGATTATAGCCGAAAGGTACAGGAATAGAAGAAAGCGGTTTTGTTTGCGTTTAAACCTAATTGCAGCTATCTATAACTTTGAATTAAAAAATTAATTTATGAAAGAGGTCTAATAATAGGTTGGTAAAATTTGCCCTGCATAAGCTTGAGTTTCTTCGTACCCTTGAAATACGCAATCACTATTATAAGCCAAGACATTACTTACAAAATTAGTACTTGGGGTAAAACAACCTTGTGGTAATGCAGCA
This sequence comes from Chitinophagaceae bacterium, assembly GCA_044348985.1. Lineage (GTDB taxonomy): Bacteria > Bacteroidota > Bacteroidia > Chitinophagales > Chitinophagaceae > UBA1930. Next base: position 260 of record JBIKRV010000060.1, read on the forward strand.
TTGGTACGCAATGCAATGTTATTGTTTGCTATACCATTTACTACACTTTGTAAACGAATTTTTTTGCCATTGGTAAACTCAATTTCTATTGTTACAGGAATAGTACTTAAAGCTGGCAGGTTAATTTCTACCTCCTTATTAGGTCTTATTGTACAAGTGCTACTATTATTGATAATAATAGTAGCTAATGCTATATTCTCCTCTGTATTGCCCAATTGCATATACTTAGGCATAAATATTTTTGCTTTGCCGCTTATTGGTTTTTCTTGCAATAGGGCTGCCAGCATTACAGTTTGCTGCTGCAATGCCTTTTTATCAGGCTTTTGCCAAACTTTTCTTCCTGCTTCGTTGTTAAAAAATTCTGTTCGTAAATAATTGCTATCAATAAAATTAAAGTTTGCATGTAGTACCCCAAGCAATAAAGTATTTTGGAGGCTATAAGCTGTAATAGCTGTATCTAAAAAGCCAGGACTTATGCTTTTATGACTAACAAGGTTATCGTAACTGGCATTATACAACTCAAAATAAGCTTGACTAAAAAGTTGTTGGGTAATGGTTGAATCTTTATAACTGCAATAAGGCAGTTTTGTAAAACTAGTAACTCTATTGTAGAAAATATCGGTGTTACAGTCTTTGGCTGTAATAGCGGCAAAAATTTTATCGTTTGCTGCTACTATTTTATTTTTAGGTTGTGCATACATAAGTATGGGCAATAGCATTACAGCCCACCCTGTAAGGGTAGTTTTAATTTGTTTCATATAAGTATAGTTTTATTAGTTAATTAATAGCGTATTGTGCCAGTAATAGTTTTTGTTTTCGTATTATTCACTAGGCTGCGGCAGGTGTAGCTAAACTGAAATTCTTTACTATTAGTGTCATATTTTATACAGTTAATATAACCTGTATCTCTTGTATTCGTCATAAAATACTCCTCTAGTAAACCAGCACCAGTAAGCCAAGGCTCATCATAATATCCTGCGTAAGTAAATGGTCTTGGAAGAGGAAAAGCATTTGTTAAATTATTTAGCTTATATTCTCCAACCCCTTTAAAGTTTCGTATGTATAAATGAACTCTTCTTATATAATTATTTGGCTGATCTAAAAAATAAGTTCCACAATACCAATCAAATTCAGCTCCATTATTTTGACTGTTTATTGAAACAGTAACAGCTGGCACTCCAGCTAGTGGGCTTCCATTAGGTATGTAATCCACCCCATCAATAGCTGCACCAAACTGGTATGCCCCATATTGGCGTACTTCATAAGAACCGCTGGTGACTGTTTTTTTGCAGCTAATAAAAGCGATAATGGCAATTAGTGGCAACCATAATGCCAGTAGCATTTGTTTTTTCATGTTTTTTGTGTTTATGGTTTTAAAATATTTTCTACATTAAACATAAACTATTTTACTTATGCAATTAATTGACAAATGTCAATTAATTGCATAATATTTTTCCTTATCACAATAAATGAATAACATAAATCACAATAGTTGTTTTATTGCATTATTAAGAAAATTGTTCGACTTAAATGTTAGCCCGAAGTTGGCAAATGAAATGTGTTTATTAATATTTCCCATTAACCCAATACCTACATTTTTCTTTTTAAATAAGAAGGTTCTTATAAATCTAAAATCTACGCCTACACTCTTCATTGATTTCATGTAATAAATTGTAGAAAGCCAGCCACTACTTTCTATAATACCAGTATTGTATTTACCAGAAATATAGCTTAGTCCAATTCCTACATCCAAGTACCCACTCTTCATTTTTGAATAATAGCTGCAAATTGCACCTGCTGTCCACAAGTTTTCTGTGTTCTGGAATATTTGAAGTTCTGAAATGAGGTCTGTTTTAATTGCAATTACAATATGCTTTTTAAAAAGTATGTTAATGGATAAGTGTGTGCCAACCAAAATCGTATTGCTATTTAACTTTGTACCTAAAGTAAATGGTGTAAAATATAACCATAATTTTTTAGCAGTTTTTGCAACAGTGTCTTTAGCTTCGGTTTTATCTATATTATTTATTGAATCTTGAGCTTGAGCAAAAAAATATAAATGAATAATTAGAAAAATGAATAGTATTGGTTTCATGTAATTGATTTAAACGCTAAATATTGTGATTTTCCAATACACAAAACTATAAAGTCGTTTTATTGAATTAATTGATATTTATCAAACATTTAATTAATAATACTTAGTATATTCATTTAATGAATTTAATATTATCCGAATTTTTTCAATATTGCGATACAGCTTATCAGTTAAGTACTGAAAGTAAAGCTGCTTTAGCAGCTCATATTCAAATAAAAGAGTTTAAAGCAGAAGCCTATATATTAAAACCTGGTAGCACAGCTAATCATGCTTGTTTTGTTGAAAATGGTTTAGCTAGGAGTTATTATATAAAAGATGAACATGAGGTAACTACAAAGTTTTTGCCAAAAGGATCATTTATTACCTCTATTTTCAGTTTCTACAGCCAAAAGCCCGGTAAAGAATTTATTAAAACCGTTATACCTACAACACTTTGCTGTTTGCATTATACAGATTTACAAAAACTGTATAAAGAGCATATTGAAATTAATGCATTAGGCAGAATAATTACTGAACGGTATTTATACTTTTTAGAAGTTGAGTTATATAATTTGCGTAAACAAAATGCAGAGGATAAGTATAAATTTTTTTTGAAACATTATCCGCACATAATACAAATTTGTCCACTAAAATATGTTGCCAGCTATTTAGGCATTACAATAGAAACGTTAAGCAGAATAAGGGCAAAACAAAGATAAACTTAGGTCTAAGCAATTAAGATAAACCACTCTTCTAATGAAATCAAATCACTTTTTGAGTTAACGATTTTCATACACTTTATTAATTACTAATTAAACTGGAACTCACAATTTTACAAATATTTATTTTTTTATGCATTTCTAATTTTACACAATACCCTATTAACAACATAAAAACTTATTAATTCGTACTAAATTTTTATATACCTCACTCCCTAAGTTGTTTTTCAGTGAACTGTTTACATCACTTCTTTAATATCATGCATAATACGTTTTGCAATATTATCGGCAGTGGTTTCAAAATTACTTTCACTGTAAATACGAATGATAGGCTCGGTATTGCTGGTACGTAAATGCACCCAATCGTTTTCAAACTCTATCTTCAAACCATCTTCTACATTTATTGGGTTGTTTTTGTACTTTTTCTTTATTTCAGCAAATATCTTTTTAACATCTACATTACGTTCCAGTTCAATTTTATTCTTGCTCATAAAATAATCCGGATACGTATTTCTTAATTGGCGTACTGTTTTCTTTTCATTTGCCAAATGCGTTAAAAACAGAGCAATACCAATTAATGCATCACGGCCATAATGTAAATCTGGAACAATAATTCCGCCATTACCTTCTCCACCAATTACAGCATTTACTGCTTTCATTTTGTTTACCACATTCACTTCTCCAACTGCACTAGGTGTATATTCTCCACCATGTTTTACAGTTACATCTTTCAATGCTCTTGTAGATGACATATTGCTAACAGTATTGCCTTTTCTATGTTTCAAAACATAATCAGCAACAGCAACCAAGGTATATTCTTCACCAAATAAAGTTCCATCTTCACAAACAAAACAAAGCCTGTCAACATCAGGATCTACAGCTATACCCATATGTGCATTTTGTTTTTTTACTTCGTTGCACAATTCAGTTAAATGCTGTGGCAAAGGCTCAGGATTATGAGCAAATTTTCCATTTACTTCTGCATTTAAAACAGTAACGTCTTTTATGTGTACGCCTAATGCTTTTAGTAATGCTGGCACTGCAAAAGCTCCACTGCTGTTAATGGCATCAACAACAATTTTAAACTTAGCTTTTTTAATGGCTGCAACATCTACCAAAGGATAATTTACAACTGCTTCAATGTGTTTATCAAGTGAAGTTTCATCTACAGTGTAAGTACCTAATTTATCGACTGACGCAAAGGTGTAATCATCCTTTGCAGCAATTTCTAATAAAGCTGCTCCATCTTCTCCACTAATAAACTCACCTTTACCGTTCAGTAATTTTAATGCGTTCCATTCTTTGGGATTATGGCTGGCAGTTAAAATAATTCCACCAGCAGCTTCATGAAAACCAACAGCCATTTCAACAGTTGGCGTGGTACTTAAACCTAAATCAATTACATCAATACCCAATGCAGTTAAAGTGTTTACAACAATGCCCTGCACCATAGCACCACTAATTCTTCCATCTCTACCAATTACTACTTTTTTGTTTCCTGCAGATTGGTTTAATAGCCAAGTACCATAAGCTGCTGTAAAGCGTACAATATCTAAAGGGCTGAGTGTTTCGTTGGGCTTCCCACCTATTGTTCCTCTTATTCCTGAAATGCTTTTTATGAGTGCCATAGAATACCGTTTTGAGAGGGCAAACATACCAAAAACTCACCTACTTTTTAAGATGTTTACAAGTTTAAAAAAAATGAAAAGTTTTCCTGTTTTTTTGCATGCTATATTCGCCGTAATTATTTAGTTGTATGTCCGAAAAGTCATGGTATAAAGATTGGTTTTCATCGCCGTATTATCATCGGCTTTATCAACATAGAGATGATAGAGAAGCTGTTTCATTTATTGAACGTTTGATAGAACACTTACAACCTGCTCCAAAAGCAACAATGTTAGATGTAGCCTGTGGTAAAGGAAGGCATAGTATTGCTTTATCTGAAATGAATTTTGATGTTACAGGAATTGATTTGTCCTTCCCTTCAATTGCTGAAGCCAAAGAAAGTGAAAACGAAATGCTGCATTTTTATCAGCATGATATGCGTTTGCCATTTTGGATAAATTATTTTGATTATGCTTTTAACTTTTTTACCAGCTTTGGCTATTTTAAAACCAAACGAGAACACGATAATGCCATACGAACCATTGCCCAAAGCTTAAAGAAAGAAGGGATTTTGGTAATTGATTATTTGAATGTATATTATGCAGCAGACAATAGTATAAAAAGCCAGATTATACCTATTGATGATGCAGAGTTTCATATTACCAAATGGCACGATGAAAGCCACTTTTACAAACAAATACAGGTAGTGGATGGTAATAACAAAACCATTAAACATTTATACACTGAAAAAGTGGCCAAATTTAGTTTGGGCGATTTTACAGAAATGCTCTCATACCAACACATGCAAATACAGGAAGTATTTGGCAATTATCACCTGAGTAAGTACGATATTAAAAAATCGCCTAGATTAATTATTGTGGCTAAAAAACTGAAGTAATTATTTTGTTTTAAATAGTTCTAACAATTTTTTTTCTTTCCCGGTAAGCGGCTTATAATATTTGAAGTTTTGCAAGGGTGTTTCCTCTGTTATTTCTATGCTGCCACTACATGCTATTTGAGGAAGCCTTTTAATTGTGTAAGTCAATGTTCCCAAATTTTGAGCATCAGGCTTTAGTACTGGCATATTATCTACACTTGATTGATAAACATCAAACCCTTTGCCATTATTACCTACTTTTTGTTGAGCATCATGAAATCCCTTTAACGCATTGGGCATATTACTCTTATTTGTAGAATCAGAATTTTTTTGGACATATATAATTTTATCGATACCATCAGCTTTTGTTATTCTTACTTTACTGCCATTTAATGCTAGCACTGTATCTATTGATGCTTTTAATTTTTGAGCTGTTGTTGGTGTTGTAGTTTGTGCATGAAGGTTGCTTACAATAAGTAATAGCAGAATGATTCTCATAACAAATAGTTTATTTGGCTAATTTAATAAACTGTGCTGAAGTAATAAATTTTCAAATGTTAAAATTCTTACTTCTTTTTATTGTTCAACAACATCCATTTGGCTGTTTCGTAAAAAGCAGTGGTAAAACCGGAGTATCTTTTTTTAATTGCAGCCTCTTCTTCTTTAGTCCAGCTCACAGTATTACTTCTCAAAGGCAGTAATTGTTCTTGCTCAAAACGTATATTCTTTACAAAATAAAATGAATCGGTCACCCAGCCAATTTTACCTTCATCGTGATGAATAACAAATGCTCCATTCCCTTTTTTACTAGGATTGAGTACATCTCTACCCAATGTGGTATTCAAATAAGGTTGATGAACCAACCCTGCAACAGTGGGTAATACATCTATCTGAGAAACAATTTCTTGGTGGTACTGTGGTTGCAATAAAGATGGTGCATAAAATAATAAAGGTACATGCTCATCGCTTAACCTGTTTTTCGTCCACACATCAGAATACATGGCACTTGCATTTCCCTCAATACCGTGATCTCCCACAAAAACAAAAATGGTATTTTGAAAATATTTTTCCTTTTTTGCCATTTCAATAAAATGCTGAATGGAATAATCCATGTAGGCAAATGCATTGTATTCTTCAACCGATAAAAATCCATACTTCTCTAATGTATCTTTCGGAACTTCTTTTTTAATAAAATCCTTATCCGTTTCTGGAATTGTATATGGACGATGATTATCGGCAGTTTGGACTATGGCAAAAAAAGGCTTTTGCTCTTTGACCAAAACAGCATTGCTTTCTTTAAATAAATCTTTATCGCTAATACCCCACACATTTACTTTAGGTGAAGTGTAACTGCCTTCTTCAAACAACTGAACGCCTTTGATATTATTCAACAACCCTCTGTAATTATTAAATTCACTGCTTCCACCAATAAAATAATATTTGCTGTAATCTTCGAAATTATTGATGATGGTATGCTGATTTAAACTTTCTTCATTTCTGCTGCTAAATTTAGACAACTGCACATCTGGTATACCTGTTAGCGTTGCAAATACACCTCTTGCTGTTGCAAAATGTGGCGTAAAACAACGATCAAAAAAAACACCTTGCTTGGTGAGTGCATTAAAATAAGGTGTTGCATTTAATGGATTACCACTCATGCTACTTTTATACATACTGAAGCTTTCACAAATTACCAATACAATATTGGGCTTACTTTCTAAAGCTCTGCTAGTTGGATAAACCCATCTTTCAAAAGATTGCTTATTTTGATCAGCTTTATCGAGTTGCAAAAAATCAGCTACCTGACGATAAGCCACTTTCATCAATTCATCATCGGCTTGTGGCGTTCTAAAACGTAGTGTAGTAAAAAAATTTTGTAACGGATTTAATGCCAAATAACTTTTAAAATTATCCCTAAATACAAATGCATCTTTCCATTTTAATGGTCTGAAAGAAAAACTCCCATGCACACCCAATGCCATAAATAACAACACCACAGCATACCATCTTCTTTTATAAATAATATCAATTTTACTATTTACATGCTCTACTCGTTGGTGTGTTTTTTTATACAATCGGTAAAATAAAAATGCCAAAACCATTAATGCCAATACCATCCAAAATAATGGATAAGATTGCCATAACATTTGAAACGAAATCTTAGCATCTTCATAAAAATTTAAAGCACTAGCATTAAGCCTAGTACTTACGTAAGCAAAATGTCCATAATCGGCACCAAAGAAAAACATTAATAAAAAAGTTGCTACAGCCAAATAAATAACCCAAACACGTCTTGCTGCATCGGAACTATATGGAGAAAATTTTGGAATTAAACTAAACAACACAATTGGTATGAGTAAAATACTAATCCATCGAATATCAAATCGTATACCCATTAAAAAAGAAGGCCACACTTCATTCATTCCTACATCAGCAGGTTTGAATGCAATGAATGTAGAAATTCTAAACAAAGTAAATACCAATAAAAAAATAAAAAACAACTTAACAACCCACTGAATGGTTTTGGGCATTTGCCATTTTATCAGCATAGATGATTATTTGTTTTTTTTATTGGTGAGCAACATGTACCTAGCAGTTTCATAAAAGGCATCGGCAATAAAACGCATTTGTTTTTTGGCACTATCATTTTGTACAGCATTGTTATGTACCACACTCAGCAAATTTTCTACCTTATTATTTTTTACCTGATAGTTGTAAAACATTTCATCATTCAACACACCAATTTGTTTCGCCATTTCATCGAAAATAAATGTGTGGTTATTTTTTTGCTGAACTGCCTGAAATAAATTTCTGCCCAAAGTAGTATTTACATAACCAATATTACAAAGATGTGCAATGCTAGGCAACACATCTAATTGAGATGCAGGTGTAGCATAGGTTGCAGGTTGTAAAATACCTGGAGCATAAAACAACAAAGGCACATGCATATTGGTAAGCCCTTGTGCTGTAAAAACTTTTGGCAACATATCGCCAGCATCTCCACGAATGCCATGATCGCCAACAAATACAAACAAGGTATTTTTAAAGTAAGCTTCTTTTTCAGCGGCTTTTATAAATTTTTGGTAACAGAAATCGGTAAAACGAAATGCATTGTACTCGTCTTCACTTTCAAAACCATATTTCTTCAATGTATCTTTTGGTACAGATTTTTTTACAAAGTCGTCTTTATCTTCTTCTGGAATTGTATAAGGACGATGATTATCGGCTGTTTGAATTACTGCAAAAAATGGTTTTTGCTGTTTGCTTAAAACAGTGTTGGCTTCTAAGAATAAATTCTTATCACTAATGCCCCAAACATCAATTTCTTTCGATTGGTAACTACCTTGTTCATACAGTTTTAACCCATCAATATTATTGGTAAGCAACCCACGAATATTGGCCCAACTACTACTTCCTCCTAAAAAATAAAACTTCTCTTTATCCTTAAAATCATTGATGATGGTATGCTGATTAACTGCAGCAGGATTACGACTCGATGTTTTACCAAACTGTACATCAGGCACACCTGTAACTGTTGCCCAAACACCTCTGGCTGTTCCATAAGCAGGAGAAAAGGCTCTATTGAAAAACACACCTTGCTTACACATTTCTGCAAAAAAAGGAGTAGTGTTCAAAGGGTTGCCATACATAGAACTTTTATAGGCTGAGAAAGATTCGCAAATAACCAGTACCACATTTTTAATTTGATTACTCGAGGAATCATAAGCTCTTGGAATAACTGTTCGATTGAAATTAAGTTTTACACTATCTCTTTCATTTTGCGGAACACCTAAGTATTCACTCATCCATGCATAATGGGCTTTTACTTTTTGCTCATCATAAGTTGCCGTTCTAAAACTGAGCGTACTAAAAAAAGATTGAAAAGGATTTAAAGCAACATTGGCTGCATAATCGCTGCCCAAACTAAATGCATCGCTCCAACGTAAAGGATATTGACCACCTTTAACCACTACCCTCCCAACAATACTATACGCCATCAACAACACAAATGCAATACCCCATATCCAAGAACTTTTCTTAGTGCTTACATTATTTTTACTAAGAATATTGTTATAACTCAGTTTAACAATCCAAATATATAAAGCTACAAAACCTATCAGTGCTAAACCATTCCAACCCAAATGGTAGCTTTGCCACATCATACCAAAAGAAATTTTGGCATCTTCTAAAAAGTTCAGCACACTGGCATTTACACGTTGATGCAAATAAGCATAATTGCCAAAATCAACCGCATAAAAAATAGCCAGTACAACAATAAAAATCGTCCAAATTGCCATTGCTATTCTTCGTCCCCACTTTTTATTGATGGGATGTAATGCAGGAATAGTACCTAGTATAAAAAGCAATAACATTACAATGGCTACAATTCTTAAATCGAACCTAAAACCTAGCCAATAAGCAGCTTTTAAAGAAATTAGTTTGGTGCTGCTGGTTTTAAAAACAATGACCAATAACCAACGCAAAAAACTCATTAACAATAAAAAAATAATACCCGTTTGTGCAATCCAAACTATATACCTGGGTATTTTCAATTTACTCATCATAACAACAAATGTAAATAATAAATAGATGCTTCATCTGCCGTTAATCAAGCATTATCTTTACAACTATGATTATGGCAACTTTATGGATTGGATTTACTGAAAAAATATGGCAATGGTTAGATAGTGCCGATAAAAGCTTATTTCTTGCCATTAACGATAGTGGCAGTAATGCTTTTATGGATGCCGTTTTCCCTTGGTATAGAGATAGCAGCACTTGGCTTCCTCTATACATTTTTTTATTGCTATTTGTAACCCTCAATTTTGGCTGGAAATCTTTGCCCTGGATAACTGCACTCATTGTTACAGCTGCATTATCCGACCAAATAAGCAGTAACTTTTTAAAGAATACTTTAGAAAGAACAAGGCCTTGCAACGATATGTTCATCATGCTCAAAGGTCATTTACGCATCAACCGATGTCCGTCAAGTTTCAGTTTTACATCCTCTCATGCAACCAATCACTTTGCAGCTGCCATGTTTATTTATATAACTATGAAGCCAGCATTTAAAAAATGGACTTGGTTATTCTTTGTTTGGGCTGCCACCATTTGTTATGGTCAAGTGTATGTTGGTGTGCATTATCCGTTGGATGTAATCGGTGGTGGTTTCGTAGGTTGTTTAATTGGATATGGAGTTGCCAATTTATTCAATAAATATTACCCTTTATCACATCATTTATATGGTGTAGAAGTATAATTTTTTGGTAGTCAACTGTAGCACTTTACTCAACTTTACCCGATAGCTATCGGGTAAAGTTGTTGTAAATCCTGCTGAATAGCAGGATACCCTTGTACTTTATAATAATACTCAGCCATTTAATACACATTATTAGACTAACGTTAAAAAATAATATAGGCTTACAAGAACCAGATACTTAGTTTTGTTACACAACATGTTCGAAATACTCATTATAATTGGATTAATCTTAATAAACGGCCTTTTTTCTATGGCCGAAATTGCCCTCATTTCTGCAAGAAAAGCAAGATTAGAAGGCATGGCCAATCGTGGAGACAAAGAAGCCAAAGCTGCACTAGAATTAGCCAATCATCCTGATACATTTTTATCTACTGTTCAAATTGGTATTACTTTAATTGGCATTTTAACCGGTATATATTCTGGCGAAAAAATAAAAAGCGACATTCTGCTTTGGTTACAAAAATTCGATGCATTAAAACCTTATAGCAATACATTGGCTACATTAATTGTAGTAATTTTTATTACCTATTTATCGTTGGTATTGGGCGAATTGTTGCCCAAGAGAATTGGTTTAAGCAAGCCTGAAGCCATTGCTAAATGGGTAGCTGGACCCATGAAAATAATCTCCATGATTACTTTCCCTTTTATATGGTTGTTAAGTATATCTACCAATTTTCTTTCCAGCATTTTTGGCATTAAAACCAACGATTCACATGTTACTGAAGAAGAAATAAAAGCCATTATTAGTGAGGGAACTGAACAAGGAACCATTGATGAAGCTGAGCAAGAAATTATTGAACGTGTGTTTCATTTAGGTGATAGAAATATTACTTCTTTAATGACCCATAGAAGCGATATTATTTGGTTAGATGCCAATAAACCAATTGGTATTGTAAGAAATGAAATGACTGAAGTAATACACTCGGTTTATCCAGTTTGTGAAGGAAGCATTGATAATATTAAAGGCATTGTATCGGTTAAAGATTTGTTTTTAAACGATAATGGCAAACTACTTTCCGATATTATGAGCCAGCCAATGTATGTGCCTGAAAACAATACAGCTTATCAGGTATTGGAAAAATTTAAAGAAACAAAAATTCACCATTGCTTTATTGTAAACGAATATGGTAGTATTGAGGGTTTGATTACCCTAAATGATATTTTAGAAGCAATTGTTGGCGATATTCCTCAGCCTGATGAAGAAGATTATGAAATTACGGAAAGAGCCGATGGCAGCTTTTTAATTGATGCTCAAATTCCGTTTTACGACTTCTTACATAAAGTAGAGAAAACCGAATGGATGAACGACGCTGAACACGACTTTGACACTTTAGCTGGTTTTATACTACATGAAATGAAAGAAATTCCGAATACAGGTGATACGATGATTTGGAGAGGCTTTGAATTTGAAATTGTAGATATGGATAAACACCGTATTGATAAAGTTTTGGTAACCATACAAAACAAAGATGAGGATTAGTCGTTCTTACTAAAAAACTACACCTATTGAGCTTTTTTTAGAAAATAAAAGAACTATTCTATAAACCAGATGCTGCTGTTACATACGATGGTTGGTTTTACCACACAAAGATTTTTTCAAAAAAAATCATTCATTTATGCCAATATATTCAACAGCAACAGGTAGAGAATAAAGTATTAAAAACTGGACAATCAATCACTCCGCCAGAATTGAATTTTAATTTTACTACACAAGAAGTTATGGATAAATGGGGCAAACCCAGGTGCAGATTTTTTCATAAAAACGGCAATAAAAATATTGAAATATTTTTTTACCACAGAAGCTACATATATGAGAACACATTATTTCAATTACAGTTTTTTAACGACCAATTATTCTTTGCAGGAATTGAAGTTGGCAAAGGACTAACCAACGAAGAAAATAAAAATGCTGACAAATTTTTTGCCAGCATTTATTACAGACACATTTTTGAAATTTGATACATTATCCGTTTGGATAGATGTAGAAAAAAATTACTTATTTATAGAAGACGAAGTAAATACAAATATTTGTTTCGTAATTGGTACTTATGCATTTGATAAATTGCCATTACTTGAGCAATCGCTATTAAAAGCGATTATTTAAAAACACTATCATCTATACCCTTATTAATAATATACGATGAATAACTAATTTCTACTTTACCTTTTTTATTTTTCATTTTATCTTTTACATCTTTCGACTTTTTGTCGTCGTCATCAAACTCCATTGTAATACCTTTTGGCATTTTATAGTCTTTGGTATTAAAGCTAAAAATCAATTTATCGGGTAATCCATAATTGCTGTATTTACCATAACTCATTTCTATTTCGTAAGTACCATTTTCTTTTGTTGTAGTAATGGCTTTTCTTATTAATAAGTTGGCTTCATCTATAAACATAGTGGTTAATACAACATCACTATTATCGTTTCTTGGTAATAATTTTACTTTTTTTGTTTTTACACCTCCTACCATTTCTTCACCAGCATATAAAACATCATATTCATCTGTAGTTACAACGCTACTCATATTTACAGTAACACCACCTTTGGGTAATATGGATATTCCTCCATCCCTTTTCAACTTAAACTTATTGGGTTTTTTGTAGTAAATTTTTACGTTGCCTATTGGAGCTTTAATAAAAGTTACATCTGTTTTCATTTTTCCATCAGCTACATAATCGTTTACAGCATCTAGCTTTGCTTTTACTTTTTTAACCAATGCTGCCATGTCTTGGCTGTAAGCAGTTAGCTGTAAGCTGTTAGCAAGGATTAAGAAAAATACTATCTTTAAAAATCGTTTCATTGTATTGA
>JBIKRV010000018.1:0-70560 GCA_044348985.1 Chitinophagaceae bacterium
CTATTGACTATTGACTATTGACTATTGACTATTGACTATTGACTATTGACTATTGACTATTGACTATTGACTATTGACTATTGACTATTGACTATTGACTATTGACTATTGACTATTGACTATTGACTATTGACCTTCTACGCTAACTAAGCACATCCTTCTTTTTAAATACATACAAACTTGCTCCTACCAATAATACAATATGAATTGCAAGTATAACAACGCTTCTTATTATTTTTTCAGGATGCTCAATACTACCTCTTATAGTTTCATTGTTGGCATCTACTTTTATATCAAAGAATTCTTTCCATGCAACCATATGTGTGGTAAATAAATAGGGTTTTACCAAATTAAATAAAGGGATACTCATGGTACTTAAAATGGTAAGGAAAATAATTACACTCATAGTAGCAACTATTGGACCAATAGAATTTTCGGCAAATTGAGATAAGAAAAAGCCCAATGCAGCAACAGTAATCATTGCTAAAGCTGCAAAGCCAAAAGCTCCAACATAACGCCAAAAAATATCGCCTTGTTGCAGTTGAACAACGTAATTGTTTTTCAACAACAACATATCGTCCGTTCCAAAAATTAGCATGCTAACAAATAATGCAAGAATGGCTAACCAAACCAATAATGCTAGTGTGTAAATAGTGGCTGCAAAAAATTTAGCAAGTATAAACTGAAAACGACTGATGGGTTTGGTTAATAAAAAACGTAGAGTTCCCGCATTTGCCTCACCACTAATCATATCGGCAGCAATTAATGCAATTAGCAAAGGAATATGTACCAATAACAATTGCAATAATATATAGCAAACAAAATAACCATTAATGGTGTTTCCATCAATACTGAAACTGTTTTTCAGGTCGGCCATTACAAAATCTGCATACTCCTTACCATCAACCTTTAACCCAAGTTGAACAATTACAATTAAAGCTGTGATTGCCGCAAATGCAATATAGGTTCGTGGTCTACGAAAAATTTTATATAACTCAACCTGTAAAAGCGTCCACATGTTGTTTTCCGGATGTTACTTGTAAAAAATAATCTTCTAAACTATGTTTGGGTTGTAAGCTCAATAAGGCCACACCCATTTGTACCAAATCCTTATGTAATTGAGGAATCTGCTGTTTATCCAGTTTTAGTACAACTGTATGATTTCTATTCAACTGTATATTATTTTTCCAACTGCTTACTTTTAATTGTTCTACCGTAAAAGCATTATCCATTGTTTCAATTTCTACAATGGTTTGTGTTGGATCGAATAAAGCCGCTGCACTATCTTCTATAATTTTCTTCCCCTTATCAATTATCAGCACTTTGGTTGCAATTTGTTCAATCTCACTCAATAAGTGAGAAGAAACCACAATTGTTTTACCTTGTTCTTTACTTAGGTGTAAGATTAAATTTCTAATATCTGCAATACCTTGTGGGTCTAAACCATTGGTTGGTTCATCTAATACAATCAGTTTAGGATTATGTATCAAAGCAATTCCAATACCTAGACGTTGCTTCATACCTTGAGAAAAAGTTTTTACCGAGTCTTTTGCTCTAGCAGCAAGTCCTACAACTTCTAATTGATTCATTAATTGCTGGTGGGTAACTCTCATTCCACTTAATCGAGCAAATAATTTAAGGTTTTCGTAGGCCGATAAATATTTATAAACATCAGGCTTTTCAATTACAGCACCTACTTGCTTTAAAATTTCGTTTCTATGGGTTTGCAATGGCAAACCAAACAAACTGATGTTACCCGTTGTTGGAGCAATTAAGGTAAGCAACATACGTATTGTTGTGCTTTTACCTGCACCATTTTGCCCTAAAAATCCATATACATCACCATCATTTACGGTAAAAGATAAATTATTAACCGCTGTAAATTGGTTGAACTTTTTAGTAAGGTTTTCTACTTTTATTATTTCCTGCATCAATTAAATTGAATATAAACAAAGGTAATTGTATACTTACGCAATAAGCAGGTAAATACACAGATATAAGACAATGATTTGTGAAAATTACAGGGATGCAATGTATTCCATTACCTCAACTAGTGATTTTTTGAACTCAATATTTGCTGGTACTTTTTTCTTGTAGCCCTGTGTAAGTAAACCAGAAACAATTAATTTATAGTCGCCTAGCTTTTGGCTATAATTATTGAGGAATTTTTCAAAATTAAAATTGTGGGCAACTGAAGTTAGATGACAGTAAATATAATCAGGTTGATTAAGATTAGCCAGATATGCTATATCTTTTAATGGGGCATTGGCTCCAATATAAAATACTTTTATACCTCTGCTCTTCAGCAAATAATACATAAACAGCAAACCCAATTCATGGTGTTCACCTTCTGGTAAAAAGAGTAACAATGTTTTGTTAATTCGTATATGGCTGTGAACTCCTTCGATACCAATAATCAACTTTTGGCGAATAATGTTGGTAACCAAGTGCTCCTGAGCCGGGTTAATATGATTGGTAAGCCATAAAATACCAATACGTTCTAAAAAAGGAAAAATAATTTGAGTTATACTTCTTTCAATACCTTTTGATTGTATGTATTTATCCAATACCAATTCAAATGTATCTAAATCCAAATCAACCATGTTTTGAATAAGCTCATTCACCACTCTTTCCTGTTGTGCCTGAGCCTGAGACAAAGAAAGAATACGTTCTTTCATTTGTACCTCATTCATCTTATCGATATGGGAAATTTTAAAGCCATACTTATTCAGTAAGGCAATATTCAGCACTGTTTTCAGTTCGTGACTGCTGTAATAACGAATGTTGGTATCTGAACGCTGTGGTTTAAGAAAAGTGTAGCGTTGCTCCCAAATACGAATCGTATGGGCTTTAATGCCTGTTAAATTTTCTAAATCTTTAATGGTAAAAGCGTTCATACACACTGTATTTTCTATTATATGAAACATAGAAATTGGTAAAAGGTTGAGAAAAGCGTAAATAATTTTAAACAATGAAACATAAAAAAAGGAACCGAAGTTCCTTTTTGATTACTTTTTACTTTTTCACTTTTAGCAAATATTCTCCATAACCACTTTTAGCATATTTATCGGCTAAAGCCAGAAGTTGAGCATGGTTTATATAACCCATTCTGTAAGCAATCTCTTCAATACAACCAATTTTTTGACTTTGTCTTTTTTCAATTACACGTACAAATTCACATGCATCGCTTAAACTGTCAAAAGTACCTGTATCTAGCCAGGCAGTTCCTCTGCTCATAACACCAACCTGTAATTTTCCCTGCTCTAAATACACACGATTGACATCGGTAATTTCATATTCTCCCCTAGCACTTGGAGCAATATTTTTAGCAATTTCAATTACTGAATTATCGTAAAAGTATAATCCAGGAACTGCATAATTCGATTTAGGTTCTTTTGGTTTTTCTTCAATAGAAACAGCTTTATTGTTTGCATCAAACTCAACTACACCATAACGTTCGGGGTCATTTACTTCATAAGCAAAAACTGCAGCACCCGTTAAATTGTTGAACGATTGTAACAGCTTACTAAAACCTGCACCATAAAAAATATTGTCGCCCAAAACCAATGCTACTTTATCGTTGCCCACAAAATCAGCACCAATCACAAATGCTTGTGCTAAGCCATTTGGCACTGCTTGCACAGCATAAGAAAAACTGCAGCCCAATTCTTTTCCATTGCCCAATAAACGCTGAAATTGTTCGGAATCTTCGGGAGTGGTAATAATTAATACTTCATTAATCCCCGACAACATCAATATCGACAAAGGATAATAAATCATTGGTTTATCATAAATAGGCATTAGTTGTTTACTAATCCCTTTGGTAATAGGATACAATCTTGTACCACTGCCACCTGCTAAAATAATTCCTTTCATAGTATTGAGTTTAAGATTTTATGTTTTTTGAAAAATCGAACATTAAATGATAGATAAGAATTTCATCACTGTCCAAATCGTGAGTTGAACAATATGAATAATGAAAGTCAGTAACAATTTTGTGTTTGAATAACTCTTTTGTTGTGTTTGCAGTGCCTTTCAGCAAACCGTTTATAGCTGCAATATTTTTATTGATGTCAATTGTTTCAACAATAAAACCAATCATTCCATTTGTCTTGTAATGAGAAGAATAGGTTTTTGATACGAATCTGCTTATACCGTTTTGAATGTATTTAGCATTTAATCCAGTTGCTCCCATTGCATTTGAAGAGCCCAATCGTTTACATTCAATCGTGTAATAGGCATCAGTGTTTTGAAATGTATTTTGCGTTTCGATTTTTATATCTGTTCTGCCAATAGTTTTACTTTCAGGAACTTCCCTGTTAAAAAGGTAATCAGTCAATTCAATTTTTCTTCTTACTGAATTATCATTCAAATAATTTATTAAGAGAACATCTCTGATACTATTTTCATCATTGCTTAAACTTACATTATCGGTGAGCATAAGATTATAACAAGCAATTATTTTCGATAATAATTCTTCAAATTCAGCATTGTAAAAAATGTTGCTGTGTACATAAGCAGAAGCATTTAAGTCAGTGAACATCATTTTCTTTTGTTTACTGATTTAAGGATGGCATCTGCAAATTCATTTACATCTAAATAACTAATTGCTTTGTGCCAAAGTCTTTTTTCATTAGGTTTAATTATGTAAAAGTCATTACCGTTATTATCAAAACCTCTGATGTCCTTTTGTACAAAAAGTCTATCGGTAATTTTTTCTTGTCCTAATTTAAAAAGGAAAGTTATAAATTCAGCGTTGCTTTGCTTACTAATCCATTTTATGGGTTCACTATATTCTTTAGTATGAACCATTTTAAAAAACATTCCTACTATTTGATTTGTATGCCAAATCTCGACTATAAATTTCTTGTCTTTTACATTCAGTTTTGATTTGAATCGTTCAATAAAAATTTCAGCATAAGATTGAAGAGTGGTTGCTTTAAAGTTTATGGGCTGAAATAATTGTTCAAAGCTCTGATGTCGCATTGCAATTGGAATCATTACTTCGGTTGAGTAACGAAGCAATGTCTTTTCCTTGTCGTCCAAATGAAAAACATCAGGAACAATGCTATTTATTCTACTCTCTTTGTTTTTAAGTTCAACGGCCTTAGCATCATCATTTGAACTGCTTAATAAAACTTCGTTTTTTAACTGTTCAATTTCTTTTGCAATTGCTATAATTTGTTTTGAAGCTGCAAATGGGAATCCAAATTTTTCTTCATCATTAATTTGCTGTTCAATCATTATTCCAGCAGTAGAAGACTTATTAAGAACATAATAAGCAAAAAGAGAGGAGTTCATTAGGGCTGAAAGCAAATAGTAGTCGTCAGTGTCATTAGATTTTCTAAACTTAATGGATGTAACTTTATCAGTAAAAAGAATTTTTTTAGTAGCAATTGCAGAAACAGATTCAAGATTTGTGTTTACAGTTTCCTTTACCAATAATACAGGTGGACTAAAGACATCTTTGCAAATACGATTGTTTTCCCTGTATATATATCCGACATTTTCTATAACCCACTTTTGATGTTTAGGTGCTATAAAGAATTGCTTAATTTCCTTTTTATTCAAGTCTAAAAAATCCCAACCAATAAGTTCAGATACGTCAATTTTTTTACTTCCGTCTTTCCTTTTAATTCCTTGCTTTACTAATGCATCCTTCTTTATCAAAAACTTATTTATTGAATCATATTCATTATTCAAACGCAAGAGAAAATTGAAATCTAAATAAGACCCATAAACCAAAACCTTCCAAAGCCAATCAAACTCCTTTAGTTTATTCTGTTGAATTGTTTTGAAATCAGTTCGGTTGATTGTAAATATTTTGAATAGAGAAAAAAAGCGACTTGGTTTTAATGCGATGTGTTCAATTAAGTTGTTATTCGTGTTTGCTCCGTTAGCGTAATTGAAAAATAATACACATGCAGGAGCAGTTGCTTTATCATTAGATTTATCAAACACCTCCCTTCTAACAGGAGCTAATTCAAATACCCTTTCTATAAAGAATTCATTTAGAAAATAAGTTCTGAAAGATGAACCTTGCAAATTGTATAAAACTTTACTGGTAACAATTAAAGCAGCTTTGGTTTTATTTTTTGAAAAATCACTGCTTCTCAACAAGAATGCTTGGGCAATTTCCTTGTTTCCAATTTCAATTTGTGGTTTATCCTTTTTCTTTTCTTCTCTTCTTCTTTCTTCAATATACTTTATATATAAAGGTTTTTCTTTTTCCCCTTTACCTCTATTCCAAGGTGGGTTTCCTAAGATGAAATCAAATTCAATATTTTCTAACGCTTTGTTGTATGGCAAGTTTTTATCAAAAAAATCTGCCTCAAAAAAATTAGTATTTAATAAATTGGGAAACTTAAAAGCATCTTCTATTGCAGCAGGTTCTAAGTAGTCAAGTAGGGTTAAGTAAATTGAAAATATTGCAACTTGAACAGCACTTAAATCTTTATCAATGCCATAAATATTTTCTAATGCTAAATCCTTAATTGCTTTTTTAAACTTTGGCGACTTTATTTCTATTCCAGTTTCACTGATATATTTTTCAATGATTTTTCTAAGTGTTTCAACAAGGAAAATACCCGAACCACAAGCAGGGTCAAGCACTTTACAGTTGTAATCAGAATCTTTTTGGTTCAATTTTTTTTCTACAGTTTCCTTTAGAATGTAATCAACCAAAAAAAGCGGGGTGTAATAAGCACCTTCTTTTTTCTGATTGTCTTTACCAATAAACAATTCATAAACATTGCTGATAAATTCTATCGGTATAATTGAAAAATCGTAAAACTCAAAAAGTGAAGGTTGATTTTTTTCTAATTCTACACCTTCTAATAAATCTTTTAAAACTTGATAGTCTTTCTTTCTAATTTGCTTGTATTCAACATCATTAAGAGGAAATAAATCTCCATTAAACCCAGTTTCTTTATTCTCAATGTAGTCAAAAAAAAGTCTTACTTCATACGGTTCAGTCAATAAATCACAAAATTGTTGATTAGTCCATTGACGAAGTGTTCCATCAACCCTCATTCTTACGCCTCTATCTATTAGGTATCTAATAAAAATTACTTTTCCGAGAATTGAATTTGCAATTTTAGCATTTAAAGAATTTTCCTCTACAAGGATTTTTCTTGCAGCTCTAATATTTTGTAAAAGATGGAAATCAACGCGGTTCTTGTAGTTTAGCTTTTCATGGTATTGATCCCAAGTCTTACCTGTTACCAATTCAAAATAAGTAAAGTGTGTTAGCTTATCAACTCCACCAAGTTTTTGTAACAATTCTACTTCCTTTAAATAATTGAACCCATTAAAAACTTCAACTGTAATATTATCAACAAAAATTGCAATTGGACATTCATTAAAGTTCCAAATAGCTTTATGTATTTCTTTTTTGTCTTCACGGTTATTGAAAAACAAAATCATTGGTTTGTTATCGAAGCAGAAAAAAGCATCTGGTTTAATTTTCCTTTCAATCAATCTTTTGACCCGATTAGGAAAAGCAATATCTTTTTTCCAAAGTTCTTCTTTGGTAATGAACAGTCCATTGTTTTTATCTAAACCAAGCTGTGAAAAGAGTTCTTCGAGTTTTTTCATTTTGCAAATGGTTTACTTTTAAAGAAGTCCACTTTCTGCTTTGTACATTTTATAAATAATCCTTTTTTAAATCCTTCAACAAAGGATTGTTTTTGTCCTTTTCCGATAAAATCAATTCTTCCCCTTTTAATATCCAATCAATATTCAAATCAGCATCATTAAACATCAATCCACCTTCACTAGCTTTATTGTAAAAATTATCACACTTGTAAAAGAATACAGTATGGTCTTCCAAAACAATAAAACCATGTGCAAAACCACGTGGCACAAATAACTGCAAATGATTTTCAGCCGTTAACTCAACTGCTACATGCTGACCAAATGTTGGCGAATCAGGACGTATGTCAACTGCCACATCCAACACTCTACCTTGCAACACACGAACCAATTTTGCCTGTGCATGTTCTCCTTTTTGAAAATGCAATCCCCTTAAAACTCCCTTAGAAGATTTCGATTGATTGTCCTGTACAAAATGAACATCTAATCCAGTGAGTTTAGCAAATGTTTGCTGATTAAAACTTTCAAAAAAATAGCCCCTGCTATCTTCAAAAACAGTGTCATGTATGATGTAACAATCTTTTAGTTTGGTTGCCTCAACCTTCATTTCAGTTTCTTAATTATCGATTATTAAATTTTATGTACTGTTTTGTTTAAAGCTTCCTCAAACCTTTCGCCTTCAACCTTTCACCTCTCACCTATTCATGTACATTGAGTCATAATAATTGGCATATGCACCAGATGTAATATTGTTTAACCATTCTTGGTTATCCAAAAACCAATCAATGGTTTCAGCTAAGCCTTGTTCAAATGTTACAGTTGGATACCAACCCAATTCTTTATTAATTTTTGTGGCATCAATTGCATATCGTCTATCATGACCTGGGCGATCTTTTACATAAGTAATCAATTGCTCACTTTCACCTTCAGCTCTTCCCAATTTTTCATCCATCAATTTGCAAAGCAATTTGATCAAATCAATATTAGTCCATTCGTTAAAGCCACCAATATTATAGGTATCATCTACCTTGCCTTTATGAAAAACCAAATCAATTGCCAAAGCATGATCTTTTACAAACAACCAATCTCTGGTATATTTTCCATCTCCATAAACCGGTAAAGATTTCTTATTTATAATATTATTGATAAATAATGGAATTAATTTTTCAGGAAAATGAAATGGCCCATAATTATTGCTGCAATTAGAAATAACTGTTTGCATGTGGTAAGTTTCAGCATAAGCTCTCACAAAATGATCAGAAGATGCTTTACTTGCACTATATGGTGAGTTGGGATGATAAGGTGTAGTTTCTGTAAATAAACCTTCATCACCCAATGCTCCATAAACCTCATCGGTAGAAACATGATAAAATAAGTGTTTGCTGTAATCTTCTTTCCAATAACGACGTGCAGTATTTAATAAGTTTACTGTACCTATAATATTGGTATAAACAAAATCTAATGGAGAAACAATCGAACGGTCTACATGCGATTCAGCTGCAAGATGAATTACGTCAGTAATGCCATGTTTTTCAAAAACTTCTTGTAGTTTATCTGCATCCAAAATATTCACTTTTTCAAAGTAATAATTTGAAGATTGATCTATATCTTTTAAGTTTTCTAAATTACCTGCATAAGTAAGTGCATCCAGATTTATGATTTTGTATTCTGGGTATTTGATTACAAATAACCTTACCACATGCGAGCCAATAAAACCAGCACCACCAGTTATTAAAATACTTTTACTCATAACTATATTTAAAATTTATAAATGTTGCCAAATTATTCAATCTCTTTTTTAAAAGAGTAAAAAAGCTGAAATTATTTTTTTTTACCTCAATTGGTACATTAGCCTGAATGCTGAAAAGTTCGGTGTAACATTTTTATTGTATAACGTAAAATTATATGCAATTAGATCTTCATCAAAACCTTTTTCAAACAAGCAGCTCCATTGATTGCAATATTATAATAATTGAATGATATATATAACAACTATTGCAAAACAAGCAGTTATTGCTGTAATGATTGCATAACAATAACACCCCAATTCAGGCTAATTTTAGTTTTCGTAAAGGTCAATTAAAATAAGGTAGCTTTTGCATATAAAGGTCTTTTATGGCTTCTACTTCATTTTGCTTATTAAACGTATTTGTTGCAAAGCTAATTGCAGCATTGCCCATATTATTTCTCAATTCAGGGTTATCGATTAGTAATTGTAGTTTTTCGATGTAGTTTTCAACCTTAAATTCATCAATTAAAAAACCAGATGTTCCATTTGCAAAAGTGTCTTTAACACCACCCACATTGCTTGCAATAACTGGTTTGCCACAAAATTGTGCTTCGATTATAGATAATGGCGTTCCTTCATTAAAAGAAGTGAGTAAAACCATTTCTAATCCATGGTAAACACATGCCATATCTTCTATCCATGAAGTAAAAATGATTTTAGAACCATCTGCAAATTTATTGGCATATTTAATTCCTGAACTTTTTAAGTGTTGCATCAACTCTTTTGTTGTGCCTCCATCTCCTACAATAAAAAAAAAGACATTGGTATTATTTGTTGCTAAAACCTGCTTTGCAATATCTAAAAATAAAAAGTGATTTTTAATGGGTACAACTCTACCAACAATACCAATGGCAATATCCGTTGGCAAAAGATTGAATTGTGTTCGAAATTTTGCTCTGTTTGCTTCAATAGATGATTGTAGTGTTTTTTCATCTACACCAAGCGGAATAATGGTTACTTTATTGGTTTCTACAATCGCATAGATTTGGGTTAATTCTATAAACTGCTCTTCACTTAATGCAATAATATGAGTGGATATTTTTGCAAGAATTCGTTCGACATTTTTTATAAAAAAGTTGCCGATTGAATTAAAGTATGAGTGAAATAAATGCCCATGAAAAGTATGTACAATAATTGGAACTCCCAGAAACCAAGCTGCAAGTCTGCCTAGCAATCCACTTTTTGAACCATGCGTATGAACTATACTTGCTTTATGTTTTTTTATTTGCTTTATAATGGCAAAGAATGCAATTAAGTCAGTAATTGGATTAATCGTTCTGCGTAATTGTTTAATTTTTTGTACCTGTAAATTGGGATATTGTTCCAATAAAAAAGAAGCCTCTATTTCATCGGCTTCTTTTTCTCCATACAGAATGAGTACATTAAAATAATTCTGTAAATAATATGCTAAAGGAATTGTATCAACAGCCTGACCGCCAATTACCAACCTATTTAAAACAATAATTACATTAGGCTTCATTCTAAAAAAATGAGAGGATTAATCCCATTGTGCTTCTTTAATTTCTTCGTAAACACTTGTTATGCCTGCTTCTAAAGAGATAGAAGCTTTCCAGCCCATCTTATTAATTTTAGAAACGTCCATCAATTTGCGTGGTGTTCCATCGGGTTTTGAAGTATTCAACTCAATTGTACCCTCGTAACCTACCACTTTTTGTACCAATTGTGCCAATTCTAATATTGTAACATCATCTCCAACACCTACGTTTACCAACCCTTCTTCGTTGTAATTATTTAATAAAAAGTAACAGGCTTCTGCTAAATCATCTACATGCAAAAATTCTCTTTTAGGAGTGCCACTTCCCCACAATTCTACAGATGAAGCTTTTTGTTTTTTTGCACTGATGAACTTTCTTAATAAAGCAGGTAAAACATGAGAATTGTTCAAATCATAATTATCATTTGGGCCATACAAATTGGTAGGCATCGCCGAAATAAAATTACAACCATATTGCCTTCTGTAACTATTACACAACTCAATCCCTGCAATTTTTGCAATGGCGTAAGGCTGATTGGTATCTTCTAAATAACCCGATAAAAGGTATTCTTCCTTTAAAGGTTGGGGAGCCAATTTTGGATAAATGCAAGAAGATCCCAAAAACAATAGTTTTTCAACTTTATTTACATAAGCAGCATGAATAATATTGGCTTCAATCATTAGGTTTTCGTAAATAAACTCAGCCCGAAAAGTATTATTGGCAACAATGCCACCCACTTTAGCAGCTGCTAGCACAACAACATCGGGTTTTTCTGTTGCAAAAAAATCATTTACCGCCTGTTGATTGCGTAAATCAAGTTCAGCAGAAGTTTTATAAATAATGTTGTTAAACCCTTTTTGTTGCAGGTTTCTAACAATAGCACTACCCACCATTCCTCTATGTCCTGCTATATAAATTTTAGATTGTTGATTCATTGATTATTCAAAAGCGTTCTTCGTAATAAATCCATTGTCTTTTAAGAATCTTTCTTTTTCAAAGATTACAATATCACTAGCAACCATTTCTTTCACCATTTCGGCTAAAGTGTATTTTGGTTTCCAGCCCAATTTTGTATTGGCTTTTGTTGGGTCACCAATTAGTAAATCAACTTCTGTAGGCCTATAATATCTTGGATCTACTTTCACAACAACTTTACCTATTTCTACAGCATAAGTTCCATTATTGGCAACTACATAACCTTCTTCTGCTTCTGCCTCTCCTCTAAAACCAAGTTCTATTCCAACTTCTGCAAAAGCCATTCTTACAAAGTCTCTAATTTCTGTAGTAATACCAGTTGCCAGCACAAAATCTTCAGGCTTTTCTTGTTGCAAGATGAGCCACATGCCTTCTACATAATCTTTAGCATGGCCCCAATCTCTTTTAGAGTTCATATTACCCAAATACAGGGTTTCCTGAAAACCCAATGCAATTTTTGCTACTGCACGGGTAATTTTTCTAGTAACAAATGTTTCACCACGGTTTGGAGATTCATGGTTAAATAAAATACCATTACAGGCAAACATATTGTAAGCTTCACGATAGTTTACTGTAATCCAGTAAGCATACATTTTAGCAACAGCATACGGACTGCGTGGATAAAAAGGTGTGGTTTCACTTTGTGGAACAGCTTGCACCAAACCATATAACTCAGAAGTTGATGCCTGATAGATTTTCGTTTTTTCTACCAAACCTAATAAACGAACAGCTTCCAATATTCTTAATGTTCCAATACCATCGGCATTGGCTGTATATTCTGGAGTTTCGAAACTTACATGCACATGGCTCATTGCAGCCAAGTTGTAAATTTCATCGGGTTGTACTTCTTGTATAATTCTGATCAGATTCGTACTATCTGTTAAATCGCCATAATGCAAAGTCAAATGACGGTGTGGTACATGTGGATCTTCATAAAAATGGTCTATTCTGCCAGTATTAAACAAAGAGCTTCTTCTTTTAATACCATGCACTTCATATCCTTTTTTTAATAAAAACTCAGCCAAATATGCCCCATCTTGGCCTGTAATACCTGTGATAAGTGCCTTTTTCATAATTTTAATTACTCTGATTATTTACAATACTTTTTATAGTGATTTCTAACCCTTCTGCCAACGTTTTTTGGGGGATATAATTCGTTGTTTGAATGGTTACCGATGAAAATTGTGTGGTTGCACAAAACTTTTTTATCCTTACCGCACTAATGGAAAATTTTTTACCCGTTAGTTTTGAAATAACATCTAGAAATACTCCACCTGCATAACCAATTAAATAAGGTATTTTAATAGGAATAATCTTTTTACCTAGTGCTGCTTCGGCATGATGCACCAATTCTTTGGTGGCTAAATCGGGTTTATCGATATAATTGAACAAATGATAACCCTTGAATTTTTTATCTAAACAATGACCAATAAAACCAGCCACATTTTCTACATACGCCATGGATTTTTTATTCTTTCCACGACCAACCATTACAAATTTACCACTAGCAATTTGCTGTAGCAAGTTATAAACATTGCCTTTGTTACCGGGACCAAATGTTACAGTAGGACGAACAATAATCAGTGATTTCCCATTCCTGTCATTATCAAACCAACGCCTCAATACTTTTTCAGCCTCATACTTGCTTTTACCATAGTGATTAAATGGGTCGATACCTGAAAGTTCATCGGGATTTTTTTTATTCAGCCCATAAACCGAGACTGAACTGGTAAAAATAATGTGTTCAATATTTTTCTCAGCCATTACCCTTAAAACATTGTGAGCCCCATCTACATTTACATCGTAGTATAAAGAAGTTGGAGATACATCGTCTCGATGCTCAGCAGCCAAAAGTATAATATATTCAGTATCATTAGGAATGGCCTTACTTAAGGATTCATAATCTCGTACATCGGCTTGAATATTGATAACATTACCAATTTGTTGGGCAGGCAATTGTTTATCTACATTCGTTACACTATGATGGTCAGCAATAGAATTAATAAAGTGGGAACCAATAAATCCAGAGCCTCCGATTACACAAATATTCATGCTAGTTTTCTGCTAATTTGGCTGGCAAGTTAAGGAAATGCGGTATATAAAAAGCATGCATTTAACCAATGCACTTACTTAATGTATAATTAAACGAATAAATGAGGGAAAGTGGCAAAAGCTATTTCTGCTTTTTGATAGTCTTCAGGTATGCCAATATCTATAAAATAACCCACAGAAGCAAAGCCTTTTACAATCATTGAGTGCAGATTAACTTCTAAAAAATCTTTCTCAAAAGAGAATACTTCGGGTAAATGGGTAGTTTTATTTATAAAGTATGGCGTATTTAAAAAAACAAACCCTCCATTAATCAAGCCTTCGTGTACAAATGTTTTTTCTTTAAAATGAACGATATTGTTCGATGTATTTATTTCAACTGCACCATACCTGTCAAAATCAATCATTTTTTTTAATGCAATAGTGCATTGAGCATTTGAAGATTGATGTAATTGATACATTTCTTGCAGGTTAACATCAAAATAGGTATCGGCATTTACAATCAGCACATCGTTTTCAGTGCTTAGCTCAATTGCTTTTTTAATAGCTCCGCCAGTTCCTAATGGACTTGCCTCGATATAATATTTATATGCTAGCTGTGGATAGTTTTGCTGTAAAAAATCTAAAATTTGTTCAGACAAATAGCCTAATGAAAAAATAAACTCTGATACTCCTTCTTTTTTTAAGTATTCAATTTCATAATATAAAAAAGGCTTTCCTGCAACAGGAGATAATGCTTTGGGCTTATCGGCCACAACCGATTTTAAACGTGTTCCCAAGCCTCCTGCTAAAATGATTGCTTGCATGAAATTACTTTAACTGACTAAGTACTTTTTTATTTATTCTCTTTCTATCAACATCAAAAAACCAGCCCCATTTATTAAAATATTTAACCATGTTTGATATATGAATCCAGAGTAGTTTTAAACTTTTGTAAGAGCCTTGCCCATGCTCATGAATTATGCTAACATACGGATAAAACATAGTTTTGTAGTATTGATGAATTCTTCTTGTTAGATCAATATCTTCAGGATACATAAAAAATCGATCGTCGAATAAACCTACTTTTTTCAAGGCATCTACCCTTAAAAACATAAAGCAACCTGATAAATAAGGAATCTCCATTTCTTTATCGTAACCAGTAAAGCGTAATTCAAAAAGTTGTGTTCGATTTTTCATCATTTTATCTGGTAAAAATCTCCTTAAAATTAAATCTACTGGTGTTGGCAATAGTTTACATAAATATTGAATCTCACCATCAGGATAAAGCACCTTAGGCATTACTAAGCCCACATTTATATTACTTTCCATATACGCAAATAATGTTGCAATAACATTAGGTTTGAAAACTATATCCGGATTGATTACTAAATGAAAAGCAGAGGTTTCAATAATTTTACGAATGGCAATGTTATGAGCTGCACCAAAACCAACATTTTTATTATTATAGATATAAATAACCTGATTAGATACAATATAATTGGCCAATTTTGTCTCTAATGCATTGGTAGGTGAGTTATCTATCAAATATAAATCTAACGCAATCGTAGAATTTAAAACAGACTCGATTGTTGGTAATATATCAGTATTATTATAAAGTACTATAGACGCAGTAATTTTATTCATTGATTCAACTAATTGTTATTGTAATTATTGATTTGTAGCTTACTAAATTAAGAATTGTAAATTACTTTAAAATCATCTGCCATCCTTTTTGCATTAAATTTATTTTTTATACTATCAATAGCAAAACTACGTTGTTGCGAATAATCATTTTTTACAAAGTTCCTAATGGCTTGTGCTAAATCTTGAGCATTTGTTTTTTCAAAGAGTAATCCGGCAGAATTTAGTTCTTGCACAATTTCTGCATGCTGAGGAATATCTGAAAGTATTACTGGTAAACCATGATTTAATGATTCTAAAACAGAAACTGGCATGCCTTCAGATAAAGAAGCTGTTATATAGTAATCGCTGATTTGATAATAAATAGAAACATCTTCAACTGCCCCAACAAACTTTATATTGAAATTATTATTAGCCATTTTTTTAGACTCATCCATTAAGTAACCATCTCCTAAAACTAGTAACACAAAATTTTCTTCAACTTGTTTCAATAAATTAAAGGCTTCAATTAATACGAGTGGATTTTTTCTTTTAATTAAATTACCAGCAAATACAAATACTTTTTTATGATTATCAATATTCAGTTTTGTTTTAATTTCATTTTTCTGCAAATCATTTATAGGCAAAAAGCCAAATTCTACTGCATTTTGAACTACAATTAAAGGCTGCTTAAATTTCGGTTGAAGTAGATTGGCAATATAGTTTGAGCATACTGTCATGTAAGAAGATTTTCTCAATAAGAAAATAGTTGAAAAAGCCATGATATAGCCCTTAAAGCCAAATTGCATCACATAGTCATCATATGGATAATTTTGTATATTATAAACTTGCTTGTATTTTTTTAAATAAATGGAGCTGATCAAATCTGCTCTAAACCCCTGAGCATGAACTACGTTTGGGTTTATTTTTCTACATATAGCAGATACAAACTTTCCCAATCTCATTAAATGTGCATCTCCATCAGTTGCCTGCTGAATATTTTTAACTGATGGAAGTTTCAAAAAATCATCTAGCCTTGAATGCTGCCTCTCAGGTGACAGTGTTATAATATAAACTTCATATAGTGTAGGTTCTAAATGAACCACTACATCATAAAGTAAATTTGTTGGCCCACAACGCCTCAAAGTTGAAATTAAATAAACAATTTTAAGTTTCATAAAGCCAATTTTTTTAACAAAAAAACAATAATCTTATTAAGATTTATATGATATTTTATCGATGCTATAAAACCTAAAATAATTTCTTGGTAGCCTACTAGCTTTTTTGTTTCATACTTATAATAATAAATACTTTGCTGTATTATTTTTTTATTTGTCAAAAGCAAATTGGGTTCTTTTATTAATAGATCACTCCACAACTCTAAACAAGAAAAATACAATTGCATATAATTATTGCTAACATTATTATCATGTATTTGAGCTATATAAAGTAATTTTCTATGATAATATGTTTTAATTGTTGGATAATTAAAAAAAAGTCTTATCCAGCAAAACTTATCATCTGCACCTGCAAACTTTTGAGGCAAAGGAAATCTGTATTTTTCTAACAAATCTTTTTTCATCAGCACCTGACCGGGTGATCGTATGATATCATTTAAAATTATGTTTCGTAAATTAATTTTAGGCGAAATAATAAATATGGGTACGCTCTTATTTTTATTGACAAAAAAATAAGAGCCATTAAATAATATAAAATCATAATTATTATATTCTATCTTAACCAACTCTTGAAAAAAACACTCCTCAATTTTATCATCTTGATCAATCAACAACAAAAACCTTCCATTTGCAATTGCTATTCCTGCATTTCTACTTGCTGCAACACCACTATTTTTTAAGTTTTTAATACAAACAATTGGAAATAATTGAAAATAGTTAATTGAAATAGTTTGTTGAAGTTGTTCTATAGATGTTTCCATTGAATCTATTACTATGATTACCTCAACCAAAATATTAGTTTCTTTTCGGTAAGCTGCATCTATAACCATCAGTAAATCATAAATAAAATTTTCTCCTTTATAAAATGGAATAACGATAGATATGTCAATAGAATTGGATTTCATTTTAACGGTTATAAAAAATTTTATTGAAGTAAATTTTAAACTGTGTTTTTGTAATTATTATGTATATAACCGTTGCTATTATTAATAAGATGGGCAAAATGATAATTGCATTATCAAAATTTGTAAGTACTAACATTGGATCTAATTCAAAAGAAACTAAACTATTAAACACCAGAGTAAAAAAAATACCACTTAAAAACTTATTTTGAAATAAAATTGGCATTATAAACAATACAAAAGATACCACCAACCCAAGTAGAAATGAAAAAATAATAGACCCATAATAACCAAAGTAAATAATACCAAAAATATTGTGTCTTGCATTGGGCCCAAACACACCATCACCC
This sequence comes from Chitinophagaceae bacterium, assembly GCA_044348985.1. Taxonomy (GTDB): domain Bacteria; phylum Bacteroidota; class Bacteroidia; order Chitinophagales; family Chitinophagaceae; genus UBA1930. Next base: position 17,935 of record JBIKRV010000018.1, read on the forward strand.
CAATGATGAAAACGGATAATTGTTAACCCTAAATTCTGTGGCATTTCATCCCACTTATAAATTCTAAAAAAACCTAAAAAATCATTGAATAAAGCTAATAAGCCATATTCACCTGAAATTCTATACACAATATTATCTGGATAGCTATACCAAAAAGTATCGCCACTATGAATAAACCTTAAAAAAAGTGCAAAAGCCGAACCATAAATTTTATCCTCGTTATTAGATTGTACACTAATTACTATAAGCACACCTACTAATGCAAGTATAGAAATTCTAAAAACAATTTTTTTAAAATTCTTTACTAAATAATTATTTTTTACACTTGGATTATTCTTGTGCAATAACAGAAAACAAAAAAATACATAAGGAATTTGTAATAGAGCTGTTTTACTACCCGATAACAATAAAAATACAAATGCCATAAGCAAGTAAAAATGATAATATGCTTTAAATCCATCTTCTCTTAAACAAAAGAAGAAATAAAAGTATAGGTAGCTTACTGCTGTTATTGAAACGTTTATAAATCTTGAATAAATACCAAAACCTTCTCCATTATAAAATATTTCTAATCGAGAAGTTTGTAAAACAGGAATACCTTTCGCAGCATAGACAACTAAATGAGAAATAAACATTACAGCTGCAAAAAAATGTAACATTACTTTTCCATACAATATGGTATCATTTTCTATCTTTCTAGCATAAGTAAACTTACCTATTGAAGCTTCAGTAATACCATAATTTTCCCAAGGCTTATAAAAATTAAAAAAGAATACTCCTAAAAAGTAAGCTGTTTGTGTAAAAATATAACTGTAAAATAGCTTAGGCGTTATAGCATTTGCATAATAAAGTATAAATACTGTTGCACTGCCAATTGCAGAATAAATCAAAGGCAAGAGAATTGGATGTATTAATGTTGGTGAAACCTTCCTAAAAATAAAAATGTACAAAAAAAGAAAAAAAATAACGAACCCAATATATGGTAACACATTGTTTAACAATAATTCATAAAACTCATAATTATTCATAAAAGTAGTTGCCTAGAAAAAAGTACGTTTGATTAAAAATTGTTTCAATCCTCTTCTCAATTTGCAATAAATAAACACCAAAAAACCTAAGTTCTTTTTAACTAATTGTAACTTATCTTTTTCAAACTCATAATCGATGTTATTTGCAGATGTTGCATCGTCGTTAAATACGCTAACCAGAATATCAATAAACTGGAATTGAAATTGTTTACTGCCATAAATTTTTAAATTAAAAGCATAATCGGCAAGTAGTTTATATTGTTCTTCATATAAAAAAAAAGAGAACACTTCTATTGGATAAAAAATAGATTGATGACAAATATTTCGTAACCCTAGCTTATAAATACTAAAATTCCCATCATATCTAATGCCCCTTTTTTTAAACAGGCTATCTCCATAATAAATAGTTCTGTTATTGTTCATAGCAACAGCAACATCAGCCAAAACGTTTTCGTTATAAATAATATCATCAGCACCTAAAAACAAAACCCAGCCAACTTTAATATCGTTTACACTTTTATTCATGGCATCATAAATACCTTTGTCTGATGCCGATTTAAATAAAGAAATTTGAGGTAAATATTTTGTAATAATTTCAATTGTGCCATCAGTAGAGCCTCCATCAAGAATATGGTATTCAAAATTTAAGTAGCGTTGGTTTATAACACTTTGAATTGTTTTTTCAATTGTATTTTTAGCATTTAATACAACAGTTACAATTGTTATTTTAGGCTCTTTCATTAAATAGGCTCTTCCAATGCTTTGATAATTGTACTGCCAAATTTTATCAAAACCTGTTCATTTTTAGTTCTTAACTCATCAAATGTATGCTTATGCTTAGGTTGTTTTATCAAAGTTATCATTTTATTGGCCAAATCTTCTACTGAACCGGATTTAAAAAAAGTAACAGTTTCATCTTGAATTTCTAAGTTAACAGGAATGTCTGAAACAATGGAGCTAATTCCATAGGCAACTGATTCATACACTGCACCACCACCTGGCCCACCCTCAAATAAAGTTGGCTGTATTATTCCTAAACTATTTTTTAGTATTTGCAACTGATCTATTTTAGGTATGAAACCTAATATAAATACGTTTTTTTCTATTCCCAGTTCTGAGATTAACTTTTGTAACTCGTTAAAATAAGTAGGAAAACGTTCATCGTATGTTTGCCCAGTACAAACCAAACCTATATTAGTAGTGTTTAATTTATTTAGCATTAATTTATACGCCTTAAAAGCAGTTGAATGATCTTTATGCTTCCAAAACTGATTGGAAATCATGAAATACTGAGATGGCAAATGATATTGATCAATATTGGTTTGCAGCTGATAAAAATCAGAATTAAAAACAGGGCAAAAAGGAAGCGTAATAATTGAAGATGTACTGTTCTTATAAAATTTTTCTATATCATCTTTTACAGATTGTGAATTAACAATGATAGTTTTTGCCTTTCGAAGCATTTGAGCAAAATTATTTTCTCTGATTTTAATTTCGGCATTTGTAAAAAAAGATGGATAATACTTATGTTGAAAATCATATAAATAACCTATCCACGGTATAGGAAAATCAGCAGGTAATGGTCTAAATGCAGGCAAAATAAAATTTAATTGATGCTTTAATACAAGTTGTTTAAGATCAATTTCGTTTGAAAAAAAATAAAATTCATTTAACGCTTTATTACTACTTTTTAAGGAATCAATAATTAGTGAAGCTTTAATTATTTTTTGTAATGGCCGTTGTTTAGTTGTAAATTTATTGATTACTTTTTTTATTTTGTTTTTTAAAGCAACATAAAAAAAAGATTGCTTAGGTATATATACGAATACGTTTACCCTATAATTTTCTCGTTGATTTACCGAATAGAGACCATTTAAAATTAATCTGATAAAATCAATACCTCCTCCCCAATTAATAAAATCGGTAGTGAGAATACCTATATTATAGTTGATCATTCGATAATTTGTTTACAAAAAAGAGTGTATTTTCTGTATGATGATACTGAACAAAGTTAAAACGCTTGTAAAGCTGAATAGCATTTTGGTTATGCTTATCTACAGATAACTGTATAGATGAAACATTATTTTTTATAGCTACGTCAATTAAATTATTCATTATTTGTTTCCCATATCCATTACCTGTATAACCATCAGCAATTGCAATACCTAACCACACATGATTGCCCTCTTTATCCAAATGCCCATAACCAACAGGATATTCACCTAACATGAATAGAAGTGTACAAATGTGATTATGAATAATAGAAATTGGTCTTGAGCTAAAATATCTAAAAGTTAAACTGCTATCACCCATTGTTTTAATAAACGTTTGAAGCAACTCAATATGCTTTACATTAAACTTATCAATTAGCAAAATCATATTATAAAGCCTTCTTAATGGTATTGCAAATAAAAAGTATATCTTCCTCTGTTAAACTAGGATAACTTGGCAAATTAATTCCTCGCCATCCTAAGTTTTCAGCATTGGGATGACGTTGATATTTGGCTGAATACATGGGCATAGTGTGTACAGGATAAAATAAGGGACGAGTTTCTACTCCAGCTTTCGCCAAATGTTCTCTAATTAAATCTCGTTCAGTTGAATCTTTTGCTAAAATAGAACACATCCAATATGAGTGGTAAATATCTTCTGTAACTGGATTGTGAAATACAACAGATGTTTCTCCCAAATATTTGCGATAGGTATCAGCTACTCTTTGCTTGTGCATCAGTACTGTATCAATTTGTTCCAATTGTGCCAAACCAATAGCAGCACAAATATTAGTCATACGATAATTATAGCCAATAACATCATGCCAATATTCTCTATATTTGGCAAGACCTTGACCTTTAAAGTGTATAGAGCGATCGAATAATGTATCATCATTCGTAACCACCATTCCACCTTCACCAGTTGTAATTGTTTTATTGCCAAAAAAACTAAATGTAGAAATATCACCAAATGTACCAACATGCTTCCCCTTGTATAGAGAACCAATGGCTTCGGCACAATCTTCTATTAAAAATAAATCATTGGCCTTACAAATTTCTACCAATCGATCCATATTGCACGGATGGCCATATAAATGAACAGCCATTACAGCCTTAGTTTTAGGAGTAATTTTTTTTAATACATCGTTTGAATCAATTTGCCATGAATCTTCGATAGAATCTACAAAAACAGGGGTTGCACCTGTATAGGCAATTGCATTAACCGATGCTATATAGGTTAATGTAGGTACAATAATTTCATCATCTTTGCCAATTCCCAATGCTAATAATGCCAAATGAATAGCAACTGTACCATTAGCTACAGTAGTTGCATATTTGCTACCAATGTATCCTGAAAATGCTTTTTCAAACTGATTTACAAACTTTCCTTTAGAAGAAATCCAAGTAGAATCAAGACATTCATTTACATATTTTTTTTCGTTGCCATTCAGAAATGGCTGATAGACTGGAATTGTGTACATATATAAATTTTAATAAATTAATTTTACTGCATCCAGATACCAGATGCACTATTGGTAATTATTTTTCGATATTGTATAAAACCAAATACTGCCCCAATTAACAAACTTAAACTATTTGCCAAGGGTATCGAAAAAATATCCCATCTAAAAATTTTTACGAAAATAATTGACAATAAAATATTAATAATAGCAACCAAAGGTGCAAGAATAACCTGAAGTTTAATTATACCAACACCATTCAAAAAATTTGAAAAAATTGAGCTCCAGTTTAATACAATTATATAAAAAATTAAGTTTAGTGAAACAGCAGACGAAATGCTTATTTCACTTCCTACCCATATATTGAAAAAGAATCTTGAACAAAAAAACATAAGAAATAAAATAAAAATACTCAATAGCCAAACCTGAGTTAACCTTTTTACATTCAATTTTATCCAATCGAAATTTCCTTTTACATAAGACTCGGTGAAGGCAGTCCAAAATGGGGATAGGATAATTGAAAATATTATAATTACTGTGCTGTAATATTTATAAGCAACGTTAAAATTAGTAACCAAACTTGGGCTGTAAAACTGAGCAATAACAATATTATCTGTTTGAAAAATAACAACTGCAACCATTTGTAATATAAAAAATTGTGTTCCAATTGCTGCAATACTTTTAAACTCATTTAGTTTTACATATTTAAATGATGGCTTTACAATTTTAAACCGATTTTTAAAAAAGTAAATACTGGCAAATACAGATACCAAAAATGGTATTGCTGAAAAACAAAAGGCTAATAAAACTAAGTTTGCAGTAGAGGTTTTTGTTAAAATCAAGATAGCAAGAGTAGCACCTAAATTACTCAAAAAAAGCAACAATGCACTTACAGAAACCATCTGAAAAGATGCAGCAACTATATTAATGATATCTGTAATTAACTTAAGTAAAAAAAAATAGTACACAATCCCTACTACTTTTTCAATTTCCTGTTCCGGTATGAATTTACTATTGAAAACTTCTTGCCAACTGATAAAATGATTTAATAAAAAAAATACAAACCCAAGTATCAGTGCAATTACACCAATAATTATATAAGTAGTACTTACATATATTCTTGATTTTTCAAAATCATTTTTAGCTAAGCTTTCTGTTAATTTGTTTTTTAAACCATTGGCAATTCCAATATCCAAAATATTCATCCAACCAATAATAGAAGATAAAGTAAGCCAAACACCATATACACTTGCATTTATATATTTTATAGAAAGCGGCACAAGTAAAAACTGTAAAAAAATACTTCCCCCTCTAAAAATAAATGATAAGATGGTATTTACTTTTAAATTGCTTACGTTCGAAAAATTCTTTCTCCAAAATGCACCTAACATCAATAATTGAATTTATTACTATATCTAAAAAAAGGAGAGATCAGAAGTATAATAACTGTAAGAAAAAATCTAGTCGCTTTTCTTAAGAATATCTCTAAACCTAAAAGATGCGTCTTTTACAATTTTTTTAACGATTAAAAATAATACAACTAAAAAACCGAAAAATATACCAAACTGAATACACATTAACAAACGACTGCTCTTTTTTTTCTTCAAAGGAAACTTAGGGTTATCAATTATTTGAATAAGTGGTGTTTCTTTATTTAAGTTTAACTTGGCTAAAGCTAGTTGTTTCAATAACTCCACATACGCCCCAGTATTTGCTTGTACATCTACTTGTTTTCTTTGTGTTTCAATTCGCCCACCTTGCTTTATTGGATTAATATTTACATCATTGCTTACAGCCACTGATGTAATATTACCTCTTAATATATTGCTTATTGAATCTACCTGATGTGTTATTAAATCAACATTTGCTTTTGCTTTCTTACATTTATAATCTACATAATATTTAATAGCATTATTGGCAAGAGATTCTAAGAATGATTTTGCAAAATATTCATCAATATCAGAAAAAGCTGCGTCAATGGTGACTAATTTTTTATCTCTTTTCTCAATTTTTAAACTAGACTTTAATATTTCATCAGTTATCACTTTTACAATACTGTCCCTAGTTCGTAATGGTACATCTAAACCTGTTTCAAAAGTAAGATTGCTTAATAGGGTATCTTTATTCCAATCAGCGTTTTTTTTCCTGCATCGTAAATAATACTCCAACATGCTGATTGGCTTGCTATTTAAATTGATTTTGGTATAGAGTGTTTTTTCAATTAAAGTCTTACTCTTAAAAAAATCAATTAAATTTTCTCCTTCAAAAGCATTTCCTCCACCACCTATATCAAAACCAAATGAAGCTGCAATACCAGCATATCCCCCTATTTTAGACTGCCCGTCTGTTTCAGATGAAAAACTCATTTCCGCCGTATAAATGGCAGGGGTTAACCAAGCGTAAGTAATACCTAAGATGCATCCAAAAAATGAGAACAAAATAATATAAATCCATTTTTTAAATAAATGCTTATACCAAAACATTACACTGTATAATACAGTATCGGCAAGAGAGGGCTTAACAATATTGTCATCTTGTAATTCCATTCTATATTTCTAGTTTTATTTCTTACTTACATTAATAATTGATACTGCAATACCTGCCAAAGATGCCATACCACTGGCAACAGCCAACCACTCTGTAGTTGATAAACCTTTTTTCCCACTTTCAGATACTTTAGGTACCAAAATTTCCGACCCAGCTTGTACACTTGGATATTTTCTAAAAAACAAAAACTTTTTGGTTTTCGACCCACTGCTATTTGCATTTAAAACGTATACATTCCGTTTTCTTGCATTCTCTGTAAATCCACCTGCTTTATCAATATAATATTCAATCGAAGCTCCTTCTTTATACACCACTTCTGTTGGAAACATCACTTCTCCATTTACTTTTACAACATTGCGTTTCTTAGGCACCACAATAACATCACCTTCTAATAAAGTAATGTTTTCAACAAGTGACTCATTCGAAAGTATATCTCCTAATCGCAAGCCAATTTTAACAGTGGGTTTACTTAACTCTTCTACAAGTTCACTAGAAGTGGTATCGGTTGATTTCTTAATTTTTTGTACCCTTTCGAAAGCCTCATCTTTAAAACTGCTGGTATTAATTCGGGTAATATTGGCACCAGCTTTGTCTGCTTGCTCAGTTAATCCTCCAGCTCGTTTGATGATATCGCTTACCTTATCTTCTTTTGTATTTAATACATACGTACCTGGGTAAACAACCTCTCCTTCTACCTTTATTAAAACCTGTGTTTTATAACCAGGATTCGTTCTCACAATGATTACATCCCATGGTTGCAATAGTACATCGCCTCCTTTAAAACCTAAATCTTTTCCTGTTGCAATTTCTAGTACTTGAGCAATTACTTTTTTATTGGCACTATCGCCTTGTACCCTTCTTGCAATTTCTATTCGTTGAGCACTGGCAGCATCGGTAAACCCACCTGTCTGAAACAACAAATCTTTTAAACTGATGCCTTTATAAAATTCATACACGCCAGGTTTATTTACTTCACCATTAACTGTAAGTGTATATTTTTCTGTAAAATCTTTGGCTGAAGCTATTGCAACTGAATCGTCTTTTTTCAATACAATATCTGTAGTTTTTCCACTTAACAACCCACTCACATCAAAAGATACCACTTCTTTGGTTAAATCTTCATTTATCCTAAACAATAACCCTCTTTCTTTATATGCATCTTCTTTTAAACCATCGGCTCTTTGTATCAATTGAACCAAGCTTAAAGCATTGGTTAATTCGTATGCCCCTGGACGATAAACTGCTCCTTCTATAACTACTCTATTGTTGTAACGATTTAATATTTTGCCAACCGTTATTTCATCTCCTTTCGAAGGAAAATATTTTGCAAAATCAGCTTTCCGTACATCTTGTATTTTTTTCTCTTTATCGGTAAATTGCTCTACCATTAAAGAAGCTGTATAAGCCTTACTGGTAAACCCTTGTGCAAATTCTATTACTTGTTGTAAATGCTCATTTGGCAACACTTCATAAATACCGGGTCTTTTAATTTCACCTTTTAATTTCACTTGTACATTGGCAACTGGAATACGAATTACGTCCTGATCGGTTAAACGCACATTATTGGTTTGAAATCCTTTTAGCAGAAAATCATACGCATCTAATTTTTCAATTACTTTATTATTTCTGATTAATTCAATGGTTCTGAAAGACCCTTTTTCATTGGGACCACCAGCTGCGTATAATGCATTAAATAAATTAGATAAGGAAGACAAACTATATGTACCTGGTTTACGAACCTGACCAATAATGGTAACCTTTATCGTTCTAACTTTACTGATATTTACAGCCAACTGTGTTTGACCACCAGCCAAACGAGCATACCCATTTTTAATCATTTTTTCTCTGATTCGTTTAGTAGCTTGCTCAACAGTTAATCCATTCACAGCTACATAACCTACAGCAGGTAAATTAATATTTCCTTCGGGAGAAACAATTAATTTAAAATTGGCTTCTTGATAGCCGAATACATCGATAGCAATTTCATCATCGGGTCCAATTACATAATTTTTAGGCGTAGCCATTCTTGCATCTGGTTCAAAACGCAGATCGTTATTATTGAATAATTCCGAACCAAAAATTTCATCTTCTTGCTTTTTTATAGCTACCGAAACCGATGGTTCTGCATCAGTGGTTATTCTACCAGAAGAATTCTTATTTTTAATAGTAGCATTTTTGTTGCTAGCTATCCCACTGCCAGCCAACCTTGCCTTTAATTTTAAAATTTCAGAAGAAGGCAAGCCTCTTTGCAATGCCATTTGTTCAATTTGTGTTTCCGTTAAACCTGAACTTTGAACATAAGCTTTATACTTGCTAATGTCTTCATCGCTCAATATATCCACTTTAAAAGAAGATAAATCTTTACTATTCATTAACTCTTGAATAGAGCTTTGAGCCGAAACGCCTATACATAATGCAAGACAAACAATCAAAATAATACTACGCATCGTTATGTAAGTAAGTAATTAATGATAAATATGAATAAGAAGGCTACAAACCTAAGGATAATTGATGAAAAGGTAATTAGATACTGGATACAAGTTACTAGTTGCTGGTTATTGGTTGCTAGATTCTAGGATATAAGAATTGCTTAATTTTTCTAACAGGTTTTAATATCAACGTGTACCAACGTGGTATTAAATTATTTAGTCGCCAAGCCATATAATCTTCTTTATGAGCTTTGATTCTATTCGATACCGATTTAGTGCTTTGTCCACCACTACGCATGTGTACCAAAACATCGGGTAAGTACTGTACTTTTATTTTATGCATGTATAAAAAACGAAGTAATAATTCATAATCGGCTGAGCTTTTTAAGCTGATATTAAAATTGCCAAACTGCTCATACACACTTCGTTTTACAAAAAAAGTGGGGTGTGGTGGCATCCATCCTTTTAAAAATAAAGCTGCGTCATAACCACCTGCAATCCATTTACGCAATATTTTAGAAGGTTTATCTGGGTGTACAAATATCAAATCACCATATACTGCATCGCAACCAGTTTTTTCAAAAATGTCTACCACTTCTTCGATAACAGTATCATGAGCAAAAAAATCATCCGAATTTAAAATGCCCACAATTTCACCATGCGTTAGTAAAATGCCTTTATTCATGGCATCATAAATGCCTTGGTCTTTTTCAGAAATCATTGGGCCAGCATGACCTGCTTTTTGGATAACCGACAAAGTTTCATCAGTAGAAAAACCATCTACTACAATATGTTCAATATTGTTATAGGTTTGCCTTTGAACAGATGCTAAGGTATCAGCAACGGTAGCAGCACTGTTGTAGGTTGCAGTTATTATTGAAACTTTCATGCTTAGTTTAGCTCATTTATCGTTGTACAACGATATTTTCTAACACCAACATATCCATCGATGTCCTTAAAAAACAATCTAGAGCCTCTTGGGGGGAGTTTACAATTGGCTCATTTTCATTAAACGATGTGTTCAGCAAGATAGGAACTCCTGTTTTATTGAAAAAACTTTTTATTAGCTGATAATATGCTGGAGAAACCAATGGATCTACAGACTGTAATCTACCAGTGCCATCCACATGTGTTACGGCAGGTATTAAATGTTGTTTTTCCTTTTTAATTGGAAATACTTTTTCCATAAATGGAACAACATCATTTACTTCAAAATACTCATCTACATATTCTTTCAAAATACTTGGGGCAAAAGGCCTAAAGCTTTCTCTTCGTTTAATTTTGGCATTCAGCAAATCCTTGGCATCATTACGGCGAGGGTCAGCTAAAATAGATCTTGCTCCCAATGCCCTTGGACCAAACTCTGCTCTGCCATTAAACCAACCTACCACACCTGCATTAATCAATCTATCAGAAACCACATCAAATAATGTAGCATCATCGTATTTGGTATAGGCTATATTTTTTGACTGAAGTAAAGCCTCAATCTCATCGTTGCTAAATTTGGCACCCGTATAAGCACTATAAATAGGTGCAACCCTTGGCTGATTGAGTACCTGATGATACGTGTATTGTGCAGCACCCATTGAAATACCAGCATCATGACCAGCAGATGGAATATATACTTCTTTAAAAGGTGTATTACGGGTAAGCTTACCATTAGCAACACTATTTTGTGCAACTCCACCTGCTATGCAAACCTTATCTAACCCTGTTCGTGCATGTAACCCTTTTAAAATATGAAAAATGGTTTCTTCGGTAAATCGTTGTACCGATGCTGCTAAATCTTTATGGTATTGCGATAATGGCTCTTCTTTTTTTCTTTCAGCACCAAAAACTGCCACCATTTTTTCTCCAAATAAAGGCGGTACAATAGGCAAATTATTTTCGTATTGAATAAATCCTTGTGTTGCCGAACGGAAATACGATAAGTCTAATTCAAATAAACCATTCTCTTTCCAAATAATCAAGCTACGTAATTTATCTACGTATTTTGGTTCGCCATAGGGTGCCAAACCCATCACTTTATACTCATCGCCATAATGGGGGAATCCTAACAATTGCGTAAATGCAGTATAAAAAATACCAATAGAATGTGGAAAATCAATTGAATCAATTACTTCAATCTTGTTGCTTTTACCAATACCCATCATGGTGGTGGAAAAATCGCCTGAACCATCGATACTTAGTACAGCTGCTTCCTCAAAAGGAGAAGCAAAAAAAGCACTTCCTAAATGGCTTCTGTGGTGCTCTATTTGGTGAATCTTATGTTTAATTGATGCTGCATGTATTCCAGACAATGCAGCTAACTCGGCTTCAATAGAAGCTACTTTTTTTTGGTTAGAGAAACGATCGGCAATAAATTTTAATGAATGAAAAGGATGCTGGGCAAAGAATACCAATTTTTTTAAAAACTTTGCTTTGGGGTCTCTGCCTATTGCAATATGATCTACCTGTTTTAAAGTTACACCAGCTTCTCTCAAACAAAACTCAATTGCCATAGAAGGAAAGCCCGCCCAATGTTTAATTCTTCTGAAACGTTCTTCCTCAGTTGCTGCAATCATTACACCATCTCTAAAAATAGCTGCTGAAGAATCAGCATGATATGCATTAATGCCTAAAATAATCATAAGTTATGATGAAAAAATTGTACGATAATTTTTGTGAAAATTGGATTGATGATAGTAATTTTTTGCCATTTGCCAAGCCCCACTGCAATAAACAGCAAAGTCGGCAGCATCCATCATTGCAATTTGCTGCAATAATAACTGAATATTCTCATTGTTGTTAATATCAACATTCCATCCAGCAGTTTGTTCTTTCAGTTCGTTCCATGGGGTAAAATAACTGGTGATGATAGGGCGACCACAGCTTAAACTTTCGTATAAAGCATGACCAAAATTTTCGCCGGCAGTTAAAGAAATCAATGCATCGTATTGGGCAATGGTAAATTGAACTAAATCCGGTTGCACATCTCCCTTATATTGTACAGCTATATTTGCTGGCAATTGATGTATAAATGTTAAACATTGCCTCCAGTAAACTGGTTCTTTTATTGGACCAAAAATATCTAAGGAAACATTTATTTCCAGCTTACTCAACTGTTGCAGTAATAAAAGTAAATTCTTTTTTGGAGTGATTATTGAAAGATAAATCAACCGCAGGTTTCCTTTTATTTTATCGGAAAATTCAATCTTATGCAAGGGTGGCTTAGGAACATTTGCAGCAACACGAACGTGTGAATTGTTTCCCAGCAAACGGTACACATCTTGCAATTCACTTTCGTTGGTAGCATGCCAATGAATATTTTTGAATAAACCTGTAATTTTAAATAATTTCAAGTATATTTTTTTGCGTATTGGCTTTACTTGCAAAGCTCCTTTTTGTAACATACCCCTTGGAGATACAATAACCCGAACGTTATATAGCTTCCCTGTTTTCAACAACCACAACGGCTGAAAAAATGATAAGGTAAACAGCCCATTCACAAAAATATAATCTGGGCAAGCATCTGTTAACAATTGATGCATTTTGTTCATACCCATATTAGGCTTAGAGGAGTACCAAACCTGTATAGGTTCTGTTTGAGGTTTCAAAACAATAGTATTCCATTGATCAACAAAGATGGTTGAATGAGCAGTTGTTTCATTTAAATCGAAAGCTGTAGTTATTACTTTAAATATATAACTCTCCTGTAAGGTCAATACCATATTTACCAACGACTGTACAGGGCCACCAGCTTTATAACTAGGAAAAAAATATTCGTATAAAACAACTACTACCTGCTTTTGCAATTTTTACTTTTTTATGTTTTTGTTTTCTCTATGTAAACTTTTGTACTCTTATTGATTAATTACAACTTCCGTCGGAAAGCTTTCGCTTGCTTTTTTACTGTCAGATAAGCTTGGTGTAATTCTTATTTTATTAAACCCCTAAATATTGCTTTAACCTTGCTTTATACCTATTAAACCCAAAAGTATCTAATATCCTTTGTTGCAATAGAAAAGGATGAATGGTTGATTCTTCTAACGAAGCCTCTATTGCTTCCAGTAGTGCTTCTTTATCATCAGGATCTATCAGTTTGCCCAATTCCCCATTTTGTAAAGCATCTACACTACCGTCTTTATTTCCTGCAATCACCTTTCTACCACATGCCATTGCCTCAATAAATACAATTCCGAAACCCTCTTTTTTACTGGGCATTACAAAAACATCGGCTAGTAAATAATGATCTATTAATTCTTCATCTTTTATAAATCCTGCCAATTGTACAAAAGTCGATGCGTCATGCTGTTCAATCAATCGTTTCACCCGTTCAAATTCGGCTGCATCATATTTGCCACAAATTAAATAATGCACTTTTTTAGTCGTTTGCTGATTAATGGATTTAATTACCGCAATCGTATTGTCATAGCCTTTATACTTTTCAGTTGAAGAAAGTCGGGTTACGGTCAGGAGTACTTGTTCATTCGATACAATACCATATCGTTGCATTAAATAATTGGGTTTATTAAATTTAGTAGGCAATGCAAAATAAGGGTCGATGGTATTGTTGAAAATTTGTATATAACTTTCTCGAATAAGTGGATTTTGTTCCAGTATTTTGGCTTTTGTAAATGAACTTACGGCTAAAATAATATCAGCTTTTTGCAATAATTGTTGTTTAAATCTAGTTTTGGAGTCCCAAACTTCAATACCATGTGCCACCAGCACCAGCTGAATACTAGGCTTTATTTTTTTTACCAACAATCCAACTATAGCCAGATTGATGTGTCCTAAAATAAGTACATCATATTTCAATGCACAATAGATAGCACTACACACAAGATATAGCCTACTGCCGCCAAATCCTTTAAACCTGTTTTTCGAAAAATACTTTTCATCAACAGTATTATCGTACATAGAAAAAGCACCTGCACTTATATGCCCTTCAATGCTCAGTTCATGTAACGCCTTTAAAAAGCTACAATTAAATTTCTCAATACCTCCGGTAAATGAAAACGCTTTTAAATAAAGGAATAATACCTTTTTCATGCTTTAATACTAAATGCTTCTCCTGCTTTTCGGTTGCTGAGAATATAACTCCAGTAACGGCTCCAGTGCAAATGCTTTTTCTGCATGTCTAACTGTATTTTTTTAAGTTTATCTGTATTGATGCCAGATGGCTGTATATGCTGCATCCATTGTTCAAATGGAAATACAAAGCCTTGTTTGGGTCTATCCCAAATTTCTTTAGGTAACTGTTCCTTAAATGCAAGAGCCAGTAAATGTTTTATTTGTTTTTTGTTGTAGCGAATTTCAGGTTTGATAGAATATATCAGTTCCATCAATGCTTTATCCAAAAATGGTACACGTACTTCTATTCCATGCCACATGCTCATATAATCGGTATCTTTTAATAACTGATTTTGCATGTACATATTCGATTCTAAATAACTTACTCGTTCTTGATCATCGAGTTTTGTAATAAAAGCAGGTACTTGTTGTTGAAAATTAGCAACTAAAACATTTACCTCTTGTTCACTGCAATCCAATATCTGGGCAACCTGAACTGGCGTAAAAAATCCTCGATTAAATAAATATTCACCCAGCCCGTTTTTTAAGGATAAAAAAGAAAGTCGTTTACGTTTATCATCAGGAAAAACACCAGCAATGGCCAATGCAAAATTGGGCAACTTGCCAATAGCTTGTATGGTTGATGTTCTATAGAATGATTGATAACCACCAAACAATTCATCGGCCCCTAAACCACTTAACACTGCTTTTAAACCAAACGCTTTAGCATATTTACAAATAAAATACGTATTGATACCATCGCTGCTGGGCTGATCCATAGCCTCTAAAATATCGGGTAAACAATCAAAGAAACTTTGTTCAGTTACCAAGTACGACTGATGGTGTGCACCAGTTTGTTGGATGACTAAGTCTTGATAATATTTTTCCGAATATTTTTCATCCTCAAATACAATGGATAAAGTGTGTAGATTATTCCCTACAAAAGGTTTTGCCAATGCAGTTAGTAAACTAGAGTCGATACCACCACTTAAAAACAAACCAATGGGTGCATCCGAAATTAAATGTTGCTCAACCGTTTTTGTGAGTGTTTGTTGTAACCTTTCAACTGCAGTAGCAGTATCGTTTATGGTATATTGATAATAAAGTTGAAAGAATTTGTGTTGTTGTACAGCAAGTGTTGCCATATCAACCTGTAGTATTGTACCTTTTTCTAATGGAAGAACACCAGCCAATGTAGTTACAGGCTCAGGTAAATGACCAAACAATAAAAAGTATTTTTTCCAATCCTCATTTTCTTGCCAACTAGGTTGCAGAGCTTTAAATGCCCTGATTTCACTGGCAAAAACAAGTCGTCCATTTTTTATAGAATAGTAAAGCGGTTTTATTCCTGCATGATCTCTGGCTAATAATAGTTTACCTTTTTGCTTATCCAATAATGCCAACGCAAACATGCCATTGAATCGCTTGAAACAATCTATTCCCCATTCTTTATAGGCATAAATAATGACTTCAGTATCCGAATTTGATTTAAAATGATACCCTTTAGCCAGCAATATTTCCTTTATCTCCTGAAAATTGTAAATTTCTCCATTAAAAATAAGTACAATATTACCCGAATCATCTAACATGGGCTGATGCCCTAGTGGAGATAAGTCTAACAACGACAACCTACGATGACCAAAAACCAATGGCCATTGCTCATCTGTATAAAAACCTGCGTCATCTGGTCCACCACGACGCATGGCTTCTGTCATTAAATGTATCTGTTGTTCTATAGGGGGATTAGAAATATCAACGATACCTGCTATTCTACACATTGTGGTGAAATTATAACTTCATTAAATTAAGTGACTTAAAAAGAGATTAATTTTCAATGAATAACAAGCACTTATAAAACATAATACTAAATAAGGGGGATAATTGCATATTTTTTTGATGTAAACCCAACCTGAGAATCGTACTATTTTTAAGATTTACTGCATTTTTGTTGAAGTAAAGGAGCATATAAGTTTTATGCAATTCTTGATTTTCTTTTTGGTTCTTTTTTAACTCTATGCTCTTTATATCTTCTGTAGTAAAAACCAATTGCTGTTAGGCAGTTTTTCTTTGCTCTGTGGTTAAACAATTTTTTTTCAGGCAATTTGCTTCAATCGTTCAATCACAATTTCATAACTATAACCCTCAATGATTGCCTTACTTTTTTGTTGCATATTCAAATACACATTTTCTGATGCATCTAACACTTTACGAATACCATCAGCCAAGGCCGTAATATCACCTGTACTAAAAACATAACCATTATCCTTTACCAAATCATAAGCACTTCCACAAGTATCTGAAATCACTATTGGCAATCCAAAATTCATTGCTTCGTTAACTGACAAGCCCCAGGTTTCTCCAATACCCGAACACATCACAAAAACATCAGCTCCTGCGTAATAATAAGGTATCAGGGATTGATTAATAAATCCAGTAAACGATACTTGTTGCTCTAAACGATGATTTGCAATAAATTTTTCCATTATAGTACGCAGCTCCCCGTCTCCCACAAATACGGTAAAAATATCCAATCTTTGAAGCAGCTGAACAGCTTGCAGTAAATGCATTGGGTTCTTTTTATCGATATACTTTCCGGAAAATAGAATAATCTTTTTATCTGTCGGCAATTGCAATTTTTTCCGAGCCGAAGATTTACTTACTGTTAATGCAATATTCGAAAACCGTTTATTGTCCACGCAATAAGGTGTAAATACCAGTTGTTGGTTATTAAAGCCCAAATGTTTGTAAAATAATTTATTTTGTTTTCCTATGTATAAACCATAATCTATTAACAAAAACAAGCATCTTAAATATAAATGCTTCAGTTGGGTAACCCATTTATTTTTTTGCAATTCCTGATTCAACGGTGTTTCTGCACGTAAACAAACGGTATGACCAAATAGTTTTGCAGCAATAATGGTTAAAACATGTGTTGCATAAGCCCATCCATGAACTACTACCAAACTTTTAGGTTGTTTTCGCAAAAAGCCTACAACACCCCAATTGAGCAAACCGCAAAAACCATTGAATATAGAAGGCTTCCAGGAAGCATTTTTTAAAAATATATGTTTATACCCTTCCAATAATGGTATATCCCATTTAACCTGCACCCCAAACTGTTTATCAGTAGCCCCTTTTAGTGTTTCATCACTACAGTACAAAACTTGTAAATCTATCTCAGTATCCTTTGCCATTTGCTGGTACAATGGAGCAAAATATTGAATGGGATGCGAATTTAAAAAAACAACGTTTTGCATTAATTGGTAGAGGCTCGCATTAAAGGATCGAGGCGTTTGATGAGTTGTTTGCGAACAATAGCTACTACTAAAAAATAAATTAACACCCAGCCCAATGCTTTTTTAGTATCGGCACCATTTATATTAATTAGTAAAAAGAAAGGCACCGTTAATATCCAACTCCATATTTCATTAGGTGCTTTGGTGTACAGAAATTTATAAAAAACACCAAACAAAGCTCCAAAAAAAAATAAAATCACATGCATATAAATTGGACCAAAGTCAATATAAGCATCTGCGATATAACCCAAGCTAAAAGAAGTAGCTGAATCAGCATCGCTTACACCTATACCTGTAAACTCACGAGTATGTTTACTGTCATCGAGCACTTTTTTATTGGGGTTCAAAAAACGGGGAATCAGATAATGCTGCACCGCACTCAGATAAATTTCCCCATTTTGATACGGAACGGTTTTGGGTACATACTCTAATGTAGCTGCAAAAAATTGAATATATCCCAATCGGTCAACAAACTTTGAAACCCCATCCTGATATTTTGCGTCGTCAACATTTGTAATCAAGTTAACTAGTTTACTATTGGCTTCCCCACCTGATACCTGAATGGTTTGGGTAGATTGACCTGCAGAAACAAAAAAACGGTATTCTGATTTTACCGCAGACCAAAGTATTAGTAAGTGTACCAAGACACCAACACCAATAGTAATAAAAAAATATGCCCGAAAATTCAGTTTAGGCTGTAGAATAATTAAAGCCACTACAGTAAAGCTAGCTATATTCAAAAAGTTACCCGCAAAAAAAGATGCAAAGCTCAGTAATACTTCTACAGCAATTACAAAGTACAAAAGACTTCTAAGCAAGGGAGCTTGTTTATGTATAATGTAAAAAGTAACAATAAAGAAGCCCCATTTAATAAAAAAGAAGAAATAAAAGTATTGTACAACACTTGGAAAATTCCAGATTATACCCGATGTTAAAAATATAGCAATACTTACACTTATATATATAAAAAGGACTTTGCGGGGATTGTACTTTTTAGAAGTAAGTTCAATGTTTTGATGTTTGATTTTTTTTATGATAAAAAACAATCCCAGCGTAAAAAAGTATAAACCAATCATCGAGTAAGTAGTGGCATCGTTCATGGTATGCCTCGGAAAGCTGCCATCTTTTGCCCTTTCTGCAAGCGTAATCCCTAAAAAATTACAATATAAAATCTGTGTTGCAGAGTTTAACCATTGCAGCATCATGCCCCAAAACAATACATTGGTTTGTCCATCTATCCACAACAATCGAAATGCAAAAAGCGGGAAAAGTGCAACGAGAACTGTAACTAGAAAATTAGGGGTAAATAACAGTGTATAAATCAGGTAGCCGATTACCACTACATAAAATGCATCGGGTATTTTTTTTTGTCCAAATTTCATTTATCTGTACCTCCGGCAATTTCTTTTAATACGCCCAAAAACCTACTTGCTGTAGTTGTAATATCAAAGCATGTTTCAATACGCATACGCCCTCTTAATTGTACTTTTTTATAAAACAAGCTATCCGAAGCATATTTAAGCATTGCAGCAGCCATGGCTGCAATATCTTCTTTTTCTATAACAATACCATCATCTTCATGTTCAACAATCTCTGCTGCTCCACCACTACGGGTAATAATTACGGGTCGCATATTGACCATAGATTCGGCAACTACCAATCCATACCCCTCATCATGCCTCGACGCTAAAATAAATGCATTAATACCTAAATAAAAATCACGGGCATGCTGCAACCAGCCTGAAAAATATACTTCATCGGTTAACCCTTTTTCTACAATTTGTTTTTGCAATGTACCGTACATTGGCTCCAGCTGCTTCCCACCAAATACCAAACGAAGCTTATTGTTTTGGCGATATGCCAGCTCAAAAGCTGCCAGTACATCTTCATGCCCCTTGGTGGCTGTCATCTGGCCGGTAATACCTACCACAAAAACATCTTTTTGCCAACCCGCTGCATCAACAAATGTATCCTTCCTTTTCATTTCAATAGCAGCCTGTTGTGGTAATACTATACCATTATATACAACACTAATTTTATTGGCTTCGCAGCCAAGCTGCATAAGCCTCCCTTTTACATCCGCTGAGATGGCTATAAAATGCTTCACCTGCTTATTGTACCAAGCAAAGGTTTTTTGCTGAAAAGGTATAGCTGGTGCAGGATCATGCATGTGACAAATAATCGGCTTCTTGGTAAACCACAATACAGGTAGTAACAAAATCAGTTCGTGATGATTGGCAAAAAACAATATATCCGGCTTCTGCTTGTTAACCAGCCTGATAAAATGCCAATATAAAACAGGCAATTTTATTAAAGCCTCCATACTCATCTTTAAATTGAACCAATCCAGCTTTCTGCTGAACATACCAAGCCAACTATAGCTGTAGGAAAAGCCTTTTTGATCTAAGAGTTTTTCAAAATCACCATTACTCCATTTACTCACCAAAAAATACGGCTCAATTTCCTGCTCACAGGCCTTAAATAAATCTACGCTTACATGTTGTAAGCCAAAACAAAATCCACTGGGTATTGTTACCAATACCTTTAATTTTTTACTACTGCTCATTAAAAAAATGAATTGGCCAATGGGCTTGTTGAATGTTTAAGGGTAAATCTTTCGTTGGTACAAACACCGATTCAATTACATCAACCGAATTGGGTTTCCAGTCTTTTGATTCCTGATGACTGGATTTACCAAATTTTTGTGCAATACGTTCATCATTACCCAACCAACAAGCATGGTGAAATACACCTACTTGTTCAGGACAGGTAATAAACCCATACAGTTTGGAACTCCAATCAGGTAAATGCAATACATTAAAAAGCTTTCTCAATCTCGACTCATTCCAACTTACCATTCTCCTTTGTTCGAATAAAATACCCGGCTGTATAAACCCAAAATGTGTAAAGTCTATCACATTCTTAGGAACTCGTCTATTCCAAGTACGCAAATAATTATAACCAGTTATACGCATCCCTTTGGGTCCCTTGTTTGAAAGGTAATTCAATATTGCAGGCAAGGTATCAATATCATAAATTTCATCAGCATCAACAATCCAATAATAATCAGGTTGGTTGTGAAATGCTGCAATATCGTATTTCGAACGACCATGAGAAAGCGTATGTTTATATGCGTTTTTATTAAAAGCCAACATTTCCATATTTCTTGCTGCTGCTTCATCGGGCATTCTACGTACTACTAAATTTATCTTTCCTTCTGGGTCGGGGTAATTTAATACAATATTGGCAGTTAAGTCTGGAACTACAGGCTTAGCATACCAATCTCTATCGTACTGCGTAATAACAGAAATTTTAGAACAGAATGGGTAAATGGTATCCAAATTAGCCTTAATGAAACTCTCTTCATTTAAAGCTAAAATAATTGCATGTAGTTTTAAATCTAAATGCATGTTATATATTAAATAACTGATGTAATTGCAAAAAAATAATTGGTTTATTTTAAAAAGATAAAATAACTGAATCTATGATATAATTGTTGAAAGTTCTTTTGTGAATGCTATAAATATCAATTGATGTTTATTTTCGTAGTCACTTAAATCAGAAGAATTTTTTTTAACTGTAAATGAATTACTCAGCTCATTAATAATTTCATTTTTATAAGTTACATACACAGCATCTACATCTGGAATAAAAGTATCTTGAAAAAGTGTTGGATTAAGGTTAATGAAAAATGATGGCTCTTTATTAGCTTTCTGTTGATAAGATTTACACACTAATGGAATTCTGATCCTGTTATCCCAAAGTGTAACCAATGCATCAAAATATTTACCCTGTTTAATTTTTTGTGAAGTTGTGCCAGCACCAAACCCTGATCTTTGAGATGTTAATCTTCCCTTTGCTAGAAAGTCAGGACATAAAATAATAAGTGTTCCACCAAGTTTTAATATTCTTGAACATTCACTTAAAAATAAGGATGGATTTGTACTATGCTCTAATACAAAAGTAGAAAAAACCAAATCGAATTGTTCATCTTCAAAAGGCAATAAATTAGGTTGCTGAATAGCAGTAAATGTTGCTCCTGAATAAGCTGTACAATTTTTTTGCATCAATACATCACTAAAATCGCAGCCACTATATTTACTAATAAAGTGTGGATAATGATTTAATATATTAGCACTACCACAACCTACTTCACAAATGGACACACTGCTATTTGCAGCAGCAATAATAGCTTGATAACCCTTTTGTTCTTCGTCTATCCAATTACCCTCGGTGAAATTAATATTTGAATAATAGTCTGGGTTCAAAGAATAAAAGGCTTGCAAGTCTTTTTCCAACCCATTCATCAAATGCAAATTCTTAGGGTCTTTGCTATTAATCCAATTAATTTTTCTTGTTATGTTCATATCTCGAATATTATTTTCTCCCATCTTTCTCCATAAGCATCCCAAGTAAAATCCAATGCTTTCCTCCTTATTTTATTACCCATTATAGAAATTTGATTTGGGTGTTCAATAAAATAATTAATGGCTTTTACCAATGCTTTTTTATCATTTATTGGCACAACTAAACCATTTTCTCCATCTTCAACCAACTCGGTTACACCCGAATTAAATGTGCCTATAATAGGCAAACCGCATGCAGCTGCTTCAATTTGAACCTGAGCAAACCCCTCAAAATTACTAGGAAAAACAAAAACATGATTACTATCGAATAGTTCCTGTCTGTCATCTTTATTGATTACCCCTTTATTAATTACATCGTCAGGTAAATGAATGCCTATTGGTAAACTACCATAGCCAGCTATTGTTAATTCGGCTTTATTAGAATTTATACCTTTCCATGCTTCAAGTAACAGCGGCAATCCTTTTCTTGCGGTTAAAGCACCAAAAAAAAGAAACTTTATTTTTCCGGTTGTTAGTTTTTTTATATTACTAAAAGCAAAATGTTCAATATTTGTACCAAATGGATTTACTTTAATTTTTGATGCTTCAATTCCATTATCAGTATATGTTTTTTTCACAAATGTGCTGGGTACAACAATAAGGTCCGCAAGTTCTATTTCTTTTTGTTCCACTTCTATTAATGCTGGCAGTTTTGGTTGTACTTGTTCTTGCCAGTGAGGGTACATTAACTTTAGATTTGCGTAGGTTGTTTCTTTTGCTTTTGGATGCCCAATACTTACATCTAAAATAAAAGGCTTACCCAATTGTTTACAACGTTCTGCCAACAGCCAACTCGATGTATCAAAGCCAATTACTACATCACTATCCAAGATTTGTTTATCTGGTATTTGTTGTTGAAATTTTTTATTGCGTTTATAAAAAACGGTTTCACTATTCGTACCGTTCAATTTGCGAATGGCATTTAATTCAATAAATAGTTGAGTTTTTAATTTACTACCTTCTAATTCATCTATAAATCGGTTATTGATTTTCTCAGTTAAATAAGCGGGCAATAATTTAAATAATTTTCCAACAAAACTTTTTTCAGCAATAGCAAAACCAGTATAAAACTTATACAATAAACCATGCTTGTTTAATTGCTTCACCAAATGATGCGAATATTGTGTACCCGGATGTGCAATTAATACTTTTATCAATTGATGTTAGTTTTATCCAATTGGTTTATACTTTCTCTATTCGTTTTTAAGTGTACCCATTTTTCTGTAATAAAATGAAGTGCATAAGCAATCATTGTACAAATAGTTATGCCAATAAAAATATACACTTGCGTACGTGGCATTTGATTATTTTTTTTTGATAATAAGTACCCACTCATTAAAACCAATATGGGGAAATGAATTACATATAAAGTATAAGAAAAACCTCCCAACCCCTGTAGTTTTTCTACCCATTTTAAAGCAATGCCTTTTTCTTGTAGGAAAAATAAAAAAGAAAGCAAGCCAAAAAAACCAAGTGCACAAAACAAATCTTTATACAATGGTACAAACTCTTGCATAATTGGAATACAAAAAACCAAAATGGCAAAAGGTGAAAAATATACAATTGGCCAAGCAACCCGTTTTGTATAAATATCTGCTAGTAAGGTACCTAACCACCAGCAGAACAATGCCCCAATAACTTCATTAAAAAGCTTAACAGGCAATATAAATAGACCCGATAAAATACAAATCGAAAAAATGAAAACAATGGCAACCCCTAGCCACACATTTTTTCTATTAATAAAATACAACAATGGATACAACATGTAAAACCACCATTCAAACTTTAACGACCACAATGGCGTATTGCTTCCCCAAACTGGTACATATGTATTTTGTAAAAACAATAAATTGCCAACCAACTGATTAACTGAAAAATCAATAGATATATTATTGTTGATTAAAGCATTGGGTGTTGCATGATTATAAATACTGTAATGCAAATGTTGACCAATAGAATCTAAACAAAAACCAAGAATAATAGCAGCTAAAAAAGGCGGATATATTCTTTTAAATCGTCGCCATGTATAAGGCAAAAAATCAAACCCATTGTCTTTTCCCGAAGCAATTTGTTTAGCATAGCGAAGGTGTATCACAAATCCAGAAAGTACAAAGAAAAAAAGTACCATTTCATGACCGTACTTAAATAAACTTAAAAAATAAATTCCGAGTTTAGCTATAAAAGAATAAGTATTTGGATGCTTTTGAAATTCAGCCAACCCCTCCCACAATAACCACCTAGCATGACCTACCACCACATAAAAAGCAGCAACACCCCTTAAGCCATCTAAAAAAATAAGGTTACTATTATTAACTGCTTTTGCCAATGAATCTCTTTTACTTGGGATTTACTTCAATAATTTAGCTGGTACTCCTTAATAAATATTTTTTAGTAAATCTATTTACATATATACCTGATCAATATATTAAACTTATTTTTAGTTTAATATATTTCAAAATAACCACTTTTATATTATTTATTAGTCTTGATTTCAATGATGCCTAATTTATTTTGAGTGAACATGACTTTAAATATCGAGTTTATAATAAAATTATGTTCACTTTATTGCCCAATACAAAGTGCATCATACAAAAACCTATTTTCATTTTCGATTTGATTAAAATACGGATCGATTGATTCGTTAAAACTGCTTCTCCTAATCTCTTTAAATCCAACTTTTCTCAACTCCTCACATAAAGACTCAAAATCCCACATCCATAAATGATTAGCTCCAGAAAAATAATCTTTAAAAAAAGTAATAACCGACTTTTTAGATTCTTTTTTTCCTAAAAAAGAATATGTCAAAAAATCGTTTGCTGCATTAATATTACCCTCACGTTTTGCTTCAATATAATACTTTACAAATGCTTCGAAATTAGGTAGCACACAACGAAAAACTCCATTCGGCATTAAATAAGAATAACAATTTTGTAAACTAGTTATACAATCATCATAAGAAAGATGTTCTAATACATGCGAAGAATAAATTCCATTTAGAGTTCCCTTTTCGATCGGAAGACCTTTTACAATATTTCCGTATTTTACTAATGGCGGAAAAGAAGGTAAGTTATTTTTCAATAAAAACCCCAGAATAGGAATTCTCCTTAAATACAAACTTGGCGAAGAATCAAAATTTATGAATTTTTCATGTACGCTCAACCCACAACCAAAATTTACATATTTCATATTATTCGTTTTAATAATTTTGCAGGAACTCCTGCTACAATACTACCAGCAGGAAAGCTTTTAGTAACAACTGCACCTGCAGCAACTACACAATAATCGCCCAATTGTACATCTTTTAAAATAATTGCTTTAGCACCAATCCAACAAAAATCACCAATTTTAACTTCACCGCTTTGCATCGGTTCTTTCGAAGGAATAATACCCATGCCAAATTGATGATTAGAATCAGTAATGTAAATGTCGGGGCCGAACATATTGTTATTGCCAATTTTTATAGAACCACAGGCATCCAACATTAGATTTCGATTGAAGTAATTATTATCGCCAATTTCAATTCTTGTGCTATTATAAACATCATCCAATGGCCACAACATAAATCCTTTGGTAAATGCATTGTTATTGCCAATTTTAATTTGTGTAAGCCGCCGGCAGCGACCTCCTTCAAACCTGTTTTTATCCCCTAGTTGCATGCCCAAAAGTTTATACAATAAAACCCTAAATCGGCTAAACAAACCAATGGGTAAAACAAATAAATATCTTTCCAAAAACATTATATTGTCATATTATTTAATTGTCTAAACCTTTTGTAAGTAGCAGCACTTACTGGTTTTCTATTTTTTTTATTGTTCACTAAAAATTTAAAAAAATCTAGAAACCCTTTTATACAAGGTTTAATTAGGGAAGCCTTTTTATACCCAGCAGAGAATTTTAAATGACTTATAAATTTATACCCCAAGATAGGTATCAATAAAGTAGCTGGAATTCTTCGAAAAGCAAACACTAAATCGTTACAAACACCCGAACGATGTTGTTTGGGTAAATCTCTTGCAACCATAGTTTTATCATGCCATATTACAACATCAGGAAAAGTCATTATTGTATATCCAGCATCCATTAATTTAATACACAGATCTTTTTCTTCACCTCCATAATAGCCAGGATTGGGTGTATAATAGCCAACTTGTTTAACAGCTAAAACCCTAACCAAATGTCCGCAACCAATAAAATTATTAGTTACTGATGGCCTAATTTGAGTATTCAGTTTGTGCAACGAGACATCATCATCTGGACTATGTATGGTAAAAGCCAATGCTGCAACAGTTGAATTTGAATCCATATAGGCTACAGCTTTTTCCAAATCCCGATTATTTAAAAACCAGGAATCATCATCTAAGCTAACATAGTAAGCAGCATCAGTTGTTTGTAAAAACATATTTCTTGCAAAAACATAACCTTTCGGTTCCTTCGACAAATGCCAAGATACTCCTTTAATAACATTAGCTAACTCCTGAGTTCCGTCAGTAGAGCAATCATCAAAAACAGCAATTTCTTTATTTGGATACAATTGTTCAGTTGCCGAAGCAATTGCTTTCGGCAAAATACCTACCCTATTTTTAGAAGTTATACCAACCAGTACTTTACTTAACATGAATTCCTTTTGCAATAGTTAATACAGCACCCAATTTCCCCAACCACACTTTTAATTTAAACTTATTAGCTGATGTCATGATACCAAATAGCTGAAACAATAACAATTTGATATAATTCTTAAAACCAGTTCTACCTAATATTTTAGACATAATATAATATCTGTTTACCAGTTCCATTTTTGCCAATTCAAAATCATTTTTCTTATGAACTCCAGGTTGACTATCATGAAATATTCTCGCTGTTCTTGCATTAAATAGTTTCCAATTTTTTGCTACTTCTAATGAAAGGCAAACATCTTCCATTAACGAATAACCAGTGAAATGCGATGAAAATACTGGCCTTGGTAAAGCCGCTTTTCTATAAATGGTACAAGTGGTATTTAACCATTCTACAGGCACAATTTCAGGTAATGTTTCTTTATCTTCTGGTAATAAATTCCATGCTGGCCCAATACACTTACCTGCATAAGAATCTAATTTTTTACCATGCATTAGTTGATACATAAATCTGGTTACTTTACCAGGTGTATGGTACTGCTGATTGGTAATCATTGCATTTACCCCACCAATATCATCTGCACTATTTATTGCTGTCCACAGGTTTTGCATGCAATCTGCCTCAAAAAGAATATCATCATCTAAAAAAAAAACAAAGTCGGTTTGCACCAATTCAAGCCCTTCATTTCTTTGCGTTGCAGCTCCTTTTATTTTAGCTTTTATCCATTCAATAGTTGGATAATTTTGTTTACACTGTAAATACGTTTCATCATTGTCAGAAGCATCCACCACAATAATTTGTTGTGGCACGACAGATTGACTAAATAAACTGATAAGCGTTTTATTAAAAACTGCGGCTCTGTTGGCAGTTGCAATAACTGCACTAACAGGAATATTGGTTAAAGTCTTATCCAAGTTGCAGGTATTAAATCACTTGTATTAAGCCCTTCAACATTGGCCCATTTTTGAGGTGCTACAACAATTTTTGTTGGGTTATTGTTTAACCAAGCACCCCACCAACTAAAAGAACTGTTGGCTATAATATTGTGTTTACAATTACTCATTAAACGCAAATCCTCATAATTGTGTGCATCATCATTAATGTCTACATAAACCGATGGCTGTTCAATGTGCATGTTTGCTTTTACCCAATCCATATCATCCGAAAAAAAGTAAAACACCGCATGGGGAATTTTGTCAACAATTAAATCAATTGCTTTTTGATAATAGTCTAAAGAACAAACACCATGTACAGTATTTGTTTTTTCAACAGTAACATAATCGCCTCTGCGTATATGTATGGAAACTGCTTCTGTATTAGTGATTTGTTCAATCAATTTTTTGTTTGCAATAGATGGCGGAATTTTAAAATCAAAGTCCTTACGTATTTGATTTTCTATTTGTTTGAAATATTTTTCGGTTTGCCAAAAACCGTAAAAGTAGGTATCATTTGCACAAGCAAAGAATTGATCATCAAAAACAAAATATTTCTTTTCCTGAAAATAATGTCGCTTACCAAATATGGGCAATAAATCACTTATTCTTTTTTTTATACCCGTCAAGGGAGCTAATTGTTGTAGTTCCTTATTGCTAGGATGTTGCACTTCTAAATTAAACACATCTAAATTGTAAACACGGGTTACATCTTTATAAGGATCGTCGAAATGTACTTTAAAAGGTATCCCTGTTTTTATATATAAAGCCCTTGCTGCTGCATATTGAAACATTTGATTACCAATTCCACCCATTAACTGAAAAATAAACATGTTTTAATTAAGCGTTGAAATATTTTTTACGCAATTTTAAAAATGGTTGCTCTAATAAATAATACGAACAAATTGCAGTTACAAAAACCAAAATAATATTTACAGGATAAAATTTCCAGTTGCTACTTACTGTTGCAGCTTTTTGTAAAAAGAACTGCTGCCATATATATAAACTATAAGACAATACACCTATAAATACCAATACCCTGTTATTCAATGCAGCATAAATAACACTATTTGTATTAGGCTTAATAACATAGGCTATAATTAGCATGGCTGCAAAAATTGCATGTATTAACACACCCAATGGAACTGTAATAAAGCCATACAATTGATGTGTTGAAAAATAATGTACCGCAAAACATAAAGCAGCTATCAACAACAATACAAAACGAATCAAATTTCTGTTTTTTAAAAAATGTACTATTCTTTTTTGATTAACTGCAAGTAAACAACCTAATACAATAGCATCTCCCCTTACCAAAAAATTATAAAATAAACTATTGTGTGTTGTATAATAATAAATGGTTCGAATAAAAGGTATAAATAGTAAAGCTGTTAACAAAACAACATTTCGTTGTTGTACTTTTTTTAGAAAAAACACAGTAAATGGCCACAACAAATAAAACTGCTCTTCTACCGATAAAGACCAAGTATGACCCAACGTCCAACCAACATCTACTGGTAAAACTCCTGTAGTAAAAGTTAATGGAGCAATAAAAGAATAAGCTTCAATATCTTTTACCCAGCTAAAATTACTACATACAAAAACCACCAATAAAAAACTGCAATAAACTGGTAAAATTCTGAAAACCCTGCGTATATAAAACCCTTTAAGGCTAATAGTACCAACCTTTTCTTCTTCTGACAACAACAGTGTGGTAATTAAAAAACCACTAATTACAAAAAAAATATTCACTCCATTATCACCTGCTATAAAGCTCAAAAAAAAATGTACAACAAGATTATTTGTGAAACTAAAATTGGGTGTTATGGTTAAATGTGCATATAAAACGCCCAAAATAGATATAGCCCTCAACCCATCTAAACTTGGCAATCTTGATTGCATTAAGTTCGAACATTTGCAGGGTACACAATTTCTTTTTTAAATTCAGCAGGCACACCTGCAACCAATGAATTAGCAGCAACATCTTTTGTTACTACTGAGCCTGCAGCTACAATAGCATTTTTACCAATAGTTACCCCTTTTAAAATGGTTACACCTGCTCCTATCCACACATTGTCTTCTATTACAACCGCTGCGAATTTTTTATCCCCTCTATGAAAAGCTCTGTCTAAATCTACTAGCAAATCATGGTCAAAATCGGTGATATAACAATGTGGGCCTATTTGTACTCTGTTACCAATGATAATATTGTAATTGCAATCAATAATAGAATAGTGGTTAATATAAAAATAAGAGCCAATATTTATTTGCCCCTGCCCCTTGATACTGATAATAGCATCTTTTTCTACATATAAATGAGTGCCCGACGTAAAGTTTTTAGCATGCCCTTTAATAAAAAAAGAAGTACAATAAAAATCACCATTAATAATTGCACCACTACGTTTTATCAAGGCTCGTAGAAATTTATTTCGTATAGTATTGTATAAAGTAAACACCACTTATTTTTAAGAGTTGCTAACAGATTAAACGCCAAACAAATGCTTGGTAATCGTATTGACAAGTTTGGTCCCGTGAAACTTTATTTTTTTACCCATCTCCTTTCTAAACCCTTCATTGTTATTTCTAAATTGTATAGATGGCTTTAATTGTTTGTATTTTAAATATCCATTTTCGGTCAGCTCATTAAAATACCAGTTATATATTTCTATCAAATCGGGTCTCTCTGTAAATGTATAATCTGAGTATCCTGAAATAACATCCTTCTTACCAAACTTAATATTGCTAAAATGAAAGAATTTTAACAGGCTGTCATTTACCCAAAATCGTCCATCCTTATAAGCTAATTTTCTTTCGCCAAAATTCCAGTAACCCATATTGTAACCCGGATCTTTAATGATATAAGATTTTTCAAAAAATATGGGGAAGTAGTTTCCCCAAATCTGATCCACAAACAACCCTTCGGCAGGCCACATTCTGCATTCTGTTTCTAACTTCTTTTGCCACCAATGCAACAATGAAAAAGTATTCTCCGTTTTGGCCAATGCTAAAAAACCAAAATTATACATCCCAACTAAATTTTGTACTTTTTGCCATTTCGAATCAAACGCATGGGTTGGTGTTATTGTATGTGGCGTAACTAATATGTCATTTGTATCTAGCAAATCAAATAATTCATTTACAGAGCTAAAAACAGCAATATCTGGATCTAAATAAATTACTTTATCATATTTTAAATTGAATAGATATTCAAAATAAAAGGGTTTTACCGATGTATTAAATTCAATAATATCATAGCTATTACGCATTTGCTCAAATTGTGCAAAAGGTAATTTTTCGAAAGGCAAAATTTGAATGGGCTCTAATGCAGTATAATCAATTGATGCATCTAATCTATCTACAAGACCAACCATAAAATCTGCTTCGGGATGAAATTTTAAAAAGCTTTTACCCAAAACAATTGCTTGGCCTAAATAATTATTAGAACACAATGTAAAAATAACTTTCATTTATTGATATTCATTTATAATATTACTAAATATCTCAGCAATCGCAGTTGCATTTTGATGTTTTTTTATTACTCCTGTTTTTGCATTTTTTCCTTGCTCTTTCAAAATATTTTTATTTGTATAATAATACAAAACGGCATTTGCAATTTGTTCTGTGTTCAAATAGTTTACACAGATACCACTTGAATACTCTTTGATAAACTCTGGAGACCCCCCTGCATTTGTAAAACAAATACAAGGTAGTTCATAATTTGCTGCCTCAAGTACAACCAAAGGATAAGGATCTTCTCTTGAAGGAAGTATAAACAAATCGATAGATGCAAAAAAATCATTAATATCTGCACTATTTAATTTAAAAATGATTTTACCAGTTAAATTTGCTTTATCTATTTCATATTGATGCCTTTCCAAATCTATATTTTCGCTTGCCCCTTTCCAATGAAACTCAATTTGTGCTTCTGGGGATCTTGCAAAAAATAAAACCGCAGTTTGAATAAACAAATCGGTACCCTTTCTCCATTCTGCAGTTCCAACACCACCAACTATAAACTTTTGCGACCTTTGTTTTATTATATTTTCATATGATGGAGGAGGTATATAATAGGGTAATACATGTATTTTATTGACTTCAATATGCAAATGATGTTCAAGATACCTTTTTACTGCATCACTTGGCACCATAAACAAATTGCTGTGCTTTATTACCTGTTGAATTTGGTTGGGTGTTGTAAATAATCTAGCAGACATTTCCAACTCGTGAATGTAACTGCAAATGACTCCTTTGAAATTGTTTGCTATTATAGGCAATATATCTCCATTGGTAATCGTATTCGAAAGTACTATATCAATACCCTTCAACGATGCAACAATGTTATTATGATTGAACTGATTGGATTTAAAAAAAGAAAACCTACGGCTAAACTTATTCACTATTTTGGTAAACAGATTTAATTGATTGGTTGCAATATAACAGGGATATTTTTTGAACCTGTCTAAAATTACCAGAGGAGCCTGTTTAATTAAAAAAGAAACTGAATACTTACCTGAAGCGGTTAATGCTTCTGCTAGGTTTAATAGTAAAATAGGCCCACCGACTCTATTTGCATCATGAGAAATAATAAGCAGGTTAATGACTTTATGAGCTTTCATTAACACGTAATTTTGTATGATGATTAATATTTAACATACTAAGTATTTCGGCTCCAAACTGCTTAACCTTCTCTTGATAGTTAAAGGGTATTACAGCAGATGATTCAACTAACTCTTTTAACATCAGTACACTTATTGCATTTGCATCAAATGCATTAAAGAAAGATACATTCACACTAATTTGTTCTCGATGCACTGGAAGATCTGACAATAAAATAAATTTATTTAATGCTTTTGCTTCTTCTACTAAAGTACTCCAGCCTTCATATAAAGAAGGTTGAATCAAGGCAATTGAATGCTTCATTAACAGCAACTGTTCTTTTCTTTCTAATATGCCTAAAAACTGAATATAATTTTCTAACTGATGCTCTTCAATGTATTTAATCAATGTTTCGGCGTATTTACCTTTTCCCCTGTTCACTTCTAAGCTACCAGTAAACAATACTTTAAAATTTAATTGTGGCTGTTGTTCTTTAATTAATTGAATTGCTTTAAATACAACAATTTGATTTTTATGTTCCCAAAACTGGTTGGGGCTCATAAAGTAAACAATACTAATGGAATGCTTTCTTTTTAGATTGGTTAAATCAATGCCCTCTAAAGAAGGTAGTGAACATGCAAAACGCAAAATTTTCACTGTATTCTTATAATTGGGGTAATATAACTGCAACTCATCTTTTAAAGCCTGTGAGCTTAAAACAATTGTTGATTTCTGTTGAGTTGTTGCTTCCTGATAACTATTAATATATTGTCCCCCATCTTCATAGTGTTGTGGAAATGCTTTGTTATTAAAATCTACCAACCACTCTATCTTATTACTAAATCCAGCAAACTCTTTATTAACGAACGGGAAGTAAGGATAAAAGCAATCGATTATTGTATAATAATTTAAACGAATAAACAAGTTGATTCCGGTTAACTTATATACTAAAGAATTAAGTTTTCTTAACAGCCAGTTAGAGGGGTAAGGCTTCACCAACACAGGTGTTAAATTTTTATACCCTATGCTTTTAATATAATCTACGGGTGCAGTATCATTATGCAAAAGTACAATAGCCGGCTGCTGCTCTTGTGGCAATGTATGTAAAGCCGCAACTATATTATAAATATAGTTAACAATACCTGAGTTGGTACTGTTATTAAAGAAAAGACCTAAACCTAATCTTGTTGTTTTAACCAATTTACAGTTTCATTTAATGCAGTTTCTAAAGTATACTTTGCTGTAAAACTTAAGCTACTTAATAATGTTATATCTGCTTGCCAAAACAACGGGTCGCCTTTTTTTTCTTCACCCGAAAAATGCAATGTCAACGCTGGCTTATACAATTGTAAAAAAGTAGAAGCCACTTCTTTAATAGTGGTAGATGTACCTGATGCTACATTGATTGCATTACCAGTAAAACTGTTTTGTTGTATTACACAATCTATGGCATGTACCAAATCATTAATATAAATAAAGTCTCGAGTTTCGTTACCCGTACCATATACAGTAATTGAATCAGTAGCTTGTTTGGCTTTTTGATACAAATCCCAAAACAACTGTTTTTTTAAACCTGGACCATAGGCTGAAAAAATTCGCAGGCTTAAAGTTTTGATGCCAAAAAAACGGTAAAACTCGTTGCAAATTTGTTCGCTGTATAGTTTATGCATACCATAAGGCGACGTAGGTTGTACAGCTGCATTTTCTTGAATAGGTAAACTTTGCGGATTGCCGTATACTGCTGCACTGCTCATATTAATAAATGCACATGCAGGATTAAACAAACGGATGGCATCTAAAATAGCATATACATTGGCCGTATTTAAAAAATAATCGGTATGTGGATGTGTAAACGAAAACTGTACATTGGCTGCACCTGTTGCATTAATGCAAACATTAAACTGGTGCTGCGAAAAAATAGTACTGTAATTGGCCGACTCGGCATTGATTAAAAAATACAGAGGTTCATCTTTTAATACAATATCTGCACTATATACTTCATAGCCTTTTGCTATAAAATATTTTTTACAATGGCTGCCAATAAAACCTTCTGAACCCAGTATTAAAATTTTCATTAATTGTATGAAAAACGTTCTTTTAATTTATTAATAGGGTACTCAAAAAAATGCCAAGAAATACTCGAAATGATAATTGTTGCTATTAAATAAAAGAAAGAGTTTAATAAAATACTATGCCCACCCACATTGTACCCAAATCTGCCAAAGAAATAAGGCATAAAATGGTGATACACATACAAACCATAGCTGATTTTTCCTAAGTACTTAATGTATCTATTTTCTAAAAATAACTTAGTTAACCCTTTAAACCCAACTGTTGTTGCTACACCAATAACCCAAAAACAGAATAGAGAAAATAAAAATCTATTAAAAGCAAAAATCAATAAATTCAGATCAGCAGTTAAAGTATAGATATATATAAATAAAATGGAAAATATTAAAGCACTAAAGAAAATGTAACTTTTTTTTAAAACCTTATTTAAAAAGAAAGAATGATAATTTTTTAAATAAATAAGTAATGCACCCAAAGCAAATGAATCTAGACAACTAAGTGTAAATGTGTGACTATACCAATCTGCACTCGAATTTTGTTTATAAAATACATATATAAAACTTCTCGTTATTATAGCTAGGATAATCATAAAAATAAAGGAAGTGATACGAAATCGCTTAGGTATAAAAAAAATTAAAAAAGGGAATAAAATATAAAATTGCTCTTCAACTGCTAAAGACCATAAATGTGTGAAACTACCTGCATTACCACTAGTTTTGGCTACAATAATATTACCTATATAGAAAAAAAACCACCAAAATTGCTGACGAATACTGGGTATTGCAAATAGTACTCCAATGAAAATTATTAGATAATAAAGCGGAAAAATTCGTAGAAACCTTCTGATGTAAAACTGTTTTAGAGCATAAATTTTATTGCCATTTTCAGATGCTTTCATTAAAATTCCTGTAATTAAAAAACCGCTCAAAACAAAGAAGATATTCACCCCACTTCCTGCAAGGAAACCATTAACATATACTAATTTTTTATAGGTCACCCAATGCCCAAACATTACGCAAGAAACAGCAATTGTTCTAATTCCGTCTAACTGTGTATAATAAGTGCCTTTTTCTTTCATATTTGTTTTATTTGACAAATAGATAAAAAACTAAAATTTTCATTGCTTCCTCAACTCCTCAGGAATTACTTTAACCACCTTTGCAGGATTACCAGCAACTATTGTCCAGGGCTCTACATTTTTTGTTACCACACTGCCGGTACCTACAATTGCACCTTCGCCAATGGTTACCCCTTTTAAAATTTTGCATTCCATACCAATCCAGGCATACCTGCAAATTTTTATGGGTGCTGAGTTTACATTACTCCAATCTTTAGAAACATTATAATTGGTTAAACCAGCTCTCCAGTCTTTTAAATGATTTTGCATATCAGTTAATCTATGCTTATAATCTAAAGAATGAGAATCGTTATCAAATAAATAAATACCCCACGATAAAAACACATCGTCTTCAATTTCTATTTTATTGGTGCAAATAACATGTCCACCAGCAAAATATACTCTATTGCCTATGATAACTTCGCCTGTAGTACTTTCAAAAGTATAAGTACCCCCAATCATACTATCGTTGCCAATAGTTACGTATTTTCTGCCAGCTTGTGGCAGCCTAATATTCAAATTAAAATTATCGAAAGTTAAACTGTTGCCTATTTGTAAATGAGGGTGATTTGCTACAAACTGATGATTACTGCTGGAAGAAAACTTTCTTTCAATAAAATTAATACAGCGTCTTAAGAAGTTATAGATAGTCATTACAAAAAAAGTATTTTGAGAAAATCCTTAACGACGCCTTTATTAAAAATGTGATTGGGATTATATTTCAGGTATTCAAAAAAATACTTTGCTGATTCTTTTTTT
This sequence comes from Chitinophagaceae bacterium, assembly GCA_044348985.1. Taxonomy (GTDB): domain Bacteria; phylum Bacteroidota; class Bacteroidia; order Chitinophagales; family Chitinophagaceae; genus UBA1930. The sequence goes on from JBIKRV010000018.1 coordinate 54,235, forward strand.
CTTTTTCTATGAATATATTCTCTATAAATAATTGTGAGAAAAAAATTTGTCTTTTTTTGAATAGCAAGTTTTATTGAGTTTTGGTTTCCAAAATGCTTTCGTAATACCTTCAATGCATTAAGAACGCTGATATTGTTTTTAACAGCATCATTACCAGACCATAAACCACCTGAATGAATACGATGCACACACATTACTTCATTAATGTATTTTATTTTACCATACTGGGCATTTAAAATATGCAAAATCCAATCACCCATACTTAAATTGAAAAACCAATCTGGTAGAGTCGTTAATTTTTCTTTTTTGAATACTGCTGAACATGTAGGTATAAAGTTCAGATTTTGTAATAAATCTTCTTGGTTCGAAATTTCTTTTTGTTCAGGTTGACAGTACAAAAAATCCGGCTTTGACTTATCTTCATGCATTTCTAAACAATTATGAAAACATATCACAAAATCGGGGTTTGTTTCTAAGAAGTCAACTTGCTTCTGAAGTTTATATGGATCTGTCCAATAATCATCCCCTTCAAGACAGGCTATGTATTTTCCTAATAATTTAGGATAGCAGTATTGATAAGCATTCGTAAGAGCTCCAACGTTAGTATCATGATAAATTGGTTTAATAATATCAGGATATCTATTTTCAAATTCTTTTATTATTTGCCTTGTATTATCTGTTGAACAATCTTCACCAATAATTACCTCATAAGTAAAGTTTACTTTTTGGTCTATTACGCTTTGTAATGCTTGAGCAATGAACTTTTCATGGTTATAAGTTACCATCCATACAGATAAAATTGGTTTGTTTTGAGTTTCTGATATCACAAAATTAGTTTTATAACATTCCGCCATTTAGATCTATCGATGCACCATTCAAATAGCCATTATTAATAATTAAATTAACTAAAGAAAGAATTTCTTCCGGGTTACCGAGTCTTTGTGCAGGTATAGACTTTATAATATCTTGTAAGATATTTTCAGGCACTTGTTCTATCATGCCAACATTAAAATAACCTAAATTAATATTATTGATTGTAATATTTTTATTACCGTTTTCAACAGCAAGTGCTTTTGCCATACCCCATAATGCCGATTTTGAAGCTGCATAAGCACTTGTACCCGGAATACCTTTTTGTGCTACTACAGAAGAAAAGTTAATTACTCTGCCAAAGTTGTCATTTCTCATGATTGGCAATAACTTACTGGTTAAATTAAACAAACCGATTAAGTTAGTGTCAATTACTTTTTTCCATAAATCAATATTAGCTTTGTGACCAAATGCATTATAAGAAATACCTGCAGCATTGATAAGAATAATGTCTTTGAATTGATTCATAAATGTATTGATAAATACATCTATTTGATGTTCATCTGTTACATCAATCTGATAATAGTTATCCTTAAATTTTTCTGGTAAAGTACTGTTATATAAACCTATAACATCTTTCCCCTCGGTTATATACTTTTCAAGAAGAAACTTTCCTATACCTCTAGACGCTCCAGAAATAATATACATACTATATAATTTAATTTATCCATTTAAACAAACATGCTCCCCATGTCCAGCCAGAACCAACAGCAGCAAAAAGTATTAAATCACCTTCTTGTATTTTTCCAGCTCTTACAGTTTCATCTAATACAATAGGAATGGTACCACCAGAAGTGTTTGCATATTTTTCCATATTAATCATTACCTTGTCAAATGGCATATCAATAATACGTGCTGTTTCTTTTAATATTTTAATACTTGGTTGATGTGGAATTAGTAAACTTACATCAGTAATACTTTTATTGGCATCAGCCAAAACTTCCAGTATTGCTTTAGGTAAAACACTGGTTGCAGTTTCATAAACTGCTTTACCATTCATTTGAAAATAACGGAGATTTTCTTTTAAACTATGCTCACTTATTGGATTTTCAGATGCCCCACCGGGAATTGTAAAATTCCATTTCCCACTTCCATCCGAAAAAAGTTTTAAGTTAAGCCACCCCGACTCACTGTCGTTACTTGAAATAATAACTGCTCCGGCACCATCTCCAAAAAAAACACAATCTCTTCTATCCCAATCAATGATTTTCGAAAATGTGTCAGCACCAATTATTAGCACATGCTTATAAATACCATTTGATACGAATTGAGCTGCTGTAGAAAATGCAAATAAAAACCCTGAACATACAGCAGACAAATCAAAAGCAACCGCATTAACTGCTTTAATTTTATCTTGTACAATGCAGGCTGTTGAGGGTGCAAGTCTATCGGGTGTTGCTGTTGCAACAATAATTAAATCAATGTCATCAGCAGCTAAATTTGCAGCAGCCAATGCTTTCAAAGCAGCTTTTGCAGCTAAATCGCTTGTTAATTCAGTAGTAACAATTCGCCTTTCTCTGATACCTAGGTTTTGGAAAATCCAATCGTCACTTGTATCTATTCTATTTTCAATATCTTTATTCGTAACGATTGTTGGTGGCAAATAAGAACCTGTACCTACTATTTTAACATTTTTAATTACCTGCCTCATAAATTAAACCTTTCTTTTATTTCAGAATACTCACTTGATATAACACTTAATAACCATTGATTATTATGATACCCATTTTTAAAAATAGTATTACGCATTAATCCTTCTTGTTTGTAACCTACTTTTAACATCATTTTTAAGGCAGCTTCATGCTCTTCCAAACACTCGGCTTTACAGCGTACCATTCTAAGCTCTTCAAAAACATATTTTAATATTTTTAACGCTACCTCGGTACCAACACCTTTTCTAGCTTTTGTTTGATCTATTTTTATACCACTCCAAAAACAAGTTCCATTTTTATAATCAATCTCAGATATTGACGTATAACCAATTATATCATCCTCACCTTTTAAAGTGATTGCATAATAAACCACTCCCTGGTTATCCTTCATAATAATATCTTCTACCCATTTTAAATCACGTTCATAAGATACAGGACGCTTTGTACCCCCAATGAGACGCTCCATATCTTCTAGCCTTCTTAAATCATTTATAAATTTTGCATCCTCTAATTTAAATGGTCGAAAATTAATTTGAAATTCCATAAATGTTTATATGTGTTTTTCGATAATTGCAATAATGTTCTCTATATCTTCAGAAACATATCTCTGATCTATTGGCAAATGAATAATTTGTTGTACACATTGATATTCGAACGCTGAACTATCTAACCATTGTAAAACATTTGGCCAATAAGTAGCTGTAAATATTTTGTTTTTATGTAAAGTAGTTCTTAGTTGTTCTGCATTTTCAACCCAATAAGGATATACCATTGGGCATGAATACTTACTATCTTCTATCAGGTAGGTAAACTTATTTGTATTCTTTAAAGCGTTGTGAATTAAACGAAAATTTTTATTCCTCTTTTCTTTTACCAATTCATAGTTTATTCCACCCATAATTTTTCGGGTAAGCTTAGACATTTGTTTGATTGGTTGATTGTTTAGCTTTTCGTCATTTTGTTTAAAAGAATTGTAGCCAGCCTCTGCTCCAAGTTCAACCCTAAGCAATAAGTGTTGCATTCTTTCTATTGAGCAGTCAAGCGGATATTTACTAATATCAATTTCATTTGCATGATATACAAATCCACCATCAGGAATTCCAAAAAACTTTCTGGGTGAATAAATGGTAGGCACTGTAGATAGTGGTGTATCATAGAATGCCTGTGCATTATCAACAATTAACTTAGAGATTAAGTTGCTGAGCTTCTTTATATTATTTTGATTAATACCAAAATAGTTTGTGTAGAGCAATGAATCGGTTGAACTAAGATTGTCAATTACAGGGAAAAAGTTTTCATCAATTCGATAAAACGTATATTGAATTTTGTTTCTGTGTAAGGGTTGAAGTAGTACATCGCATGTGAAATATGGAATGTATATATGTGTAATATTTTTACATAAAAGAATATGCTCAAAAGCATTTCTAGCAGAGTTAACCGCTACACAATTATCATGATAAATACTACCAAGATTATTAATTTCAAATTCAAAATAACCCCCAACAGCTTCGGTCATATTAACATATACTTGGTTAACTGTTCTTTTATTTCTTCGGGATGATTAAACATCAATAAATCTATTATAGATAAACCCGATTGAAAATTGTTATTAAACTGACGATAATTTGTAAAAGTGGCTTTCAAAAAGTGAAGGTTAATTCCATTTGATTGAAAACATTCTTTATTGTATAAAGTAATTCCACCTACAGGATTGATGTAATCAGTGGCATTTTCCTTTTTACAAATATCAATCACTCTTTCAGCACCATTTAAAAAATGATTATTATAGACTGATGAACTATTAACAATATTTGTTGGGATTTTTAAATATTGTGCTACTAAAAAAATACTCTCAGTTGCCAGCGTTGAAATTGATTGATTAACTGCAGTTAATAGTAGTTTTTCTATTAATGGATAAATATTCGAAAAATATGGGGCTTTGCTATAAGCCAGTTGTAAAGTTGTTAAAAGCTTTAGTTCCCATTTGAAAGGTTTATCCGATATAATAGTTTCCCGAATAGTTGTAAAAGAGCTGATACTTTTAACAGGAACGGTAAAAAGATATGGTTTCCCTTGAAGAAGAATATTGTTTCTATTTATCCATCCTTGTTTTATAAAAGCAACATCGTCGTAAATAACAAATTTTTCAGATAAATCAAGTCCTGAATATTTTATTAATTGATTTGAATTATTATCAATGTATGCTTTTAAATGTGCTGTTCCACATCCAAAATCAAGTAAGGATATTTCAGAGGAAGTTTTAGGAAAAAAATCTAAAATTCCTAACATTATTTTATAGCGTTTATCTACATCTTCTAATTTAGGCCAATCCACACCTAAGTGTGTATCGCCATATTTCTCTAAACAGTTTTCGTAATGCTCAATTATTTCCTTATATTTTTTCATAGTAACTCATACTGATTTAGTAAATCTTGTATTTCTTCAATTGCATTAAACATTAAAACGTCTATGATCGACAATGAGGGTACAAAGTTTTTATTATTCTGCTTATACTCAATAGCATTCATTTTAATAAAACTAAGTTGTATATTTTTATTACTAAACATTGCTTTTTCATATAAATCTACACCACCAATTGGATTAATATAATGCGTTGCATTTTGCTTAATACAAATATCTAAAATACGATATTGTGCTTTTAGCATTTTATCGTTATTGATCAGTTCAGACGAGTACAAAAAATTTGTTTTGACATTTAAATATTCACAAATTTTTTTTATTATCAATACATTGTAAGTGTGAATGTGTGTTTCATTACAAAAAATACACTCTCTAATTAGTGGGTAAACATTGTTGAAGTAAGGACTCTTTTTATATGCCAGTTGTATTGTTTTATCAAGCTTAATTTTCCAAGAGTCATCACCCATGATAGTTATTTCATTAATCAACTTATTTTGGCTTGCTCCAATTAATGGCACAGTAATTAAACTTGCACTTCCATTTATCGAAATATTATTTCTATTTATCCACCCTCTATTTATAAAATTAACATCATCATAAATGATAAACTCATTAACAGTATTTATTAATTGAAAGTAGCCAAGATAGGGGAAAAAATAAGGTTGCATTATTGCCAATCGCATTATCTATAAAGTGTTTTTTATTATTTCTACTATTAATTTAACCTCATTAATAGACAATGAATCGTAAAGCGGCAAACATAAAATTTTAGTAGCTATTGCTTCTGAGACTGGCATTGGTTGATAAGCAGGAAGGAAATTAACTTTATTTAATGAAGGATAGAAATATCGTCTTGGAAAAATATTTTGTTTATTTAAAGCTAGCTGTACATCTAACAATTTTTCTTGGTTTTGAAAGATAACAGGATAATAACTATAATTCCAAGTAGTTCCTTCTCTTAATTTCAATAATTGGATATTGGTATTGTTTAATAATTGGTTATAGTTTTCTACAATTTCTTTTCTGCGAGATATGATATTTTCTAAATACGGAAAAACGGTTAAACCCATTGCAGCTTGTAATTCAGAAATTTTTCCGTTAATGCCTAACCCAAAAAAGTCTAAAGGACCATCATGCCCGAAATTGTGACTGTAAAAAAGCTTGTGCTGTAAAACCATGTCGTTACAAAACATAGCACCACCCTCAGCAGTGTGAAACAACTTAGTTGCATGAAAACTGCAGGTGCTAACATCACCATAATTAAAAATAGATTTGCCTAAATATTGCACCCCGAAACAATGGGCTGCATCATAAATTACTTTTAAGTTGTACTTTATAGCAATAGTCTCTATTGCTTCTATATTGCAGGGATTACCAAAAACATGCGTAGCCAAAATGGCTGTGGTTTTAGCAGTAATGGCAGCTTCTATTTTAGTTTCATCAATTGTTAAATATTCGGGATGAATATCAATAAAAACGGGTGTACAGTTTTCCCATAAAATAGCAGAAGTAGTTGCTACATAAGAAAAAGGTGTTGTAATAACTTCTCCTTTGTTAGCTAATAATTTTAAAGCTATTTGAAGTGGAATAGTTCCATTATTGGTAATAATAATATTACTTACAGAAAGATAATTTTTTAACTTTTCTTCTAACTCTATAACAAGTTCACCTCTATTGGTTAGCCATTGCTTACTGTAAGCTCTTTGAACAAAAGCTTGGTATTCTTCAATGGGGGGTAAAAAAGATTTTGTTACAGGAATCATTTAACTTTTGGTTTTGCGAAACAAATGGTTTCTTCCGCATGAATAGTATAATGCCCTAAATAAATTTCATAGCCCAAATTAAGGTCTAAAATCCACTTAGGAATATTAGTAAAATCATCCATGCTGTGATAAATTGCTATTGCCAGTTTCGGTTTATGTTTTTTAATGGTTTCAATTGCACCTTGTAAAGCAAAAGGTTCTGCACCTTCAATATCCATTTTTATAAAATCAACTTTTTCAACTTGATTTCTTGCTACAAAATCATCAATACTTAAAGTAGTTGTAGAACCTGTTTGTTCTGCAAAAGGCTGCATTTCTATTCTACTACCTGGACCATTATCCTTAAAATAAATTTTCGTGTCAGATATATTAGAAACTGGATGTTCAATAAGGTGTATTCTTGTATGTAAATGAGGATTTAATCCTGTATTTCTTTTATGCAATTTGATATTATCGGGTATAAATTCAAATGAAAAAAGCTTTCCATCATTTCCTATTTTTTCTGCAAAATACAAGGCTGTATCGCCCCAGCAACCACCAATATCTAAAACTGTTTCACCTTTTTCTGCATGCACAATAGTATCATTTTCATTGTTTTTATAAGCGTATTGCTCTACAATAAAATCAACAGCAATAGCTATATCAGTAAAAAAAAGTTCTATATCAAAGCCTATTTTTTTTAGATTGAATTTTTGCAAAACAAAATGCATAAAGTGAGGGTCAATTGTTTCATTAGAGCTTACCAAGGTTTTCGAAAGCGACAATGCTTCCCAATATGCTTTGTTGTTTCTACCCAATTTAACTTTTGAATACCCTAAGAATCTGTAAGCCATTAAATCCACCAACAATGTTTTACCTTCTTTGTCAAGATTCTGGTAAATTAATTCTAACCGTTCTTGATAACCATTTAATTTATTATACAACTCTTCAGGAAGCTTTCTCCTTTTATTAGAATTATGGCCAATTGCATTTTTAATAAAATTTTTAACCCCCTGTTTTAAACTAACTGGAACTTCATTTTGAGCTTGTTCAACATACTTCCCAAACCTGTATTCGTCAAAATTCTCTTTCCCAAACTGATTGTCTAAAGATTGTATTACCTTTTGTTTAAAGGCTTCCTTAAAACTATTCATTAATATTAATTTTACTTTTTTCCCAATTAAATTTCTGTGGTCTTATTAATCCAGGAAACTTATCTAACCAAGCTCCCTCTCTTTTACTTTCAATACCTTCTATTGATGTTATTTCCTGATAATGATGTAAAACTTTAGGCCCGTTTTGAACAACCATTACATCAAGACTATAGAAAATATCGTTTAAAGTGTATGCTGGAATATTGCATTTGTATAAATAGGTATCTGCTTCAAATTTTTCTGCTGGTGAACAGGTGGCAAAAATTGTTGAGCCTTCTATTGAGTTAAAGAATATATTGATATTAATTGACTCGAAGTTTATCTCAGCTGCAACTTTAATAGTTATCTCCAAATTATCTTCAATATTAAAACAACCATCTGCTCCATTATTAGAGATTTCAACCGAATAAACTGTGAAACCATGAGCCGATGAATTTATTGCAATGTTGGAAGTTTTATTTGACTGATTTTTTTGTAAATATCCATCTATCACAGTGTCAATTAAACCATATTGTTTAGAGGTTCCCTGATCCATCCATAAACCAGTATTGCAAAGCGATTTAACTGCCAGCATGTTATGGCTTACAAACAACACCGTTCTTCCCTCATTTACACTTACATCTTTCATTTTGCCGAGGCATTTTTTTTGAAACTCGGCATCGCCAACCGCCAATACCTCATCTACAATCAATATCTCAGGTTCTAAATGGGCAGCTACTGCAAATGCCAAACGCACATACATACCACTGCTATAACGTTTTACTGGCGTATCTATATAACGCTCTACACCAGCAAAATCTACAATTTCATCGAACTTGATTTTAATTTCTTTTTTGGTCATGCCTAGTATGGCACCATTTAAAAAGATATTGTCTCGTCCACTTAACTCTGGGTGAAAACCTGTGCCTACTTCTAATAAACTGGCTATTCTTCCTTTTACTTTTATACTGCCTGTAGTAGGTGCAGTGGTTTTAGAGAGAATTTTTAACAGGGTACTTTTACCCGCCCCATTACGGCCTATAATACCCAGTACTTCACCTGCTTTTACTTCGAAATTAATATCCTGCAAAGCCCACACATAATCGCTTGAGCCTTTTGCCGTGCGATCGTTGGCTTCCCCAATTTTTAAAAACGGGTCTTCTTTACCTCTTAAACGGTACGACCAACGTTTTAAATCGTGGCTGAGTGTGCCAGTACCTACATCGCCTAGGCGGTATTGTTTAGAGAGGTTTTCTACTTTTATTACTGTACTCATGAATGGTTGCTGGTTGCAAGTTACAAGTTACGGGTTGCTGTTACAGGTTATTGTGTACTTATGCAAAACTGCTTTTTGATAAAAAATTTGTAACAAAAAAATGGTAACATTTTAAATTGTTACAAAAAAATTGTTACAAGCACTATTCATTTTGTTACAAAGTGACTGTATCGAATTGATTATCAATTATTTATTTCTCAAATATCGTTTTATAACTTTTAATGGCCCTGCAAGAATGCCCAAACTATTGGGTTTTGCCACTAAGGGAAGTTAACAATGATATTTTTTCTTTGTGGCTCAATAGGACTGAAGACAGACGATGGTCGATAGACGATTAAGTTTGATCAACTTTTTCAACCCTGTCAACTTATCAACTTTATGTACCTTATTTACTTTTCTACTCCCTTTCCCTACACTGTATCCATAAAACTTTTTTCTACTTTATTAAATACCAAAGTTCCAAATAACAATAAAACCAATGCAAAAACACTGCTATATGCTAAGCTATACCAACTGAATAAACCCGAGCCTGTAAAACCAAATCTAAAGGTTTCTACAATTGACGATAACGGATTGGCTTTTATGAACAATGCATATTTGGCAGGTAAATTACTCATTGGATAAATTACAGGTGTTGCATACATCAACAATTGCACACCAAACGTAAGCAGGAAAATTAAATCACGGTATTTGGTGGTTAATGCACTGATAAGCATACCTGCACCTAAACCAATAATGGCCATTAAAAAAATTAAATAAGGCGTTAACAACAAGTAAATATTGGGATGCAATTGAGACCCTTTTATTAAATACCATGCCCAAACAGCCAAAAACAACGTAAACTGAATACCAAAACGCACTAAATTGCTTACCACAATGCTCAATGGCATAATTAAACGGGGGAAATAGACTTTACCAAAAATATTGGCATTGTCTTTAAATACGGTAGCGGTTTTATTTAAACATTCGGAAAAATAGTTCCATAAAGTAATACCTGCCATATAAAACACCATTTGTGGCAAACCATCGGTAGAAATTTTAGCAATATTGCCAAAAATTACCATAAAGGTTACTGTAGTGAGCAGTGGTTGTATAAAAAACCACAAGGGACCTAAAATGGTTTGCTTATAAGTGGCTACAAAATCTCTTTTTACAAACATGACCAGCAAATCACGGTAACGCCACAACTCACCCAGTCGTAAATCGAATACCGAATGAATGGGTGTTATTTCTTCTGTCCACTGTTCCTGTTCTGCAATTGAATGACTCATATAAATAAATACGCTGTTAAGTTAGATGGTGGATGCTGGATGCTAGTTACTTGATGCTGGATGTTAGATGCTGGACCCTGAATGCTAGATACTGGTTGCTAGAAAGGAGTGCAATTTTTCAGAAAAGTATATAGTTTAGAAAACCCACCCCTTTATATCTCCCTCCCAATTTTTTTGTTTTATCACAACCCCTCCATCGGATGGGAAGATGAATTTTTGTGCAATTAATGTTCTATATGCCTATGTTTCTATGTGGTGAAACAATTTGCTCGCTGAAAACGCAGATAACACAGAAGTTAGTCGTATTAAAGCAATCAAACTTCTTTGCTTCATTGCTCTGTGTTTAAACCATTGCGGCTAGGCAACCAATTCGTGTAATTAGCGTAATTCGAAAAATTCGTGTATTACTTGCCAAACAATTTCTGCCACCAACTCAACTTAACGGTATCATCAAAATAGCCACGTTTATTGGCGTCGAAATAGGGATCCTTCTTTTTCCCTCCGTAAATGTACCTACTATAGCCATAACCTAGGCCATAACGGTACATATAACCATAACCATAACCATAACCATAGCCATAATAACCATAACGTCCTGCAAGGTTTACATCATTTACCACAATGGCCATATTAGCTAATTTCCCTTCTTTATATAAATCGTTCACAAATTCTATTTGCTTTTTAAAAGTGTACCGTTGTCGAACAATATACATAACTGTATCGGTGTACTTACTCAGTGCAAAAGAATCACTCACCAGACCAATCGGTGCAGAATCAATCACAATATAATCGTACTGCTCTTTCAGGTAGGCAAACAAAATTTCCATCCTAGGACTGATAATTAATTCTGCCGGATTGGGTGGTATCGGACCAGTATTGTACACATGTAAAGAAGGATGCTTTGGCATTATCTGATAAATAGAAGCAATATCATTGGTTTGCCCAATCAAATAATTGGTAATACCACGGTTATTGTCTTCAATTACATCGGGTAATTTCAAGCCTTTCAGCTTACGCAGGTCAAATGCCAGTAATGCCACTTTCTTACCGGTTAATGACAATACAGCTGCTAAATTTAAACTGATAAAAGACTTACCCTCACCACTTACCGATGATGTAACCAACAATGTTTGTGAATGTTTTTTAGTGCCATCATCGTTAGGGGTTAAAATAAACTGCAGATTGCTACGTAGTATCCTGAACTGCTCGGCAACAATATTGCGGCTGTTTTCTACAACAATGGTTTCATTATTATCCACATGGCTTATTTCGCCAGCAATAGGTATAGGTGTTTTTGCAATGATATCCTGCCTTGTGGTAATCTTATCATTCAACATATCCAGTAAATAAATAAAAGCAATAGGGAACAGCAGCCCAATAGCAATAGCAAAAGTTCTTATCTGTCCTACTTTAGGTTCGATAGGAATCCTAGAAGAGCCTGCTGCATCCATTGCCTGGTAATTGGAGGTGGTAGAAATAGACGCAATGGCCGTTTCTTCTCTTTTTTGCAAAAGATATAAGTATAGCTTTTCTTTAATTTGTTTTTGGCGATTGATATCTTGTAGTACTTTCTCTCTATCGGGTAATGTTGACAGTTTAGATATGTCTGTATCGTATTTATCGGTGTAATTTTTAATTTTTAGTTTCTTGGCATTTTTTAAACTCGCAGCAGCTTCTAATATACTTGCTTTAACTTCATTTAATTCATTGTCTAATTCGGAACTCTCCGTATTTTCTTTAAAGGTAATAAAGTCGTTTTTCTGTTTCTTTTGCTGTAAATCGTTGTACTTTTGAATTTGGTTGTTAAAGGCTGCATCGCTAATATCAAAATTTGAGGGAATGATTTTCGACCTGTTTACACTACGATTATTGCGAATATAATCTTCAATCATTTCAATAATACTAATTTCTAATTGTAAAGATTCTTTAACCCTTTCACCTTCAGTTAGTCTTCCTTGATAGTACACATACTCACCCTGTAAATCGTAGAAACGGTTGTTCTTTTTTGAGTCTTTAAGATTATTTTCTAAATCAGATAGTTCTTTTGCAACAAGATTTAATCTTGAATCGATAAAGTTTATGGTATTGGTAGAAGATTCCTGCTTTTGTTCAACATCATTTTTAATGATTTCACGTATCATTAAGTTTAAAAAATCTTCGGCTTTTTTTCTGTTTTCGCCACTTAAAGTCATTACCAAAATACTGGTTTTAGCAGAATAAGTACCTACGCTAATTTTTGCTTGAGCTTCTTTTGCAGTTGCCTGAATTGTATTTAATCTTATCGTATAAGGGTCTAATATTGCACCAACTTTATCGTAACGTTTTCTCAACCGAAAGCTTATCTGAGGTAAGCTAATTGAATCGTTCCATTTAAAATTAATTACATTATTTTTTAGTACTATTTGTGCTCCATTTTCATTTATTCCTTTTACATTAATGATGTAACTCTTTGTAGTATCTTCAATTGATAAAGGGATTATTTCGAAAGGGCTAGAATCGTACGCATCATAATCTTTAATATTTCCTTCTTTACTGTATGTAATATTGAAATGTCCCAGCCGTACAACATTTTCAAGGATTTTCTTAGATTTGATTAATTGCATTTCATTTTCCAAATTAATGGGTCTAACTCCGCTTACTGCCTGACTGATTAAGTCCTGCTGTACAACATTATTACTTCCTCCATTACTTACCATCACCTGTATTGATGCACTATAAATTGGCACTTTATAACGTATATACATTAATGCACTGCCAATGCATATTACAAAACTTAGAACAAAGAGAGGTAAATAACTGAGATACTTAATTGCCAGCTCTCTTAGCGAAAATATTTGCTTTTGTTCAACATTGCTCAATTGTTGCAATTGATCTTGTATATTATTGGATGTACTCATTTCAATTGAATATCTGATGAAAAATTATCTGCTTAAAGCTGCAATAACCAATACCATATTTACAATGGCAAATCCGAGATTAGCCATAATAGTAATTGGTCCTATAGTTTGTTGAAAATTGTTGCTTCTTATATTTTGATATTTCCGATTATTTGCTCCTACATAAATCATGTCGTTTTGCTGTAACTGAAAAGCGGGTGACTGATAAATTTTAGCATCTCTGATATCTAATCGATAGGTGGTTCTTCTACCACTGTCTTCCCGTACCACCATAATATCATCTCTTTTTCCTTCATCTGCCAGCCCGCCACTCATACTGATGGCGTCAATGATAGTGGCTTTTTCATTCTTAAAATTTTTTACCCCTGGACTTCGAACCTCTCCCAATACATTTACTGTAAAACCGCCAAACTGTACATCTACTACTATTTCTTTAATGTACCTGCTCCATTCAGTAGTTAACTTGTCTTTTAGTTCGATAGAGGTCATGCCAGCCACTTTTAATTTCCCTATTTTGGGTAAAAAAATCTCCCCTTGATTATTCAGAATGTAGTTGCTTGATTTGCTGCTACCACCTCCTGGTAAATTAAAAATAGCTACCTGCTCCTGATTGGTACTGGCCAATGTATATACCTGTACTGTAATGTTATCTCCCTCTTTTAACCGAAGGGGTTTGTACTCAAAATTAGGCAAACTGTCGAAACCATTTTGAAACAATTGGTACGATTTTTCAATCTCTTTTACATGCAAACAGCTGGTAAAAATTGTTGCAGTTAAAACATAGAACAGTATTTTTTTCATGAAAAAACGGTTATTTTTAATAAATGAAAGATAAACTAATATTTAAAAGCTTGATAACTTACCAAATAAGCACAGCTTCGCCATCTCAGTCACATAATTGTGCAAAGGGGAATTAAAATAAAAAAGCATAGCAGGGTATATTGAATATAACCTACAGCTATGCTTATCAAATAATTATTAAAAAACGTTTCTGGTTAGTAACATAAAATATCCTGTATCACAACTCACCAAAAGTTAACTGCCCACCCAGCCAATATACACTTTTGGTTCTTGCAAAGATATGTTTTAAGAGCTTACCCTGTGAAATTGCAGAATGTTTATTTTTAAGTCTGGTTACCCAAAAAAATACAAACAATTGTAAGTATTTCACCTCTTTTCAATATTTTACAAACCGTATAATATACATCCTTATATATGTATTTGTTATACCCCGACCAATATTCCCCATACATTAGAACCTTTGATTTTACTCTCTAGATATTCCCTTTATAGTTGTGTTATTTACATTAAGCCTTTTTCATGGGGATTAATTCAAAGCATTTATTTACCCTGTGTGCAGTTTGTGCATGCCTTAATGCCAGTATGGTTGTATTTAAGCTGCAACATGCAGCTTTCATTATGTTTATTTTTCTATGTGTGTAACCATGCGTTTTATTGGATTATAAATTGCCCTCAGAAAACAGCAGACAGTACAGAAATCAGTTCTTATAGGCCAATATAAAATTCTTGTTTAACCAAATATTTATAGGGATAAAATATTACGATTATATAATCCCCTCTTCGTCCTTTGTGTAAGTCTTTGTGTTTTATGTGGTTACACCCAAGCTGCGATAGGTAGCTTTCCACCATTATCAAAAAACTGTATCTTCATCTCCTAAAATTGCTGCAATGAACCAACGGTATTATTCCCTCGATGTTTTCAGAGGTGCTACAGTAGCTCTAATGATTTTGGTAAACAATCCCGGTTCCTGGGCACATATTTTTCCTCCATTAGAACATGCTAAATGGCATGGCTGTACCCCAACCGATTTGGTTTTTCCATTTTTTTTGTTTGCTGTTGGCAATGCTATGGCCTTTGTTATGCCCCGTTTCGAGGAAAAAGGATCAGCTTTCTTTTTTAAAAAAATAATTAAGCGAACCATACTCATTTTTACGATTGGCATTTTTTTAAACTGGAGCCCTTTTGTAAAATGGGATGGCAATCATCTGGTGGCCAAAACATGGGAGAACATTCGCATACTGGGCGTATTGCAACGCATTGCCATTTGTTATTTTTTAGCCTCAATTGCTGTGTACTTTTTAAAAACCAGAGGAGCATTTGTGTTTAGTGCAATACTGTTATTGGCATACTGGCTATTGTGCTGGTTCAGTAATCCAGCAGACCCTTACAGCCTTAATGGCTTTTTTGGAACCAGTATTGATGTAAATGTTTTAGGTAGTAAGCATATGTACAAAGGTGAAGGAATCACTTTCGACCCGGAAGGATTAATAAGCACAACTGCAGCAATTGTACAGGTAATATTTGGCTATTTTGTAGGGCAATACATTCAACAAAAAGGTAAGTCGTACGAAATGCTCAGCAACCTTTTTATAGCTGGTATTGTACTGGTATTAACAGGTTATTGCTGGGATATGGTAATGCCTATCAATAAAAAAATATGGACCAGCAGCTATACCATTTACACCACAGGTTTAGCAATCATTACTTTGGGTACATTGATTTATTTGATAGAATTTAAAGAAGTAAAAGGTGCATGGAGTAAGTTCTTTGATGTATTTGGCAAAAATCCATTGTTCATTTTTGTATTAAGTGGATTCTTACCAAGACTATTGGCTTTGGCAAGAATAAACGACCACTTAGATGCAAAAGGAAAACCAGTTTACATCTCGGCTTTTGGATGGTTTTATGAACACGTTTGTAAAAACATTACCAACGATTTACGTGTAGGTTCATTGGTTTATGCACTTACCATGATTGCATTTTATTGGTTGATTGTTTACTGGATGGATAAAAAAAAGATTTATGTGAAAGTGTAATCTCTGTGGTTAATATTTCACGCAAAGCAACTAAGGATACTAAGTACACTAAGCTTTTTCTTTTAGTACCTTAAACAATTATTGAAACGATTTGAGGCATTTATGTTCTCTGTGGTAAATATTTCATGCAAAGCAACTAAGGATACTAAGTACACTAAGCTTTTTCTTTTAGTACCTTAACAATTAAAGAAATGATTTGAAGCCTTTATGTTCTCTGTGGTAAATA
>JBIKRV010000023.1:0-60363 GCA_044348985.1 Chitinophagaceae bacterium
TTTATGTTCTCTGTGGTAAATATTTCATGCAAAGCAACTAAGGATACTAAGTACACTAAGCTTTTTCTTTTAGTACCTTAACAATTAAAGAAATGATTTGAAGCCTTTATGTTCTCTGTGGTAAATATTTCATGCAAAGCAACTAAGGATACTAAGTACACTAAGCTTTTTCTTTTAGTACCTTAAACAATTATTGAAACGATTTGAGGCATTTATGTTCTCTGTGGTAAATATTTCATGCAAAGCAACTAAGGATACTAAGTACACTAAGCTTTTTCTTTTAGTACCTTAACAATTAAAGAAATGATTTGAAGCCTTTATGTTCTCTGTGGTAAATATTTCATGCAAAAAAACTAAGGATACTAAGTACACTAAGGTTTTACGCTTTGGTTTAGCCATTGCCACAAGGCAATCCTCTCTGTGTTCTCTGTGGTTAAATTAACTTCTGAAGGCAGTTTCTCTTCTTTACTCTGGGGTAAAAATTCAAACTACCGCAGGTAGTTTCCCCCTATATTTCTCTATACCTATGTGGTTCAATAAACAATTACACAAAAAGTTCCTCTGCTTTTATAATACTTTCTGGCTTGCCAACATCTAACAGTTTAGCACCACTATGATCGTAACAATTAATTTCATGATTGGCCGCTAAACTTAAATACACATCTACCATAGAAAATTTTCCTTGCAGTTGCATCAAATTGAAAATACTTGAATTGATTACATGAATACCACTGAATGCTTTTTCAAATAGTATGTTTTCAGGAATAACAATTTTTTCATCGCCAGTATTGGTATTTCTCCAACCACATAAACGATTGGCTGCATTGAATAGAAAATATCTTGACGTAAGTCTGCTACTAACTGCCAACGTTGCCAATGCCTTTGTTGATTGGTGTTGCTGAATCATTTTACCTAAATCAAAATCAGTGAGCATATCAACATTCATTACCACAAAGTCTTGTGGCATATCAAAATACCAAGCTGCTTTTTTTAAACCACCACCAGTTTCTAAAACTTCATCAGTCTCATCGCTAATGGCTATGCTACTTCCCCAACCATTATTCGTTTCAATGGCTTCAATAATTTGATTGGCAAAGTGATGCACATTTACAATTACATCTTTAATACCGAACCCTTGTAAATATTCAATATTGCGTTGCAACAAACTTTTACCATTCACCATAGCCAATGCTTTAGGATGGTGGTCAGTCCAGGGTTTTAATCTAGTACCAAGACCTGCTGCAAAAATCATACCCCTTGCCCCTAAAGGGGGATTATGTGATTCGTCTATTTGCATGATGATATTTTAAAAACTAAAGTCTAAAAAATTAAAAACTAAGTAACTCCAAACTATACAACTAAAAACTAAAGCACTTTCCTCCAATTCGCTTCATTCGTATGATTCAACTGAACTTTTAGTTTGTACTTATTTCTTAAATGTCTGGCTGTTTGCTCAGCTGCATATACACTTCTATGCTGACCACCAGTACAGCCAAAATTAATCATCAAATTACTGAAGCCACGTTGTAAATAGTCTTCAATATTAATATCAATTAAATCCCAAACACTGTTTAAGAATTCATTCATCTTGGTTCTTTGTTCCAAGAAGTCTTGTACTGATTTATCTTTTCCTGATAAGGTTTTATATTCATCAAACCTACCTGGATTTAAGATGGCTCTCATGTCAAATACAAAACCTCCACCATTTTCACTGTTGTCAGATGGAATACCTTTTTTATAACTGAAACTGTTAATTACAATTAACAAAGTAGTTGCGTCAGTGGCTTGTGCTGGCGTAAACTTTGCAATTATTTCTTCGCTGGCAACAATCTTTAAAACTCTATCGAATTCTGGCGTACTGATACCAATTCTTTTATGCTCAACAAAGAATTTTAAATTGGTTAAGCCCAATGGAATACTGGCTAAAAAATGTGCTTTACGCTCAAACAAGCCTCTAAAACCATAAGCACCCATCACTTGTAACAAACGAATTAATACATATCCATTGTACTGGCTTACAAAAGTGTTTCTATCAATTTTACTTTGCAGCAATTGTTCAACTTCATCCATATAATACTCTAATAAACCATCTTTCCAATTGCTGCTTAACTCTGCTTTTGCTTGCCATAATAAAGAAGCAACATCATACTGTAAAGCCCCTTTCATTCCACCTTGATAATCGATGAAAAAAACTTCATCCTTATTTACAATAATGTTTCTGCTTTGAAAATCACGAAACATAAAGTACTTGTGTTCTGTAAAAGTTAAGTAAGTACTCAATGCTTCAAAATCTTGTAGCATGGCCTGTTTATCGTAAGGCAGTTTTAGCGTATCGAGAAAGTAATATTTAAAATACAATAAATCGCTGAGTATAGACTGTTTACCAAACTCTTTGGCAGTAAGGCATACATCGTAATCTAAACCTTTATCACCTTTAATTTGTATGGCAGCTAAAGCTTGCAAACTTTTTTGGAAAAGTCTATAAACGTACTCGTTATGCCCATGCTGTTCTAGCTTATTCAATAAACTATCTGAACCTAAATCTTTTTGAATGTAAATGGTTTTTGCATCATTTACACAATACACTTCTGGCACAGGCAATTGCTGCTTGGTAAAATGTTTAGAAAAAACAACGAAAGTATTATTCTCCTGAACATTCAAATTATAGGTTGCAATGAATGTTTCGGTTGCAGTAAAAATTCTAAAATAAGTTCTATCGCTGCCACTTTGAGGTAGTTTTTCTATGCGAAGTGGTACTTCATTTTTCCAGTTGAAATATAAGTCTTGTATGCCTTGAATAATTGAATCCATAATTGTATTTGTGCTTGGCGAATGTAATACCATTTATTAAATGTTTCTCTTTAGAGTGGTCTGCTTTTGCAAAAGCAGACCACTCTTGTAAATTTTCAATAAAAAAGGGTTTTGCATAACTGCAAAACCCTTTTACTATTTTAAAACAACAGCTTATTTGTATTGAACAGCTAATCCTTTAGCCATGTCAACCATTTTCTTAATACTATCGTCGTTTAATTGACCTTTCTTAAATTCAGCTAAAACATCAGGCATTTTATTTTCCATTTCAACTAAGAAATGTTCTTCAAATGCTTTTACTTTTTTAACAGCCACATCACGTAGTAAACCTTGTGTACCTAAGTAAATAATAGCTACTTGTTTTTCTACAGTAAATGGTGTGTATTGAGCTTGTTTTAAAATTTCTACGTTACGTGCACCTTTGTCGATTACGTTTTTAGTAGCAGCATCTAAATCGCCACCAAACTTAGAAAACGCTTCTAACTCACGGTATAAAGCCTGATCTAATTTTAATGTACCAGATACTTTTTTCATGGATTTAATCTGTGCATTACCACCCACACGACTTACAGAAATACCTACGTTAATAGCAGGACGAATACCAGCATTAAATAAGTTACCTTCTAAGAAAATCTGTCCGTCGGTAATGGAGATTACGTTGGTTGGAATGTATGCAGATACGTCACCAGCTTGTGTTTCAATAATTGGTAATGCAGTTAAACTACCACCACCTTTTACTAAATGTTTGATACTTTCTGGTAAATCGTTCATGTTTTTAGCAACATCGTCATTGGCAATAACTTTTGCAGCTCTTTCTAATAAACGACTATGTAAATAGAATACATCGCCAGGATACGCTTCACGTCCTGGAGGTCTTCTTAACAACAAAGAAACTTCACGATAAGCCACAGCTTGCTTAGATAAATCGTCGAAAATAATTAATGCCGGACGACCGGTATCTCTAAAAAACTCACCAATTGCAGCACCAGCAAATGGAGCATAGAATTGTTGAGGAGCTGGATCACTAGCACTAGCACACACAATAGTAGTGTAAGCCATTGCACCATTATCGCTCAATGTTTTCATCACACCAGCAACAGTACTTGCTTTTTGACCAATTGCAACATATATACAATATACAGGTTGACCAGCAGCGTAAAATTCTTTTTGATTGATAATGGTATCAACAGCAATAGCTGTTTTACCAGTTTGACGATCGCCAATAATCAACTCACGCTGACCACGACCAATAGGAATCATGGCATCAATCGCTTTGATACCAGTTTGCAATGGTTCCTTAACTGGTTCACGATAAATTACCCCAGGAGCTTTACGCTCTAAAGGCATTTCGTACAATTCACCAGAAATAGGACCTTTACCATCAATTGGTTCACCCAAAGTGTTAATTACACGTCCAACAACACCTTCACCTACTTTAATAGAGGCAATTTGTCCTGTTCTACGCACTTTAGCACCTTCTTTAATGGCACCACTTTCGCCCATTAAAACCACACCCACATTGTCTTCTTCAAGGTTCAAGGCAATTGCACGTACCCCATTTTCAAACTCTACTAGTTCACCACTACGTACATTGTTCAATCCATATACACGGGCAATACCATCACCCACTTGTAATACGGTACCAACTTCTTCTAAATCGGCATGTGCATTAAAGTTGCTCAATTGCTCCCTTAATATCGCAGATATTTCATCTGGCTTAATGTTTACCATATACTAGAATTATAATTATTATAAAAACTAAAATCAATTTATTTTGAAACCAGCAGTTGTACTGCTATGTTTCTTTTGTTGTCCTGCAGTATTGCAGGACAACCTTCAACGTTCTGTTCTTCTATCATCAAAACGTGAATCGAAAATCGCTAGTCGAAAAATCGTGATTCGCAAGAACAAAAACCTTAATTCCCAACTCCAAATTCCCAATTCCTTCTGCCTTCTAACCTACACCTTCTCCCTTTCTACTACCTCATATTCGCTACAAACACATTCTTCTCAAATTGCTTTTTCACATCTCTTAAATCTCTGGCAATGGAGGCATCTACTAAATTATTATTGAACTCTAATACAAATCCACCAATCAAATCTTCATTTACTTTGGTATGTAATTCAATGTTACCAATACCTTGAGCAGCTTTTACTTTATTTTCAATAGACGTTTTTACAGTATCACTTACCTCTGTAGCAGTAGTTAATGTAACAATATGAATTCCTTTAATTGCATTGTATTGTTCAATAAATGCTTCTACAATTTCTGGTAATTCACTTTCACGACCTTTTGTAACCAATAATTGATTGAACAATTTGGTTATCTCACTCACTTTGCCATCAGTAACAGCATTAATGATGTTTGCTTTCTTATCAGCTTTAATAATTGGGCTTTTCAAAAGACTCACAAAATCTCTGTTACCTGCACACACAGCCTGCATATATTTCATATCGGCATATACAGCTTCTAATTGATTTTTTTCCGTAGCTAAATCAACTAAACTTTTTGCGTATCTATTTGCTAAACGTGGATTCTGCATTTTTAAGCTTTTAGCTTTTAGTCTTTAGCTTTTAGCCTTACCATTTTTTTCTAATGGCTAACAGCTTTAAGCTAAGGGCTTTTCTTAATTTAATTTCACTCCTTCAGCCAACTCAGCAATATATTTTTCTTGCTCAGTTTTATTGCTTAATTCTCTTCTTAAAATCTTTTCACTCACTTCAATTACCAATGCACCCACCTGATTTTTAACATCGGTTAATGCTGCATTTTTTTGTTGTGTAATTGCTAATTGAGCATCAGCTAAAATTCTATCGTATTCAGTTTTAGCTTTTTCTTTAGCATCAGCCACCATTTTGTCTGATTGTTCTTTTGCCTCTTTAATTAAAACAGCACGTTCTTCACGGGCTTTTTGCATTAAAGCTTCCGTTTCATTTTGCATGGTAGCCATTTCAGCCTTCATTTTATCTGCTTTATTTAAAGCATCTTCAATGCCATGTTCTCTTTCACTGATTCCTTTTAACATGGGTTTCCATGCAAAAGCTTTTAACACAAAAAATAAAATAACAAAAGCAATGGTGTTCCAAAATAATAAACCAATATCTGGTTTTACCAATGGATTTATTTCTAATAACATATAATCTATTTATTCGAATAAAATAAGTTGTTTATCCCCTTTAGGGGATAAGGGTAAAATATACAGGCTTTTCGCCCTGTGCTAGAGCCTGTATAAGAGGTTTTGTGGATTAACCATTACCTAATAAGGCAACTACCACAGCAAACAAGGCTACCGCTTCCACGAAGGCAGCAGCAACAATCATGTTTGAACGAATGTCGTTAGCAGCTTCCGGCTGACGAGCAATACCTTCAACAGCACCTTTACCGATTTGGCCAATACCAATACCAGCTCCAATTGCTGCTAAACCAGCTCCAATTGCGGCAACGCTTCCTACAACTGCACCTAATACCATTTTGTTACGTTTTAATTGTGAATGAAAAAATTATTAATGATGTGCTTCTTCTGCATGATGATGTTCCTCTGTAGCCATACCAATATACATGGCAGTTAGCATGGTAAAGATGAATGCTTGTAGAAATGCTACTAAACACTCAATTAAACCAATGAATACCGCAAAAGGAACAGCAATTGCTGAAGCAAATACTGTCTTGAAAATAAATATTAAACAAATTAAACTTAAGACTAAAATGTGACCAGCCGTAATGTTGGCAAACAATCGTATCATCAATGAAATTGGCTTGGTAAATACACCAATCAATTCAATTGGAGCAAGAAATAATTTCATACTCCAATGCATTCCTGGCATCCAAAAAATATGTTCCCAGTAACTTTTGTTGCCATTGAGATTAACTACCACAAAAACTACAACTGCCAATGTCATGGTAAAAGCAATATTTCCACTCACATTCGCACCTCCAGGAAATACAGGAATTAACCCTAAAAAGTTGTTTACCAATATCAAAAAGAAAATAGTTAGTAAGAAAGGCATGTATTTGGCATACTTATGACCAATATTGGGCTTTGCAATTTCGTCTCTAACAAACAGAACAACTGGCTCCATAAAAGATTGCAACCCTTTTGGTGCAGATGTAACACCTCTTTTTTTGTAAGCGGCCCCTACAGGTAAGAAGATTAATAAGATAATAAATACAGAAACAAACAAAGATGCTACGTTCTTAGTAATCGAAAAATCCCAAACCTTCTTAGATAACTCTTCATTTAATGTGCCGTCTTCATTGGCAACTTTTAATTTGCCTTCAAATAGTTTATAGTTATAATTAGCTCCTTTATATACAACTGGTTCATGATGTTCATCAACCAATTTAGCAGAAGAAAAAGTTTCAATTCCTTTATCAGTATACAAAATAACTGGTAATGGAATAGAAGTATGACCCCACAAATGCCAACTATGGTCGTCTTTAATGTGCTCTAAAATAGTTTCAGTAACGTTAAAGCCACCTTCTTTTGCTTCATGATGAGCAGCAGCGGGTTCGGCAACATGATTTTCTGTAGAATCATTTGCAAGCAAACTCGTTGAAAAAAGAATTATAAAAAGGCTAAAAGCCAATACCAGCAAAGATTTCATGCTTCTTAACACCATATCCATCTCTAAATTTGCGGCAAAGATAAGGGGTTGAACATGAAATTGAGGAATTTGGAAAATGGAATTTTAATAAAATTTTCTATGGTTATAGCCCTTCTTCTTCCCTGATTTTCTTGATTTTTTCTAAGTAAATGACATCCAATTGATCTTTGGGACGATTAACTGCTTTTTTATTGATGATTAAGTGATTGATGTGTAAAAAAGGAATGATTATTCCATCAATATCGGCTTTGTTGCTCATTTGATAACATTCATCAAAAGTATATCCTTCTAACCCTTTCATATCAACCAATAAATCAAGTCTTACTCCATTATTCAAATGAAAATTTGTCCAACCAGGAACTATTTGCATGGTGGCTAACATAAAAAAGTCTCCCATTCCATAATCTTTAAAAGCTAAACGCATGTTTTCTCTATTTTCCTGCGTGTCTTCAAACCAAACATCAATATCAGTAGTAATTCGTTGATATCCATTCATATTTGTGGCAAAGCCACCAACCATTATATACTTTACGTTGAACTTACTTAAGCAAACCCAGAAATTAATGAACTCATCGTCATAAATATCCATGACTATTTATTTAAAGTGTAGGGAGTGTAGGTAATTTTAGCTTTACGAAAAGTGTTATTCATTTTCATTAAGGAAGTCATCATTAAGAAACGTTCTTTATGGCTACGTTTTAAAGCATCTCTCAATAAGTCTATCTCTGCTTTTTCGTACAAAGCATCAATTTCGGGTTCAGAAAGCATGTTTAATGGCACTTCAGGTTTTTTATACTCCATTTTTAGAAGATTACAATGCAATTTAAAACAAAAAAGCAGCAATCTACAATTGCTGCTTCAAATATGCTGTTAATCATTTTACAACCTGAACATAACCCATACGCCAATCGGAAAGTAAAACGAAGTATGATTGTCTAGATAATTGGGCGTTTCGCCAAAGTCTATATCTTTTGGTACAATGGCTGAATTGGCAGGTGTATTTTCACTTTGTACATTTTTTGTTCTAAGGTTCACTCCTGCCGTAAACTCAATTGCTCAAATAGCCTAAATATAACTGCTTAACTGTAATCACTGCAAAGCCTTTAACGATTGTAATGTTTTTTATACTGGTAATCTTTTGTAACCATACCTGTTTGTGTGTTGGTAAAGCTGGCGACATCTTATAAAAATAGGTTTTGTACCTTACTTCACCTCCTACAAAAACTCTGTTGTATTTTTCTTCATTAGTGCTAATGATGTATTTTACCTAAGTAACTGATTTAAAACCGTTTACACCATTGAACCTGTACCATTATAATAAATTGCTTTAACTTAATGAAGTATATTTTGTAGAAATTTCTAAATGATTGTTAGAGCAATAACCAAGACCTGCTCTTTAAGCCGTCTGGGCTTTAAAACGGACAACGGGTTTACTGAAAGATGTAACCTTTTTTTTGTTGTCCATTTACTGCTACAGTAATAGCAAGCATCATTAGCAACATAATAATATTATGTTTCATTGTTGTACGGATTTGGATTATTGACGCAACACTTTTTGCAAAGGATGCAATTGGGTTGCAATGCTTGTAAAAATGCCTAAAATTTCCCAAATGTGGAAGTGAATGTGTATAACGAAAAAGATTTTTTTTACAAGAAAGATGTAGCTAATACAAAGTAAAAAATACTGATAACCTGTTAATTGATTAAAATTTTCTTACTTAATTTATTGTAACTGGTTGTTTATACTTGTCGAATTGCATTTGATACAATTTGGCATAAAATCCATTTAAAGACAGTAATTCTTCGTGATTGCCTATTTCTTTAATCTCTCCCTTATCCAACACAATAATTTTATGGGCTTTTCGTATAGTGCTTAATCTGTGTGCAATTACAATAGAAGTTCGATCTTTTATTAAAGTATCAATTGCTTTTTGAATAAGTTGCTCACTTTCTGTATCTATAGATGAAGTGGCTTCGTCTAATATGAGTATAGATGGATTGTACAACAATGCTCGGATAAATGAAATCAACTGGCGTTGACCTAAACTCAACGTGTTGCCTCTTTCCATTACATGATAATCGTAATTACCGGGCAACTGCATAATAAAATCATGTACATCAATCATTTTGGCTGCATTGATAACCTGTTCACGACTTATTGAAGGGTCTCGTAGCGTAATATTGTCGATTACCGAACCAGAAAACAAAAATACATCTTGTAAAACCACCCCAATATTGCTTCTTATAAAATCATTATTATAGTCGTTTATATTCTTATCATCTATCAAAATATTGCCTTGCTGAATTTTATAGAGTTTATTTAAGATACTAATAATAGAAGTTTTGCCACTACCTGTATGACCAACCAATGCAACTGTTTCTCCTGCTTTTACATGAAAAGAAATGTCTTTTAAAACGTATTTATCCGCTACATAAGCAAATGAAACATGCTCGAATTTTATGTCCCCATTTAATCTTTTCGACTCCACGACTACCGACTTGCTAATTTCAAATTTTTCTTCCTCATCTTCATTATCCAGTACTTTAAATACACGTTCTGCTGCAATCATACCCATTTGCAAAACATTGAACTTATCAGCGATTACCCTTAATGGTCTAAATATTTGATTGAGGTATAAAATAAACGCCACCAATAACCCTGGTTGCAACTGTTTATCAGCAATCCACCAAACAGCCAACCCTGTACTAATAGCCAATACCAATTCTACAACTGGAAAGAAAACACTGTAGGCAAAAATGGCTTTCACATTAGCCTTTCTATGTTCTTTATTAATTTCATTAAACTTGCTTAGCTCTCTTTCTTCCGCTGCAAATGCTTGTACAACAGCCATACCTGTAATATGCTCTTGCACAAAAGCATTTAAACTAGCAACAGCATTACGTACACGTATAAAACTGGCATTTACACTCTCTTTAAAATAATAAGTGGCCACGATTAAAAACGGGAATGGAATCAATGCAATTAAGGTTAACTGCCAATCCATCCACAACATGGTTGCTAGTGTAATAATAATCACCAGTAAATCAGAAATGATAGGAATCAACCCATCGCTAAAAATGTCGTTGATACTCTCAATATCGTTAATGGTTCTTGTAGTTAATGTACCAATGGGTGTGGTATCAAACTGACGCAACTTCAATCCCATTACTTTTTTAAACACTGCTACACGCATGTCTTTTACCACATGTTGCCCTAGCCATGCTGTGATAAAAGAAAAAGTAAAACGTATAGCCGATTCGACTATAATAAATACAATTTGAAAAACCGTAACCCAAAGAATAAACTGTGCAGGCTGACTAACGTCTTTAGAAAATAAAACCCAATTCAACCAATCTGGTGCATGAACAATTTTCCCTGTTGCTTTATTGATGGTGAGTTGAATAAGTAATGGACGAACAGGAGCAAATAAAGCCATAACCACAGCCAGCAATAAACTAAGGTAAAACCAACGTTTATAAGGACCTACAAAAGCAAATACCCTTTGTAATAACGATAAATTAAAGACTTTTTTCTTGTCGCTATTGCTCATAATTGTTGCAAATGTAATAACTATGGCATGAGCAAATCTGTTGAATTAAGGAACAATATAAATACCCCAAAAGTACCAATCGTAAACTTTCTTATATTCGTTACTGTATGATGCAAGAGCCCAATAGTATTAGTGAATTGCCTGTTCAAAAATACAATTTAGACGAAGAACAGGAAAAGAAAGAAATCTTAAGGCAATACCGAAGCCTGTTGAAAGCTTTACGCCCTAAATTAAAAAAAGGCGATAAAGAAATGGTTCGTACCGCATTCGAAATGAGTGTTGAAGCCCATAAAACCATGCGTAGAAAAAGTGGTGAACCATACATTTTACATCCACTTGCTGTTGCCATGATTTGTGTTGAAGAAATTGGTTTAGGTGTTCGTAGTACCATTTGTGCATTATTACATGACACTGTAGAAGACACTGATATTACTTTAGAAGATGTGGAGAGAGAATTTGGAACCGAAATTGCCAAAATTGTAGATGGACTTACCAAAATATCGAGTGTAATAGATACCAATACTTCTCAGCAAGCCGAAAACTTCAAGAAAATTTTGTTAACCCTTACCGATGACCCAAGGGTTATTTTAATAAAACTGGCCGATCGTTTACATAACATGCGAACCCTTGATTTTATGAAAAGGGAAAAGCAATTAAAAATTGCCAGTGAAACTGTTTGGGTATATGCTCCATTGGCACATAGAATGGGTTTATATAGCATTAAAACCGAGCTGGAAGATTTATCCATGAAATACATGGAGTCTGATGCGTATAAAGACATTGCTAAAAAATTGGCTGAAACCAAAAGAGAACGCAGCCGTTATATAAACGAATTTATAAGGCCCATTAAAGATAAACTCATTAGCAGCGGCTTTAATTTTGAAATTTATGGCAGGCCAAAAAGCATTCACTCTATTTGGAATAAAATAAAAAAGAAGGGCGTAAGCTTCGACGAAGTATATGATTTATTTGCCATTAGAATTATTCTAAACTCTGCACCAGAAAAAGAAAAAGAAGAATGCTGGAAAGTATATAGTATTATAACAGATGAATACAATCCAAGTCCTGAACGTTTGAGAGATTGGTTAAGCAATCCAAAGAGTAATGGATACGAAGCTTTACATACAACGGTAATGGGAACTCAGGGTAAATGGGTAGAAATTCAGATACGTACCAAACGGATGAATGAAATTGCTGAAAAAGGTTTGGCTGCACATTTTAAATACAAAGAAGGTAACAGCGAAGAAGATCGTTTTGATAAGTGGTTTGGACAAATACGTGAAGTATTAGCACAGGATGATACCGATAGTGTAAATTTTTTAAATGATTTTAAAACATCGTTTTTAGCTGAAGAAATTTATGTGTACACCCCAAAAGGTGAAGTTAAAATGTTGCCAATGGGCAGCACAGCCTTAGATTTTGCTTTCTCCATTCACAGTGCTATTGGTAGCAAATGTATTGGTGCTAAAGTGCATCATAAACTAGTGCCTATTTCTCATAAATTACGAAGTGGCGACCAAATAGAAATAATTACCAGTAACAAACAAAAACCACATGAAGATTGGTTAAATATTGTTGTAACCGCCAAGGCAAAAAGTAAAATAAAAGATGCCCTTCGTGAAGAAAAAAGGAAGATTGCTGATGATGGAAAATACATTTTGCAAAAGAAGCTGGAAGGCATGGGTGCTGCTTACAGCAGTGGAAATATTGAAGAAGTGGCTGGGTTTTATAAACTGAATTCACATTTAGATTTATTTTATCAGATAGCTACAAAAAATATTGATTTAAAAGAGCTTAAAGAATTTCAGGTTTTGGGAGATCGGCTGGAGCATCCAAAACCCAAGATAATTGTACCTGAAAATTTAGTTGAACACCAAAAAACATACAGCAAAAAAGAAAGTGAGCTTATTATTTTTGGTGAAAGCAGCGATAAAATTCAATATGCATTGGCTAAATGCTGCAACCCCATTCCTGGCGATGATGTATTTGGTTTTGTGAGTACTGGTAAGGGCTTAATTATTCACAGAACAACCTGCCCCAACGCCACACAATTATTAGCCAACTATGGACACAGGGTTGTTAAAACCAAATGGGCCAAGAATAAAGAAATTTCTTTCTTAACAGGTTTAAAAATTGTGGGTTTAGACGATGTGGGTGTTATTCATAAAATAACCAATATTGTCAGTGGCGATTTAAAAATCAATATTGCTGGTTTAACCATTGAAAGTGGTGAAGGCATTTTTGAAGGTACCATAAAAGTATTTGTACACGATAAAGAAGAACTGGAAGAATTGGTAAGCCGTTTAAAAGATTTACATGGTATACAACGTGTTGATAGGTTTGATGCAGAAGAAATAAAATAAGATCTAGTAACGCACAAACGCTTAGCATTTATACATTGTAACCACTATCAGCCATCAAAGTGTTACTTTTACAGCTTTAAATTGAATGATTATGGTAGAAGGAAAAAGACAAAAGCAGGTAGCTGCTGTTTTACAAGATGAATTAAATGAGATCTTCAGAAGGTTAAACCTTACTATGATAGATGGTGGCATGGTTTCTATTGCTTCAGTAAAAGTTACACCCGATTTGCTGGAAGCAAGAATTTACCTCAGCTTTTTTCAGATTCCTCAAATAGAAGCAGCCATGAAAAAAATTGATGCCAAAAGCTGGGAAATAAAAAAAGAGCTTTCCGACAGAATTAAACACCATGTTCGTCGTATTCCTGTACTACATTTTTATTTAGATGACACTTTAGACTATGTGTTTAAAATGGAACAAGTATTTAAGAAAATTGAAGAAGAAAAGAAAGGCGGGGAAGCGTAGAAAAAGTATATAAAGTAGAAAAGGTATATAAAGTTGATAGAGTTGACTAAGGTTATAAAAGTTGAAGAGAGGTTTTAATTAAAACTAACTATAATAACCATTTTAAATTTTTCAAATTTCCAACACTATCAACTTGTAAACTCCATCAACTCCAAACTAAAAACTAAATAACTCCTTGAACCTCCTCTTTGCATGGCGATATTTTAAATCTAAAAAAAGTACCAACGCAATTAATATTATTGCATGGATCAGCGTTGTTGCCATAACCGTGGGTGCTGCAGCATTGATTATTGTATTGAGTGTTTTTAATGGATTTGAAGATTTAGTTAAAGGTTTATATGGCGACTTTTATGCCGATGCAAAAATTAGTGCAGCCAATGGTAAAGTAATACAACTTACACCCCAACAACTCAGTAATATTCAACAAACCAATGGTGTTGCACACTACAGTTTAATTACTGAAGAAAAAGCCTTATTGAAGAATGGCGACAACCAAACTACCGTAATTGTCAAAGGTGTGGATGATGCTTTTACCAAAGTAAATCATATTCAGGAACACATTATTCGTGGTACATATAATACTGGTACAGTAACTGCTCCAAGCATTGTTATGGGTGCTGGT
The DNA here is from genome assembly GCA_044348985.1 of Chitinophagaceae bacterium. GTDB lineage: Bacteria > Bacteroidota > Bacteroidia > Chitinophagales > Chitinophagaceae > UBA1930. The sequence continues at coordinate 14,416 of JBIKRV010000023.1, forward strand.
ATCGAAAATGCTACAGGCATTTATATAGAACAAAGTGTAGAAGCAGCAACCCTCTATTTACCCAATAAAAAAGCAACCAGTTTAAACAATTTAAACGATGCATTTAACTCGTTTAATGTTAATGCCAGTGGTACATTTTTAATTCAGCAGGAGTTTGATAATAAGTACATTTTCACCAATCTGGCATTCATGCAATTTATGCTGGATATGCAGCCCAACGAATATTCTTATGCCGAACTTAAACTAAATATAACAAACGATAAAGCAGCAAAAAAAATTACCACTCTATTACAAGAAAAATTAGGCAGCAATTATTTAGTAGAAACCAGATACGAGCAAAACAAAAGCTTATACGCCATTATGAAAATGGAAAAGTGGATTATCTATGGCATTCTTTCTCTTATACTTGTAGTTGCTGCATTTAACATAATCGGAGCTTTAACCATGTTGGTATTAGAAAAGCAAAAAGATATTGCCATACTTAAAGCTATGGGAGCCGATAACAGCAGTATTCAACAAATATTTTTAAGCAATGGATTTATACTGGCAACTGTTGGTGGTGGTGCAGGTATTGTATTGGCCACATTTATTTGCTGGTTGCAAACAACTTTTCATTTACTAAAACTGGGTACAGGAAGTTTTGTGGTGGATTATTATCCTGTAAAACTCAATCTCACTGATTTTATATTGGTGATTGCCACCATATTTGTTGTTGCATTTATTGCATCATATTTACCTGCACGTAAAGCCGGTAAACAGCAGTTTTCTTTAAAAAGCTAATACACAAGAAAGAGGCGGTAAGGCGAAAATTTTTACCCATAAATTCTATAATAAAAGAAAAACAAAGTTTCCCTTTTATATAACTAAATCCAAAAAATTACTTTTTTGCAAGTTAAACTTTAATAAATGCTTTGTAACTGCCCTGTATGATTTTACTTGTTTGGCATTGGTAAACAGTAAAATACAAACTAAACAACGTGGCTGATGAGTTATACAAGTTAAATTAACAGCTACTGTAATGATATTATTAAAGAACATACTGCATTATATTTTAACTTTTATACAGTATGGGGTTATTGCATTCTTGGTTTCCACGCAATTTCTTCAACATGTTGCAAATATCCGATATATCTTGATAGTACAAATAAATAATCACTTAAACGGTTGATGTATTTTATAACCAAAGGATCTATAAACATATCTGCCTCTTGCATGGCTACACATATACGCTCAGCCCTGCGGCAAACGCAACGTGCAACATGGGCTGTAGAAACTGCAACATGACCACCAGGCAAAATAAAATTTTTCATTTGGGGTAACACTTCGTTCATGCGGTCTATTTCGCTTTCAAGCAAATTCACATCTGTTTCTTTCAAATCAGGTAACTTCATCAATGGTTCTTTTTCTGGGTCACATGCCAATGAAGAACCAACAGTAAATAACCTATCCTGAATTTCTTTTAGAACAGTTTTACTATACTCATCAGTTAAGTAATCACTTACCACTCCTATATAAGAATTCAGCTCATCTACTGTACCATAACTTTCTATTCGAATATGACTTTTTGCAACTTTAGTACCACCTATGAGGCTTGTTTTACCGGTATCACCTGTTTTTGTATATATTTTAAATGCCATAATAATCTACTGGTTTAATTAAGGAAGTAAAGCAACAACAAAAGTAAATTTGAATAGTTCACCAATAAAAAAGGAGAGTACAAACTCTCCCCCAATATTTGCACTTTAAAAGCTTTAATGAGCTAATGCTTTTTCTCTAACAATATCGGTTTCAATTAAACCATCTCTTAAACGTACCACACGTTTGGCATAATTAGCTATATCTTCTTCGTGTGTAACCAAAACGACAGTGTTGCCGGCTTCCTGTATTTTACCAAAAATTTCCATAACTTCTACCGATGTTTTACTATCTAAGTTACCGGTAGGTTCATCGGCCAACAATAGTGATGGATTATTAACCAATGCCCTTGCAATGGCAACACGTTGAATTTGTCCACCACTCAGCTCATTGCTTTTGTGATGACTTCTATCTTCTAACCCAACTTTTTTAAGGGCCTCCATTGCCCTTTCCATTCTGTCTTTTTTATTGATACCTGCATAAATTAAGGGTAAAGCCACATTTTCGGCGGCACTTAACCTAGGCAATAGATTGAACTGTTGAAAAACGAATCCAATTTCTGTATTTCTCACTTCGGCCAAAGCATCATCGGCCATTTTACTTACATCGTTGTTGTTTAATACATATTTACCACCAGTTGGTGTATCTAAACAACCCAAAATATTCATTAATGTGCTTTTACCACTACCGCTTGGCCCCATCAATGCCACATACTCATTCTTAAAAATATCTAATGAAATACCTTTTAGTACTGGGATTGCCTGATTACCCATGAAGTAATTTTTCTGAATATTTTCTAAATGAATAATTGCGTTCATGAATAACCTTTTTAAAATTATTTCTTAATTATTTTAGGTACTTTAAAAAACTGTTCATCTTTTATAGGAGCATTTAATAATGCTTCTTTTCTGGTAACACTGCCTTTTACAACATCGCTTCTCAAAACATTGGTGTTATTGCCCATATGCAACAAAGGTTGTACACCAGTTGTATCCAACTCTTGTAATTTTTCTACAAAAACAATCATACTTTGTAAATCCTGCTTTACTGCTTGCTTTTCAGCATCACTAAAACTAAGCCTAGCAAGGTGTGCCAGTTTATCTACCATTTGCTCTGTTACTTCCATACACCAGCAAAAATACTTGAATTGAAGATAAGTAATTGTTATTGCTTTTTATGTTTCAATAATATTTACCCTTTTGGCCTTTTCCCAAGCTATATGCTGCTTATAAAAAATTTGTTTTAAAAACCCTGCCAGCATGCAGGTATTCATAAAAACAAAATAAAAGGGTACAAATAGAACAATACTTTTTCTATTTAATTTATACATTAACCAACCGCCAATAGCCATTGCATAAAATATGATTTGCAGCAACAATATTAACTGATATAATTGAGGTGCTTTAAAGTAAAACACCATCATTACATTGCAAATGAAAATAACAGGCAAAGAAACCGGGCTTATTAACCAACGAATAATTCTTCGGGAAAAAAATTGAAAATTAAGCAGCCAGTTGGTGGCTGAAGGTAAAATACCCAATCTTGCAACTGCTTGTGCAGCACCAGCAGCAATTCTAATTTTTCTTTTACGTTCTTCTTTTAAGTTTAACGAGGGAGCCTCTATCGCATAGGCATTTTTTTCATACGCAATTCTATAGCCTTGCTTGCAGGTGTTTACGGCCAAAACCAAATCGTCTAACACTGTATCGTTGGGTAAAATTTTAAATAGCTTGGCTCTTATAGAAAACAGTTCACCAGCTGCTGCAACAACAGTGTAAAAATCGCTGTCGATTTGTTTCATGGCACTTTCGTATTGCCAGTATAAACCTTCCCCTTCTCCAATCAGGTTATCCGAAATATTGGTCATTACTTTTTTTTCTCCAGCAACGCCACCAATTTTTTTATTGGCATAATGCTTTACCATCTCTCTTAAAGCAATTGTATTTAATAAAGTATTGGCATCTGAAAAAACAACAATTGGGGTTTGCACAAATTGCATTGCCCGATTAATGGCAGCCATTTTCCCCTGCCGTTGGGGTTGAAACAAAACTTGTATCTGCGGAAAATGATTGAGAATTTTTTCAGAGCCATCATTACTTCCATCAATAATAAAAAGCAATTTGAGTAAATTTGAAGGATAGTCTAAAGCTAGCGTATTTTTTATTTTCTGCTCTAAAATATCAGTTTCATTATAAGCTGGAACAATTAGTGTAAGCTCGGGTAAATTATTATCTAATACAATGTGTGCCTGTTTCTTAAAAATACTATGTATAAATGCAAAAAAGCCTGCAATGATGCCATAACCTATATACGCATAGAATAAAAAAGCAAGCAGTAGCCAAAAAATTGTAGTGGTAAGCCCCATAATATGGCAATGAAATTAACCATCTAGAGGTAAACTATGAAATTGAGTTTTAAAACAGTGTTTCTCAATAACACAAGTGCACTTTTGAAAAAAAATTTCATAAAATAAGTCAGGTACAATTTAGACACTAAAATCTTGGTTACTGAACAACATCCAATCGTAAGAATGGTCAAAGACTATTCAAAAAATTTATTGTAGAAGACCCGCTTGGTATAGTTCTTTGCTAAAGTACACATTAAGTTTAAACCATGATTATCAGGTTAAAAAATTGGATTATGCCCAAACATTTCTTACAGTATATATATATTTTCCGATTATTCTTCACCCAATTTTAAAGGCAGATACTTATTAATGAAAATTCGTACACTTAATACAGGTGCAAGAGTAGTGGCTATTTCGCAAGCTGGGAAGATGTAAAATTGCCATCAACTTACTAAAAAAGGAGCTTACAATTGTGTTGTAAAAGATGAATATACCCAAAAAGATTGTGGAATGATTTACTCCATTTACATGAAAATGCAGCACTTAAAAACGAGTTGGAAATGTTAAATACTAAAAGAAAAAGTTGTAAAAAAAAAGGAAAATTATTATTGGCAATAGTACTGCCGTTAAACGGTTTTTCAGCTTAATGAAAAAGGTTGCAAAAAACCAATATTTCTATTTCGATAACAGGCCAAACGGCTACAGGCAGGTAAGTTGGCTCATAAATTAAAGGACACTCTCGATAGCATTTAATTGTTTCACTGAAAGAAGATATACGTGCTATTGAATTAAGTGGCAAAAAAACTAACCAATGTAGACCAGTTGCCTGCATTTGCTTAAAAAACAAATGACATCATTACATCGGTAACTGTACAATTAAAAGCAACCCTTAATTTATGCTATTTTCCAAGCCTTATAATAGCTATTCTTTTTTCTTGCCTTCGTATAAATTATCTTTTGTTACAACTTTTATTTTATCACCTTCTTTTAATGTTTTGCTTAATAGAGTATAAGGACCGGTAATTACTTCTTCATTTCCTTGCAAACCACTTAATACCTGTATATAATTCAAATCCTGAATAGCCGTTTTTACTTTTACTTTTTTTACCTTACCATCGGCACCTAATACAAAAACTACTTCATCTATATCATCTACATTGGTTGTTGCTTTTTCCTCTGTTGATGCACCTCCTTTATCTGATGATGTTGAACTAGTTTTTTCTGTACTTACAATATCGCCTTTTTTATCTCTGGTGGTAACTGCTGCTAATGGAACAGACAATACATTTCTTTGAGTTTTAGTTTGTATATCGGCAGTAGCACTCATGTTGGGTCTAAACGGAAATGGACGACCTTTCACAATTAAATCCTGATAACTTTCTTGCAATAAACGTACATGTACTTTATAATTGGTAACCTCTGTAGAAGAAGCTGATACATTTGCCGTACTGCTTGTGGGGTTGGCAATTTTAAATACCAACCCTTTAAACTTACGACTACCGTATGCATCTACTGTTATTAAAGCAGTATCACCATAATTTACTTTGGGTATATCGTTTTCGCCAACATCTACAATCGCAACGATACTTCTTAAATCGGCAATACGCATCATTTCTGTACCAATACTAAAACTATTACCAGCCACACGTTCTCCCTTCTTTACATTTAAAATATTTACAACCCCATTCATTGGTGCAGTAATAACAGCACGGCTCATGTCTTTACTAACCCTGTTTAAATTGGCTCTTGCACTTTGTATGGCAGCCAGGTTTCCTTTAATGCCTTCTTTAGCTGCATTATAATTTGCTTGTGCAGTTTTGTACGTTTGCTCAGCTTGCTCAAACTCCGCCTTAGAAATTACTTTTTCTTCATATAATTTTTTCTGACGGTCGTATGTTTTTCTGGCCTGTTCTAAACTAGCTTCCAATGCTTTTAATTGAGCTGTAGCATTGGCTTCAGCAGCCTCACTTTGTGCAACACCTGCAGCTGCCTGATCTCTTTGCGATACATAAATATCAGCATAAATTTTAGCTACTACCTGACCCCTGCTAACACTGTCTCCTTCATTTACGAATAACTCCACAATTTCACCGCTAATGTCCGGACTCACTTTTACTTCAACCTCTGGCGAAATTTTTCCACTGGCTGTAACCGTTTCAATAATGGTTCTTTTTTCAGCTTTTTCAGTTGTTACTTTTTTGCCTTCTTCTTTACCAATTATGCCAGCTTTTTTTAGCCCAATCAGTGTACCAATTATGGCTACCAAAATCACAATTATCCAAATCAGTTTCTTATTCATAACTAACAATTTCTTTATTTATGTTATCAGCTTTTGCTCTTTAATAAGCTGTTATTGTGCCGTTGTTCAAAAATTTAATTTTAATTTAAAATTTCAGTCCTTGCCCTTTATAAAATTCTAACAATTTCATTCTAAAAACATAATCATACTGGTTTGTCAATCTATTCAACTTTGCCTGCAATAAATTATTTTGGTTGGTTATTAAATCCAATGAATTAATTAATCCAATTTCATATCTTTTTTTGGCAAAGTCATATGAACGTTCAGCGGTTTGTACTGTTTTTTCACTTGCATTAAACCTTTGTAATGCTGTAACTGCATTGGTGTAGGCTGCATATACATCTTGCTGTAACTTTTGATCCGCCTGAGTTTTAGCCAATGATGCCTGCTTTAACTGCAATTTAGAATTTTCAACATTTAGTTTAGCGTTGCCATTATTGAAAATGGGAACATTTATTTGAAACCCAATGTTTTGTCTGAAGTTATTATCTAACTGCACACCATAACCATCCCATACTTCTGAAAAAGTTTTACGTCCCTGTTGTATTTGAACGGTAGGTTCCAATACATTATAACTGGTGCCACCAACATTTACAAAAGTTCCATTGGGTACAGCCGTGCCTAATGAAAACCCTGTTACTTTTTTTGTACTGCTTGCAAAGTTAGTCGCTAAGCCACCACCTACAGAAATTGCAGGATATAAGCCTGCTCTTGCCACTTTAACTGCATATTCAGCACTTTTAAATCGCAGATCATTTACTTTTTGTTGCGGCTGCATGTTTAAAGCCAACTGATAAAGTCTGGCAGGTTCCAATTCTGCAATCGGATCAATTGGTATCTTATCTAAACTGGGGGTTTCTACTTCAAATGCATCTGCCATATTTAAGTTAAGCAATGCTTTTAAGTTAATCACACTTTGCTGAAAATTGCCTATGGCTACATAATAATTACTGCTATCACTGGCTAGTCTTGCTTCAAATTCGGCTGCATTTAATTCGGGTAATGCTCCTGCATTCACTCTTTTTCTGGTATTATCTAATTGTTCTTGCGTTAGTTTAACTTGTGTTTGAGTAAGTTCTACCTGCTGTTTATTGCTCAGTACCGATAAATAAAAGATTGCTACGTTTAAAGCAATATCGTTTGCGGCTCTTTCAATATCGGCTAATGCTGCTTTGGTTGAAAGTTCGCTGGCCTGAATATTATTTTTTAATCGCCCCCAATTATAAACAGTCATTCCAGTATTAAAATTGAATGTATTAAATATCAATTGTGTAGTGGTGAATTGGTTAGTTGTTGGATCGACCGAACGACCAAACTGTAAACCTGCACCACTATTAAAATTTGCAGTTGGATATACCGCCAATTTATTGGCTTGATGTTGTAAAGCAGTAATTCTTGCCTGTACTTCGGCCTGCTTAACAGAAATATTATTTTTCATGGCATAATCTACACATTTGCGTAAATCCCATTTTCCACCAGCATTTTGTGCATATGCACCTATTGCAGCAAAAGCTGTTAAAAGCGTAAGTATATATTTCATAACATAACAAAAATAATAGAAACAATCCAACCCATTTAAAATTTATAGCAACAAAGCAGCCTATATACCGGCAAAAGCAGTTTTAAGGTCGTTCACAATATATTCAGGCTCTTCTAGTCCTACATACAGCCTTAAACTTCTATGCCATTTGTTGTTGGTATCAAATTCTTCTCTTTTTATTCCAGCACATTTGGGAATAATAAGGCTTTCGTAACCACCCCAACTTACAGCCATTAAAATATGTTGTAGCTGATTGCAAAATAGTTCAATTTGCTCAACGGATTTCGCTTTAACAATAAATGTTAATAAACCCAAACCTCCTGTCATCTGCTGCTTTGCCAGCTCGTACTGAGCAAAACTTTTATCGAATGGAAAAATCACATCTTCTACCTGTGGATGGTTTTTTAAAAAGTTAAGCACTGTTTCAGTTGTTTTGGTAATTCTTTCCAAACGAATGGGCAATGTTCTCAACCCACGAATTAATAACCAAGCATTAAATGGCTGAATACCGCTGCCAATATTCATGTATTCGCCATTAAAAATTTTTTCAATCATTTTTTTACTACCACTTAACACACCAGCAACAACATCACTATGGCCGCCAATATATTTTGTGGCCGATTGTAAACTTAAATCGATGCCCGATTCAATTGGCTTTTGATACAATGGTGTACAATAACTGTTATCACAAATGGTAACAATATTTTTTTCTTTTGCCAATGCTGCTACCGCCCTCAAATCTTGTAATTCAAACGTCCAGCTGTTGGGTGTTTCCAAATAAATGATTGTTGTATTTGGCTGAATGGCATTTTTAAAATTATCAATTTGCGTTCCATCAATATAAGTATGTGCTACATTAAAACGAGGTAAAATCTCTTCGAACATTTTCCTTGCCCATGTATATACACCTTGTACACTAACTATATGATCACCACTTTTTACATTGGCCAATACTGCTGCAAAAATAGCTGCTGCACCACTATTAAAAACCAAACAATCTTGAGCATTATCTAATGCTGCTAATTTTTTTCTGAGTATTTCTACAGTTGGGTTTAAGCCCCTGCTGTACAACCATGTACTGTATTCATCTTCAAAACTTTTACGAAAATCATCAACTGTTTTAAAAGCAAAATTCGATGTTTGTACAATGGGTGGCGATACTGCACGGAAATAATTTTCCCGTTCTTCTGCATATTCATTCAGTATGTATGATAAATTCATACATGAAAGTTATAGAATAAGTATGAGATAGTTATTTTCAGGACGATGAAAAATTTTATTCATCGTTTTTTAAGAGCTGCAAATAGTCCGCCCGTTATTCAAAGCAATTGGTGGGCTTCCGTTTATTGACATTATTGCTTTGTTGTTGAGCAATTATAATTTAGAAACAATAGGCTTTTGGACTTAGATGAAAATTTTACTTACGTTAATTCTGTTACTTTGTTTTAGAAATGTGATGGTAATGGAGTGAACAATTTCTTTTGTATCAGTGCTTTTATTTTATGCATTTCATTCATAAGATACTATTTATACAATTGAGAAAAAGTTGGGCCGAAAAAGTATTGTTGTCGAAGAGTAAAACGTTTAGAAGTTCTGTATTTACCGGTGTTTTTAAAGAGAATATATTAAACAGTCTATTTTCTGCCAATTGGGTGATATCTATTGGCTGCATGTATTATCCATTTACCTCTTACCGTATGTTTTGTTGTATCTTATTACAGAAAAACGCACAGTATGTTTCTTACAAAATAGTTACTACAAAAATTCAGTTGCTCGGGCAATCATTGAACTGCCAGTTGTACTTTTTTGTTGCAATATTTTTTGCTTGTTGAAAAGCTTTTAGCAAGTTGAAAGCCGAAATGATTTTTTACTACTAAGTAACAGGTTTAAGCAGCTACACTAAGGTTTTTGAAAATTTTTTTTGATAATGCTTTGTTTCCAGCTTACCTAAGTAGTAAAAATTACTCCCCACCAGCACCAAAAATATTATCAACGGCACCGCCCAACATTGGAAACTTTTCTTTTACAAAATTAGCAATGGTTTCAATGGCTTTAGCAGCTTGTTCTGGTGTTAAACCAGCTTCTGTTCTCAATTTTTCAATTAACTCGTTCATACAAAGGTAGCTTTTAATTTAAAAATTAATCTTCTAAATGAATGGATAAAGTAATCATTCTAGATTGTATTTTATCAAATACACTTGAGTATTTCAAAGCAGCATCTCTGCTGTGTATATTGGTTAAGCCATAACTAAATTTCAACTCGGGGCTAAACGTTACAAAAGGCAAAAAGAAATTAAAGCCAATACCAGCTTCCAATGCAAAATCATTTTTCTTCAGCTTTACTAATTCCTCTGCATTTCGTTGTGCCGATGTGCTTGCCAAATCTATATCATATTTAAACCCAAATAAAACATAGGTTCTAAAATTATTCAATCGTTCAGAGTTTAATTTAAACTGAAAAGGAAAACTCATAATCGTAGATGGCAATAATTTTTTATCCTCTCTAAAAGGATAATTGGTTTGGTAGGTAAAGTATTTTGCCCCGCCAATAATTAACTGAGGGTTAAATCTTGCTTCCCAGCAATAGTTTAATTTTAATGTTGCCATTAAGCCTAAAGCAATGCCACCACTGGCTCCTGGCTGAATACCCATAATACTGTCATCATTCGTAAATTTGGGGTTTTTGGTAGCTGCTAAGTAGCTGTTATTGTAAGCCAGTGTCATACCAAAGTAAAAGGGTACTTCATCGTGGTCTGGTCTGTTCCATTCTTTGTATTGGGCATTTGCAGTCATTGCAAACAAAGAAAAAACAGCACAAAAAATTATTTGCTTCCGCAGTAAATGGTACATATTCCTAAAGTAAGCTTTTTTAAATAAGTTTTCGTAAATCCAGCTTTCTGCATAATATTTAATAATGCCTGCCCTTCAGGAAAAGCTTGAATTGAGCCGTTAAGATATTGATATGCTTCCTTATTTTTTGCAAACATTTTGCCAAAACCCGGAGCAATCGTATTCATATACAACTTATATACGCCTTTAAAGGCAATTTGTTTAGGTTTCGAGAACTCTAAAACTACCAATTTACCTCCTGGTTTTAATACCCGTAACATTTCCCTCAAACCCATTTCTAAATCCTGAAAATTCCTCACACCAAAAGCAACGGTTACTGCATCAAAAACATTATCATTAAACGCAATGTTTTCGCTATCGCCAGTTTGTAATTCAATGCTTTGTTGCAAGCCTTGTTCAGCAATTTTTTTTCTGCCAAAATCAAGCATGGCTTCACTGATATCAATACCAATAATTTTTGCCGGCTTCAATATTTTATGGGTAAGTAAAGCAACATCAGCTGTACCTGTGGCCACGTCTAAAATTTGCTGAGGCTTCAATTCAGCCAATTGTTTAATGGCTTTTTTACGCCACTGAACATCAATTCCAACACTTAAAAAACGGTTTAAAAAATCGTACCTGAAAGCAATATCATTAAACATCGAAGCAACCTGCTGCTTCTTACTCAAATTACTTTCACTGTTGGGCACTATTGTATCATGTGCAAACTTTGTCATACGCTGCGAAGATAAGGATTGACCATTTTTGGCTGCCTGATTTAACACCAGCCATTTAAATAAGTTGTAGAAGCATTGGCTTTTTTACCTTTTTCAACAGCGGTATAGGGCTTTTCGTTGCTACTCCCCTCCTTCGTCGTGGGGTATTCACTTCAATCCCTGCTATGCTCAGCAGTATAACTTTATTGAGCAAATAGTATGATATTTACAAAAGATTTCTTTGTAAGGAGATAAATTACTAGATTAATTTTAATCGACGCTTTATAACTGCATTACTCCTTTTGGCATGAGATAAACCAATAATGAAAATATAGTTTTCGCTAATCAAATAAAATACTTTGTAAGGGAACTTCTGTATTCTACACCTTCTTACAGGATCTTTAACAAACGAATAAGTAAATGGCTTTGTTTCTATATTCTCTAGAGCTAATAAAAAATATTTATAAAATTGATTACCCAAGCCTTTTTGTTGGTCTTCAGTAATACATGATTGCTGCATCCAAGAAAACTATTGGTCTGATAATAATTTCAAAACCCATGTTTTGCATGAATATATTTCTTTAGATCTTCAATTGTAAATCCTTCTTTTGTTGCATTATGCAATGCGAAACGCTCTTCAGCGAAAGCAATTTCTTCATTCGTAGGGTTTATTTCATCTTCCACACCACTCCATAGTGCCTAAGCCAAAGCTATTTTTTCTTTTGTAGGTAAAGTGAGTAAATTTTTTGTATTGTATTCCATGACCTGAGTTTTCTCAAATTTACAATTTCAAATTTGCTTTTTTACGAAAAAGTTTATTATGGTATAGGTTCAAAGAGTGATTACTTTTACTTCATGTTAGCAGATATTTTACTCAAACATCAGCAAGTATTTACAAAACTGGTTCCTTTCGATGCAGCAACTGATAAATTGGTACAGCTCAATCTTACCGAAAGCAACACCACTTTAACACCAGCAATCTTAAAAGATACTGCCCTTTTTTCTAACTACATCAACCAACAATTAGCTGCAGCCAATGCATTATATGGTATTGGTGGTTACAACGAACATAGAACCATTTATGCAAGAAGTGAAGTGTTCGATGGCAACGAACCTCGACGGTTACATTTGGGTTTAGATATTTGGGGTAAAGCTGGTACACCTGTTTCTGTCCCTATTGGTGGCACAGTACACAGCTTTGCTTTTAACAATCAATATGGCGATTATGGAGCAACCATTATTTTACAACATCAGTTAGATACTGTTCAGTTTCATACATTATACGGTCACCTTAGTTTAAAAGATTTAGAACGCTTACACAAAGGTCGTTTTATATCGCAGGGAGAAACAATAGCTCATTTTGGAGAGCCAGCTGAAAATGGTCATTGGCCACCACATTTGCATTTTCAAATTATTGAAGATATGGAGTTAAAAGAAGGTGATTACCCGGGTGTTTGTGCGTTTACCCAAAGAGAAAAATATTTAAAAAATTGCCCCGATGCCAATATAATTGCACAACTCATGCAATATGTATAACTCTACTTTTTAAAAATTCTGAAATTCATTTATCTTGCCGCCTCAAAACCAACTATTATGGCACAACATTTTGAAGGAGATACTAAAAAGTTTACATTAACTGCATTTACTTCTTTTGCGGCGGTTTTTTGTATATTGATGTTATTTATGCAATGTCATGGCGACTACAAAGCATCTGGTGGCGGGCATCATGCAGCAGGAGCATCTGAACACCATGAAGCTGCTGGTAAGGGTTCTAATCATGCTGTAAAAGATACAAGTTCTTCCACTCATAAAAATTCTGCAAATAGCGAAGCACATCATTAAAATAAAAAAGAGGCTGTTTTAAAAAAGCAGCTTCTTTTTTATTTGGAATAACCCCTTATGTAAATAAATAAGCTATAACCCGAACCATTGATGTATGTTTTTTTTCATATTTTACATGTTAAACCATTTACAACAAGGCAGTTCTGTTTTTTAAAAGCTAATTACAAAACCAGCCTTTATTGTTATCACTTAATTTAGAGAAGTTGATAATAGTCAATTATCCGATTTAAATGGTGAATAGGTAATCAATCAAATCATTCTGCAACCATTATTAGTAGCATGCTGGTGTCTAAGCTACGCAAGAAATTAAGCGACGATACCACCATTAAATTTATTAATGTACATGGCAAGGGTTACAAGTTGATGATTGAGTAGAAGGCCAATATTTTGGCTTTGTGCTTGGGAGACAATGCTTGAAAGGAATTGTGCTAGTGTAGCAAATGCTACTTAAAAAAGGGCGTAGGCACAGCCTGACGCCCAGTTGATTAGATTAGAAGCTACAATTGGTTGGGGTTACAAATTAATGATTGAGTAGTGGGCTAATATTTTGGCTTTATATTTGAATACATTGCCTAAAAAGAATTGTGCCAATGTAGCAAATGCTACCAAGAAAAAGGGCGTAGGCACAGCCTGACGCCCAGTTGATTAGATGGTAAGCTACTCTCAGTTGGGGCTCTTTTAACACCTGTTAATCTTTGAAAACGTTCATCAGGCAAATTTTGTATGGTTATCCAATGCATATTTGTTATACGAAATTGCAACAAACTTTAGTATCTGATATTTATCAACATATCTGAATTTGGATTTATGAAAGAGGTCTAATTGTTAATCATGAGCTTCGGCATATACACAAGATGAAAAATTTGCAACCATAATAATAGCACCAATCCAACCTGCTTTCTTAGCTAACCATTTCGACATTGTAATTACAACTTGTTGAATTCCATCTTTAGCTAAAGCTTGAAGCCCAGCTATACTTAGAACACTACCAGGACCTACACCTAATGCTCTTTTTGCACAATCCCAAACTTCATCAATAGTTAAAGTAGAAGGGTGAGTTGGGTAAGCTACTCATAGTTGGGGCTTGACCCGTCAGCTTTACTGATTTAAAACCTTTTGTTGACAAAAATAATTCTTCGAAATGTTACAATAAAAAGGATTGAAAATAAAATTTTCAATCCTTTTTATTCCAAAAAACTTTGAATCTAACTACTTAAAAAGAGAAATGAATTTAGATAAATTTGGAATTAATATAATTATACCAAAAATTATTAACACAATAATAAGTACGATGCCTAATTTGTTATGTTTATTACTGAATAAGGATTTAAAAAGTTTAAATAAGGAAAATAAAATTATCCCTAAAACTATAATTCCTAATATTATTTTTAAAGTTGTCATATTTTTAAAGTTTTACCACATACACCATAAATAAGTTGCTACAACTCCAACAACTGCTGCTGGACCTAGATACCTTTTTACTACTTCTCCAAGAATTTTCTTCGCAGCTCTTTCACCTCCTTCGGCAAAAACAGTAGATAAATTTCGGAAAAAATTTAATCCAAGTGCTTCACCAATACACTCCAGCCATTTAGGAGCAGCATTTGCACTGACGCCAAAAAAATCTTCAAACTTTATATTTTTAACCAGTTCAGGGGGATTTTCTAATTTAGAAACCCTCGCTTTTGTCGAATGCAGTTTAAAATAGTTAACTACTTTTTTTTCTGAAATACTTAACAAGGAAGAAAATTAAAGATAGTAGGATTATTAAACTAATAATTGAATAAATCACTACGCTATTTTCTATTATTTTTGTTTCCATTGTTCAAAATTAAAGTTGAGAAATTGAAGTTATTTTACCAGTAGTTTTGTCGATTTTTAATTGGTATTTTTTTTCCTTCTTGTATAAAGTTCCTATTCCTTGTAAAAATACGTTATACTTCACATATCCTTTAACTACAACAGTAATTTCATTTCCAGAAATTGGTTTATTGTATTGTGCATGCGTGCAACTACGGATTTTTTTACGTAGTTCTACGTAAAAAAATAGGGGTTTAAAGTCTTATATAAAATGGGAGATTTTTTTTGAGACCTTTTATGACTCCGTTTTCGACAAGCTCAAACTGACAACTTATTCCAGCTAGTTGTATTCTGTTGCTTTCAGCAACTTTAAATACGCTTTAATAAAAGCTCCTCAAAGTACCGAACTTTGACTGGTGCCCTGCTGTCCAGCAGGATAAACTTGCCAGTAAAGTTCAATTGAAATACTACAGCCAGTTACAAAAACTCACTTCACATATTTTCCGATAACAGGCAGTTTTTGAAATTCCTTTTTTTCGACCAGTAAAATAAACCAAGTAAAAATGCTGAACAGTAGAGAGCCAATTATTAAGCTAAACCATGCATGGTTGTAGAAGTAGGTAATGCCTTTGTGTATAAAGAAAAGCAGCACAACAATTACCATATAGGCAACCAATTTTTTCCATACATAAGGAATGGGATATTCTTTTTGTCCCCATATAAAACTGATAACCATCATGCTGCCATAGCAGGCAAATGTTGCCCATGCACAAGCCATGTAACTATAATGGGGAATGAAAAAATAATTAATGAGTATGGTAACACCTGCACCAATTAAAGTAATGTATGCACCTGCAATAGTTTTATTACCCAGCTTATACCAAATACTGAGGTTATAATAAATACCCAAAAACATATTGGCTAAAAGTAGTATGGGCACTACTTTTAAACCCACCCACATTTTTGGATTGCGAATAAACTGCTTCCAGATATCTAAATATAAAACAACTGCTAAAAACATAAAGCAAAGTGTAATAACAAAAAACTTCATTACACGGGCATACTTTTTTTGTGCATCTTTTTCTTGTGCCTGTTTAAAGAAAAAAGGTTCGGCACCCATTCTAAATGCCTGTACTGCTAGGGTGATTAAAATAGATAATTTATAGCAAGCCGAATAAACACCTACTTCTGCTTTTGCTGCAACTTCTGTAGCTACAGGTGCCCACCAGCCGAGCATAATACGATCGAAGGTTTCATTAATCATACCAGCAAAACCTGCTAGTATTAATGGTAAACCATAGAACATCATTTGCTTCCAAAGTTTTACATCAAAGGTCCATTTAAAGCCTAAAAATTCTTTTGTTAACAATACAAGTGTTAATCCTGATTGAATAACATTGGCCAATAAAACATAACCTACTGCCCAATCGGGTTTAAAGAAACTGCTGCACCAGTGATTGGGATTTTGTGCAATCCAATTTGGACAAAGGCTTAAGAAAAAATAAATGCTGACAATGTTTATTAAAATACTGCCTACTCTTACTGATGCAAATTTTACTGGCCTTCCATCTTGCCTGAGCTTGGCAAATGCAATAGATGACAATGCATCTAAAGCAATGATGGCTGTGGCATATAAAAGATAATCGGGATGTTCGTTTATTTTCAACAATGTATTTAAAGGACCCTGCAATGCAAGTAATGCACAACAAAAAAGTATCGTAGATGCAATGAGTGATATGCTGGTTGTGCTGTAAACTTTTTGTTTGTCTTCGGTATTGGCAAATTTAAAAAAAGCAGTTTCCATACCATAAGTAAAAACCACATTCATAAATGGAATGAATGCATATACAATACTCATTTCGCCATACTGAGCTTCAGAGAATTTGAATGTTAAGTATGGGGTAAGCAGGTAATTAATAAATCTTGCAGCAATGGAACTAATCCCATACCACAACGTTTGATTTGCCAGTTTTTTAATGTTGCTCAATCTGCTTGTTTAATTTGCTCAAAAGTAGGGATAGAATTTTGTTAATGATTCACTGAATATAATGGAGGTTTTTTTTACCACAGAGGCACAGAGAACACAAAGTAAACACGGAGGAATTTTGTGAGCTTCGAATATAACTCAGTGCAACTCTTTAACTCCCAAACTCCGTGGTTCAATAATAATTGTCTTGCACTCTACCTTAATGCTGGTGTATAAATGGTGTTGTGTAATAACCTGGTGGTGCAAATCTTTTATCTTTTAAAAATGTAGTATCGGTTAAGGTATATAAAAATGCAGTTAGCTGCCCTATTTGAAAATTGGATAAATACAATTTGTTTTTTAATAAAGAATCGGTGGTAGCAATGGGCTGCATTTTAGAACGGTAATGTTCAAATACATTGCTTAAGCTAAAAAATCGACCATCATGACCATAAGGCATGGTTACATCTACATTTCTTAAACTTGGAACACGAAATTTTAAAGAATCATTGTTGCTTTGGGTAATTTTCATTCGACCAATATCATTCAATGTTTTATCAACAGGCATGCCCGTATTTCTAAAACTGAAATCGGTAAAGAATGGTTCTTTGTGGCAACTGATACATTTTTGCTGAAATATTTCATAGCCTAAACTTTGGGGTAAATTGAAACTGTCTTCTCCACGTTTTACTTTATCGTATTTACTGTTGCTGCTTACCAGCATGAGCATAAACTGGCTCAACGCTTTCATGGTGCGTTGGGTATTGATGGTTTCATCGCCAAAAGCAGCTTTATACATTGCTCTGTATGCGGAGTCTTTTTTTAGTTTGAGAATGATGTTTTCTATAGTTTCAGCCATTTCGTTGGGTGCAGTAATGGGTGCAAGTGGCTGTACGTCTAGATGGTTGATACCACCATCGGCCATAAAATCTTTTTGCCATGCTAAGTTTTGTAATGCAGGTGCATTACGTGTGGTGAAACTGTTGTTGTAGCCATGACTTAAATTATGATCGAAGGTTGCAAAAGCAGCGAATTGCTGGTGGCAACTTCCACAGCTTAATGAACTGTCTTTGCTGAGGCGTTCATCATAAAATAATTTTTTGCCCAACTCAAATCCTTCAACGGTTAAAGGGTTTTCTTTAAAGTTATATACTGGTTTTGGCCAACCTTTTGGCACAACAAATTTGAGTGGTGTAGTTTTATGTTTGCCAATTGTAATAAAGCCTGCACCAATTAAAGTGAAGCATAATAAGGCTGCTATGACTTTAATAAACTTCATTATTGTATTTCGGTAATTTGAAACATGTGTTGATAATTGTTGGCCAACTTAATGGCTAGTTCTCCTGGTTGATGGCAAAGTGGTGAAGCGGAAATTTTAATATCTTTTTCTGCATAAAACCATTTCAAAATATCTGCTTCAATATTTATCTCTGACAATGGTTTATTGGTATTGGCTGGAATTTGAAGCACTACTTTTCGCAAAGTATTTTCTCCAGTTTTATAGCCACCAACATGGTAGCTGAAATAGTTTGATGGAGCATGAGATGAATCACTCTGACCTTCCAGTTTGGCATAAATATAACCGGTATTCCATGTCCAAAACATACCTTTCATGGGGTCTAAATCATCTGTTTGCGCACCACTTACGTTGTAAATACTATCAACACCAATGGTAAATTCTATAGAAGTAATTTGAAACTTTTGTACGGGTATAACAAATAATTTAGAAGCAGAATCAGCCTCATCAATTAATCTGGGCTTTTTCCAAACAGTAATTTTTTTATCTATCCCTTTTAGCACCAAATCAGCAATATAATACCTGAATTTATTTACGGTAAAAGGTTCACCAAATTGGTTTTGATAGGTTTCTTCAAGCAACACCAATGGCTTATTACCCACTGTATGTTTAAAGTGAAAACGAATTACAGGGCCTTGTGCCATCGACAATATCGGGCAGCACAAAAACATGAATACTATAATACAGACGGTATGTTTTTTCATTTAATAATCTCCCGGTTTCAGTCTTTTTCTGCCTTGCTTGTTAATGGCATTTCTTTTCTTGCCTTCAATTCTTTTTTCAATAACTGCTTTTGGTATTTTGGTTGCAATACGACTTTTCTTTTTATGCAAAGCAGCATTGACCAGTTCATTCATTTTTTGCAATACGATTGCTTTGTTGCTTATTTGTGTTCTAGCTTCTTGCGATTTTACCAGTAAAAATCCATCGGCAGTAATTCTGTTGTTTAGTTTTTCGGTAATCAATGTTTTTTCTTCATCATTTGCTATTGTAGAATTTTCAACATGCCATCTGCCTTCTACCATGGTTTCAACTTTGTTTACATTTTGTCCGCCACTACCACCACTACGAGCTGTTTTAAAAATGATTTCTTTGGTAATATCTATCTTCATGCCATAAAATTAAATGTAATTCATGAGAGTGGTTATACAACGTGTAAGAGAAGCATCTGTTCAGGTAAACAATGAAATTGTTGGAGCAATTAACAATGGATTAATGATTTTATTGGGTATTGAAGATGCCGATACACTTGAAGATATTGAATGGCTGAGCAACAAAATCATCAACCTGCGAATTTTTAATGATGAACAAGAAGTGATGAACAAAAGTTTGCTAGATATTGGTGGCGATATTTTACTTATCAGTCAGTTTACTTTACATGCTTCTACCAAAAAAGGAAATCGACCATCTTATATAAAAGCAAGTAAGCCCGATTTTGCCATACCCATGTATGAAAAAATGATTGCTCAATTAGAACAACTGTTGACCAAAAAAATTCAAACTGGTGTTTTTGGAGCCGATATGAAAGTCAAGCTTTTAAACGATGGGCCAGTGACGATAGTGATAGATAGTAAGAATAGGGAGTAGAAGAATGGTCAACAGTCAATGGTCTATAGTCAACAGATTGCTGCTGACTGTCGACTATCGACCGTTGACATTCGTTAAATTCGTGTAATCAAACATAAGTTATGACCATAGAACAAGCACAACAACAAGTAGATGAATGGATAAAAACAGTTGGCGTTCGTTATTTCAAAGAATTAACCAATCTGGGTATTTTAATGGAAGAAGTGGGTGAACTATCTCGTTTAATGGTTCGAAAATATGGCGAACAATCGTTTAAAGAAAGTGATAAAGGCAAAGAAATAGCCGATGAAATGGCCGATGTGTTGTGGGTATTGATTTGCTTAGCCAATCAAACAGGGGTTAATCTTACGGATGCTTTGGCAAAAAATTTTGAGAAAAAGAATATTCGAGATATCGATAGGCACAAAAACAATAATAAGCTTCAATAGTGCGTTAAAGGTTTTGATAAACGAGTTTTATCGCTTCTATATCCTATAAAATCAATACCATGATACTTTTATTAGCTAAGCCAGCCATTTACGTAATTATAGCCCTTATAGCATTGGTGTTATTTGTATTTGGTGTAAAAACATTTTATGCTAAAAGTATTAAAACAAGGGTAAAAGATTAGCAAACTGAAATAGCCCGCAGCCACTCTAGAATATTGAAATTGGAAGTTCAAAACGAAAAATTGCAACAACGTATTAAAGAGTTGGAGCATAATTATCCTCAAGTGAAAATTGCTTAATCTACTGTTTGCGTTCTTAATTTCTCCTTTTTCGTTAGGTTTGCCGCCATTATGAGCATTCAACAAGATAATAAATTCCAGCAAATTATTTCCCATGCCAAAGAGTATGGTTTTGTATTTCCATCAAGTGAAATTTATGATGGATTAAGTGCCGTTTACGATTACGGCCCTTATGGAAGTGAACTCAAAAAAAATATCCGTGATTATTGGTGGAAGAGCATGACCCAAATGCATGATAATATTGTGGGTATTGACGCTGCTATTTTTATGCATCCTACAACCTGGAAGGCGAGTGGGCATGTTGATAATTTCAGCGACCCAATGATTGATAATAAGGATAGCAAAAAACGTTATCGTGTAGATCATTTAATTGAAGGCTTTGCAGATACATTATCTGATACAGAAAAGAATGCTTTGTTAGATGAAATGCAGAAATTGGAAGCTGAAGTTGATTATGTTGGCTTAAAAAAATTAATCGATGACAACAAAATAACCTGCTCTGTAAGTGGTACAGCCAACTGGACAGAAATTCGTCAGTTTAACCTGATGTTTAAAACTGAGTTTGGTGCAGTTGCTGCCGATAATCCAGATGATAATATTGTGTACTTACGTCCTGAAACTGCACAAGGTATTTTCGTGAACTTTTTGAATGTACAGAAGACAGCCAGAATGAAAGTTCCGTTTGGTATTGCACAAACTGGTAAAGCTTTCAGAAACGAAATTGTTGCACGTCAGTTCATATTCAGAATGAGGGAATTTGAACAAATGGAAATGCAGTTCTTTGTTCGTCCTGGTACAGAAGGTGAGTGGTATAAATTTTGGAAAGAAGAGCGTTTAAAGTGGCATTTGAGTTTAGGGTTACCTGCTGATAAATACCGTTATCATGATCATATTAAACTGGCACACTATGCCAAAGAAGCTTGTGATATTGAATTTGAGTTTCCTATTGGTTTTAAAGAAGTAGAAGGTATTCACAGTCGTAGTGATTTCGATTTAACACAACATCAGTTGTTTAGCAAAAAGAAACAACAGTATTTTGATAATGATGTAGACCCTGCAACAGGCAAACCTTATGGCAACTATGTGCCTTATGTTGTAGAAACTTCTATTGGTTTAGACAGGATGTTTTTACTGATTCTTTCCAATGCTTATGAAGAAGAAGTTATAGCAAAAGAAGATGGTACAAGCGATAGCCGAACAGTATTGCATATTCCTGTAAAATTGGCTCCTGTAAAATTGGCTATTCTTCCTTTAACAAAGAAAGATGGATTGCCTGAAATTGCAGAAGCATTAATGAGAGAATGTAAGTCTTCTTTTAAATGTTTTTATGAAGAAAAAGATGCAATTGGTAAACGTTACAGAAGGCAGGATGCAATTGGTACGCCATTTTGTGTAACCATTGATCACCAAACTAAGGAAGATAATACTGTTACCATTCGTTACAGAGATAGCATGCAACAAGAAAGAGTAGCACTAAGTAGTATTAAAGATTTGGTACTAAAAGCAGTAATGTAGTTTTATATAGGATCAATTTCTTCTTTTTTCTAAAGAATGCCGATGGTTCTTATGATGGTGATGTTTGTGGCTATGATGCTTTCTGTGTTTCTTTTGTTTGTCTTTATCGTATAATCAGTAGAAAAAGAATAAAATACGTAGAATGCCTGCCGTTACAACTGCAATGGCGGGCATTTTTTACCAAAACTCAGTTGTATATATGCCGCAAACAGTAAGGTAATGCTTCTAATAAAAAAATGAATACCAACCAAAAGAAAAATAACTGAAAACCCAAAATTTTTCGAATCGCCTAACTTAATTGCAGCAGGCAACTAAACAATTCCTGTAAAAAAAGTGAAGCATTTGTTTAAATTGATTCTTTTTCATTCAAAACAATTCAGCTTGAAATAAGGTTATCCATAAATCTCCAAATGAATGGCCTTTTTATCGTAACCCAAAGCCAAAATTCGTTCCTTAGCTTCATCAATCATATTTTTCCAGCCACATAAATAGAAACGTGCAGGTTGCTTGTTTTCTAGTATAAGCTGTTCATAAACTGTGTGTACATAACCTTTATACTTGCCTGTTGGCACTTCATGCTCTCTTGAAAATACTGGATGATAATAAATGCCGGTATGCTTTGACTGTATCTCTTCTAATTCTTTCTCATATAAAGCATCTGTAAATTTTCGACAACCGAAAATTAAATGAACATTTTTATGAGGTATGTTATTCTTGGAAATATAATCTACCATCGACTTAAAAGGAGCAATACCAGTACCAGTACAAATTAAGAAAATGTCGCTATCTATTTCATCTGGTAAAATAAATTTACCAAGTGGCCCACGCAAGTTTAGTTCTGATTCAACGCTTATTTCATTAAAAATATAGGTGGTTCCAGCCCCGCCTTCTAAATAAACAATAATTAATTCAATCACATTACTCTTATCTGGAGCTGAAGCAATCGAATAACTTCTCCAGCGTTTATTTTTTTGTTCGTGAATAGGTAAATCAAGGGTTACAAATTGACCAGCTTTAAACTCAAAATTGTTAGTTCCTGCAACTTCAATCCAAATTCTACGGGTTGTAGGCGTTTCATTTTCAATTCTAATTACTTTACCGGTTTTCCAGGGTTCTAGCATCTACTCGGGTATTTTTCACAAAGTAAAGTAACCTCTTTAAAAAGTTTCAGAATATTTACGGAAACGTTATTCAGTCATTATTGTTGGTAGTTCAGTTATTTTTTTCAAAAGTACATTTTTAGTGCTTCCTTTTAGTTTGCAAACAACTTCATTTAACTGTAAATTCTTATCTGCATTGGATTTGGAAGCGTTTTGTGAACTATCGGGTGTTAGTAAAAGTTGCCAAACACATTGGTTTGATTTCTTTACTAAAACGATTTTTCTTTTTTCTACTAAAAGTGTTACAGGTAGCTTTTTTACGGCCACAATTTGTACCTGAAAAGGTTGACCTTTAATCCACAATGCCGTTACTATTGGCTTTATTTTGCTGCTTGTTTCTAAATAAATATCGTACAGATACCTATTATTATCAATGGCTTTGCCATTTTCATCTACCTGTTGAGCCCCACCAGTAATTGCACGGCTATAAGCCATTAATTTATTGACAGTTTTAGTTTGTGAATGGGTAACACTTACAACAATTGTAAAAATTATAAGCAACGCCATTTTAATCGATTTCATGGTCTTCTATTTTTAAAATTTAATCCAATAATCTTGCCATAACTGTTTTTTTCTAAAAAAACAAAAACTTAGTACAACAAGATAACAGTTATTAGCTTGAAAAGTATAAATTTACTGCTTAAACTTTCTAATTGTAAAGCTTATAATTTATGAAGAGATTACTACACTTTGGGGTATTTTGTTTATTGATGTTATCAATTGCTTGCAAAAATAATCGAACAGAGAAAGAACATGATGAGTTTGAAAAAGAAGGTACTGAAGAGCGTGAAGATGGTATGGAACGATGGATGGAACAAAATGCAATGATGACTAAAGATCCAGCTTTAGGATATGTACCTTATGAAAGATTAGAAGCTGCACAAGCATACACCAAATCCTTAATGAGCAATGCTGCCTTAAGAACAAATGCACTAGCATGGACAGAAAGAGGACCAAATAATGTAGGAGGAAGAACTAGAGCTGTTTTCATTGACAAAAGAGATGCAACAGGCAATACAATTTATGCTGGTGGTGTAGGAGGCGGAATTTGGAAATGTACGAACTTTAAATCAACCAATTATACTTGGACATTGCTAACACCCGACTTAGCAAATATGGCAGTAACTGTATTGGTTCAAGATCCAACTACACCTAATACCATGTATGCTGGTACTGGTGAGGGTTGGTTTAATGCAGATGCAATAATCGGTAATGGCATTTATAAAAGTGTAGATGGGGGGGTAACTTGGAATTTACTTTCCTCTACAACTAATCTTGCTAATTTCAATTTTGTACAAGATATCCTAATCACAAATGGGGGTCTTTTATTTGCAACAACTAGAAGCCGTTTTTGCAATAATGGTGGTGGAATTATGCGTAGTGCCGATGGGGGCACAACTTGGTCTAAAGTTTTAGGAACAACAGGAGCTGATTGTGCAACTCCAAGAGATTTGTATGCTACCGATTTAGAAATAGCATCAAATGGAGATATTTATGCATCTACTGGGTTAAGTGGGGATTCTGAGGCTTCTAGAGGTAAATTATACAAATCTTCTGCAACCAATGGTGCAAATATTGGTACATTAGGCACTTGGGCTGAAATAACTCCTCCAGGTATCTCAGGTAGCTCAACTTGGCGTAGAATAGAAATTGGACTTTCTCCTAATAACAATAATACTATTTATGCATTGTGTCAAAAAGCAGCATCAAGTGCAATAGGTGCAATAATGCGTAGTGCTGATGGTGGGACAACTTGGACAAATATGACTTTGCCATCATGGTGTGATCAAGGAACACCAAGGACCGATTTTACAAGAAATCAATGTTGGTACGATTTAATTGCAGCTGTTGATCCTAATAACGCCAATACTTTAATAATTGGTGGTGTTGATATGCTAAAATCGGTAGATGGTGGCACCGCTTGGCAACAAATTACACAATGGTCTAGTGGTTGCTCTGGTCTTCCAAATGTGCATGCAGATATTCACAATATCATTTATTATCCTACTTCTAGTAGTGAAGTAATTGCTACTTCTGATGGTGGGATACACTACTCGGCAGATGGTGGTACAACTTGGGCTAATAAATTTAACAACTATAATGTTACTCAATATTATGCTTGTGATATCCATCCTACGCTAACCAATTATTTTTTAGCAGGAGCACAAGATAATGGAACACAAAAGTTTACGCAACCAGGTATCAACGCAACCACCAATGCTAGAGGTGGCGATGGAGCATTTTGCCATATAGACCAAACAGATGGTCAAATACAAGT
The DNA here is from genome assembly GCA_044348985.1 of Chitinophagaceae bacterium. GTDB lineage: Bacteria > Bacteroidota > Bacteroidia > Chitinophagales > Chitinophagaceae > UBA1930. The sequence goes on from JBIKRV010000023.1 coordinate 39,954, forward strand.
AGTTGCCGTAACCAATAACGATTATAGATATTCCAGAGATGGTGGTACTACTTTTAGTGCAGTTTCTATTACACCAGTTCTAGCTGCAACTGGGTTCTTCATTAATCCAACCGAATACGACGATGCTTTAGATGTGATGTACACTTCATCATCATCTAATACATATGGTTTGATTACAGGTTTTAATGGTTCTGGAACACCAACGTTTCAATCAGTACCATTTACGGATTTGGGAGGTAAAGCAGTAACAGCCTTTAAAGTAGATCCGAATGTTGCCGCTGGTGGAACTGTTTGGATGGTAGGAAGTAATTCATCAGTGCCCGTATTTATTAAAGTTGCCAATGCCAATACTACATCACCGTCTGTTATTACAAGTATTAGCCCATCAGGTTTTACCAGTGGCTGCTATGTTTCAAGTATCGATGTAGAAAATGGTAATCCTAATCATTTATTAGCTACTGTAAGTAATTATGGTGCAAATAGTGTGTTAGAAAGTACGGATGGTGGAAATAACTGGGCAAACATTGAAGGAAACTTACCCGATATGCCTGTACGTTGGGGCATATTTGCACCAACCAATAGTTTATTAACCAGTACCAGTGTGGCTGGTGGTATTGTTTTGGCTACTGAAACTGGTGTTTGGGCATTAAGTGGTGCTTCTGCAGGAATTGCTACTAGCTGGGTGCCTCAAAACACAGGGTTTGGTAATGTTAGCAGCTATATGCTTAAATATAGAGCATCTGATAGAACACTTGCTGTTGCTACACACGGCAGGGGCTTGTTTACAACTATAATTCCTTCTGTTGCTACAGCAGTTAATACAGTTCAAAATACAAAAGGATTTATTACATATGCATCTGCTAATGCAAATACATTGTTTATTAAAATAGGCACTTTAACTGGTGTAAAAAATATACAAATTAGTATTGTAGATATGCAAGGAAGAACTTTATTATCTGAAAAAACCAATTATGGTAATCAATCGTTACCAATTAATCGTTTACCAGCAGGTGGTTATATTGTTAAGATTTATGGAAATAATAAAGAACAATATACTCAACAATTTGTAAAATAATTTTCGGTGAATGAATCGTACATAAAAAAGCCAACGCTAATCCTGCGTTGGCTTTTTTATGCTTCTTGCTTTTTGTAAAAATGCTTTGCCAAACTTATTTTTTACATCATCAATTGCTTTGTATAAATTGGTTTTCTTTTCTACATCATCAAATAAACTGCTTTGTAAAGCATGGTTCGTAAGTTCACTTACTCTTACACCCAATAAACGTACTGGCTTATTTTTTCTCCATAGTTTATGAAATAAATCAATAGCGGCAGGTATTAATTCATCATCTCTAAAAGTGTAATCAATGGTGGTTTGCTTTTGGGTTGTTTCAAAATCAGGGTAACGAATTTTTACAGAAACGCAACCACACCATTTTTTATCCTGACGTAACTCAAATGCCACTTTTTCAGTCATCTTTACCAACTCTTGCAACAATGTAGCTTCATCGGCTATATTTTCATGAAACGTATGTTCGTTACTAATACTTTTGGCTTCTCTATAAGGTGCAACAATACTGGTAGAAATGCCCTGAGCTTTCAAGTATAACTCAATACCCCATTTACCCAATTCTTTTTCTAAATATTTAATATCATGTTGTAAAATATCGCCAATCAAATGAATGCCAAGTGATTTTAATTTAAAAAAAGTTTGCTCTCCAACACCACTAAACTTATTTACAGGTAATGGAGCTAAAAACTCTTTCTCTTTTCCTGGTGGAATGTATAAATAACCATTTGGTTTAGCTTCATCGGTGGCAATTTTACTAATCATTTTATTACTCGATAAACCAAATGAAATAGGCAGTTTTGTTTCATTCATAATTAACTGACGTAAGTCTATTGCCCATTGTAGCGGATTAAAAAACTTATCCATCCCGGTTAAGTCAATAAAAAACTCGTCAATACTTGCTTTTTCAAACAATGGAGCTTTCGATGCAATAATTTCTGTAACCCAGCGACTGTAACGGCTGTATTCTCCTCTTGTACCTTGTACTAAAATTGCATGTGGACAAAGTTGCATGGCTTGTTTCATTGGCATAGCACTACGTACGCCAAATTTTCTAGCTTCGTAACTGCATGTTGTAACAACGCCACGGTCTTTTGTACCGCCAACAATTACTGCTTTGCCTAATAAACTTGGGTTGTTCAGCATTTCGACACTCACAAAAAAGGAGTCTAAGTCTAAATGAGCAATATAGCGTTGTGGTTCATTCATTCACTTGCTAAGGTATATAAGAATTGTGTTATCAACTGCATTACTACTATCACCATTCTCGGTGTCACTCCCTTCAAGGTTCTGTTCATTTTTCAGCAAATAAAAAACTATTTTTGAAGTATATGCAAATAGAATTAGCCATAGAGCAACTGCACAAATTCATCAAATCAATTCATACTTTAAGCAATGAAGAGTGGAACGATTTTGCTGCTATATGGCAATTACAGGATGCCAAACGAAAAACCATTTTAACAGCAGCTGGCGATACTGAAAAGCATTTATACTTTATTGTAGATGGCGTACAAAGGGCATTTTATATTGGTGAAAATACTAAAGAAGCGACCATTGTATTTACTTATCCATTTTCTTTTTCGGGAGTGGCCGATTCTTTTTTAACCCAAACTCCATCCTTGTATCATTTTGAAACATTAACCAAATCAACCTTCTTAAAAACTACTCATCAACAAGTATTTCAGTTAATGGATAAATACCCAAATTTTGAAAGGTTTATACGTATTGCTGTAAGTTATTCTTTAAAAGGTGTTTTAGAAAGGCAAGTAGAATTACAATGTTTCTCAGCCGAAGAAAAGTTTACTACTTTGTTACGTCGAAGTCCACATGTGTTGCGGTTAATTCCTCATAAATATTTGGCTTCTTATTTGGGCATCGATGCCACTACTTTCAGTAAATTATTAGGTAGCGTTCGTTTGTAAAATTATTTTAGAATGTGTGCCACACTTTAGAAGATGTAGCACATATCCTGCAAAAACCTTGGTTTACACCAAGATTTATATTTTTTGCTTACAGCAGCTTTGCTATACAAAAAATAAATAGTATGTCAACACATCAAACACATCAGTTGCTAAATAATTTACAACAGCAAACCGATCAATTTATTAATAAAGCCGTGAGCGATTGGCAAATGCTGCTACACAAACAGTTTGCATATAAAGTTGCACCAGAGCAATGGAGTGCCAATCAATGTTTGCGACATTTAAACAGTTATGGCCAATACTATTTGCCAGCAATGGGAAAAGCAATTGCAATTGCCAAACAAAAAAGCGTTCAGCATAATTCAATTTTTAAAAGTAGTTGGCTGGGTAATTATTTTACCAATTTGATGCAACCAAAAGCCGATGGGGCTTTGCCTAAAAAAATGCAATCACCCAAAAATCATCAGCCACAAAATAATGCAGAGAGTCATTTGGTAATTGCTGAATTTATAGAACAGCAGGAACAGCTATTGTTGTTAATGGAACAAGCCAGACAATTGAACTTAAACACCATTAAAGTACCTATTTCAATTGCTCCATTTATTAAGTTGAAATTGGGAGATGTATTTATGTTTTTAGTGGCACACAACAAGCGTCATGTGTTACAGGCAGAAAGAGCTATACAAAATATTTTGAAAGTTGCTACGTAACCAAATTTTTATAGCTGAAAAATGGAAGTGTTAGGTTGTATAAGTATTTTGTACAACCTAACTTCTTTGCTTACCGTCTTACCGGCAAAAAAATTAACTATACAATTCCAATAAACCTTCAGGTAAAATCACATGAATTTCTTTCTTTTTATGGTCAATTTTTTCAAGTGATTCTTCGTGTAAAGGAATATAGGCTTCGTTGCCTTTGTAATCAATGGTCAATAATATTTGATGTGGTTGTTCAATTACTTCAGTTACTGCACCAATATTTTCTCCTTCGTGAATTATACTGTAGCCCAACATAGCAATAGCCGATTGTTTGCCAGCTAATTTTCTAAAATCCTCTTCAGTAAGCCAAACTGGTTTGCTAATAAATCGGTGAGCTGCTTCTTTGGTATTAATGCCTTCTAAGTGAATGTATATTTCTTCGGTGCTTTTGGCTTTACTTTCAGTAACAAAGTAAGGAAGTTGGCTACCCTTGGTCATTTCTAAAAAAATAGCTTCAATGCCTTTTAACTGTACTTTTTTACCCAAAGCATGTGTTAAAATAACCGTTCCATCTACCCCAAAAGTGGCTACAATTTTGCCAATATGTACGTAATTATTCATAAATGTTGGGCAAAGCTATGCTGTTGAAGTGTGCGACGCAACAAAAGATGCCATGAAATACAAAAGCTGGTTACATAATTGCTATTTTTTGATTAAGTAACTCACTTAAAAATGGGGAAAACTAAGCCCTAATTAACACTTTTTAGCGGTTGCTTTTCCTTATTTTCGCAAGCATTCTAAATTTCATTCAAATTCAAGCGTAGCAAGTATTATGAGCGACGAACAACAAATAAGCAATGATGCCCAAAATAAGAATTATGGGGCAGATAGTATTCAGGTTTTAGAAGGGCTGGAAGCTGTACGGAAAAGGCCTGCCATGTATATTGGCGATATTGGTGTGAAAGGATTACATCACTTAGTGTATGAGGTGGTTGATAATAGTATTGATGAAGCTTTGGCTGGTTATTGTAAAAATATTACGGTTAACATTCATGAAGATAACAGCATTAGTGTACAGGATGACGGACGTGGTATTCCAACAGCCATGCACACCAAAGAAAAACGCAGTGCATTAGAAGTTGTAATGACTGTATTGCATGCTGGTGGTAAGTTTGATAAAGGTTCGTATAAAGTTTCTGGTGGTTTACATGGTGTGGGTGTAAGTTGTGTGAATGCATTGAGTACTAAATTGATTGTAACAGTACATAGAGAAGGTAAAATATTTGAGCAAGAGTATAAAATTGGGGTTCCTCAATATGCTGTAAGAGAAGCTGGGGTTAGTGATATTACTGGTACAAGAGTTCACTTTTGGCCAGATGCTACTATTTTTCAGGAAACGGTTTATAAAAGAGAAATTTTAGAAGGCAGGTTAAGAGAGTTGGCTTTCTTAAACAGAAAAATAAGCATTACACTAAACGATTTAAGAGAAAAAAATGATGATGGTACTACATACACAAAAACTTTTTATAGTGAAGGTGGTATTGTTGAGTTTGTTGAAATGCTGGATAAAGCCAGCAACAGAACGCCTTTAATTGGCACAACATTGTATTTTGAAGGCTTAGATGAAACAAGCAATGTTGCTGTTGAAGTAGCTATGACTTATAATGACGACTTTAAAGAGCACATTTTTAGTTATGTAAATAACATTAACACCATTGAAGGTGGTACACATGTAACTGGTTTTAGACAAGCATTAACCCGTGTATTTAAAAGTTATGGTGATAAAGAAGGATTGTTTGAAAAAGCAAAAGTTGAAGTTGAAGGCGATGATTTTAGAGAAGGATTGAGTGCCATTATTTCTGTAAAAGTGCCTGAGCCACAATTTGAGGGACAAACAAAAACCAAATTGGGTAATAGTGATGTTGCTGGTACAGTGCAAACCACTGTTGGTAAAGCATTACAGGCTTATTTAGAAGAAAATCCAAAAGAAGCAAAGAATGTTATCAGTAAAATTATTTTAGCTGCACAAGCAAGGGTTGCTGCTAAAAAAGCAAGAGAGCTAGTACAACGTAAAACCGTTTTAAGTGGTGGTGGTTTACCTGGTAAATTGGCCGATTGTAGTGAACGTGATCCAGAAAAATGTGAGTTGTACTTAGTAGAAGGAGATTCGGCTGGTGGAACTGCCAAACAAGGTCGTGATAGAAGCTACCAAGCAATTTTGCCATTACGTGGTAAAATTTTGAATGTAGAGAAAGCAATGGAGCATAAGATTTATGAGAATGAGGAAATCAGGAACATGTACACTGCTTTAGGCGTTACAGTTGGCACACCTGAAGATCCTAAAGCATTGAACTTAGTAAAACTTCGTTACCATAAGTTAATTATTATGACCGATGCCGATGTGGATGGTAGCCACATTGCAACGTTGATTTTGACCTTTATTTTCCGTTATATGAAAGAAATGGTGGAACAAGGTTATGTGTACTTAGCACAACCACCATTGTACTTGGTAAAAAGAGGAAAAGATGCTGAATACGCTTATAACGAAGAACAACGCAAAGCGTTAATTGTAAAATTGGGTGCTGGAGGAAAAGAAGACAGTGTAACCATGCAACGATATAAAGGTTTGGGTGAAATGAATGCTGAACAACTTTGGGAAACCACCATGGATCCTGCTCGTAGAATTTTGAAACGTGTTACCATTGAAAGTGCAGCAGAAGCTGACCGAGTTTTTAGCATGTTGATGGGTGATGAAGTTGCACCAAGAAGAGAGTTTATTGAAAGCCATGCGAAGTATGCAAGAATAGATGTGTAGTTATTTCTGTTCCCGCAGTGAGTCTCTACTCACTGCTAAGTGTTTCGGCAGGACTTTTCTCAGGCAATGTCTTTCAACCTCAAACATTAAACCGAAGAAGTTCATAGTATCTTCCTTTGTATTGTGCACCAAAGGAGGTTTTACTATAAAAAAAGCATCGTTCCTTGGTTTTACACAAGGCTTAAAAGGAGCCGATGGAAATAAAATATTTAACTTCCCAATACGCTTCGTCACCTAGCTGAATACATGGCTTCAAAGGAAACTATTATTAAAAAATATTATAAAATTTCCAATAAACAAACAGAAATATCAAAGCCACATAAGTCAAACTATTTACTGTAAAAAGACATTTAGAAAATGTAGTCCAAGTTGTTCCTCTAAAAACTTTTATGTTTTGGTTAATTAGCGGACCAATAATAATTAACATTAAGAAAGGAATGTAAGCAGCAATATTTAGCATCGAAAATTTCCAATCATGGTAGGGCGAAGGAAAATAAAAGATTGCTTGATTATTAGATAAAACGTTTGCATAATAAAGCAATAGGGCACTTACTACAAATAGTAGAATTTTGATTCTAGGATTAGTACTATTTTCTTGAAGTATAGATTTTTTACTTCGCAAAAAACCAATAAGAAAAAATAGTGCCGAAAAAGAAAACAACACTTCACAACAAATAAGAAACAAACGCATCATGCCATTGTTTTGTGGCGTTTTAAAAGCAAGCAGTTTTTTGTAGTGTGCATTGGGTGCAAATAGATCAGGCATTTCAATAGAATGATTGCCTTTGGCTAATTCTGTTTGCAGGTTAAATTTATTAACCTGTTTAAAGTTGTGATAAAAATACAAGCTAAAGTTACCCTCAGCTAAATCTGCTACATACGAATACATAGTGCCATCGCCAATTTTGTTCCTGCATTCATGCATGGTGTCCACAAGAGCTAGGCAATAATTAGCATTTGTGTCACTGGTATGATTGTGTAAAAAAACATTACCCCTTTTGTAGCGGTCAAAATTCAATTTTTCTTTATCAGATGTGTTTGATGGACAAAAGTTGGCAATAATGTATTTGGAGTTATTACCTATCATCATAGTATTCGGCTCCATTATAAGGTATTTGCCAAATTTGTCGGTAAACAATACTACACCGCCATTAATTGGTCTGTTGAATTTGATTGCATAATTCCTGATGTCTTCAACAGTTATGCAATTTTGCATTATTTCCCTTATAAATTTACCAGTGTTTGTTTCAGTTATTTTTGTTGGGTCAGGTGTTATAGGTTTTGCATAAACTGTCAACCCATCAAAAGCAAGTCCAGCTTCATTCATACCGCCCTGCGGAAAATTGTCACCATAACCCACATATACAGCACCAAATCTTCCAAACGTTTTATTTTCAAACCAAATTCTTGAACCAAGTCTCCAATTGTCTTCATTACTTCCAAAATAAGTTCGTCCATTAATAGTCACTTTACACACACTACAGGCAAAGCTATCAATACTAAAAACCTGCAAAAGTATTGTCAGGGCTAAAAATTGAATGATGGCTTTCATGTAACTATTTTAATTATGAAAAGTTGGGTTAGTAGTTTTTTAATAAGTGTAGCTCAAAATGGCAGGCAACCTGAGTTTATAAAAAAACCAACCTTGCTTATCAAATATACACTTTGTGTTTTCAAGGAGTCTATCTTCTTGGCTTTGTGCATTAGCAGTACGCTGCAAAAACAAAAAAAGCTGTCAGCTTGAGCTTCTGTTTTCGCAGAGTCTCTCTTCCTAGCCTTGTGATTTGGCAGGATTCTGCGAATTAACTAGATAAATAAAATTGCTAACTTTATTTCAGTAAGCGTGTAGAATAAAACTGTATAATAACAATGGCGTTTGTTGCTATTGCTTACATGGTTTATAAAATCGCAGAGTCCTGCTAGCACACTTAGCTTTGAGTAGAGACTCTGCGAGAACTGAAAGGAATAATCAACAACAACCAAAGAAAATTAAATGAAGTTGGCTTCAACAAATTAATTTCAATAACATAACAACCAACATCTAACTTACGTCCATTGCAAGGTGTTAAATTGCCCCAACCAATCGTAGCTTATCATCTAATCAATTGGGCGTCAGGCTATGCCCCAACCAATCGTAGCTTACCATCTAATCAACTGGGCGTCAGGCTGTGCCTACGCCCTTTTTCTTGGTAGCATTTGCTACATTAGCAGAATTCTTTTTAGGCAATGTATTCCAACATAAAGTCAAAATATTAGCCCACTACTCAATCATCAATTTATAACCCTTGCCATGTATATTCATAAATTTAATGGCGGCATCATCGCTTAATTTCTTACGTAGTTTAGATACCAAAACATCTACATTTCTGCTAATAACAACAATACCTTCATCTTCCCAAATGGCTTTCATGAGTAATTCCCTTTCTACAATTTGATTGATGTTTTCGGCAAATATTTTCAGTGCTTTTGTTTCTTTTTCGGATAGGGTAATACTTTTATCCTCTATTGTAAGCATACAATTGGCTGCATAAAATTTGTAATTGCCCAATGGTATAAAATCTGTAGTATCTGATATGGGTTCCTGCTCTTCTTTTTTATTCAACCTGTTTTTCAAATAAAAAACTGCCACACCCAAAGGAATAATCAACAACAACAACCAAAGAAAGTTAAATGAGGCTGGCTTCAACAAATTAATCTCAATAACATAACAACCAACATCCAGCTTACGACCATTGCAAGGTGTTAAATTACCTGCTTGGTTATTTATTTCAAATGCAAAAACGGTTTCTTTTTGTTCACAATTCCTCAAATTCACGATATAATCTTTTGCCAAAGCATTTTTTTGAAACTCCCTTTCAATAATATTGATAAGTGTATCTGCAATAAAACCAAAATTGTTTTGAAAAGAAATTTGGTAAGTGTTTTCATTGAGTTGCTTAATGGGCAATACTCTAGATGAAGAATCTTTAGCTGAAAGCAAGAGCCGATGTCCAATATCACGTAATACCACTTCAATATGCTTCTGCGGAATTTCATTTTTTGTATTGCTCGATGCAACAGCAAAAATTAAAATACCCGTACATACAATGGAAGCTGCGAACAGAATAAATGACTTCATGTGTGCAAAATAATCGATTACACCGCAGTTTCAGGTTGTTTTACAAAGGTTTTACATCTCTTTTACAAGTTTTTACTGATAAAAAGCTTCAGGGCTGCATACGCCTGATACCTTTACTGCATTGTTTCACCATATCAATTCAAGTTATGCATGTCATCAATTTTTTTGGAGTTTTAGTTCTTTTTCAACTCCTATCCTGTAATCAGGCGTCAAAATTTCCACAGGCATCTCAGCTATCGGATAATCTGCAAAATCAAAAAAATAATAAGACTGTACTTGCAAGCATCGTTTTTAGATCTGCGGATAATGGACAAACTTGGCAGGACATCAGTAAAGGGCTGCCAGAAAATTTGCGAGAAGATAGTATCCGAGGAAATAGCTTCTTTACAAATGATAAAGGACTGTATTTAAGGGTTGGAAACGAGTTCTATCACAGTACACCAAATGCTACAACTGCTTTTTGGACCAAAGAGGTTTTCACTGACGAATATAGCAGCATTGCCCTTGGCAAGAACGGGAAATTGGCCTACAATTACTGGGGTGTGAACTTGAAAAAAACCAATGGAACGAGTGTATGGTCGCCAGTATTCGAAAATTTTCAGGAGCCACGAATTCGCAGCGTTTTTGAGACTACTGGAGGAACAATTTTCATTGGCACCGACAGAGGCCTTTTTAAAACTGTTAACAGTGGAACAACCTGGAAACATGTATATAGTGGAGGCTTGGTTGGGAATTTGGCAGAATCGAATGGTGTACTGTTGGCGACTGGCATGAGAAAAATAATCAGATCTACTGATGATGGCGAAAACTGGGCAGTAGTAAACAATGTGGGTAATGTGGTTTTCGATGTAAAACAGATAAAAGATGGGTTCGCTGCTATCATGGCTAGTTCAGAATCGAATCCTAGAAGGTTAAGTACATCCTACGACTGGGGTAAAACTTGGCAGCCCATTGATGCTGGCCTTCAAGACAAAGTTGTTATTGATTCAATATGGAGACTTGGTAATGATGGTCTTCGTGCAAACGCCTTCATGACTTCAATTATTAAGGTTGGTGAAAACTTTTTTTGTACCCATCCAGACGGCATTTTCAAATCATCAGATAAAGGAAAAACATGGAAATTATTACTTCCATCCATAAAAGGTAAGGTCTTCAATTTATCGGTTTCAGGCAACGTGATTTATGCGATACCTAGTAATAGAGGGTGTTAAAAAATTAAGGACATGGTTAATCGCATTTTTAAATTGTTTCACAAACATTTTACATCTCTTTTACAAGTTTTTACTATTAAAAAAACACAAGGCTGCATACGCCTGATACCTTTACTTTATTGTTTCACTCAAATTAATTAAAGTCATGAACATCATCAGTCAACTAGCTTTTTTATTGCTTTTTCAACTCCAATTGGGTATTGAACATGCATTGAAATTTTCACATCCATCTCCTATACAGGATAGTCAGCGAACACAAAAAAGTGATAAGCCTGCAGGTTCAACCATTGTTTTTAAATCTGCAGATGGAGGAAAAACATGGCAAGACATTGGTAAAAGCCTGCCTAAAAATATACAGGGAGGAAATGATAGAATAGATAGTTACGTATATAAGGTTGAAGATTGTATCAATAACAATGGCCTTTATTTACGTGCTGGAAAAAATATATTTCACCATAGCCGAAACGCTGCAACCACTTTTTGGAAAAAAGAGGTTTTCCCAATTCAAATGAGCAATATTGCCAATGGCAAAAACGGCTTACTTGCCTACAATTACAGTGGGCAGATTGTACAAAAAACAAACGAAAGCAATGTATGGTCGCCTGTGTACACAAGTTTTCATGGTACGGTACGTACGGTTTTTGAAAGTGCTGGAGGCTCTATTTTTATAGGCTCGGAAAACGGAATTTTTAAATCTGCCAACAATGGAAAAACCTGGAAGCAAGTACATGTTGGGGGCTGGGTATTAAAATTGGTTGAGCAGAATGGTGTACTAATGGCTACCAGCCAAAGTGGAATTATAAGATCGACCGATGATGGTGAACACTGGACTGTGGTAATTAGTGAGGGTGGCGTTGGCATTGATGTAGCACCAATTAAAGGTGGGTTTGCTGCTATTACGTATAATACAGCTTCTGAAACCAGAAGAATACGAGCTTCTTATGATGGTGGTAAAACTTGGCAGGCAATTGACGCAGGTCTTCCATCAAGCCAATCTATTTCCTCTATTGTTCAGGTGGGTGAAAACTTGTTTTGTGGTCATCCTGACGGTATTTATCAATCAATGGACAAGGGAAAAACATGGAAACGCATACTTTGTTCTATGGATGGTAAGGTTTTCAATTTATCTGTTTCAGGCAATGTGCTTTATGCGATACTAAAAGATGGAGGGTGTTGAGGATTGCTTCAAGTGGCACATGTGATACACAGACTAAAGGTTATTAGTATATAACACCAACTATGCAGAACTAAGAAGAAAAATAAAATGAATAAAAATCATACTCATCAAAGTCAATGACTTGTGAAATGAAAGTTACTTCAACAAACTAAAGCATGAAAAAAATACTATTATCAATTATACTTTGCTTGACTATTGGCAGCTTATTGGCTCAAACTTCTTATTCAAAAGAAATTAAGGAGCAAATAAAACGAGTAGAAAACAATCTTTCTGGTCGGGTAATTCTAAATGGGAAAGCCGACAACATTTTAGATCGTATGGCTTATTATAAAGTGAAAGGATTAAGTATTGCTGTTGTAAATAATTATAAAGTTGTGTGGGCAAAAGGTTACGGCTGGGCCGATGAAAAAGAAAAATTACCTGTAACAACTACAACTTTATTTAAACCTGGTTCTATTAGTAAATCATTAAATGCCGTTGGCGTTTTAAAGTTAGCACAGTACAACAAGTTGGATATCTATAAAGACATCAACGACTATTTAAAGTCGTGGAAATTTCCATACGACAGCTTATCAAAAGGAAAGAAAATTACCACTGCTAACTTGTTAAGTCATACAGCTGGATTATCCGTTTACGGTGGTTTCCCTGGCTATGATGCAAAAAGTAAAATCCCTACAATACCACAAATATTAGATGGTGTTGCACCTGCAAACACACCACCAGTTCGTTCATTATTTGAACCGGGATTGCAATTTCAATATTCTGGCGGAGGAACAATTATTTCTCAACTCATCATTACAGATTTAACCAAACAAGCGTATGAGCAATTTATGTTTGACAGTGTGCTAAAACCAATGGGTATGGCAAATAGTTTTTATTCCGCAGCTCCACCAAAAAAAAATGACCTGAATAAATATGCAATGGGCTATACAAAAGATGGAGATAAAGTAGAAGCCACATTTCATACATATCCCGAACAAGCACCCTTGGGATTATGGACTACACCAACTGATTTAAGCAAATACATTATTGAAACACAATTGGCTCATCAAGGAAAATTGTCAAAAGTTTTAAATCAGCAAATGGCAAGTTTGCAACTCACTCCTTATATTGATAATTCTGCAACAATGGGTGCTTTTATTGGTGCTAGAAATGGAGAAAAATATTTCTTTCACGATGCAGGGAACGAAGGTTACCGTGGTTTGTATTATGGAAGTGTGAAAGGTGGAAATGGTGTAGTTGTGTTTGTAAATTCAGATGATGGAAATATTATCCTAGAGTTACTAAACAGCGTAGCTTCAGTTTACAACTGGAAAGGCTTTGACAAACCGAAGAACATCAATACAGTTACTGTTCCTGATGCAACTACTCAAAAATATCTTGGCGTTTATTTGTATGAAGGAAAGATTGCAGAGGTAACTAAAGAGAAAAATGAGTTAGTTTATTGGGCAGATGGTCAAACGTGCAAGATGTATTTCACATCGCAAAACGATTTTATTAATATGGAATTTCCAACCGAAAAATCATTTGTAACGGATAGCCTTGGAAATGTAACAGGCTTTTTAAGAAAACTAAATGGCAATGTATTTCCATCTGCTTCAAAAATCACAGAAATAGATAAAATTATACCAAAAGACGGGGAATTGAATTCTTTTGGGTGGCATTTATTAGAATCGAAAAGATTTGCTGAAGCTATTGTCTTTTTTAAAAGAGGTATAGCACTTGAGCCAAATGATAATGGAATAATAAACAATTTAGCACATGGCTATTTATTCAACAACGAATACGATAAAGCAATAAAACTGTATCAGGAATTTATTGCAAAAACGCCAAGCAACCAAGTTGCACAGAAAACAATTATAAAAGATGACTTTGTTTATTTTATGAAAAAAGGCTATGATAAAGTGCTGGTAGCAAAGGCAACAGCAGATTTAAAGCTTTAGAAAATACAAACAAGAACAAATGACCAAGTATTATATACATAAATCAATTTATTCTCTGCTGTTTGTTTTGACTTTTTTGATTTCCTGCAACGGTCAAGTAAAAACACAACCACAAACTGGGAATCAAAGTGAAACAAAAACAACCCCTATTGGTCAACCGAAATTAATCAATTCACAAGGCACTCAAGCAAATGACAATGTTCATTGTAGTTTGCAAGACAAAGCAGGAAACCTTTGGTTTGGCACAACGGGAAGTGGAGTGTATTGTTACGATGGCAAGCTTTTTTTCAATTACACTACAAAAGACGGATTAAGCAACAACAATGTTTGGTCAATTTTGGAAGACAAATCGGGTAACATTTGGTTTGGGACGACTGACGGTATTTGCCGTTATGATGGGAAAAATATTATTCCAATTTCAATCCCATTTTCCATTAGACCAATAGTTAGCAACAATTATTATTCTAATCAATCAACAAAAAATACTGTATGGAGTATGCTGCAAGACAAAACGGGTAAAATTTGGTTTGGTACAGGTGATGGAGTTTATTGCTACAACGGAAAAGTATTTACTCGTTTTTTACAAAATGATGGTGTAATAAATAAAGAAAATCTGCATCTTAAAATGGTGAACCGTATGTTAGAAGACAAAAATGGAAACATTTGGTTCGCTTCTGGTATGCCACCAGGTATGGAGGGAGTTTGTCGTTACGATGGGAAATCAATCACAAGTGCTAAACCCAATGGAGATAGTTGGATTCGCTTAATAGTAGAAGATAAAAAAGGAAATTTATGGTTTGGTGGTAGAAATAATGGCAATTTTACTTATAATGGAAAAACATTTGAAAAGTTTACCGAAAAAGTTGGAATTGGAAATCCCCTATTGGTAGACTCTTCTGGTAATGTTTGGTTCGGTGGAGAAGAAAGGCTTTCAACCATTGAAAATGAAGGAGGCATTTGGTACTATGATGGAAAGACATTTAAAAACTACAACACTATTGACGGCATTAGTAAATATGCTGTTTGGAGTATGTTTCAAGACAGAAATGGAAACATTTGGATTGGGACAAGAAACACAGGATTGTATAAATACGATGGAAAAACCTTTACCAATTTTTCTAAATAACAAACTTGAAACTACACAGCTATGAATTTAAATCGCTTTCAAAACAATAGCACAAATGATAACTTTTGCTGTGCAATGGTTAAAAGGAGATTATGGTTATCGAATATTTCAAATATTGATGGATGTAAATCTTAAATAGCTAAAACAAAAAGGTTATATCGCTTTGGTGTTCTCTTTCAGCCAAGCAACAATAGCTTCAAATTTCATTTCGCCTGTAGAAATGGCAATTACGAAATTGTATACTTCATTTTGATGCGTTGTGATAGTAATATTCTTTTCCATTAACATGGCTTTCATTAAAATATAACCAGTTCTTTTATTACCATCTACAAATGGGTGATTCATTAAAATACTTTCAATAATTGCTGCTGCTTTTTCAATTATTGAAGGATATAATTCCTCTCCCCCAAAAGTTTGAAAAGGTCTTTTTATGGCAGACTCTAACATTTGGGTATCTCTAATTCCATTGGAGCCACCAAATTGTTTAATTGCAATACTATGTATAGCTAATACTTGTTCTATTGAAATCATTGTGCCAGTTTTTGAAGTACTTCAGCATCTTCTCTTAAAATATAAGGCAAGTGTTTCAGTAAATCAGTTTCATTGGGCAATAGGCTAACCTTTATATCCAAGTATTGAATTAAATCATCTAATTCTGTTTCACTCAGTTCCTGAATTTTCTTCTGTACCACTTCGAGTTTTGTTGTATTCATCATAAAATCAAATTTTATAACCCGAATTTACCCTTTTTCTCTTCAAAAAAATTCTTTCCCTTTCAACTATTTCATTTTTACAGCAATTCCCCTACTTTTGCATTCCTAAGTTTAAAAAAGCAATCTGCGGGTGTGGTGAAATTGGTAGACACGCTAGACTTAGGATCTAGTGCCGTGAGGCATGGGGGTTCGAGTCCCTCCACCCGCACCAAAGTGAAGTTGATAAGTTGAGAGGTTGATAGATGACAATCTTCAACTTTCTTCTTATCAACTTCTTCATTTTTAATCAGGCTATCCGCCTATCGGCTAATAGCAAAACCTAATAAAGATGGCAACAGTTACAAGAGAAAACATCGGTAATCTTACCGATAAACTTACAGTAAAACTTTTAAAAGAAGATTACCTGCAAAGCTTTGAAACCAACTTAAAAAAACAAGCAAAAACGGCCAATATTCCTGGTTTTAGAAAAGGAATGGTGCCTGCTGGTTTGGTAAAGAAAATGTACGGACAAAGTTTATTTACCGATGAAGTTTTACGTACTGCTGAATCTCAGTTAAACGAATACTTAACCAAAGAACAACTGGATATTTTTGCCCAGCCTTTGCCTTTAGATATTGATGCAAGACAGTTGGATATGAACAATCCTGCTGACTATGCGTTTGCTTTTGAAATTGGTTTAAAACCTGCTTTTGAAATTAATACCAACATTAACGTTACCCGTTATAAAGTTGCTGTTACCGATACAATGATTGATGAAGAAGTTGCACGTTTACAAACTCGTTTTGGTAAAATGACTGAGCCTGAAGTTGTAAGCAGTGAAGACCATGTATTGAACGTAACTTTTACCGAAGTTGATGCTGAAGGAAATGTAGTTGAAGGTGGTATTAACAAAGGCAACAGCTTATTAGTAAAATATTTTGCTCCTTCTTTTAGAAGCAGTTTAATGGGCAAGAAAAAAGACGATGTACTTGATTTGCATTTAGCAACTGCTTTTGAAGACAAAGAATTAGAAACCATTTTGGCCGATTTAGGTTTAGATGCTGCTACTGCAGGTGTTGCAGATAAAAACTTTAAACTAACCATTACTAAAGTTGGCTTTGTAGAAAAAGCTGACATGAATGAAGAATTTTTCTTAGCTGCTTACCCTAATAAAGAGGTAAAAAGCGAAGAAGAATTGCGTAATGCTGTTAAAGAAGATATTGAAGCTTATTACGATGTTCAAAGCAAAAACCAAGTACACGACCAAATTTATCATCACTTGTTAGACCATACTACAATGGAGTTTCCTGAAAGCTTTTTAAAGCGTTGGATTCAAACAAGTGGTGAAAAACCAAAAACTGCTGAAGAAGCCGAAGCGGAGTTTCCTTCTTTCAGCAATAGTTTAAAGTGGACTTTAATCACCAGCAAATTGGTAGAAGACAATAAAATTGAAGTATTGCCTGATGACATCAGGGGTTTTGCAAAACAACAATTGTTTCAATACATGGGTGGTCAATTGGGTATGTTGGGTGATAACCAACAATGGGTGGAAGATTATGCTGATAGAATGATGAAAGATAGAAAATTTGTTGAAGACAGTTACCACAGAATTAGTACAGAAAAAATGTTCAACATTTTAGAAAGTAAAGTTTCTGC
Organism: Chitinophagaceae bacterium; assembly: GCA_044348985.1. Taxonomy (GTDB): domain Bacteria; phylum Bacteroidota; class Bacteroidia; order Chitinophagales; family Chitinophagaceae; genus UBA1930. The sequence goes on from JBIKRV010000023.1 coordinate 57,381, forward strand.
AAAAGAAGAAAGTATTGGTGCCGAAGAATTTGCTAGCAAATTGCACAACCACCATCATTAATAGTTTTTGAAGGGTAAACTTAAAAAAGGGGCTGATAAATCAGCCTCTTTTTTTGTGAAATTGAGCAAGAAGAATAAGGGATAAATGCTGGATGGCTGTTTGAATTGCGTTAGGGATTGAAGTAGAAATACCCTGCTGGCTAGCATGGATTGTAGCGAAAAGCCCGACCTTTTTGGTAACGCCCAATTTTTTTTTATTGTTAACGCATTTCTTCAATAATCTTCCGAACTTTCGCAGCATAAAATTATTGTTTTGAAAAAGATACAATTATTTGGTTTTAGTTTATTAGCTGGTATTTTATTATTTGCTGCATGGCCAGTTTCTAACCTCACTTTTATTATATTTTTTGCATGGCTGCCATTGTTATTTGTGGCTGACAAATCGAAAAAAATTTTTTTTTATGCTTTTATAGCCTTATTTAGTTGGAATGCTTTAACCACTTGGTGGATTTGGAATAGTACTGACGTAGGTAGTATTGCAGCTATTATTGCCAATAGTTTACTAATGTGTGTGCCTTGGATTGGTTACTTTATTTTTAAAAATAAATTTGGCAAAAACATTGGCTATGTATCGTTGGTTGTATTTTGGATGCTATTCGAATACATTCATTTAAACTGGCAAATTAGTTGGCCTTGGTTAAGTTTAGGTAATGCCTTTGCTGCAAAAACTGAATGGATACAATGGTATGAGTTTACTGGCATTGGTGGCGGTACTTTATGGATTTTATTGGTGAATATTTTGTTGTACGAAATAATAAAAGGGTGGAAGGTAGAAGGCAGAAGGCGAAAGGTTATTGGTGTATCTATACTAATAATTTTAATTGTATTACCAATTGCATTTTCGCAGTTATTAAGTGTCCATTTTATAAAAGGTGGCACTAATAAAAGTGTGGTAATTGTTCAGCCAAATATAGATCCTTATCAAAAATTTGAAAGCTTAAGTGTAAGCAGTCAGCTACAAAAATTGATTGATTTATCGGAAAAAGAAATAGACAGTTCTACCAAACTTGTAGTTTGGCCCGAAACTGCTTTGAGTGCCAATATTGGTATTAATGAAGTAGCACAATCACCAGTTTATAAAATAGTATTCGATTTTACAAATCGTCACCCTAACGTTACCCTACTTACAGGCATTGAAACATATAAAATTTTAGGGCTGGAGAAAACCTCTCCTTATGCTAGAAAATCGGCACAGGATTTCTATTACGATAGTTACAATGCAGCAGTTTCAATTAAAGCCAATGAGCCTTTACAATTTTATATTAAAAGTAAATTGGTACCAGGTGTAGAAACCTTACCTAGTTTTTTAAACATACTTTCACCTGTATTTGAAAAGTTTGGAGGCACAACAGGTGGTTATGCAAAAGATACAGCATCTAAAGTATTTTATAATGCAGGCAACCCATTTGTAACAGCTCCCGTAATATGTTATGAAAGTGTTTATGGCGAATATGTGGCAAGCTACATACAAAAAGGAGCCAACATTATTACCATTATTACCAACGATGGCTGGTGGGGTAATACACCAGGACATAAACAACATTTGGCACTTGCAAAATTAAGAGCTATTGAAACAAGACGTTGGGTGGTTAGAAGTGCCAATACTGGAATTAGTGCTGTAATTGATGAATACGGGGTTGTTAAAACCAGCAAACCCTGGAATACCGCAGATGTGATTAAATACAATATTCCTATAAAAAACAACCTAACATTTTATGTAAAAAATGGAGATTATTTATATAAAATAGCTGCTGTATTTGCATTGTTAATGTTAGTTTGGAATTTGGGTTTAAAACTAAAAAAGTTAACCGTAAAGGATGCAAAAAAACGCTGAGTGACGCAAAGACTTTTTTTTGATGACGACTAAACAGTCAAAATAAAACAGAATACAACATATGTTTTAGAATTAAAAGAATTTTTTAATAAAAAGTTGAACTATAAATAAAGCCATATTCATTTAATTCTTATTTTGCCGTTATATAACTGCTTATAAAATTAAATATGCTTAAAAAAATATTGCATGTGATTGGTTTTATTGCTGGGCTATTGTTCCTTGGTAATTCAACTGCTCAAAAAACAAACCCTTACATCTTTCAGCAATTATCGCATGTAGCATATGCTAAACAAAAAGACTCTTTAAAAAAAACATGGGAGTGTCCCAATCTTTTTTCGTCTAAAGTCACTCAAAAAAAATACAAAGAAATTTGGGAAACTAGGGTTGAGTTTGTCACAAATGCAATTGAAGGTAAAAACTTTGTAAAAGAATCTGAAATCTATAATTATATTCTTTCAATAGTAAATGAAATTGCCCTAGGCAACCCTTCATTAATTGTAGGCAATCATTTATTACTGATAGATAGATCTAGTTCTATTAACGCCTATGCAATGGGTGGCAATATACTAGCTGTGAATGCAGGATTAATTGCTTTTGCAAATACAAGAGAAGAACTTGCATTTGTAATTGCTCATGAGCTTGCACATAATACATTACACCATGCAGACAACTCGATGAAAGAAAAAGCAGCATGGCTTACATCTGATGAATACAAAAAATCTTTAGAAGATGTTCTCACCTCTAAGTACGAACGCTACAGCAAGTTAAAAAAGGTTTTTGAAGGTTATAGCTTTAACAGAAGTAAGCACAGTAGATATTTTGAAAGCGATGCTGATTCACTTGCGATTGTTCTATTAAAAAACAGTCGTATTGGATTCTCTGCTGACTTTTTTCTCAAGCTAGATAGTTCTGATATGCATTATAAATTGCCTTTAAAAAATGCTGTAAAAGATTATTTTACTACCAATAGCGTCCTAAACGTTTAAAAAAGAGAGAAAGTTATTTGTAACTCAAATTAGCTTTGAGGTTGCAAAACAAAATCTCTTTCTCCCATGTCAAAAATAACTTTGTTTGCCCAAATAATTGGCA
>JBIKRV010000024.1:0-51069 GCA_044348985.1 Chitinophagaceae bacterium
TGCCAATTATTTGGGCAAACAAAGTTATTTTTGACATGGGAGAAAGAGATTTTGTTTTGCAACCTCAAAGCTAATTTGAGTTACAAATAACTTTCTCTCTTTTTTAAACGTTTAGGACGCTATTGGTGAGCAATAATTTTTTTTCAAAAAACTGAAAATAAATTTGGAAAAACTAAAAATATTAGTATTTTGCGACTAAATCAATTAGTTATGAGTTACGCAGGAAAAAATCTTCGCTATTTAAGAAAGCTTCGTGGCTGGACTCAGGAAGAGTTTGCCAACATGCTTGGTATTAAACGTTCTTTAATTGGTGCTTATGAAGAAGAACGTGCAGAGCCTAAATTGGAAGTGTTGGAAATCATATCTTCCATCTTTAAACTCAGCTTAGATGAATTGCTTTTGAAAGACATGACTAATCTAAAAGCAGGCATCAGCTATTTAGAAAAAAGACGCAACATGAAATCGGCTGGCGGCTCTAATAGTGTCGAAATTCAGTTTGTACCATTAAAAGCAGCTGCTGGCTATTTAAATGGCTATGCCGATCCTGATTTTTTAGATGAGTTAAATACTTTCACATTACCTATGTTGGCTCCTGGACAGTATAGAGCTTTTGAAATTGTTGGAGATAGTATGATGCCTACACCTAGTGGTAGTGTAATTGTAGGCGAAAAAGTAGAAGCATTGGATGATGTTAGAAATAGCAATACTTATGTTTTATTAAGCAAAAGTGATGGTATTGTTTACAAACGATTGGTGAAAAATACAAAGCCAAAAGATACATTAACATTGGTGAGCGATAATCCTGTTTATGAACCTTATAATTTAAAGTCTGAAGATGTTTTAGAAGTTTGGAAAGCAGTTTATATTTTACAAAAAGCATCGTTGGTGCAACGTTGGGATGTTGGCCAACTTGCAGGAATGGTAAATAATTTACAAGAACAAGTCGCAGGTTTAAAAAAGAAATTGAACTAATGTTTTTAGGGGTTAGTTAGCAATACAGGCTGATGCACTTGCGTCAGCCTTTTTTATTTATAGCTGAAACCCTTTGCTAATAAGTGTTCGTTAGGAAAGTTTTTTTGGTAGAATAAAAAAATTTTATTCTATTTGTTTTACAAATGAAACAAACAACTACATACAACCTTTTCTTCTTTTTCTTTTATTACTATTTTATCAATAGGAGTCAGGTTGTATTTGTTAAAGCTTAATAAACAAAAAATCAAAATACAGTCCTGGCTCAAAAAGCCGGGACTTTTTATTTTATGGCAAAAAAAATATCAATACAAGGTTATGAAGGCAGCTTTCATCAGGTAGCTGCACAGCAGTTTTTTGGAGAAAATACAAAAATAATTTCCTGTGCTACTTTTAGAGATGTTATAAAAGTAGCTTCTAGTAAAAAGGAAAGTCATGGTGGGGTAATGGCTATTGAAAACTCAATAGCGGGCAGCATTTTACCCAACTATACTTTGCTGCAAAAAAGTAATCTTAAAATTGTTGGCGAAGTCTATTTACGCATCGAACAAAATTTATTGGTAACACCTGGTGTACGGTTACAAGATATTAAAGAAATACATAGCCATCCAATGGCAATATTGCAGTGTATGGATTTTTTGGAAAAGTATAATTGGAAGTTAATCGAAACTGAAGATACAGCTCTTAGTGCTATGCATATTAGCAAAAAGAAAAGCCAGCATGTCGCAGGTATTGCAAGTACTTTAGCTGCTTACTTATTTGAGCTTGAGGTATTGGCTCCAAACATTCATACACAAAAGGATAATTATACTCGTTTCCTCATTTTACAAAGAGAAGATGTAGTTATTGAAGATGCTAACAAAGCTTCTATAAATTTTCAAACCAACCATACAAAGGGAAGTTTAGCTAAAGTACTTTCAAAAATTTCTGAAGAAGGTATCAATTTAAGTAAGCTACAAAGTATGCCAATTGCGGGAACCAATTTTAAGTACAGTTTTCATGCAGATTTAGAGTTTGATTCGGTAAAACAATTTGATAAGGCTATGAAAGCCATGAAGCCTTTGATTGAAGAAGTAAAAGTGTATGGTATTTATAAAAACGGAAATAACAACTAGGAATGGTAACAGCTAAAAGATTAGACGGTATTGGTGAGTATTATTTTTCTCAAAAATTGAGAGAAATAGATGAGTTAAATAAACAAGGTAAGCATATTATCAACTTAGGAATTGGTAGTCCTGATTTACCACCTCATCCTGACGTAATACGTGTGTTACATGAGGAAAGTAGTAAACCCAATGTACATGCTTATCAATCGTACAAAGGTTCTCCTGTATTGCGTAATGCCATAAAAGATTGGTACAAAAAATGGTACAATGTTGAGTTAAATGCTGATACAGAAATTTTACCATTGATTGGTAGTAAAGAAGGCATCATGCATATCTGCATGACTTATTTGAACGATGGAGATGAAGTATTGGTACCCAATCCAGGTTATCCAACTTACAAAAGTGCAGTGAAACTGGCTGGTGGTGTTTGTGTCGATTATGAGTTGCATGAAGCAAATAATTATGAACCTGATTTTGAGGCTTTGAATAAAACTGATTTGACCAAAGTAAAGTTGCTGTTTGTTAATTATCCTCAAATGCCAACTGGCACAAACGGCAATAGAGCTTTGTTTGAAAAGATTGTAGCATTTGGAAAACAGCACAATATTTTAGTTGTACATGATAATCCTTACAGTTTTATTTTAAATGATCAGCCATTGAGTTTATTGGCTGTAGAAGGAGCAAAAGATGTAGTGATTGAGCTAAATTCTTTAAGTAAAAGTCATAATATGGCTGGCTGGAGAATGGGCATGCTATGTGGAGCAAAAGAAAGAATAGATGAAGTATTACGTTTTAAAAGTAATATGGATAGTGGAATGTTTTTACCTGCACAATTAGCTGCTGCAAAGGCTTTGAGCTTAGAAGAGGAATGGCACAATGAAGTGAATAAAGTGTATAACGAAAGAAGGGTAAAAGTTTTTGAGTTATTGGATTTGTTGAATTGTACTTATTCAACCACACAAGTTGGCATGTTTGTTTGGGCAAAAATTCCTAAAAGTTTTACAACAGGTTATGAAGTAAGTGATGAAGTATTATACAACTCAAATGTATTTATTACGCCTGGTGGCATTTTTGGAACTGCTGGCAATGATTATATAAGAGTGAGTTTATGTGGAAGTATTGAAAGGTTTGAAGAAGCAATAAAAAGAATAAAAACTAAAGACTAAATAGGAAGAAACTAAAAACTAAAAAAACATGTTCAACAATGTTACAATAGTTGGTGTGGGTTTAATATCAGGTTCGTTTGCATTGGCAATGAAAGAACACGGTTTTGCAAAACATATCATTGGTGTAAGTCGAACTAAAGCTAGTGAACAAAAGGCGTTGGAGTTGGGATTGATTGATGAAGCTTTAACCTTAGAAGAAGCTGTTAAGAAAAGTGATTTCATTTATGTGGCTATTCCTGTTGATGCAACAATACCTGTAATGCAACAAATAATGGATTTGGTGAATGACAAACAAATTGTTGTTGATGCAGGCTCAACAAAATTTGCTTTGTGTAATGCTTTGACCAATCATGTAAACAGAAAAAGATTTGTAGCCTCACATCCCATGTGGGGAACAGAATATAGTGGGCCAGAAGCTGCTGTTAAAAATGCATTTGCTGGACGAGCTTGTGTAATTACAGAGAAAGAAAAAAGTGATGCTGTTGCAGTTGAAATGGTAGAAAATATTTACAAAGCATTGGGCATGCACATTATTTATATGGATGCTGCTGCACACGATGTTCATGCAGCATACATCAGTCATATTTCACACATTACTTCATTTGCATTAGCAAATACGGTATTGGAAAAAGAAAAAGAAGAAGATGCCATTTTTGAATTAGCAGGTGGTGGTTTTGAAAGTACTGTTCGTTTAGCAAAAAGTAACCCGGCAATGTGGGCACCCATTTTTATGCAGAATAGAGAAAACGTGTTGGATGTGCTGAATGAACACATCAGCCAGCTACGAAAATTTAAAAGTGCATTGGAAAAAGAAAATTTGGAATATTTGAATGAGTTGATGGAGAATGCAAATAGGATTAAACGAATAATAAAGTAAGGGCTTCACACAAAGCTCACGAAGTGATACAAAGTGAACAAAGATGTATTTTGATTGAATTTGACTTTGTGTGCTTTTGTAATCTTAGTTGCTTTGTGTGAAATAATAAAGCAGTAAAAGTCAATAGAATCAATGGTTTGATACTTAAAAAGGGTCATCCATTTTTAAATGGCTACCTTTGCCGCAAATTTTAAAAAGTAATGATAACATTTAGTGAGTTAGGATTGGATGAGAAATTGGTTAAGGCAACCGATGCGTTGGGGTATGTGAACCCAACTCCAATTCAGGAACAAAGTATTCCAGTTTTGTTGAGTGGAACCAAAGATATGATTGGTTTGGCTCAAACTGGTACAGGAAAAACGGCAGCATTTGGCTTGCCTTTATTGCATTTAGTTGATGAAAAACAAAGACATCCACAGGCACTGGTAGTTTGTCCTACAAGGGAATTGTGTATGCAAATTGTTACAGAGTTAGAAAACTTTAAACAATTTATGCCAGGTATGAATATTGTGGCTGTATATGGTGGTGCAAGTATTGGTACGCAAATTAGAGATTTGAAACGTGGTGTTCAAATTGTTGTTGCAACACCTGGTAGATTGATTGATTTAATTGAACGTAAAGCAATTGACCTTGAGCAAATAAAATATGTAGTATTAGATGAGGCCGATGAAATGTTGAACATGGGTTTTAAAGATGATATCGAATTCATTTTACAAAACACACCTAAACGTGAAGCAACTTGGTTATTTAGTGCTACAATGCCTGCTGAAATTAAAAGAGTAAGCAAGAAGTACATGAAAGACCCTTTTGAAGTAACTGTTGGTAAAACAAACAGTGCTAATAAAAGTATTGACCATCAGTTTTTTGTAGTGAATTCTCATCATCGTTATGAAGCATTGAAAAGATTAATCGATTTTAATCCTGGTATTTATGGTATCATTTTTACACGTACCAAATTAGATGCTCAAAATATTGCAGAAAAATTAACCCGTGATGGTTACGATATTGATGCTTTGCATGGCGATTTAACACAGCAGCAACGTGATAAAGTAATGGGTGCTTTTCGTGAAAAAACTTTACAATTATTGGTAGCTACCGATGTGGCTGCTCGTGGTATTGACGTAAAGGAAATTACACACGTTATCAACTTCGAATTACCCGATGATATCGAAGTGTACACACATAGAAGTGGTCGTACAGGTCGTGCAGGTAGTTTAGGTATTTGTATGAGCATTGTAATGAATAAAGACGTGTACAAAATTCGTTCTATTGAGAAAATGGTACAAGTTAAGTTCAACAAATTAGAATTACCGAGCGGTAAAGATGTTTGTAGAAAACAATTCTTTTCTTTCATGGAAAAATTGTTGAGCACCGACATTAGTCATGGTGATTACACGACCTACTTACCTATGTTACAAGAAAAATTTGCAGATGTAACCAAAGAAGAAATTCTTACTCGCATGGCAGCAATGGAGTTTGACCGTTTCTTGAAATATTATGAGCATGCAGAAGATTTGAATGTAAGAGAACAACGTAGAGAAAGAAGAGAATTTACTGATAGGCCTCAACAGTCGTCACAAGGTGGTCGACAAAGAATTGGTGCTGGAGATGATAGAAGAAGACCTTCTACAACAACTCAATACAGCGATGGTGATACCATGCGTTTGTTTGTGAACCTTGGAACAAAAGATGGTTTTTACAAAGCAAGTTTCTTACAGTTTATTTTAGACTTGAGTGATTTACCAAAAGCGGCTTTAGGAAGAATTGATATGAAAGAAATGAATAGCTGGGTAGAAGTGGATAAGAAAGTGGCGAATCAAATGATTAAGGCAGTTGATGGTAAAAATTATCGTGGTCGCAGAATTAGAATGAACGACGCAAACAGCAGATAAAAAGTTGAAGTGTTAAGTTGTAAGTGGCTAGCCTGCACCATTTACAGTCTTAAGCTTACAACTTATATATACACTTTATAACTATTAGAAAAATGGAGCAAGCAATTGAGCAAAAAAAATCAATTTTAGATGTGTGGAACACTAGACCACTCATTATTTCAGGACCATGCAGTGCCGAAACGGAAGAGCAAGTTTTAGCAACTGCTCAAGGTCTGGCAGCAACTGGTAAAGTAGATATGTTACGTGCAGGTATTTGGAAGCCACGTACACGACCTGGACAGTTTGAAGGCATTGGCGTTAAAGGCTTGCCATGGATGGTCAAAGCAAAAGAGCTTACTGGATTGCCCATTACGGTTGAAGTAGCAACAGCAAAGCAAGTAGAAGATGCATTGAATTTTGATGTAGATGTTTTATGGATTGGTGCTCGTACAACAGTAAACCCATTTAGTGTTCAAGAAATTGCAGATGCTTTACGTGGAGTTGATGTGCCTGTGTTAATTAAAAATCCTATTAATCCAGACTTAGAATTATGGACTGGTGCTGTTGAACGTGTAGCAAAAGCTGGTATTAAAAATATTGGACTCATTCATCGTGGGTTTTCTTCTTATGGCAATACCGAATATAGAAATGCTCCAATGTGGCATTTGGCTATTGAGATGAAAAGAAGAAATCCAGATATGATGTTAATTTGTGATCCTTCACATATTTGTGGTCGTAGAGATATTTTGCAAGAAGTAGCTCAAACGAGTATCGACTTAGATTATGATGGTTTAATTATCGAATCTCATGTAAATCCTGATGAAGCCTGGAGCGATGCCAAACAACAAATTACACCAACTGTTTTAGGTGAAATGTTGGATAATATTGTATGGAGAAGAGAAGATGTGCAAAGCCCAGAATACCATGCAAATTTGGAAAAATTGCGTCAACAAATAAATCAACTTGATGATGAACTGATGCAAATTTTAAGTCAACGTATGAAGGTTGCTCAGAAAATTGGATTGTATAAAAAGGAAAATAATATTACTATTTTACAAACCAATCGTTGGAATGAAATCTTAGAAAAAGCAACGGCCAAAGGCGATAAAATTGGCTTAAGCAAAGAATTTATTACCCGTTATTTCGATGCTGTACACATGGAAAGTATCAATCATCAGAATAAAATTATGAATTCATAAAGTCAATAGTCAACGGTCGACAGTCCACGGTCGCTGACTATTTTCTATTGACTATGGACTATTGACTACATGCTAAAACAAACTTTCAAATTTTCAACATCCTCTACTAACATTTTCTTTGATGCATCCATTGCACAACTCAAAGAAATTGTTGATGTAAAGCAAGCTGTATTTATTACAGATGAAAATATTTTTACTGCTCATGCAAAGAAGTTCAAAGGTTATAATACCATTGTTTTAAAAGCAGGAGAGAAGTTTAAAATACAATCAACTGTAGATAATATCGTTGAGCAATTAATTGCTTTTGAAGCTGATAGAAAAACAGTTTTGATTGGTATTGGTGGAGGTGTAATTACTGACCTTACAGGTTATGTTGCTGCTATTTATATGCGTGGAATACAATTTGGTTTTGTTCCTACAACATTATTGGCTTTGGTAGATGCGAGTATTGGTGGGAAAAATGGAATTGATGTGGGCGTATATAAAAATATTGTTGGTGTTACTCGTCAGCCTTCATTTATTCTACACGATTTAAGTTTCTTGAAATCATTACCTGATGCTGAATGGCAAAATGGTTTTGCAGAAATTATTAAACATGCTTGTATTAAAGATGCAGCATTGATTAAAGAATTACAAAGCCATGATGTAAAATTCTATCAGTCGAAAAAAGTAGAGTTGAGTAAGTTAATTCAATGCAATGCAAAAACTAAACTCAAAATTGTACAAGCCGATGAGTTCGAACAAGCCGATAGAAAGTTGCTGAATTTTGGACATACATTGGGTCATGCATTAGAAAACCAATATGAGTTATCTCATGGCCAAGCCATTTCGATTGGAATGACTTATGCAAGCGAAATATCACAACAATTACTGGGCTTTAAACAAACAGATGTTGTAGTTAAAGTTCTAGAACAATATGGTTTATCAACTTATGCAGCATTTGATAAAAAGAAAGTTTTTGCTGTGTTGAAAATGGATAAAAAACGTATTAATGAAGACATCAACTATATTCTGCTGGAGAAAATTGGAAAAGGTATTGTATTGCCTATTCCATTAACCGACTTAGAAAATTTAATTTCAAATTTATAATACTCCTTTAGGGGATAGGGGCATGAAAGTAACTATACAACCTTCAACTTTATCAGGAAATATACATGCACCAGCTTCTAAAAGTTCTATGCAAAGAGCTTGTGCAGCTGCGTTAGTAAGAAAAGGAGAGAGCGTAATTCATAATCCAGGTGTAAGTAACGATGATAATGCAGCATTGGATATTATTCAAAAACTAGGTGCTGAAGTAAACTTTGTTGATGGTATATTGACTGTGAAAAGCAATGGGGTAAATCCTATTGCTGATTCTATTAGTTGCGGAGAAAGTGGTTTAAGCATTCGAATGTTTACGCCAATTGCCGCATTAAGCAATCAATCAATTACGATTAATGGCACTGGGAGCTTGTTAACCAGACCAATGGATTTTTTTGATGAGATTTTGCCGCAATTATCTGTTGATATTAAAAGCAAGGCTGGAAAATTACCATTAGAAGTTAAAGGTCCATTACAACCAAACAATATTACTATTGACGGAAGTCTGAGTTCACAGTTTTTAACTGGGTTATTAATGGCGTTTTCATCAAGCAATGCCAATGCTACTATTTATGTAAACAATCTCAAAAGCAAACCTTATGTTGATTTAACCTTGGAGGTAATGAAACAATTTGGTTTAAATGTTCCGATTAATAACAACTATCAATCTTTCGAGTTCAAAGAATCGGAAATCAGCAATCAGAAATCACAAATTGAATATACTGTTGAAGGAGATTGGAGTGGAGCAGCATTTTTATTAGTTGCTGGAGCAATTGCGGCTCCTAATAGAATTTTTGTAAAAGGGTTAGATGTCTTTTCTACACAAGCAGATAAAGCAATATTGCAAGCTTTAATAGATAGCGGTTGTGTTATTTCTATTCAGCCTGAATTAATTGAAGTAGGTTTACCTGCATCTGGATTAAAGGGGTTAAAACCATTTCAATTTAATGCAACAGATTGTCCTGATTTGTTCCCTCCATTGGTTGCCCTTGCTTCATTTTGTAATGGGACTACAGTTATTGAAGGTGTGAGTCGATTAGCTCACAAAGAAAGTAACCGAGGATTGACTTTGCAAGAAGAGTTTGGAAAATTAGGTATTGAAATTGTTTTGCAAGATGATTTGATGTTGGTTCATGGAGGTACAGGTGTTAAAGGTGCAACAGTTCACTCACGTCATGATCATAGAATTGCAATGGCCTGTGCTGTAGCTGCTTCAAATGCAACGATTGAAGTTATTATTGAAGATGCAGATGCAATCAATAAATCTTATCCCAATTTTTATAAGCATCTACAACAATTAGGAGCTGTTGTACAATAAAAGAAAAGACCTGATTTACGTCAGGTCTTTTCTTTTTATGAAGCTTATTTCCAGCCACCACCAAGGGCTTTGTAAATATTAGTAGTAGTAATGAGCTGTTTTTTTCTGGCTTCAACTAATTCCAATTTTGCAGATAATGCATCTCTTTGAACCATTAATATTTCTAAATAATTGGCTCTTGCCGATTTGAATAAATCTCTTGCAATGTCTATTGACTTAGACAAGGTTTCAGATTCTTTATTTTTTGTGGTATAAAATTTTTCTAAATTACTCATGTTCGATACTTGGTTAGTTACTTCCATATAACCAGTAATTATTGTTTTTTGATATTCATACAAAGCAGCAATTTGATTGGCATTGGCTTTATTAAATTCAGCTATAATGGCATTTTTATTAATTAATGGAGCAGCCATTTCTCCTACTAATGAAAAAGCCAATCCTTCAATTCCACTTACCAAATATTTAGGTTTAAATGCCTGCAAACCTAATGTACTGCCAAATCCTACTGATGGATAAAATTCTGCACGTGCAATTTTAACATCCAGTTTTGCAACTTGTAATTCTAATTCTGCCTGCTTAATGTCGGGTCGGTTTTGCAATAATTGTGTAGGTAATCCAACTTGAATGTTTTTAGGTAAACTTGAATTGAAAATACTTTTGTCTCTGTTAATAGGCTGAGGAAATCTACCCAATAAAAAATTTATTTTATTTTCAGTTTCTACAATTCTTTGCTGTACATCGAACAGCTGACTCTGGCTGTTATATACCTGGGCTTCGAATTGTTTTACAGCAAGTTCAGTGGCTTTAGCAGCTTCTTTTTGTACCTTAACAACTTCCAGTTCATTTTTTTGTAATTCAACTGCCTGTTGAATAATATCTAATTGATTGTCTAATGCCAATAATTCATAGTATGAATTAGCAACTTCGGCAACAAGATTGGTAATTAAAAAATTTCTGCCTTCAAGAGTTTGTAAATATTTGATGACAGCAACTTTTTTTGCATTGTGTAATTTCCCCCAAACATCAGCTTCCCAACTTGCATGAAAGCCTAAGAATATATCACTGATTGGTTCAGGTACTTCTTTGCCATCAATAATTTCTGTAGATGCATTACCTGCTCCAGCTGCAGTATAACGAGCTGTTTTTTCAAGTCCTAAACCAACTGCACTGCTTACTTTAGGCAACAAATCTGCATGCTTTATTCGAATAGCATTTTTTGCAATTTCTATGTCCTGCACATTCGATAATAACTCATAATTATTCTTTAATGCAGTATCAATTAATGCAACAAGAGCAGCATCTGCAAAAAAGGATTGCCATTTAATAGTAGCCGAATTTGTGCTGTCTTTTGAATCATTAAATGCACTTGGTATTGCTTGTTTATTTTCCACCTCAATTATGGATGGTACTTTACAGGCACTTGCAAAAATTAGAAGTATAATAACTATTTTTTTCATACAATTTTATTTGTTTTAACCATATACTGAAAGCGTAAAAAGTATATTTTATTATACTTTCAGTATATTTTATTTGGTTAATAATTATGTTCAACAGATTCTGATAAAGGGTTTTCTTCTTCTTTTTCTACTAGTATATGTTTTTCTGAAATTCGAGCAAAAATGTAGTACAAACCAGGCACAATCAATACGCCAAATACAGTACCAAACAGCATTCCACCTGCTGCTGCTGCACCAATTGTTCTGTTGCCAATTGCACCAGGACCAGTTGCAAACACCAATGGAATTAACCCTGCAATAAATGCAAATGAGGTCATTAATATTGGACGAAGACGGGCAGATGCACCATCGATTGCAGCAATTTTTGCTGATAATCCACTTTTATGTCTTTGAACAGCAAATTCAACAATTAACACTGCATTTTTTCCTAAAATACCTATCAGCATTACCATTGCGATTTGAGCATAGATATTGTTTTCTAATCCAAGTATTTTCAATAAAAAGAAAGCTCCAAAAATTCCTATTGGTAACGATAAGATGATAGGTAATGGCAGTACAAAACTTTCGTACTGTGCCGATAAAACCAGATATACAAACACTAGTGAAATCAGGAAAATATAAATGGCTTGGTTACCTTGCCTAGATTCATCTAACGAAATTCCTGCCCACTCAAAACCAAAACCCTTTGGTAATGATTTTGCTGCAACTTCATTAATTACTTTCATTGCAGTACCGCTGCTGTATCCAGTTGCAGGGCCTCCACTTACTTCAGATGAGTTGAATAAATTGTGCCGAGTAATCTCCGATAAACCAAATACTTTTTCAAAACGCATGAATGCACTGTAAGGCACCATTTCACCTTTATCGTTTTTGGTATAAAGTTTTAATACATCTTCAGGTGTAACTCTATATTGAGGTAAAGCTTGTACCATTACTTTATATTGCCTGTCGTATTTAATAAAGTTTGTTTCGTAATTACTACCAATTAATGTTGACAAATTATCTAATGCATCTCCAATTGAAACACCTTTTTGTTCAGCCTTATCATTATCAACCACCAATAAATATTGAGGGAAGCTTGCACTATAAAAAGAGAACACATTAGATAACTCTTTACGTTTACTTAATGCGGTTACAAAATCTTTGGTAACAGTTTCCATCAGCTTGTAATTACCAGTACCAATTTTATCAACTACCCTTAATTCAAAGCCACCAGCAGCTCCATAACCCGGTACAGCAGGAGGTGGAAAGAACTCAATGGTTGCACCTTTTATATTTTGTGCTTTTTCTTCTAAGTCTCTCATTACTTCTGCCATTGAGCGTTTTCGCTGCGACCAATCTTTTAGATTAATTAAACAACTACCAGAGTTAGCTCCAGTTCCTTCAGATAATATTTCATAACCCGACATGGTAGAAACTGATTTTATTTCAGGAATCGTAGCAGCTACTTTTTGTAGCTGTAATGCAATATCATCTGTACGTTCAAGTGTAGAGCCAGGAGGTGTAAGAATGATTGCATAAAACAAACCTTGGTCTTCGTTTGGAATAAATCCAGATGGTACTTTCGAACTAATACCCCAAGTTGCTGCACAAAATATTACCAAGGTTAAAACTGTTATTATTCTTCGGTTTACAATACCACCAACCAGTGTTTTGTATTTATCGTTTAATGAATTAAACCAATTGTTGAAGCCATATAAAAATCTGTTTAGTATTGTTTTTTTCTTAGGTTTTCCATGTGTATTTTTTAGCATCATGGCACATAAAGCTGGCGTAAATGTTAAAGCTACAACACCCGATAAAATAATGGAAGTAGCCATAGTAACTGAGAACTGCCTGTAAAAAATACCAACAGGGCCACTCATAAATGAAACAGGAATAAATACAGCTGCCATAACCATGGTGATAGCTATTATAGCTCCTCCAATTTCTTTTAAAGCCATTTTTGTAGCTTCTAAAGGGCTGCAATTATGTTGCTCCATTTTTGCATGCACAGCTTCTACCACAACAATTGCGTCATCTACCACAATGCCAATTGCCAATACCAATGCAAATAAAGTAATCAGGTTTAAGGTTATACCAAACAACTGCATAAAAAAGAATGTACCAATTAACGATACGGGTACTGCAATTGCAGGTATTAAAGTAGAACGCCAATCGGCAAGAAAAAGAAATACCACAAGTGAAACCAAAAGAAAAGCTTCTATTAAAGTATGAATCACTTTTTCGATAGATGCATCTAAGAAAGTAGAAACATCATAACCAATTTGATAATCCATTCCTTTGGGGAAAGAACTCTTTTTAATTTCTTCTAACTTTTCTTTAATGCGTTTAATTACTTCACTTGCGTTACTACCATAAGATTGTTTAATTACAATCGCAGCTGATGGTTTACCATTTAACTTAGAATATAAATCGTAGTATGCATTACCAAACTCAACATCTGCAACATCTTTAAGGCGTAGCATTTGTCCACCAACATCACTTTTAATAATGATGTTTTCATAATCTTCTTTTTTTGTAAATCGTCCTGAATATTTTAATACATATTCAAATGCCTGAGATTGTTTACCACTGGCTTCACCCAATCTTCCTGGTGATGCTTCTAAACTTTGTTCTCCTAACGATTTCATAATTTCATCTGCTGAAATTTTGTAGGCAAACATTCTATCTGGTTTCAACCAAATACGCATCGAGTATTCTCTATCACCCAATACATCAGCCATACCAACGCCATCTACTTTCTTTATTTCAGAAAGCATATTGATGTCGGCAAAATTGTACAAAAAGTTAACATCTAACGATGGATCGTTACTGTACAAATTAATATACATTAACATGTTCGATTCTTCTCTGGTAATTTTTACACCTTCACGTACAACTATAGGCGGTAGTTTATTTACAACTGCTGCAACCCTGTTTTGTACTTGCACACTTGCAATGTTTGGATCGGTGCCTAATTCAAATACAACCTGAATGGTTGCTGTTCCATCGTTACCAGCATCACTATCCATATACTTTAAGCCAGGAATACCATTTAATGCCCTTTCTAATGGAATGATTACCGATTTAATCATCAACTCACCGTTGGCTCCAGGATACTCTGCATTAATATTTACTTTGGGTGGAGATATTGACGGAAACTGTGTTACAGGCAATTTTAACAATGCCAATAATCCTAAAAAAACGATAATTAAAGAAACTACAATAGACAGTACCGGTCTTTGTATAAATTTACTGAACATCTTGTTGATTTATATATTTATAAAATCTATTTTTTAATTAATTGCAGGTTGTTAATTACTTCTTTTGCAGGAAGAAATTCTGCTTCAATTTTTTCATCCTCTTTGGCTGATTGTAAACCATCTAAAAGAATTCTATCCTTTGCATCTAAGCCAGATTCTACGATATATAAATTCGATAATTTTTGTTTGATGACGATGTTTCGTGATTGTAGTTTATTGTCTTTATCTAACACGTACACATAAATTTTATCTTGTAATTCGTACGTACATTTTTGCGGAATTATTAAAGCATTTTTCAATGGTAACGTTAATCTTACTTTGCCTGTTTCACCATGCTTTAGTAATAAATCTGGGTTGGGGAATTTTGCTCTAAAAGCTATGTTGCCAGTTGCATTATCAAACTCACCTTCAATAGTTTCAATTTCTCCTTTATACTTATGCATATCTCCATTGGCAAGTATTAAACTTACTTTTTGGTGTTCATTATTTTTATGAGTTTTAAAATCTAAGTACTCTGTTTCAGATAAATTGAAATACGTAAATACATCTTTGTTATTTGATAAAGTAGTTAGCAATCCACCTTCATCAATTAAGCTCCCTTTTTTAAATTTTATTCTATCAATGATACCATCGAAAGGGGCTTTTATTTTAGTGAACGAAAGTTCCAATTCGGCTTTACTGAGTTCTGCTTTTTCTTTCTCTAACTTTGCCTGTGCCATTGTCAACTCAGCTTTAGACACAATATTTTTATCAGCTAAATTTTTGGTATTTGCCAATTCTATTTCAGCTGTTTTTACTTCGGCTCTTTGCTTAAATACTTCAGCTTCATACGCTTTGGGCATTATGGTAAAAAGAATTTGTCCTGCACCAACATGCTTTCCTTCATCCACATGTATACCTTCTAAAAAACCTTTTACCTGTGCCCTGATTTCGATGTTTTGAATAGATTGTATTTGAGCTATATAATCTTTTGTAACTATTGTATCCATTACAGTTGGGCTAGTTACAGTGTACTTACCTGCTTCCTTTTTTTCTTCTTCTTTTGATTTGCACGCAATGAAAATTAAAACACTAATTGTACAAATACTGATAAGTTTTTTATTCATATTTTTTGATTTTGAAAGAGAGAATATAATTCTAGGGAGTAGAAACACCCTCATTTCTACTTTTATTTTTGAAACATTTTATAATAACAAAGCTTACATCATTAACAATTCTTGATTACCTATTTATATACTATCAAGTATAAGAAGTAGGGCAAAAAATCAATTAGGATGATGTAATTAATAGCTAATGGCACTTGTAGTTCAATCAATAGGCAAATAGAAAAAACAGCATTGCTGCTATTGCCTTTTATACAATGCTTTTGGGAGGAGGGGGAATAATTTCTTTACAAAAGAGATAAGAGTAGTTTACAGTAAATGTGATTGCCGTATTATTGGCAATTTTTGGTGGATTGAAATTATGTACATCGGAAGTACACCAAAAAAGTTTCGCCTGAAATGATTTGTGTAAGTGGCTTTGCTTATTTGTATTTTTTTGAGAAAATTTATTATTAATTTTTATTATATGAAAAACATTTTCAGCTATAAATTCAAAAAATGAACCTGTTTCATCCACATTACTTGTGCGGTCTTCTGTTGTTTGAAGGCTTTCGAATTCGCCGTAGTAAATACTTAAATTTAGTAGTTGAAAAGCTACTAAATAAGTAAATAAACGTGCCAATTTAATTCTTGCCTTCATTCGATGCAAGATTAATTTATTTTATTGATTAGTTAGTTAAGGTTTTGTTGTTCTATATTTTTTAAGGCTCTTTTAATATGTATTGCTTTTATCTGGCAAATATTGATCAATAAAAAAGCTACTCTTAATGTTGAGTAGCTTTTTATATAAGGTTAAAAGTATTATACAACCAAAAACTGGTCGTGTATATAATCGGCAACACTTACCAAATTGTTTGTTTTTTCATAAACTGCCAATTGTCTATCGGCACCAGTGCCTTGTTCCATCATTTTTGTAATGTGGTTAATAAAAGGACGGCTACCTAATTGATCAACAACATCATCTACAAAGTCTAATAATTCATAAATTAAGAGACGAGTATTTACTTCAGTTTCTTTACCAAAATCTATCATGCTTCCATCAATTCCATAACGACCAGCTCTCCATTTATTTTCAGTAATTAAAGCTCTTTGGTATTGAATAAAGTTTAAGTTTTGGTGTCTTAATTTATACAACTTCGCACAAATAGCCTGAAACAAAGCAGCTATAGAAATAGTTTCATTAATGGTCATTGGTACATCACAAATTCTAAATTCAACTGTATTAAAAAAGGGGTGTACACGTAAATCCCACCAAATTTTCTTAGCATTGTCTATACAATTGGTTTTAATCAAAATGTTTACATACCGTTCGTATGCTTCATAACTCTCAAAATAATCAGGGATACCAGTACGTGGAAATTTGTCGAATACTTTTGTTCTGAAAGACTTGTAACCCGTCTTACGTCCTTCCCAAAAAGGAGAGTTGGTACTTAATGCATACACATGTGGCAAAAAGTATCTGGCACTGTTTGCAATATGCATGGCAATATCGTTGTTTTCCATACCAACATGTACGTGTAATCCAAAGATTAAATTGCTACGTGCAGCCTCTTGTAATTCATTTACAATTTGGCTGTAACGAACATGATCCGTAATTAATTGGCTTTCCCAATGACTAAAAGGATGTGTGCCACTAGCACCAACCCACAAGCCCAAATCGCCAGCAATTTGAGAAATGGTGCCACGTAAGGTTGCTACATCTTTATAGGCTTCTTCTACATTGGCACAAATATCTGTACCAACTTCAACAACAGCCTGATGCATTTCGGCTTTTACTTTGTCTTTTATTAGTTTTTGTCCTTCGTGTACAATTCTTTGTTCATGGCTTTTCAACTCTCTTGTTTGAGGATCAATCACCATGTATTCTTCTTCAACGCCAAGTGTAAAATGTCGGTAACTTAAATTTGCCATATTTAGGGTTTAGAGATTTTCAAAAATTTCAGTTATGTCAATTGTTAATCCTTTGATTGAAGTGGAGAAAAGTATATCTTCTGGTGCATACATTTTACCACCACCAAAAGTATTTTCATGTAAGGTGTAAGCAGTTAAAGTTTGTTCAACGGGATGTATAAGCCAATATTCTTTAACACCTGCTTCTTCATAAATATCAAATTTTAAACGAACTTCTTTTTGAGAATTTCCAGAAGATAGAATTTCAACCACCAAATCAGGAGCACCACAACAACCTCTATCATCTAATTTAGTTTCATCGCAAATAACACAAATATCTGGTTGAACAACAGTGGTTACTTCTTGGTCTTTCTTCCTGTTCTGAACAGGTAAACGTACATCGAAAGGTGCAGAATAAACTTTGCATTTTTTACCTTTTAAAAACTGATAAATATTAAAATACAAAGCCCCACTAACTTGTTGATGAATTCTATTGGGTGCAGATAATTTTAATATTCTTCCTTTAAATAATTCAATTCGGTCTTCAATTTTCCATTGTAAATAGTCGGCATATGTGTAGCCATAATCAGCCGAAGATTCCTCTACTAAAATGTCTTCATTATTATGTTCTTCAATACGGTACATGGATAAAAACTTCTGAATTTTATTTGTTTAAGTGTTTATCAGTTTAAGGAGTTTAGTAGTTCAATAAACCTTTAAATTACTAAACCCTTTAAACTCATTTTCTTATTTGTACAATGCTTTTTTTGCAGCACTGTGTTGTACATATTTACCCCAAGTTAAATTGTCTTTTCCCGGTTCAAAACTTTGTGCTTTTTCAATGGCATAATTGGCAGCAGTTTCTACTACCCAAGCAAAATTTTCTTCTCCAACGCTTGTACGTTCAGCATCTGGAGCAGGATTGCAAAAATCAATTGCATAAGGTACGCCATTGCGTAAAGCCAATTCTACAGTATTAAAATCATAACCTAAATAATGATTGATACGAAGAACAATTTCTTCCATTTCTTTCAATTTTTCAGGAGTAGGGGTGAAGTCTGCAACATAACGCAAATGATGTGGGTTGCGTGGCTCATAAGGCATAATACGAACATGTTTGCCACCAATGCAATAGCAACGATAATATTCTTCGAAAACAATTTCTTCTTGTAACAACATTACCAATTGTTTGGTTTCGGCATGCTTTTCAAAAAAGTCATCAATGCTTTCTAATTTATAAACATTCTTCCAGCCTCCGCCAGCAAAGGGTTTCATGTATGCAGGGAAACCTGTGTAGTTAAAAATACCTTCCCAATCTAGTGGATAAGCCAAATTACTAAAAGATTCATCGGAAGTATCATCTGGCAGATCTCTAGAAGGAAGGATAACTGTTTTTGGAACTGGAACATCAATTTTTTTAGCTAAGCAGTTATTGAAGAACTTTTCATCAGCACTCCACCAAAATGGATTGTTAATTACTGCAGTACCACACAATGCTGCATTTTTTAAATAAGCTCTGTAGAAGGGAACATCCTGACTGATACGGTCTATAATTACAGCATATTCACTGGGTTCGCCCTGCACAACTTTGTCAATACGTACAGGCTCGGCAATAATACCAGGAATGTTTTTACTGTTTACTCTTTCTACAAATGCTTCTGGAAAGCTTCTTTCTTTACCGTGCAAAACACCAATTTTTTTCATAATATTTAGTTTTGATTAAATCTGAATAAATATGTAAACGATTTTAATTTTTACAAACAAGTTCAATATAAATAATCTTCATTAAAAAAAGCTTTTTTCTGTGTAAAACCTGTAAATTATTTTTTCTTTGATTACCTTATTTTTGAAGTATATGTCCCAAGACAAAATAACTGCCTTAGAAAAAATTGTTGTAGAAACATATACAATCACTTCTCAATATTTAGAAAGAGAAGTAATTGTAGATGCTTACGTGCCAGCACATATAGATAATCCAGAAACCATGAGTTTATTGCTAATTAATGATGGCCAGGATTTAGTAAAAATGCCTTTCGACGAAATATTGGATGAATTGTATGTTCAAAATGCAATTGAACCTCTCTTTTGTTTAGGATTACATTGTGGGGCTGAAAGGAAAAGAGAATATGGTGTTGCCTACAGTGCAGATTATAAAGGCTTTGGCGATAAAGCTGGTTTGTATAATAAGTTTTTGTTCGATGAGCTATTACCTTTTATTCGTAAAACTTACCATGTTCCATCATTTAAAGAAAAGTCGTTTGCTGGGTTTTCATTAGGTGGTTTATGTGCATTAGATGCAGTTTGGAACCATGCAAGTGAATTTACTAAAGTAGGGATTTTTAGTGGTAGTTTGTGGTGGAGAAGAAAAGGATATGATGCTGGTTATGACGATGAAATGGATAGGTTAATGCACTTGCAAATTAGAAATGGTGTTTTTCACCCCTGGCTAAAATTTTTTATAGAATGTGGGGGATTGGATGAAACAGCCGATAGAAATAACAATGGTGTAATTGACAGTATTGATGATGCTTTAGATTTAATCGTAGAACTAAAAGCCAAGGGTTATACCGATGAGCATATTCACTATTTATTAGTTGAAGATGGGAAACATGATGTGCCAACTTGGGCAAGAGCTTTACCAGATTTTTTAAAGTGGGGTTGGGGAGTAGGTAAGTGAAGAGTATAAAAGTTTATTGAGTTAATATGTTTAAAGTTTCATTTTTAATGAAACTTTTTTTATTGTTCTATTCAGCTCTAAATCGTGAATCGTTCTTAAATAAAAAGGCAACTTCATTTGAAGTTGCCTTTTTAATATTGTAAAGTTAGATGTACTAGAAATTAAAACGAACACCCAACTGGCTGATCCAACGTGCAGCAACAGAAGGTACTGAACTTGTGCTAGCATTCCAAGGTGAACGACCTACGTTTTGTGGATTAAAACTAAATACTGCTTGTGAATTGGTTGTACTATAAGCAGAAGATGAACTAGCAGGATTTAAAGTTCCTGGCGTTGTAAATCCTCTAAAGCTAATAGCAGCATATTGGTCATTACTTAAGAAGTAGTTTCTACCCCAATCACGATTTAACATATTACCAAAGTTAAATACATCATAAGTAATTTGGAATTGGTAACGATGACCAGCAACTTTTACATTAAAGTCTTGAGCAATTTTCAAGTCGATAATATTTGTGAAAGGCAATCTGCTACCATTACGTTCAGCATATTGACCACGACGCTTCCTTAAATAAGGGTCAGCATCAATATAAGAATCTAAGGCAGCAAGCTGTTGATCTCTTGTGTATGTAATTGCACCAATAGTATTATTTTGAATAGACATAGATCCCATTTCAGCTTTGGTTGGTACGTAGATTAAGTCATTACCACCACTACCACCAGCATTTGCATCATCTTTTACAATTGCACCACTATACACATAGCTAAATGGAGCACCACTTTGACCAGTATAAACCAAACTAATTGTAGTTGCCATAGATTTATTTGCGTAAGTAAATTTCTTACTTACATATGCAAATATTCTGTGACCAGCACTAAAGTCTGAATTTGAACGACCAATGTTATTTCTACCATTAACTGTTTCCATAAACTGCCACTGACTTAAGTTAACAGAACTTGTTGCTTCATTTGTTACTATAGAGTTGCCATAACTATAATTAAAGTTAAAATTAAAACCATCTCTTGTTCTCTTATCAATTGTTATAGCAAAATTGTAGGCGAAGCCTTTATCATTCTGATTATTTGTTAGTAAGATGGCATTATCATATGGGTTTGCAATACCACCAATTAATGGTGAAGATGGACTATAAATTAGTCTACCTGGCCCAAATCCTGCACCAGTCAAAGTTGCTATTGGTGCTTGAGCATTTAGATTGGTATAAAACACCTCATTTACATTTTTAGAATATAAAGCTTCAATAGTTGTAGTCCAACCATTGCCTAGTTTCTTGTCGATACCTAAAGAAGCTCTAAAGATTCTTGGATTTCTGAAGTTCTCAGAAATCAAATTCAACCCACCTTTATTTAAACCAATCCCTAATTGAGGTGCAGTCCATTGAGCAAAAGGGTTAGATCTAAAACGGACATTATTCCAAGCAGCAATATTATTACCATTGTTGGCAGTAAAACCACCAATGTATTGACCGTTATTGTTAAATACTCCACCAGGCCATACTAATGGAACACGACCTGTAAATAAGCCCATACCTCCACGAACTGTCATATTTTCCTCGGGTATTTTATAGGTAAATCCAAATCTTGGGGAAATAGAAATGGGTACATTAGGTCTATTTCCTGATTTGGCACCTTCTAAATTATAAGTGGCAGCCCAAACAGGCAATGCTACATTATTGGTATAGGCATCTGTAACTGGTGTAGATAACCACTTGTAATAATCTGCACGTAAACCAAAATTAAGTGTAAGATTATCATTTACCCTGAATTCATCATTAATAAAGGCAGTTCCTTTACCTATTTTAAATTCAGCAGCAGCACCTGTGGCATCATTAGCAATACCATCTAAAAGAGAGTAGGCTGTTCTAAATTGACGTGGCCTTAAATCACGATAAAATTGACCAATACTGTCGTACTGATATTCACCCCAAGTACGTTGAATAAATGCATTTTTAACATTGTTGTATTCCCACTCGCCTCCAATTGATAATACATGTTTACCAATATTTATTTTGTAAACATCTATAATACTCCAATTTTTTTGGGTTAGTATATTTACATTACTACTTGGGTCAGGACCAATAATTAGACCTTGAGACGTACCTGTACCAGTTCCATCACTTATTATGATACGAGGATAAGGGTCTCCAATTGGGCTTCTATCATCAGCTACATTGGTATAGGTAAATAAGAATTTATTACTAGCACTTTTACCCACTATACTTTTTAACTCAGCAGAAATTGAATGGGTTCTATTTGGTTGTATCCAACCATTATTACCAAAATTAATAGCTTGGCTATTGCTGGTATTCGTATTCGTTCTATCAGCTTTAGTATAACGGTAGCTAATGCTTAATTTGTTTTTGTCGCTCAAGTTCCAATCTACTCTGGTTGCAATTCTTTGTGCATCAATTAATTCAGGGTTATCCAAATAACCACCTGGGTTGTAACCACCTCTTGCTCTTAAAGTATCTACTAATCTTTGTATATCAGCAGGGGTTTTTGTTAATCCTTGATAGCTATTTGTAACATCAAAGGGTTGAGGTCTTTCATCTTTCTGTTGTTCTGCATTGATAAAATAGAATAACTTATTTTTTATAATGGCACCACCTACACTGAAACCAAATGTTTTATTTTGGAAATCAGCAAATTTTGTAGCCAAAGATTTATCGCCTGTCGGGGTTTTGCCAGCTAAATCTTGATTTCTAGTAAAATAATATACAGAACCCTTGGTTTTATTTGTTCCACCTTTTGTGATAGCGTTGATACCACCACCTGTAAAATTACCTAAAGTTGCATCGTAAGGAGAAATTACCACCTGAAATTGATCGATTGCATCAATTGATAATGGCGGCGTAGAAGTTTGACCTCCATTTGTACCAGAGTTGGCTAAACCAAATACATCGTTATTTAAAGCTCCATCAATATAAAATGAATTGAAACGTGGGTTTTGACCAGCAATAGTAATACCCTCACTATTTGCAGAGCTCAATTTTGCTTGTGGAATAGCTCTAAGATAATCCGTTAAATTTCTTCCAACTGTTGGTAAATTGGCCATTTTATCTCTATCAATCAAAGTTTCTGTACCACCTTTTCCAGATGCTTCTGTTGTTTTTCTAGTAGTAGTTACAGTAACTGTTCCTAAGTTGTTTACTTTGTTTGCAAGGGCAAAATCTATTTTGTAAGTTTCTCCCAAACTCAAGTAAATATCTGCTTTCTTTTCGTTTGCAAAATTTACAAAAGAAACTTCAACTACATAAGGACCGCCTGGGTTCATATTACTGATGTCAAAGCGACCACTTACACGGCTTTGAACTCTATAAACCGTACCTGTTGGCTCATGGATAGCTGTTACTGTTGCACCAACCAAAACTTCGCCAGTATTGGTTTTAACAGTACCACTTAAACTACTGGTCGTGTTTTGGGCTAAAGCAAATGCAGGCAGTAACAAAACTGCTAAAACAAATTGCACTAATTTTTTACTAAGCATAATGTTAAATTTTCAGATGCAAAGAAATAGAATTATCTCTTTACAATTACAACATTGTATTAACAAATCATAACTTTCTTTTTTTGTGAATAAACTGTGTACTAAAATAACAGCCTTAATGCAGCGGTTATAGGTTTACGAAGATGGAAATCTCTCCCACAGAATTATTTATAACCATAACGGGGTATTACATTTGTAGCCTAATTGAATAATATGTTAAATGCAATTGAAGATGCAATTATTGCTATAAGGAAAGGAGAATTGGTAATTGTTGTAGATGATGAGGATAGAGAGAATGAAGGCGACTTTATTTGTGCAGCTCGTTTTGCAACGCCTGAAGTAATCAATTTTATGAGTAAAGAGGGGCGTGGATTAATTTGTATAGCATTAACCGAAGAAAGATGTCTAGAATTGGATTTGCAGCCCATGGTTTCGTCTAACACATCTTTACACGAAACTGCATTTACAATTTCAGTTGATTTAGTTAGAGAAGATACAAGTACTGGTATCTCGGCACAAGATCGTTCGAAAACTATTATGGCTTTAATAGACCCAGCTACAAAACCAACAGATTTGGGAAGACCTGGACATATTTTTCCTTTAAAAGCCAAGCAAGGTGGGGTTTTAAGAAGAACAGGTCATACCGAAGCTACAGTTGATCTGGCAAGACTCGCAGGGTTTGAATCGGCAGGCGTTTTAGTAGAAATTATGAATGAAGATGGCACTATGGCCAGACTACCTCAATTGCTAGAAATTGCGGAAAAGTTTGGATTGAAAATCATATCCATCAAAGATTTAATTGAATACAGGTTGAAAGAAGATAGCTTGATTGAAGAATTGGTTAGGGTAGATATGCCAACCCAATTTGGCGATTTTACATTGGCAGCTTTTAGAGAAAAGCTAACTGGAGCAGAACATTTGGCGTTAATAAAAGGTAGCTGGGAAACTGGTGAACCTGTTTTAACCCGTGTACATAGCAGTTGTTTTACAGGAGATATTTTAGGCAGTTTTAGGTGTGATTGTGGAGAGCAATTGCACAAAGCCATGCAAATGGTAAACGATGTTGGTAAGGGTGTGATTTTGTATATGAATCAAGAGGGTAGAGGTATTGGCTTAATTAATAAACTAAAAGCTTACAAGCTGCAAGAACAAGGTATGGATACTGTAGAAGCCAATTTGCATTTGGGCTTTGGAATGGATGAAAGAGATTATGGTGTGGGTGCCCAGATATTAAGAAGTTTAAATGTTTCGAAACTTAAACTAATGAGTAATAACCCAAGAAAACGTGCTGGACTTGCAGGTTATGGATTAGAGATAGTAGAAGTTTTACCCATAGAAATTTACCCTAACCCACACAACGAAAAATATTTAACTACAAAAAGAGATAAAATGGGACACACAATTTTGGGCTCTTAGTTTATTCTTGATTTTTACGTTTCTTCTTTGGATAATACAGTTTATTAGCTTTTTGAATCAGTCTTAAAAATTCTTGATGGGCATAATCTGTTGGTTTTGCAGCAGTCGCAGCCAAATTATATACATCGTTAAATGTATAATTTTTGGCGTATTTCGATTGTTTTAGTAGAGATCCGTACATGGCAACTGCTGTTGCAAACCTTAACGCAGAATCGGCTTTTGACAAGTCTTCAGCGTTGGCTGCAACATTGAATTTTTGATAAATTGTTTTATCCGAATTGGGCAATTTGTATTGCAATGATATTTTTGAAACTTGACTGTTGCTATCTAAATTCTTTAATTTTTGAGGAGTTAATTCGAAAACAGCCATTAAAGTGTGTCCACTTCCTACTTCTCCACCTTCTAATTCACTTGTACTATCTTCTATAGAAGCTCTTTTATTGTCAAAGCCAATAAGTCGATAGTCTTTAATTACTTCGCTGTTAAAACTAATATTCAAATAAGCATCATTGGCTACAGCATACATTGTTTTGGTGAACTCAGTTATCAATACCTTCTGTGCTTCAAAAATATTGTCAATGTAAGCAAAATTACCGTTACCTTTTTTTGCCAAAGTTTCCAGCTTACTGTCTTTATAATTACCCATGCCTACGCCCAAACAAGTTAAATAGATACCTTGATGCATTTGGCTGGTAATTAAATCTTCTAGTGCTTTTTCAGAGGTTTGACCAACATTAAAATCTCCATCTGTAGCTAAAATTACTCTGTTATTGCCACCTTTAATGAAAGAGCTAATGGCAGAGTTATAAGCAGTTTGAATAGCAGCTTCACCGGGAGTGTCGCCTGATGCAATTAAAGAATCTATTACATTTTTAATGGTTTCTTTTTGGGCCCCACTAGTTGGGTTCAGTACTCTGGCAACACCACCTCCATAAATTATAATTGCAACATTATCAATGCTTCTTAGATTATCAGTTAATATTTTAAATGCACTTTGCAATAATGGAAGCCTGTTTGGTTTATCCATCGAACCTGAAACATCAATTAAAAAAACCAAATTGCTGGGTGGTACATTTTCTAAATTAAGTTTAGGTGCATTCAATTTTAAAAAAAGCAACTTGCTATCATTATTCCATGGGCAGGTTGTTAGGTAATGATTCAATAAAAATTCTTTCTCCTTTAATTGGTCTTTTGTTGTTGTAAAATCGAAATAATTAAGCATTTCTTCAATTCTGATTGCATCTGTTGGAACATAAATATCATTGTTTAAAAACCGTCTTGCATTGCTGTATGATGCTCGGTCTACATTCAAGGAAAATCCGGTTTCAGGATAGCGTACTGTATTTACAAAGTCATTTTCAATGAGTGAGCTATAACTTTCGCCATTAGCAGAGAAGAAAGTGTGCTGTTCAGTAATTAGATTTTTTGTTTTAGAACTCAACCTGTTTTTCATAAGGCTGGCAGTAGTAGCCAGCATTTTAAGTTTAAAACTCTGATATTTTTGAGTTTCGACAGTTTTTTTTAAAGTTTCATAGCCCTGTAAACATAAAGTAATGGTATCCACAGGTAAAGCAGTGGGAATGCCAAATGTACCAGTATTGCCACTGGCAAAAGGATAATTACCTTTGGAGCGAAGATTGATTTTTACGCCAACCAATGGTCTGCCCAATTCATCTCTAATCTCTCCACGTAAATAGTATTGAGCACAGATATTTTCAACCAAAAATAATAGAAAAAAAAGCCCGAGAAGGGTAGTTTTCATAATGGTCAAGGTTTTAGACTTTAAATTAACGCCTAAACCTACAAAATAATATGCAAAAAAGTCAAATCACAATTTTAGTTGTGTTTTAACTGATAAATTTCTCTGATATTTCTACCCAAACCATCATAATCTAACCCAAAACCAAGCACAAATCTGTTTGGAATGGTGAAACAGGCATAATCTACAGGTACATCAAATTTTCTTGGTTCTGGTTTATTCAATAAAACAGCAATTTTTAGTGAGCTTGGTTGCTGGTTATGTAATTGTGGTAAAAAGGAATAGAGCGTTTTGCCTGTATCAATAATATCTTCTAAAATAATGATATGCCTGTTGGTAATATCCATGTCTAAACCAATGGCTGTAATCACTTGTCCTGTACTTTTAGTTCCTTTATATGATGCCAGTTTAATAAAACATATTTCAGCTTCAATATCCAATTCTTTAAATAAATCTGATACAAACATGAAAGAGCCATTCAAAATAGCAATGAACAATGGCTTTTTATCTAAATAGTCTGCTTTTAACTGAGCAGCCAATTCAACAATTTTTTCATGAATGGAAGTTGCCGATATATAAGGAATAAACTCTTTATCATGAACTTTAATTACAGACATAATTGGTATTTAGAATTGATTGTTTATTTTGTTTCAGCGGTAATCATAGGTCTTAATAAAATTTTATCACCAATTTTAACTGTATTAGACTTATTTAGTTTATTGTAAATGAGTAAATTATTAAGTTGAACACCTTCTGTTTGGCTAATTTCCTGTAGGGTTTCTTTTTCCTGCACAATATGATAATCTTTGGCTCCTTTTTTTAGTTTCCTCTCAACAAAAATTAATCTGTCAGTGTCTAATACATCCATTTCTTTTAATTCATTGAAATAAAGGAGATTACTTAATGACAGTCCAAACTTATCGGCAATTGAAAGCAAAGAAGTACCCTCTTTAGCATAAATTACTTTTGCATGATTAATAGTGAAAATACTATCTGGGTATTTAGCTGTTTTTTTTACTAAAGTATCCATACCTAAACTTTTAGACTGATTGATAACTGTTTCAGAATCAATGAGTTCTTTTTCTTCAATTACTGAATCTTCTTTTTCAATTTCAACAGTATCTTTTTTTACTTCTGAAAGTAAATTTATAAAGCTATTGGTTGTTTCTCTGGCATTTGCAGCCTGTGTTATTTCAACTGTTTTTTTCTCTAATGCAATTAGTGTAAACTTATGTAAACCATAATTTTGTATTATGCCTATTAGTTTTTCAGGGTAATCTTTTTCGGTTGCATAACCTGCTTTTTTTAAGCCATAAGCCCAACCTTCATAATCTGTGCTTTCTAGCTTAAACAATGAAACATACCAAGGTCTTGATTTCAAAAAATCTGAATGATCTTTATAACTATCGGCTACACTGGGATAAGCCCTGAAACACTCATTTTTATAATCATCATCGTGGTAAACTTTATCACCAGTCCATTCATTTTTACATTTTATGCCAAAATGATTGTTGCTTTTCTTGCAAAGTTCACTTTCGCCATAACCACTTTCTAACATTCCTTGGGCTAATGTGATGGATGCAGGCACACCACTTCTTTTCATTTCTTCAATGGCTGCATCCTTGTATTTGTTGATATAACTCAACGCCTTTTCATTTTGTGCAAACGAAAAAGTATTCATTAGTAAGTAAAATCCAACAAATAAACTCAATTGCTTCATCCCATTTTCTTTTTAATCATTAATAAACCATCTCTCACAGTTAATAAAACCTGCTCTGTTCTTGGGTCATTTTTCACATGGTTGTTAAAAGCATCAATGGCTTTTGCATTTTTACCCTTAATAGGTTCTTCTAAAACCTGACCATGAAATAATACATTATCTGCAATAATTATTCCTTTATCACCCAATTTAGGTATAATCAGCTCATAATAGTCTATATAGGCAGTTTTATCAGCATCAATAAATACCAAATCCCATTGAAAGTCTAATTGAGGAATAATTTCCAATGCATTTCCAATGTGCAAAATTAACTGTTGAGCGTATTGGGATTTGCTAAAATTTTTTTTAGCAGTATTTGCATCGGCTTCTCTTAATTCAATAGTATGTAATTGACCATTGGTTGTTAAGCCTTTAGCAAGGCATAATGCACTATAACCAGTGAAAGTACCAATCTCTAAAATTTTGGTTGGCTTTAAAATTGAACTGATAAACGACAAAAATGCACCTTGCACTTTGCCACTAAGCATGTGAGCTTGAGGATGCTCTTTTAACGTTTGTTCAATAATAGATTGCAGCATAGCATCATCTTGAACAGTAATTTGGTCAGCATATTTTTCGGCTAATACATGAATCAATTCCATGCGGTAAAATTAGGCTTTTACGGCAGGCTTCGAAATAATGAAAAATCCAATAAACGTAAAAAATCCGTTTATAATTAGTAATTCAATACCAATTTGATAACCATTGAACCATTCTTTTGCATTCATACTTAAGATATACGATAAAACTGGAGCAATTAAACAAACCAATGTTATTGCTAGTGAGTTGGATAATTGTTTTTTGGTAAAAATTCCAAAAGCAAATAATCCCAATAAAGGGCCATACGTATAGCCAGCTAAATCTAATATTTTATCGATGATGCTATTATCATTCAGCTTGTAAAACACCATGATGCAAATTAAAAATACTACAGCAAAAGTTAAGTGAACGGTTAAACGGGTACGTTTTTGTTGTTGTTCAGTCAAATCTTTTCTATCTCTCAAACCTAAAATATCAATACAAAAAGAAGAAGTTAGGGCTGTTAAAGCTCCATCGGCACTAGGAAATAATGCTGAAATTAATGCTATGATAAAAATTACGCCAACCGCAGTAGGCAAATAATTCAATGCAACTGAGGGAAATAGTTTATCGCCAATAATATTGATGTTTTGGTAAATCAATTCATACTTGCCTGTAACTGCATTTATTGCATACATTGCACCGTTGGCTGAACTGTACAAATACAATAACCCACCCAACATTAAAAATAAAAACAACACCCCAAATAAAACGATAGAAAGTGTCATTACATTTTTTTGAGAGTTGCCCAGTTTTTTTACACTGATGTTTTTTTGCATCATTTCTTGGTCAAGCCCAGTCATGGCAATGGTTATAAATGCACCACCAATAATTTGTTTTAAGAAAAACCCTTTGCTTTTAACATCAGTATTAAAAATATTTAGGTAACCTTTTTCTTTCATTACTTGTAAGGCTTCACTAGGACCTAAATGTAAATGGTTAAGGATATATACTACACAAACAATCAACCCCAAAATCATTAAAGAGGTTTGTAGTGTATCGGTATAAACAATGGTTTTTACGCCACCTTCAAAAGTGTATAGCAAAATCATTAATAAAATAACGGCAGCTGTTACTACAAATGGAACACCCATTTTATCTAAAATAAAAAACTGTAACACATTAATTACCAAATACAATCTTGCGGTTGCACCAACTGTTCGGCTGATGATAAAAAATAATGCTCCTGTTTTATAGGCAACTCTGCCAAAACGTTGATCTAAATAATGATAAATTGAAGTGAGGTTAAGCCTGTAATACAAGGGTAGCAATACATAAGCAATAGTTGTATATCCAATTAAGTAGCCAATTGCAACTTGCATGTAAGCAAACCCTTTAAAACTAGTACCTGCAAAATCGCCAACACCACCAGGAACACTTACAAAAGTTACCCCACTAAGGCTCGTACCAATCATGCCAAAAGCAACTAAAATCCAGTTACTGTTTTTATTGCCATTATAAAACGAATCGTTATTGGCATTTCGACCTGTGTACCAAGCAACCACCAATAATATTAAAAAGTAAGCACCAACAAATGAAAGCAGTAGAGTAGGATTCATTTTAGCAAGTTTTATGACTGGAAAGATAATTGGTTTAAACTAAGATAAATGAAAATTTGCAGGTTTTTGATGAAATTTAAGTTTAAAATGCGTTTTTATGCTGGAAAAATATAAGCTTCAACTTCATCATTTGCAATTTGCATATTTTCAAATATATATAACTTGAACTTGTGAAATTAAATATTGACTGGTTTTTATTGAACAATCTAAACTTTTAAGGTTAATAAGTTTACGAGAATTAAAATGTCTAAGCCTTTAATATTGCCTTTAGAATTTAGCTATATGAATTATACAAGCATTGCCGTTTTTTGTGGCAGCAAATCAGGTGATAATCCTTTATTTAAGCAACATGCAATTGAGTTGGGAAAGTTGATGGCTGAAAAAAATATTACTTTAATTTATGGAGGTGGAAGTGTTGGCTTAATGGGAGCTATTGCCGATGAAGTGATGAACAACAATGGAAAAGTGGTGGGCGTAATTCCTGAATTGTTATTGGCATGGGAACAAGAACATAAAAACATTACAGAATTACATGTTGTAGCAGATATGCATGTTAGGAAAAAGATGATGTATGAATTGTGCGATGCAGCAATTATTTTACCTGGTGGTTATGGCACTTTAGATGAATTGTTTGAAATTATTACCTGGAACAATTTGAAAATACATGAGAGAAAAATAATCCTCCTGAATTCAGGAGGATTTTATAATCATTTAATTGCCCATATTGAATTAATGCAAGAGCAAGGATATTTATACGAAGATTGGCAACAAAGAATAATCGTTGTTGATGAACCTAGTGCTATTTTCTCTTCTTAGATGGTTTAAAGTACCAATTAAAACCACCTCTAATTACCGGCAAAGCATTGCCAAAACCATCTCTATATGGGGAGAAAACTTCTTTATTCAAATCGAACATTAATACAGTAAAAAAACTGGATTGACCAATAATTCTTTGCCCATAACCAACGCCTAACAAAAAGCTATTTGCTTCTACTTTTTGACGAATTTTAGGAACACCCGGTTGGTCTAAATTGGTTTGCGTATAAGAAATCCAATTGTGTTCTGGCTGAGCCTGAATAAAAAAGCTGTTGAAGGGGTGAATTCTTGTAAATACGCCTACGCCTGTGTTAAAAGCAGTTTGTCTGTAGCGATAACTAAAATCGTTAAATCGGGTACTGTTGTAAATTGCATTGAATGCAAATCCAACATCAACCCATTGTGCCAATGAATAGCCAATTTCAGGGTTAAGACCCAATATTAAATTGCTACCACCGCCATTTCCATCATTTACACTACCAAAGCCAACATTAATACTTCCACCAACAAAAACATTTTCCTTTCTAAAGCCTAAGCCTTTTTCTTCTTCACGATTTTCACGTTGAGCAAATATTGAACTGAATGCTAAACAAGCAATAACTACAAAGCTAATTTTCTTCATCATTTTTTTATTTAGTTGATACTAAAACTAGTGATTAGTTTAAATCAAAAATCTTTCCAGCATTTAAAATATTGTTAGGATCGAATGCTTTTTTTATAGCCCTCATTAATTGAATGTTGGCATTGTTGAAAACAATATCCATATAGGGTTTTTGAATTAAGCCAATACCATGTTCTCCACTAACGGTGCCACCTAAGCTTTTTACCAATTGAAATAAAGCCCTTAAAGCATTGGTCATTTCTTCACTACCATGACTGTTTTTTATAGTTGGATGGTTGATACGAATGTGCAAATTTCCATCGCCAGCATGGCCATAACAAACTGCATGAAAGCCATACTGTTTGCCTAATTCTTTAACACCTTTAATTAATTTGGGCAATTCAGCTCTTGGTACAACTGTGTCTTCTTCAATCGTATAACCAGCAGTTTTAACTGCTTCTGCAACTCTACGACGTAGCTTCCACAATTCTGTTTTCTGGTTTGCGTCATCTGCAAAAAATACTTCACCACCATCGTATTCAACCATCAGTTCGGCAATGGCTTCCATGTCTTT
Organism: Chitinophagaceae bacterium; assembly: GCA_044348985.1. Lineage (GTDB taxonomy): Bacteria > Bacteroidota > Bacteroidia > Chitinophagales > Chitinophagaceae > UBA1930. The sequence continues at coordinate 32,524 of JBIKRV010000024.1, forward strand.
CATCAACACATCTAAATCGTTGCCATCAACTTCAACAATTAAGTGTGCAGCAATATCATCACCAACAGGTACAGCATGGCTATCTACCATTTTGCTTACAATTTGTAATGCATCTATTTCAACCAATTCTAAGCCACTAGGGGTAAAGCCTGCTCTAAAAATTGCACTAACCGCTTCACTTGCTTTTTCTAAGTTGGTAAAAGGAACCAACATGAGTAAATCGTACTTAGGCAGTGGAATTAATCTTAATACAATCTTAGTTACAAAGCCTAATGTACCTTCACTGCCAACCATTAATTGGGTAAGGTTATATCCTGTTGAATTTTTTAAAACGTTGGCTCCAGTCCATATAATTTCACCACTAGGTAAAACCACTTCTAAGTTTAAAACATAGTCTTTTACAACGCCATATTTTACAGCCTTTGGACCACCACTGTTTTCAGCAATATTGCCACCTATAAAACAACTACCACGACTGCTAGGATCTGGTGGATAAAACAATCTTTTTTCTTTTACTGCATTCATCAATATTTCTGTGATAACACCTGGCTCAGTAGTGATTTGCAAATTACGCTCATCAATTTCTATAATGCTGTTCATACGTTCACAGCTAATTAATACACCACCTAAATGTGGTAATGCACCACCACTTAAACCAGTACCAGCACCACGTGGTGTAACAGGAATTAAATCTCTATTACACATTTTCATTATAGCCGAAATTTCTTCTGTAGTTCTAGGTTTTACAACAACTTCAGGATTAAATTGTAAACGCTCGGTTTCATCATGACCGTAATGTTGTAAACTTTCTTCATCGGCAAAAACAAAATTTTCGCCAACAATTTTTTTCAGTTCTTCAACATGTAATAATGTAATAGTTGCCATTCAAAAAATTTTGGCAAAAGTAATTGGTTGATATGAGACGGTCGAGTTTTTTAGTAGATTAATTGCTATTATTTGAAGGCTTCTTTATGAATGAACATTTGTTAATTAAATTAAAAAATCCTAGATATTGTAACAATGTACGAACATAATCGTATTATTGTACGACAAAATTCGTAATTAAATAATCAAAAAAATAATCACTATGAATTATTCATTTAAAACAAAACATGTACTAACTGCTGTAGTTTTATTAGGCATCAGCTTCACAGCAATTGCTTGGCAAAAGGGTAGTGGACTTACCCAAGAAAAAAATGTGCAACCAATTGCAGATACAACTACACCTATAAAAAAGAAACATTCTAAAGAAGTGTATAAGGTCGAGGATTTTGATCAATCATTGAAAGCTTTAAATAAAGCAATGCTTCAGTTAAACAAGCAAATGAAGCAGATAGATTATGGTAAAATTGAAAAAGATATTGATGCTGCAATGAAAGAAATTAATGGTAAAAAAATTGAAGCAGAAATAAGTAAGGCAATAAAAAGTGTAGATTGGAAGAAGATACAAAAAGAAGTAGATGCAGCAATGGCTAAAGCCGAAATAGAATCGAAAATTGCTTTTGATGCCGCCAAACTGAGCAAGCAAATGGAAGAACTTTCTTTAAAAATGAAAGAACAAAACCTGGCTTTGCAGTTAAATGGAAAAAAGCTTTCGAAAACCATTGAAAAAAGTATGGAACATGCAAAAGAAGGCATCAAAAATGCAAAAGTTCAAATTGAAAAAATGCAACAGTTTGTAGATGTTTTGACTAAGGATGGCTTAATAGATAAAAAGAAAGGCTATGTAATAAAATTGGAGAAAGATGCCTTGTACATAAATGGTACTAAACAAAGCAATGGAGCTTATGAGCGTTATAAGAAGTATTATCCCAAGGAAAAATTTACCATTAGTAATGATGGAGAAAATACAGCTAATTTGTAAGCTATCATTTAAAATCAAAGAGCCTTTAATTAAAGGCTCTTTGATTTTAAAATCTTACTGTAGGACATTTAATATTTTTTTCTCGGCCTTTGTACAAACCGTTTTTTACAATGGATATTTCATAAGCTCCATTCGATTGATTGTACGCTTTTAAGCTAGAAAAAGTAGCATCATAATTAAAGGTGATTTTTACATTTTTGATATCAAAACCAACTGTTGGTATAATTGCGTCATTACTTCTGTAATACATGCCAGCCAATAGTTGCAGGCTTCCATTACGTTCGGCACTTAAATCTCTTTGAGCCATCATTCCTGCAACAATTTCTGTTGCTGTGCCCATTTTACTTACATACACATTTGGGTTTAAAATCCAAACATCCTGTACTTTTAAACTTGCATTTGCAAAAGCCGTATAACGAGTTTCTACACGATTAACGGCTGTATTGGTTGCAAAAAAAGTTTCATTTGGTCTATTGATATTTGCAGCACTCAAGCCAAAATTTAAATACAAATTATCTGTTGCAAAATAAGTGTAGTTTATACCTGCTTGTAAACTAAAGTAGGTAGTAGAGCTAAAGTTTAAGGGTTCTCCTGACGGAAAGCTTACGTCAAAAAATTTTCCGTTCCATTGAGAATTAAAGCTCAGTTTATTTACATCTACTCTTTTTTGTGTAAAGCCAAGATTGAATCCTCCACTTAATAAACTATTCAACCCTAATAATTGATGATAAGCAATAGAAGCATAAGCTTTGGTAGATGTAAGATTGCCAGAACCAGCCACATCTTGTAACATGGCTCCTCCAACCCCTAACCAACCATTTTCAAAACGATCATTAAATAATTGAGCATCTGCCCAAACACTCATTGTTTTATAAGGGAAATTCGAAACACTAGCCCATTGATTTCTGTAATTGCCACCAACTCTATAATCGTAATCTGGATTGAAGCCTGTATTTGCTGGATTAACCAATAATGGAGCATTGAAATATTGAGAAAAATGTAAATCCTGAGCATAAATATTCGTTGCCAAAAAGGCAAGTAATTGAAAGGATACTATTTTAATCAGTTTTTTCATTTAGTGTTGTTCTATATTATTAAATCCCAGCTATTTTAATAAAGTAATATCTCCTTTTTTTTGCAATTTGGTGCCATCGCTAAATTCTATATCTAAAACATACGTGTACACATCTTGTGGTTGTATTGCTCCTTTATAAGTGCCATCCCAACCTCTTCCTTTACTAATACCTGTAAATAAAAGTGTTCCCCATCTATTAAAAATTCTCCAGGTCATTTTATCAATGCCATAGCCTTGTATATAGATAATATCATTTATTCCATCTCCATTTGGTGTAAATGCATTGGGTACATCTGCAAGTGGAATTACTCTGGCTTGTATGGGTAAACAACTCGTATCCTTACAATTAAAATTATTTGATACAATTAAACATGCATTAAAAGTTTGGGTTGCATTGTAAACATGTCGTACAAGTGCATTGTAGTTGCTGGTAATTAAGCTATCTCCATCTCCAAAAGTCCATTTGTATGAACTGCCTCCATTAGATGCATTAGTGAACGTTACAAATGCATTTGCTTCGGGAGGATTGGGGCTAAATGTAAATCCAGAAGTAGGGTTGGGGCTTATTATTAAACTAAATGTTGTACTATCTATTTTATTACAAGTACTTGTATCTATTGCAATTAATTTTATCAAATATGTACCTGGTGTTGCATAATCATGTATTGGGTTTACTGTTGTTGAAATAGGACTTCCGTCGCCAAAGTCCCAAATGAAATCAGTACCTGCTAAAGAAGCATTGGTGAATACTGCTGTATAAGGAACACAGCCAGATGTTGCTGTTTCTATTTTGGCTTTAACCAAGGGAGCAACACGTAAGGTTTGTACTACAGTATCAGGTTCATTGCAATAATTGGTGTCAATTAAAATAAGTTTTACAACATAAATTCCTGCTGCAGCATAACTGTGAGAAACGGTTTGATTGCCACTAATTAGAGTGGTGTTGTCGCCAAAATCCCATTTAAAACTATTAGGCTTAAATGGCTTGTTATTTGGCGGAACAGAATTATTGATAAAGTTGTACCTCAAATCTTGACAAGGCAATTGTTTTGCAGGTGTAAAACCTAATATTGCATCGTCGTTTCTTACCCTTAATGTAGTATAAGATGTATCAGAAATATTACAGGTACTAGAATCTATGGAAATCAATCGCACTGGATAACTACCAATTAAATTGTAGGTATGTTGTACAAAAGGAACAGTTGTTGTTTGGTCGGGTGAGCCATCACCAAAACTCCAAATATATTTTGTGCCTTGTGCAATAGTATCTTTTAGTGTAACAGTTAATGGAACACAACCTGAGGTATCTTTCACACCACCAACAGAAGATTGTACTGCACTTCCCACACCTGAATAATTAAAAGCAATTTTTATGGCTGCTAAGTTACAACGTTGGCCACCAGTACCATTATTAGGTGCCCAAACACCTGGTGTTGTTGGGAAAACAGCGTTACCAAAGCAATTGGCACAAATAGATTGATAAACAACTCCATTTCTATCAAAACGGCTGGTACCGCCATCTACATGTTCTCCAAAGCCTCCATTTTGCCCAAAAAAAGATGCATACAATAAACTTTGGGCATTTTTTTCCAATACAATAAAGTACATGTCTTGTCCATCAGTTGTACCCTTTATCGCATCAGGAGTAACTGGTAAACCTGTTGTTGATTGTTGAATTACGTAGAGGTCATCTGCATTAATTCCTCCACCCCAACCAGAAACATACATATTACTGCAACGATCTACTAAAAACGCAAATGGAGAAATATTTGGTCCATTGGTTGTTCCAAAACAGGTAGAAAATTCCCAAGCAGATAAATTGGGTTTTAATTTGGCTATAAATTGTTTGCCAGTAGGTTGGCTCCAGGCTGCATTTACAACTGGCCATGTACCAGTAGTCGTACCCATTATATAAGGAAAACCAAATTTATCAAACTGAATACCAAAAACAATATCTATAGCATTGGTACCAATATAACTTGTTTGAATAATTTGGTTTCCATTATTGCTAAGTATGCTTACAAACCCATCTACATTTGCTAATCCTCCTTGATTGGTTGGAAAAATTGAACCTACTGTATTGCCCGGTAAATTGGTACTTGCTGTACCACCAGCAATATAAATATTATTATTTGATGGATTTAGAGCCAATACAAAAACAGCATCATCTCCATTGCCACCAAATAAAGTACTAAACATTACCGTACTTAAATTAGGGGATAGTTTTAAAACAACTCCATCTTGATATCTTGCACCTGAAATAGCTCCCTGTACAGTTTGTGCAGCACCAGCAGTTGTAGGAAATGCACCAACTCCATTAATGCCATTCGATTGCGTACAGCTGGCTAAATAAATATCTCCAGCATCATCTAAAATTACTTCACTTCTTGCATCATCGCCATAATTTCTTCTAATTGTTTCAGCTCCATTAGGTGCTTGATATTTTGGACGAATGTTAACCCCATCGCTACCACTACCACCAATTTTTCTACTGGCAACAAGACCTGTACCTGTTGAATTTAGTTTGGTTAAAATAATATCCCAATCGCCACCTGCTCCAAATGTTGGAAGGGTAGTAGGATAATCTGTTGAATTGGTTCGACCAGCAATTACCAATTCACCTTGTGCATCTACAACTAAACTATGCGGTTGTTCATTACCTGAACTTCCTCCAATATATGTTGCATATAATCTATTGCTTCCATCTGCATTAAACTTCATGATGGCAATATCAAAACCACCACCTTCTCCTGAGTTTGGACCACCTTGAAACGTTGTTTGAAATGCTCCATTGCTCACAGGAAAACCAGTTCCAAAAACAATTCCACCAGCATAATAATTTCCTGAGCCATCGTAGGTTGCTGTGTAGCCCCAATTGTCGGCTGTACTACCCGTAAATGTTGCAAAAATTAGTGTTGGGTCAATCACTAAAGTTTCTTCTTTAGAGATATTTTCTGGTAATTTAAACTTTAAGATATTTCCACGTAAATCATAACTACAATTGATTTCTTTTTTCCCAGTGTTACCAAGTTGATAAGTGTAAGGGGCCAATTCTTTTACATCACCAACAGATGTTTTTACAATTAAATCACCGTTTTTAGTTTTTAAATCATCGGCACCTTCAAAGTATAAAACGATTTTAGAGGCATCGCCACCAGGATGAATGATAAAATCGTATTTTAATCGTTCTTTATCTGTATAATATCGCACATCAATATTTGGATAAATGTTCTTATAAACAATAGCAGTATATATTTTGCAATTGGATGCCCACTTTGAAGGGTCATTTTTAAGAAAATAATTGTTGTAACTATTGATTGGTTTTTCAGGAACAATTTCTGGATTAGGGTTGGCGTTCAAAAATTTTACTTCATACACATGCGAACGAACAATCACTTTCACATCTTCACCTGGTTTAGTTTTATTCGCAGTGTTGTGTGAATGGCCATGAAATGCTTCAGCAACTTGGGTAAGATCATTGCCGTTATGTTGCATAAAACGGTAACCTGTTTTTTGCAAAGCAAAAGCTCCATTACTCGTAGCACCTTTAAACGTGGTTTTATCATCCCACTGGCCTTTGTTTTCAACAAACTCTAAATATAATTGGGCTTTTGCTGATGTAGAAATCATCAATAACAAAACGTATAGTATGTAAATATTTCCTTTCAATTGGGTTACTTTAATTAAACAATTCTTTTGCCTAGTTCTACTTTGCTATCAATAATATTGTCACCACCTGCAATCGTAGCAATATTAAATATACATATAAACATGGCGTTTAGTTTTCTGTTGCCAACTTTATTTGTGTTCACTAAGAAATCTTGCTCCAACCCGTTTTTCCTTTTTGACTTTGCAGGTATTTTTTTAATGGCAAATTACTTGCCAAATTCAGTTCTAAATCTTCTTCTAATATTTTTTCAGCTGCTGCTTTTGCTATTTCAAGTAATGCTTTATCATTTACGATTGACGCTAGTTTAAAGTTTAAAGCACCACTTTGTCTGGTTCCTTCAATATCTCCTGGGCCACGTAATTCAAGGTCTTTTTCTGCAATTACAAAACCATTGGTGGTACTACACATTATATTGATACGTTCTCTTGCCTCAACGCTGGTTTTACTACCTGTTAATAAAATACAAAAACTTTTTTCACTACCTCTTCCCACTCTGCCTCTTAGCTGGTGGAGTTGTGATAAACCAAATTTTTCAGCACTTTCAATAACCATTACACTAGCATTTGGCACATTTACACCCACTTCAATAACAGTTGTACTAACCATAAGTTGAGTTTCGCCCTTTACAAAACGTTGCATATTGGTTTCCTTTTGGTCGGCAGGCATTTTGCCATGCAACTTGCTGATGTAATATTTTGGCTCAGGAAAATAACTTTTGGCTTCGAGATAACCTCTTTCTAAATCTTCATAATTTACCTTTTCACTTTCTTCAATTAAAGGATAAATTATGTAGGCCTGTCTTCCTTTGGAAATTTCTTCTCGTATAAATTCCATTACACGAATGCGTTGCATTTCATTTCGATGAACTGTTGTAATGGGTTGCCTTCCGGCTGGTAGTTCATCCATTACACTATAATCCAAATCGCCATAAGCTGTCATGGCTAAGGTTCTGGGAATTGGGGTTGCAGTCATAACTAATACATGTGGCGGAACTGTGGCTTTTTTCCAAAGTGCTGCTCGTTGTGCAACACCAAATCGGTGTTGTTCATCTACCACTACAAAACCCAAGTTTTTAAATTGTACAACTTCTTCAATTAAAGCATGTGTGCCCACTATAAAATGAATAGAATCGTCTAATAATCCTGCTAAAATTTCTCTTCTTTCTTTTGCTTTAGTGCTTCCTGTAAGAATTCGCATGGTTAAACCTGTTTCTTTTAATAAACTACTCAGGGAATTATAGTGTTGTTGAGCAAGAATTTCGGTTGGTGCCATTAAACAACTTTGAAAGCCATTATCAGCAGCTAACAACATGCACAATAATGCAACAATGGTTTTTCCACTGCCTACATCGCCTTGTAGTAAACGATTCATTTGATGCCCTTTGCCTGTATCCTGACGGATTTCTCTAAGCACTTTTTTTTGGGCATTCGTTAATTCAAATGGTAAATAATTATTGTAAAAATTATTGAAATAGTCGCCCACTTTTTCAAAGACTACACCACGACTAGCTTTGTGTCGTTGTAATCTTACTAAGTTTAAGCGAATTTGTGCTATAAAGAATTCTTCAAATTTTAAACGATGTATGGCTTGTTCATATTCCTGTTGATTGGCAGGGAAATGAATTTTTTGATAAGATTCAAATCTGCCAATTAATTTCAACTGCTTGATTAAGTCATTTGGAATATTTTCTACAATATCTTTTGGTTGAATTAGGGGCAACAATGTTTGTGTTAGCTTGGCAATTTGTCGTCCATTTAAGGCTCTTGCTTTCAGTTTTTCGGTAGAAGGGTAAACTGGTTCCAAATGAGCTTTCCCATCGGCATTGGCGGGTATAAACAACTCAATTTCGGGATGTACAATTTGTGGTTTGTTATTAAAAAATCCAGTTTTACCAAAAACAAGGTAAATGCTTCCTTCATTAAAGTTTTTTATCACCCAGTTAATGCCTTGAAACCAAACCAATTCTACTATACCTGTCTTATCTTTTAAATAAGCAACCAATCTTTTGGCTCTGCCCTCTCCAAATATTTGCATCCCTTCTAACTTGCCAGCAACTTGAATAAATTCTGTTTGAAAATTAATATCTGAAATAGCAGCTATTTTGGTTTTATCGATATGGCGATGTGGAAAAAAGTTCAGCAAATCATCGAACGTAAAAATATTTAGTTCTTTTTTCAACAAATCAGCACGTAATGGTCCAACTCCTTTGAGGTATTCGATCGGAGAAGCCAATATAGAAACTGTTTGATTGCTGTTTTGCATGAATGATTACAAATATCGGTAACTGAAACTATTAATACGAATGCTGTATTTTTCAATTAAGTATTCATAGGTTTACTACTTAAATACCCAATAGCCGCAAAAGATTAATGAATTGTAAAAGTTAAATTGCATATGCAAATCATTGGTGAATTTAACTATTTAATGCATCCATAGAAAAATACTAAAATCAATTGTTATGAAACGAATTTGGTTATATGTGCTTGCAGGGCTAGGCTTTGTTGCAGCAGTTTTTCCTGCTTCACAAAAAAAACTAGCACTAATTATTGCCATTGGCGATTATACTGGTGCAACTGGATGGCGAAATTTAAGCAGCATGAATGATGTTCGATATGTAAAAGAAGCCTTGGTGAAAACTGGGTTTGATGCAAAAGATATTGATACCTTATGTAATAAAGATGCTACTAAAAAAGGAATGATTAAAGCATTCGATGATTTATACAACAAGGCAGGAGAAGGGGATGTTATTTATTTTCAATTCTCAGGTCATGGACAACAAATTCAAGATGATAATGGCGATGAATTAGATGGATACGATGAGGCGTTAATTCCATTTGATGCTGCTGCATCTTACGATCCTGTTACTTATAAAGGAGAAAATCATTTCAGAGACGATTTGTTGGGTGAAAAATTAAATATGATTCGAAAGAAAATCGGCCCTAAGGGAAGCTTGGTGGTGTTGATAGACGCTTGTCACTCTGGTACAGCTACAAGAGATGCTGGAATAAAGAGAGGAATAGAAATCCCTTTTTTAACTGATCCAAGATATAAGCCGAATATTAAAATTGATTTAAATAAAGTAGCTGAACAAGGTATGCTAGAGGGCTTTACAGATGGTATGGGAACAATGGTGGTGTTTAGTGCTTGTAGCCCAAATCAGCCCAACTATGAAATGAAAGACGCTAACCGTCAGGGGGTTGGAAGTTTAAGTTATGCATTTGCAAAGTCTATAGCCGATTTACCAGCTGAAAGTAATTATCGTTTATTGTTTCAAAAAATGAAATCCCTGATTCAAGGTGATATTGCTACGCAAATTCCTATGATTGAGGGTGATGTAGATTTGGAAGTTTTTGGTGGTCGTTATTTACCTAAGCCTACGATTATAACAGTTGACCAGAAATTTAATAATGCTTCTAATAAATTTAATGATACCACTTTTGTAATTAATTTAGGTCAATTAAATGGTATTAATAAAGGCACTACATTAAAAATTTATGCAACAGGAAGCAATGATGTATATGCTGATGCTGTTGTAACATCGGTAAGTTCGTTTCAAAGTATTTGCATCTCTAAAAAGCCATTGAAAAAGGGTGAGGCTTACGAAGTAAAAATAGATGCTGCTAGTTCTGGAGAATTTGCTGCTGCTTTAATGATTCAGAACAAAGACAAAGGCAATAAATTGGCTAATTCATTAGCCGATAGGTTTAGCATTTTTGTAAAACCATATCAATATTTATCGTTTAGCGATAATCCAGATTTTACATTAGATATTAGTAAAACCAATAATGGGGCCTTTACTTTAAGTTTGGTTGAAAAGGGTGATAGTGTTCGTTATTCAAAAACTGTAAAAGATAGTCTAACAGCCGATGATTGTAAATATTTTGTTGATGGAATTAAACGTAGCATGCGGATTAAATACTTGCGTAACATGGTAGATGGTGGAGCATTGGCAAAAGATGTAACAGTTGAAATTGTACCTAAAAAACCGATTGCTGGTAATAACGAAATTATTATGCACCCTGACGATGCTTTTGAAATAAGAATTACCAATAATGGAACATCTGATTACTATTATACAATACTAGATATTATGCCTGATAACGATATGAAAGTTTTGTTGCCAGATGAAACTAGCGAACCTCAAGACTTTGTAATTCATCCAAAACAAACTATACCAATTGGTGAAATTACAGTAGATAAAGGAACCCCAAATGGCAAAGAAGTTTTTAAAGTAATTGTTACCAAAACACCAATGGATTTGAGAGGTATAGTAAACAGAAGTAAAACTAGAAGTGCTACTGCTAAAGATGTAAAATCTATTGAATCGGTTATTGATGATTTGTTTAAAGATAGCAACGATCAAAGGGCTACTCGTTCTTCAATTGGTAATGTTAAGGTAGATGAAGTGGGTATTTTAACCTGTGGTTTTACTATTAAGAATTGATAATTAGAGGCGTATTTTATAAAACTAAAATGAGCCATTTAAAACGGCTCATTTTAGTTTTATTTCATTTTAAAGCTCTCTAAAAACTTAGTGGTGAAATTACCTTTTCTAAAATCTTCATTTTGCATTAATTGCAAATGAAAGGGTATAGTTGTGTTAATTCCTTCGATTACATATTCACTCAAAGCTCTATACATGGTATCAATGGCTTCTTCTCTGGTACGTGCAACTGTAATTAATTTTCCAATCATGCTATCATAATATGGAGGAATTACATAACCTGCATACACATGGCTATCAACACGTACTCCATGACCACCAGGTGTGTGTAAAGTGGTTATTCTTCCTGGAGATGGACGGAAGTCGTTATACGGATCTTCGGCATTAATTCTGCATTCAATTGCATACATGGTTGGCTCGTAATTACGACCCGATATTTTCTCTCCAGCGGCAATTTTAATTTGCTCCTTAATTAAGTCGAAATTGATTACTTCTTCTGTTACACAATGTTCTACTTGAATACGTGTATTCATTTCCATGAAGAAAAAGTTGCGATGCTTGTCAACCAAAAATTCAATCGTACCAACACTTTCATAATTAATAGCGGCAGCAGCTTTAATGGCAGCTTCACCCATTGCTTTACGCAATTCTGGTGTCATAAAAGGAGAAGGAGATTCTTCAACCAACTTTTGATGACGACGTTGAATGCTGCAATCTCTTTCACTCATGTGGCAAAAATTGCCATACTGATCGCCAGCTACTTGTATTTCTATATGTCTTGGTTCTTCCACAAACTTTTCCATATAAATGCCATCGTTTTTAAACGATGCAGCAGCTTCGGCTTTGGCATTATCAAAAGACTTTTCAATTTCTTCCTCACTCCACACAACCCTCATGCCTTTTCCACCACCACCAGCAGTTGCTTTTAATATTACTGGATAACCAACCACATTTTTTGCTAAGTCTTTTGCTTGTTCAACACTTTCTAATAAACCACCACTACCTGGTACAACTGGCACACCAGCAGCAATCATGGTTTCTTTAGCAGTGATTTTGTCGCCCATTTTATTAATCATTTCAGGCGTCGGACCAATGAACTTAATATTATGGTCGGCACATAGTTGAGAAAATTTTGCATTCTCAGCCAAAAATCCATACCCTGGATGAATGGCGTCTGCATTGGTAATTTCTGCGGCAGCCATAATGCGTTGCATATTCAGGTAACTGTCGCTACTGGCTGGTTTTCCAATACAAACAGCTTCATCGGCAAAACGTACGTGTAAACTATCTTTATCGGCCGTTGAATAAACTGCTACGGTTTTAATACCCATTTCTCTACAGGTGCGAATTACACGTAAAGCAATTTCACCACGGTTGGCAATTAATATTTTTTTAAACATTTCTTCAGTTTAAATGAATGAATTAATCAATTATTGAATAAACAAGTTGAATATTTTATTCATTTGATTATTCGCAATTAAGTAAATTGATTAAGCTGGTTCTACTAAAAATAATGGTTGATCGTACTCAACCGGGCTGGCATCATCTACCAGTACTTTTACAATTTTACCAGCAACTTCACTTTCAATTTCATTGAATAATTTCATTGCTTCGATAATACATACCACTTTACCAGGTTCTACTTCGGTACCAACTTCGGCAAATGCAGGCTTATCGGGAGATGCTTTTCTGTAAAAAGTGCCAATCATAGGACTTTTTATAATAATTAAGTTATCAGTCTTGGATGCCAGTGCAGCCTCTGGTGCAGTAGTTGTTTGTGGGGCTGATGGGGAAACAGCAACTGTAGAAGCTGCTGGTGCTACATTATATACCTGTGACGCAGTAGGTGAGGCAACTGTTACTACATGCTCTTCTTTTTGTTTAATGGTTACTTTACCATCTTTATCTTCTATACTAATTTCGCCAATGTTGCTTTTGTTGATTATTTTAATCAATTCGTGAATTTGTTTTAAATCCATAGAGCAAGTTTTAGGAGGTTATTACACTTTTATTTTTTATTCGGGCTTACAAAAAAAATCTTTTTATAAGGGACGGCAAAATAGGTAAAATAATAAGGAAAATGCAAGTTTTTTATTCAATTTGATGCTTTTTTGTTTAAAAATGGCTCAAAATCGAATTAAATGGGCAAAAATAAAGCTCCAAAAAATGGAGCTTTATCGAATAATATCAACTGCAAGTATTATGCTTTAACACGTTCTACATAATCGCCAGATTTGGTGTTAATTCTAATTAATTCACCTTCTTCTACAAACAGTGGAACGTTAACAGTAGCACCCGTATCTATTGTTGCTGGCTTGGTAGCTCTTGTAGCGGTATCGCCACGAACGCCTGGTTCACAATACGTAATTAATACAACAATTTTTTCTGGTAATTCAGCTCCAATTGGCTGTTCGGTTTCTGTGTTAATGAATACAAATACTTCGCCACCATCTTTTAAAAACTGGGGAGCATCAATCATTTCTTCTGCTAACGCAATTTGCTCAAAAGTTTCATTATTCATTAAGTTGTAACCACCCTCATCTTTATATAAATATTGAAAAGTCTTCTTCTCAACACGAATAGGATAAACAGTTTCACCACTATTCCAAGTTTTTTCAATACTACGCTTATTATCTACCCCTTTTAATTTTGCCCAAACTTTTGCAGCTGCTCTAGCAGTTTTGTTTTCGCCAAATTCTACCACACTGTATAAGCTGCCATCTAATTTAAGTATCATGCCACGGCTGATATCTGAAGTTGTTGCCATATTGTAAATTATTTAGAGCCGCAAAAGTAAGGGAAGGCTTCTGAATAACGAAAGCTTGTATTTAATATATTGAATGGTGACAAAAATAACAGTTTGCTGTTGGGCAAACTGTTATTTAATAAAATTGACAGAATATTTTAAAATGGCAAATCATCTACTACTTCACCTGGTGCATCTGTAGGAATAAAGTCTGGTGGAGCACCTGCTGGTGTTGAGATGTCGTTACCCATTTTCACAGTTTCCATACGCCAGGCATCTAAATTGGTAATATAATTATCGACTCCGTTTTTGTTCCATTTGGTACCTTTGATATTAAACTGAACTTTTACCTCGTCGCCCAGATTAAATCTGTCGGGCATAGCTGTTTTATCCTGTACACACTGAAATTTCACATAATTGGTAATCGTACGACCATTAATGTCTTCAGATTTCTCAATCACAAACTCTCTTGTTTTAAATGTTTCAGTACGTTGTACAATATCAAATTTGCCAACCAGTTTTCCAGTTATTTCGTAGCTCATACATTATTTTTTTGAAGCCCGAAAATAGGCTTAAATTTTTCAAAATAAATAAAAAAATTGGAGGGTATGCCCGTAAAAAATGTAATTTACACCCTTGCAAATAAAGTCATGATAAGAAAAATATTTATCCCAATTATTGCTTTTAGCCTAATAGCAGCCTGCACACCACAACAGCAAAGTACAACTGTAAACTTCAAAGGCTATCAAATTGAGAAAAAAGGGAAAAGCGATTCTCAAATGCTTGCAATGCTTGTACCTTACAGCGACAGTATTAATAAAACAATGAATTTGGTTATAGGATTTTCAACCAAAGGTTTAACTAAGAAACAGCCCGAAGGGGAGTTGGGCAATTTTATGGCCGATTGTATGAGAGAAATGGCCGAACAGAAATTTGGAAAGAAAGTAGATGCAGCATTTATTAATTATGGTGGAATCCGTTCTTACATTCCAAAAGGCGATATTACTGTAGGCAAAATTTATGAATTAATGCCCTTTGATAATGTTATAGTGTTACAAGAAGTAAAAGGATCGGCTTTTAAACTTTTTTTAAACCGAGTAGCCGAAAAGGGTGGTTGGCCTTTAAGTGGAATGAGTATGAAGATTAAAGACAAAAAACCTGAACAAATTTTAATTGCTGGAAAACCAATCGACGAAAATGCGATTTATACAATTGCCAACAGTGATTATATTGCCAATGGTGGAGATGATTGTGATATGCTGAAAGTATTGCCACAGTTGAATAAAGGGTTCTTACTACGTGATGCACTGATACAATATATTGTTCAAATTACCAAGCAAGGAAAACCAATTGATTGGAAAGTTGAAGGAAGAGTAACCTATTAATTTTTTACCTACATGAATAGAAGAAAATTTCTAAAAGAAACTGCATTTACGAGTGGGGCTTTATTGGCATCTTCACTAATTCCATTCGATGCATTTGCCGGCACTGAAAACAGAAAACTAACCATTTTACATACCAACGATGTGCACAGCAGATTAGAACCTTTTCCTATGGATGGTAGCAGAAATGCTGGAATGGGTGGCGTAGTTGCCAGAGCTGCATTGATTAAAGAAATAAGAGCAGAAGTTGAACATGTGTTGGTATTAGATGCAGGTGATATTTTTCAAGGAACGCCTTTTTTTAATTTATATAAAGGTGAACCTGAAATTAAAGCCATGAGTATGATGGGCTACGATGCAGCAACAATAGGCAATCACGACTTTGATGCTGGTATGGAAAATTTAGCAACCCAGTTAAATCAAGCAAATTTTCCAATCATTGTTTGTAATTACGATTTTACCAATACACCAATGGAGGGAAAAACTATTCCATATAAAATTTTTAACAAGGGTAATATTAAAATTGGTGTATTAGGTATTGGTATTGAAGGCAAAGGTTTAATACCAGATAATTTATTTGGAAATACGGTGTATAAAAATCCAATTGAAAACGCAAACAAAACTGCGGAAGAATTAAAGAAAAAAGGTTGCGATATGGTAATTTGTTTATCTCATTTAGGAGATAAATATTCCGACGATAAAATTAGCGACGAAATATTGGCAAAAGAATGTTTTGATATTGATTTAATTATTGGTGGACACACGCATCGTTTTTTTACAGAACCTAGGAAATACACCAATCGTAGAGGAGGAGATACCCTTGTAAATCAAGTGGGCTGGGCAGGTATTCAACTAGGTAGATTGGATTATAGCTTAGGTCGATCGCAAAAGAAAAATTTGGAGAAATCCAATACTGTTGTTATAGGGAAAAAAACAAGTGAATAAAAAATTTTTTTTTCAACTTTAATTGCACATATTGCACCTCCTACCAAAAAAATTATCAACATATACACATGTGAATTTTTATTGGTAAATTGGGACAAGAGAGAACAACCTTAACTCACTATATAACTTTTGATTATCGTATGGCTAAGACTGCTGAATCTGTATGGAGTAATTGTCTAAAAATTATTAAAGACATTGTAGAGTGGCAACATTTTAAAACCTGGTTCGAACCAATTAATCCTGTTGAATTGAAGAGCAACGTTTTAATGATACAGGTACCTAGTCAATTTTTTTACGAATATTTAGAAGAACATTATGTAAACCTGCTTGCCAAAACTTTGAAAAGAGAATTGGGTAAGGAAGCAAGATTGGAATATCGTATCATGGTAGATAGTGGTAATGGTAGAAGTGGTAGTATGGATTTACCTGCAAGTGGCATGAAAACCTATACCAACAACGAAATGAATTTTCCGTTGGTAATAGACAATCCTGTAAAAAATCCTTTTGTTATTCCTGGGTTGAAGAAAATGCAAATTGACCCTCAGCTTAATTCAATGTACACGTTTGATGCTTTTATCGAAGGTGATTGTAATAGAGTAGCAAGACGTGCAGGTAAAACTGTTGCAGAAAAACCGGGAGCCAATTCTTTTAATCCTTTGGTAATTTATGGTGGTGTTGGTTTAGGAAAAACACATTTAGCACAAGCGATAGGAAACGATGTTAAAAGAGCACATCCCAATAAAGTAGTACTTTATGTAAGTAGCGAAAAATTCATCAATCAATTTCAAGACCATAGTCGTAATAATGCAATCAACGATTTTATACATTTCTATCAATTAATAGATGTATTAATAATAGATGATGTTCAGTTTTTTGCCAGAGCAGAAAAAAGTCAGGATGCTTTCTTTGCCATTTTCAATCATTTACATCAAAGTGGTAAGCAATTGGTATTAACCAGTGATAAAGCTCCAAAAGATTTAGATGGTATGCAAGAAAGATTGCTAAGCCGTTTTCGTTGGGGGTTAAGTGCCGATTTACAAGTGCCTGATTATGAAACAAGAATTGAAATTCTTGAGCGTAAAATGAAGAACGATGGATTAGATATGCCAAAAGAAGTAGTAAAATACGTGGCATATAATATTAATACCAATGTTCGTGAGTTAGAAGGTGCTTTAATTTCTTTATTGGCACAGTCTTCTTTAAACAAAAAAGATATCGACTTAGAGCTTGCTAAAAAAGTATTAAGAAACTTCGTTAAAACAAGCAGTAAAGAAATTACCATCGACGCTATTCAAAAAATGGTTTGCGAATATTTCGATGTGCCGTACGAAAGATTGTTGCACAAAACAAGAAAGAGAGAAATTGTGCAGGCACGTCAAATTACGATGTATTTAGCAAAAGCCTTTACCAAGAATTCTTTAAAAACAATCGGAGAGCATTTTGGTGGTAGAGATCATACCACAGTAATTCACTCTTGTCAAACAGTAAAAGATTTAATGGACACTGATACCATTTTTAGAGAAAATGTAATGGAGTTAACGCAAAAAGTACAATTGGCAGCGATGTAATTTTAATAAGATTTTACTTTATAAAAAGTCTGAAAGCCCAACAATTATATTGTGTGTTTTTAGACTTTTTCTTTTTTAGTAATGTCTTCCACACAAAAAACAACAAATTGAAAAATTTTCCAGTATTTTCTCTTTGCATAACTTTATATATTGGGCAAAGGAAGATGCGTTAATTAAGTTTTAGCTTCATAGTATGCATCGTCCATTGGCTTAGCACTGGGCTGTGTAGGAGACATTCCTGGAAAAGAAATCCTGGCGAAGCTCATAGAATACGATAAACTAAAAAAAGAATATGAAATCAATTGCTTTTGTAAGTTTTTATTTTTGTTGCTGCAGCATTTTTGCTCAGTTTAAGGATATAGATAAAAGTATAATATACAATGCTAGATCAAAAGCTTTATACACTTTTGAGGGTCTTACACTTTTAAATGGTCAAGGATCCTTGGAAACAGAAATGTTGTATCTATTTATCTCAAAAGCTAAATTAAACAGGAAGACTTTCGAATTAATGCTTGAAGGAAGGCTTTGTCAAAGTGTTGATACAAATTATAATTGTAACTCAGGTTCTCCCAACGCTTTAATTTTTAGCGGAACCAAAAAAAGAGATATGCTTATTGATACAACATATATAACAGAAACTTCGGCAGATAGAAATAATTACAAGAATGCCGGTTTTTTTAGCTTTACAATTAAACTGCGAAAAAAAAACTTTTTATATTTTTATGCAATAGCGTCCTAAACGTTTAAAAAAGAGAGAAAGTTATTTGTAACTCAAATTAGCTTTGAGGTTGCAAAACAAAATCTCTTTCTCCCATGTCAAAAATAACTTTGTTTGCCCAAATAATTGGCAGA
>JBIKRV010000080.1:0-4627 GCA_044348985.1 Chitinophagaceae bacterium
TTTAATGATTGCTTTGTCCCAAATTGCTAATCCTTCATTATGTGCTAATTTGTTTATTTGGTGGTAACGCTCATTGTCCAGTTTAACTTTTTCATAAACCTTTTGTACTGTTGGGTTTATTGCTCCTTTAATTTGAAAGAACTTACTGGTTAAGTCTGTACTTACTGCAGCACTTGAGTCAATTTTTCTACACGAATAAATTACAAAAATTGTAATGCCGCATAAAGCTAGCAAAACTTTGTAGAGATGCCGTTTCTTTTGTTTTTTCATGTTACGTTGTTTTTGATGATGAAATGTATTGCTTACAACGTTCCAGGCTTTACGTTGGCAGGACGGCTTTAGACGTCCTGCTTGGAACTGGTGTTGATTAAAGATATGTAGTTACAAACAAATTCTGTTGCTGAATAGCGTTCGGTCAAGCCCAGTACAAAAGCCCAATTGAAATATAAAAGTTGAGAGGCTTGACCCGTCAGCCCTGCTGACGTAAAACCTTTTGTTGGCAGTAGCCTTTCTCTGTCGCCTTAATGTTTCTGCATATCCACAAGTCCTGTCAACTTAAAAATCATAACTGCAATAACAGATGCTAAAACTAATAGAACCCACCAAACACTTCGTTTAGTTTTGCTGTCTACATTTTTGCTACTGCGAATTTTGATAAAACTCCAAATCATTAAAGCTACCAAAGCACTTCCTGTCAACGCAACAATTATTTTGTTATTTACAGTGTAAACACAAAGCATTAGTCCAACTGTTACAAGTCCTATCAAACTTTGATACTCCTCCATAAATGAAACTTTGTCTTTTACAACAATTGGTTGAATTTGTTGTAATGCAGTTTCAAGTTGTGTATGATTGTCAATTTGTACAGGCACTCCTATTAGGTCAACTGTCTCTTTTCCTTTGATTGTGAAACTTCCGTTTTTGTGTTTGGCGATTTCTTTAACATCGTTAAAATAAATAGAGATTGTTGGTGTATTCACTTGCTCTCTTGTGATTAAGTTATTCGTAATTGTCAAGGTATAGCTTTCAAACAAAGCCTTTTGTCTGTTGACACCACGATAAAGCCCAAACCCAAGAGCCGCCGCCATGAAAGGAATAATTATGGGCAAAACATTTAAGTCATCCTCTTTTTGTTTAGAGTTCATGGTGCTTATTGCAATTCCTGCAGTTCCAGCTATCAAAAGCATAGGAATGGAACGTAAAAGCATTTTCTTTCTAATTTCTTTAAATCCGTCTTGTCTGATTTTGAAAACTTGCATAGTCTCTTTAAATTATGTGAGGTCTTTTAAGGTTGCTGCCAACGTTCAAGGCTTTGTGCAGGTGTGGGAATTAGCATTCCGTCTGCTTGTAAACGTCAGCCAAATTTATAGGTTTAGGTTGATGATTTATTCTTTTGCTCAATAGCGTTCTGTCGAGCTGGAACTGAAGTTAAATAGTAGTACAAAAGACGAGGCTTAACCCGTCAAGCCACACTTGCACAAAACCCTATGTTGTAGGTAGCCCTTATTCTGTCCACCAGAAACCTGCTGCCAATAGTTAGTGTGTTTCCAAGAAGCGTCGGGCAAGGCTGGCTGTTATGCAAGGTTTGGTTCTGTGTGTTGGCTTTTGTGTGCCTTGCATAAGTGCCTGACTTGCTGCGTGGGCTGTCTTTGTCTGTGCAGAGAGGATATTTGTAAAAGCGGATGAAAAAAGTATAAATGAGGTCGGTAATTATGTTAATGCGGATGCTAACTATACAAACGCAGTCGGTAATTATGTCAAAGCGGATTGGAATTATAAAATTGCGGATGAAAATTTTGTCCATGCGGTCATGCGTTTTGTCAACTGGTACGCTAATTATGAAAAGTAGGGCTGCAATTATATCTTTTGTCAGCAAAGAATGTGTCCAACAGTTAGGGATAGTGATAAAAGGCTTTACTGTGCCAGCAAAGCCTTTTATGAAAGGTTGTTTGGCTTTTGTTAAATTAATTAAAATACAAAACCCAAACCAACACCTCCGTGTAGAGTATTTAAATCTCTGCCTCCAATTTGTTTAGATAAATCTACCCCCCAAATATTTACTCCAAAGTGTGCAGCCAAATAAAGTTTGCCAACTTGCTTTTGATATCCAAGATTTAAGAACGTGATAGAACTTCCAGCAAAAGCTTCATTACTCGTTTGGTTAATTAGAGCAATCGGATTTGTAAATAAATTTTGCTCAACCCCTATATAAGGACCTGAATATTTAAGTATCGTTCTCTGTTTCTTAATTCTATTTTTCATTAAAAAGAAATGTTTGAACTCAGCAGAGCTATATAAATGAAAACTTGTTTGGGTAGGATTAGTTGATGGTCCAAATTTTTTTACAGATGTTCCTAAACCAATCTTAGTCGAAAGTGTCAGATTTTTGCCAAAACCACGTTCATAGTTTCCTGCAACAATAACACTTGTTTCATAGTCTGGAAATAATGGTTGTGTTATAATCACCCTAAAAATATTTTTTGGGAGCACTATTTTTTGGGAATCATCTTTTGACTGACAAAAAACAATTTGGGGAGCTAGTAATAATGTAATAATGTAAATATATTTTCTCATAAAGTAAAATTAAAAGGCAGGTCAATTCTCTTGACCTGCCTTGAATAAAAAATTATATTCTAACAATCCTAATTCCATGCCAGATGTTTCCCACTCTAGCTCTTCCAAAAAAGCTTCCCGCTTTCATCGAATAGTTATAATGATATTGTAAAGGATAACCTCCAATACCACCATTTTCTTGATAGGTACCTCCAATGTTCCAATCAAATATCCACTCATTAGCATGTGAATAACCTTCAGGCTTTTCTGCCTTACCGATTACCCATTTTAATCTATTATCCTCATTAAGTCTATTTATTTTTTTTGTATAATTAGCATAAGTAGACAAATATGATGCGTCTATCGAGTTAATTATTTTAGTTTCCATCAATTTAAAAGCGTCATTATAAACATTACCTACAACAGAATTAAAAGCACTATTGATATATGAGGAGACTTCAGTATTTGTTAGCGAATAATTTAATGCAGATAAATTTACTTTAATATTCATAGTTTGAAGTACATGATTACCAATAGTAAAATTTGCTAATCCCTCAAAAGTTGGTCTATACATTGTGCTAAACTGTTGGGGATGTGGGAATATGTAGTCCGTTTCTAAATCCATATTATCACAGCCTACAATTATTTCATCTGCAAAGGATGGCCCCCAATATGTAAACCAAAGGAATTTTTTTTCTCTTTGAATTTTAGCTTTAATATCAATTTTGTGAAAGCCCCACCCAAAAAGGCTAATATTTGTTTTTTGTGTTTTAAATAGCAATCTCCTTTTTGCCCAATCATTGAATATGATACCAACCTCTTTATTAAAGCTTTCACCAACAGTTGAGTTTACGTAATAATTATTAGAGGGAGTAGGACTTCCGTTACCAGTACCACCACCACCACCACCACCATTGTCAAGGAAACCACCACCATCTTCAATATACTGTACCCTATTTGCGAGAATGTCATTAGTTGCATCTTCTTGTCTTACTATTCCTGGTAAAACTTGATATTCATTGTTGCCGATGGGAACTTCGTTAGGGATACTAACAAAACTTGAGTCGTAATAAATATTATCAACATTTGCATCAAAAAAAGTGGTATAACTATCCAGTTTAGTTAAGTCCACTTTGAACAAACCTATCCTAGTAAACTGGTATAATGTATTTTCTACTATTACTTCCATGTCATCATTAACCACAGTTGCAAGGTTTTCAACTGGAAGACAATATTCATTTAAATCAAATAAAAATTCCGTTGTATCTACTTCAATAATTGATGAACTGTTTGAACTTGTTGAACTACTTGCTATTTGAGATGATTGACTACTTTTTGTTGAATTGTACTCGTTTAGTTTATCTCTAAATGACTTAAACCCATTTACATTTTTACTAACATAGGTTGGGTCATCTGTTACTTTATCCCAGAAAACTTTAAAACTTGCAGTTGAATTAAACTGTAAAACTCCATTTGGAAATTTTACATCCTTTCTTAGTAAAGGATTTTGAATGTTAATTTCATTAGTAACTATTTCATTTTTTTTACAGGCTGTAAATGCAAATAGTAAGATAATGATTGAAAATAGAATTGTCTTTGATAAGTTCATGATTTGATTTTTGTAAAATTAAGTAATGATTTTGTTATTTTCCATAGTGGGTGACTAGCCCTTTTTAGTCTTATTCAATTAATATACTTCAAGATGCTCTAGTTATTGGTCAGTCTTGACTTATTACGGTCTGTTATGCGAACTATTTTAAATAAAGGAAAATGTCTACGAAGCGTAAGGGTTACCTACAACGTCTCAGGCTTTACGTTGGCAGGACGGCTTTAGTCGTCCTGCTTGGAACTGGTGTTGAGTAAAGTTAATTAGTTACAAACAAATTCTGTTGCTCAATAGCGTTCGGTCAAGCCAAGACCAAAAGCCAAATTGAAATACAAAAGTTTGGAGGCTTGACCCGTCAGCCCTGCTGACGTAAAACCTTTTGTTGCCTGTAGTTTTTTTGAGCTGGAAAGGAGTGAAGCCAAAACAAAAAAACGTACTTTAAAACTGCAACACAAAAAACTTAGAAGA
>JBIKRV010000053.1:0-15974 GCA_044348985.1 Chitinophagaceae bacterium
ACTGCTTCTATGAATTCAATAAAACTTTCAATAAGGCTTACATTTGCTCTTGCCATTAGTATAGAATGATGTGGTGTAATCAATTACAAAGTTCTACTACTAGTGGCAACTTTTTTTATAAATATCCATTAACTAAATGACATTGGGCTGCACCATACCGTTACTTCATAACCAGCATAAGTGCTGAGGGCGATTTCTATTTCAGACATGTAACCCAATGCTGCAAACTCATCGAGCAGAAAGGCTACTTTTTTATTCGGTTTACGAACCACCGCTCTCATGGTTGAGGTAACCACCAAACGCAACCAGCGAGCATGGCTTTTTAGTTTATCAACAGGGATGATGATATATAACGACGTATTTCCATCGGCTAATTGATAAGGATTAAATGCACTATTTAGGGAGGCTTGGAGTGCAGGGGAGTTTAGAAAGTTAGTTGACTGCAAAGCTGTAGCAATGATACTACCAAATGTTTTCTCACCCGATTGCTGCAGCTTGATAATTTCATTGGCAGCCGTGCGGACTGCAAGACCGCAATAAGGGTTGCCGTTGCTACACATTTTCGCCAGCAGCTTGTCCCATGATTCTTCATTTAACCGCAGCCATTGCCACAATATTGCCAGCGTTTTGGGTGGGAACTGAATAATGTCATCGGCGGTTTGTTCATAGGGTTCAGCATCTTCTTTGGCTGCCTCTGATGCATCATAGTCATGCGTCATCAGGTGCATGATAAGCCCTGCGATGATTGCCCTTGCATTGTCAGAAAAGAAATTATCCTTTTCATCGGCATTCATCGGCACAATCATTTCTGCAATCACCGCCACATCATCCACAAAATTGATGTTGCTGATGTCTACCAGTATATCCAATGGATTATAGGTATCGGCTTCTTTGATATGGTCGGGCAATAATCCCCAAGGGTTGAGGACAACCACCTTCCTGCCCATTTCTTTCTGTGCCCGAATTGTAATGGCGGCATTTTCGCCTTTCGGGTCGATCACCACCCACGAACCTTGAAAGCCGCCAAGCCCCAATAAATTAGGGACAATCAAATTTGTGCCTTTGCCGCCCCTTGTGCCAGCCACAGTCAGTAAATGCCCTTTATCATTAAAGGTCAAGCCTTTGCCAATATAAAGCCCTTTGCCTTGTCGATATTCGACAATATCAGACCCCACAGCAAAACGGGCAGTCCCGAATTTCTCACCCTCCATGTTCAGCCGCTTGATGCTGGAACGCCACTTTTTATATACTCCGAAAACAAGGGCTGTAATAACAAGACAAATAGCAATATAGACAAGAACAGGAACTATTTTTCTCAACTCAAAAAACAATGGCAGAATATAAACAAGGAAAAAAATCACTCCGAAAATCAGTAGCCACAAGATGAAGGCATATGCAACCATCGCAAAGCGGACAATAGGTATCATTCTGTTAAGGTCTGGTAGTAAACCCTGATTCCTGTCATCGAAAAGCATGAATTTTTTATAGGCACGGAAGAAACCCCAGAACATGCCAATGACGGTAATGGGTGTCAGGAAAATACCAATCAGATACATCCGCCTTTTAGGCTTGCTTTGCGGGTTGGGGTAACGGCGGAACAACTCTTCCACCGCAAACGGATGGACATTATAATACTGGAACAAACGTTTCTTCCATGCAGGGGCTTTTGCTTCCCATTCCTCGAATGTGATATGCCGCAAATCAGGCTTGGTTACTTTGTTATTGCTTGCCTCCATCAGGGTTTGTCTTGGACGGTTACAGTAGAGTTGATAACGTAAATTAATTATTTCATATAGAAATCCAATAGCATTTCAAAAATTGCGTAGAACTACGTAAGCCTTTAAGTAGTTCTACGTTTTTTTAATTTTGCATGTTTTTGTAATAGTAAATTTTATAGTTTCATCCTGTAAAGGATACCTGTTGTTGTTCAAAAAAAATTTGTGGGGGTAATCATTTTTTTGTTTCATGGCATGCTGTAGTGTTCAAAATAGTGTGGTTGATTTTCTTGCAAAATTGCTTGACAACTCATGCGGTTAATTGTATACTCAGACTCATGCCCATGTTGTTTGGGAACGTTTTGATAGTAAAAAATGTGTCATGCGTTCCGATAGTTTTTCACGCTACAAGCAGAATGCCGTTCGCTTAGAAATGGAAAAACTGTTTGAACACAAACAAACGCCAGAGAAGAACCCACACCGTGAGGACATGAAAAAAGAGCTATCTGCTCTATGGCAAAAATCCACCACCGGAGCGGCGTTTATCAATGCAGCAAAGGAACAGGGCTATACCATTGCGACCAGCCCGAACCGCAGGCCGTTCATGGTGGTGGATAAATATGGACGTTCTTTTGACTTGGTGAGGCAGTTGGAAAACGTCAAAACAAAGGATGTCCGAGAACGGTTCAAAACAGAAAAATTGCCTACCGAGAAAACGGCCTTGAAATCAGTGCAGGATAATGAACGCTTGAACAAGTTACAGGAAAGAATGCTCGACAAGATCGACCAGCAGCAGGAAGACACAAAACTAAAAAACAAGGAGCAGTTACAGGAAAAAGCCCAAGAGTTTGCAGATAATAAGATCCAATTGCTGAACAAAGAAACGCCCGACAGGAAAAAACAAGTTGCACGGGAATTTGCTGAAAACAATCCTTTCAAAATCAAAACAACAAATATGGCTAAAGAGCTTCCAGAAGATTTATTGGCAATCGTTGCCAACCTTTCAAGTGAACAGGAAAAGAAGGTTATTGACCTATGGCTTAAACAAGAAAAGGAAATGCAAGATTATAAAGACAAGTATAGTGTCCAACGTGCAAACCTTGTTGCTGGAAACAGAACCTTCGGTGAAAGAAAAAGCATACCGAGACCCGAACAGGAAGCGGAACGCCTACATGAAGAGTTGGTTAATCAGGCAAAGGCTTTTGAAAAGGAGAACGAAGAAAGAGCGAAAGAAGTTGCTAAATATCAAGAACCTGATACCACCAACAAACAGAAAGAAGTTGCCAATGATAATGAACGGAAAAACCTTTTGAAAGAGTTCAAGCAAAATCAGGTTGAAGCGGAACGTAATGAAGAAATAGGTGAAACTCGGAATAAGAAAGCGGAGGAAGCCAATCGTGACAATAAAACCAATGCGAATGTTATATCGAAAGAAGAAAAAGCACGTATTGAAAAGGAGACATTAGAAAAACTCAAACAAATGAGGGAGAATAAAAATCAAACCAAGGGTAATGAATTGGGCAGGTAAATCGCCCAATATTCAAAACCCTTGGTCAAAACATATTAGGCTGGTTTTATAACCAAAGATTCTAAATACTCCTTACTATAGTTAACATCAAACTCTACCCACAAAGGTAAATGGTCACTCATTTGATAAGTTTTCCATTCTTTGAATTGCTTTTCGTAGGTTGTTTTGTTGGCAGCTTTTTTATTGCCCTTCATCACTTGTACATAGTCTTCATAATACAGTTCTTTCTCTGCATCGTTATATACAATATCGAAGAAATTAAGTACACCAGCTTTGCCCGAGAACTTGATTTTATTTGTTCCCTCTTTATATACAATTTGATCGTAAAACATATCTTGTTTTAAATTACTTCCTTTTCTTTTTAGCAACGCTTCTGGAATTTGGAAACCGCCCTTTTCCAAAGCTTTCATGGTTCTATCTTCATTATTTAAAATATTAAAATCACCTAATAAAATAAAGTTTTCATCTTCTTTATTGGAACGGGCTTTGAAAAACATAGATAGATTTTCAATCTCTTTCACTCTCTGCTCAAATTGTTCGCCAGTATTTTTACCGTAATAAATATGCACAGTGCAAAGACTAAATTTAAACCAGCCTGCTTGAAAAGACACTAGATAAGGTGTTCTAGCAAATTGCGGTACAGGTTTTTTTGCTGTGCCTGGTAAAACAATTTCACCTGCAATGTTTCTAAACAGAATTTTTTTCTGGTCGTACACATAAGCCATTCGTTCTCCGTTACCAGAAACACCTTCTGTAATATCGGTTAAAAAGAAATTGTAATCGGGACCTAATATTCGCATGACTTTTTTTAAGGCACTAATATCTTGATTGATTTCTTGTAAGGCGATAATGTCAAAAGATGAAATTATCTCTGCCAAGTAATACAAAGATTCAATAGTTCTGGGTCCGTTCTTTTTTCTGTTCGAGTCAAATTCCCGAATATTGAAGGTGGCTAACAATAATTTATCTTCTCTTGTTTTTGGCGGCACGGATTCAGCAATATAGACTTTCAGTTGCAAGAGTTTTTCAGCTACTTGTGAAAGCTTTTTAGGCTGATCTTTGTAATGAGCTGATTTAGGGTCTAAAATTTCTCGTTTTAAGTCTGGATAGAACGGCATGGTGTAAAATTTTTAGGTGAACAAATGAGATTAATTTTGAATTAAAGCTAATACTTATTTTGATGTAAGCAAATACAGCGATTGTTAAATTATTATTTTTTCCATTAAATAAAAAAAGTTGAGTTTACACTCAACTTTAAAATAATGGAGGCTTTTCGAAATTAAAATTTTACTCCAATAGATAATCCAGCTCTTATACCTAACCAAGGCATACCGAATGCATATCGAATAGTATTTGCATCAACATATATTTCAGAACTATTGATATCCGAGCCATTACTATTTTGTAAATCTTTTCGAATGTCAGCTTGTTCTTGAGTTGTAAGGGGTCTGCTGCTATTGCCTGTTAGGCTTGCTTTACCATTGCCTTTATGAGCTCCCAATATCCACCAGTCCAGCACCATTTTTTTGCTCAAAGAAAATTGTGAGCCAATCATAAGCCCAAATGAATGGCTATTAAATTTACCACTCATAGCTACTTGTATAGGGGCGGTTGTTGATGTGCCATTGCTTTCTGTAATGAAATTATCCAGTTTAAAACTGGCATAGCGATAGTAAGGGGCAAGATAAAAGCCCCTGCCGTAAGCTTTTTTACTCACGTAATACCGAACTTCTGGGGTTAGTGCAATGTTGCTAACCCTTAGTAAATCAAATTTTTCTTTCAATTCTTTATCTGAACTATTGAATAGCAAATCCTTGAAAGGGATAGTTGTACTAGGCATGACACGTATGCCCAATGAAGCTGACCAGCGTTTGGTTAACATACGCTCATATTGAACGCCATAGTTTTTAAATAAAAAATTACCCAGATTTAACTTGATGATATTCTTTGACGTTTTGGTAACTGGAGTCGTATTACTTTGTGCAATGGCTTTGTTTTGGGAACAACAACATAGCAAAATAGCTATACCAAAAATGAATATATTACGCATGACGAGTCTGTTTTAATTAGTGTCTAAATATTATCGTATTAAAGTGCGAAACACCGCCTGTGCTTTGGGCTACTTTATCTTTTACGGTGAATGTGGTTGAGGTGAGTTCTACAATCACATAAGGGTCACCATCAATAATAATTTCCTGTTGGTTGTTTTGAAACTGCCAAGCAAGATTTTGTGTTTGTGGGTCAGAACTACTGCACTTAGTTGCTTCATTGTTTAATATCAATGTTCCTCCCGACTGAAATAAAAATGAATCATCCTTGCTGCATGACGGTGAAACCGCATACAGATTGGTAACCAATGTGCCATTACCTAGATAATTAATCGGTGCGGAAGAGGTTAAAGCAGTAACATACCACTTA
Organism: Chitinophagaceae bacterium; assembly: GCA_044348985.1. Taxonomy (GTDB): domain Bacteria; phylum Bacteroidota; class Bacteroidia; order Chitinophagales; family Chitinophagaceae; genus UBA1930. The sequence continues at coordinate 5,662 of JBIKRV010000053.1, forward strand.
CTACTGGTAAGTAGCTCAGTTGGCGTTTGTGTCGTGTTTGTAGGTGCGTCGCCATTTTTCGCACAGCCTGTTACTAAAAGAATGCATACATAAAATGTCCATGTAATTTGTTTCATGATGAAATGGTTTTTTATATTAAATAAATAGTTTTGGTTTAATCAATTCCAAAGGCAAAGACTTCTAGACTTGCTGCCGAAACAGTAATCTTTGAACAAAACATATACTCGCCTTTATCTAATTTGATTGAGGGTTTAATCTCATAGAGACCATTTTTTAACTGCGTTGCAGTAAATACAATGGCATCACTATTTTTATCTCCTTTTTTGGAGACCATCCCTTGTATTGTTGCAACCTTTGCACTGCGTTTTCCTTTTGCTTTTGTTGCTTTATATAACGTTAAATCAGGAATAGTTCCACCGCCAGTATTAATGATGAATGTCAAGCTATCATTTGAACTGACCCTAATAGGTGAGGATTCACCTTCTAATTCATAATTGGTGCTTGCACCCCCATAACCCAAGAGTTTCATTTTTGCTTTTAGGGCAGCAGTGCCTTTTTCTAGCAACAGCGTAGTTTTATTTTTTACCCAAGCATACGGATGATTGATAACTTCAACAGATGGAATATTTCCTTTTTTACCATCCATTGATTTTGATGCTGGATTCGTTTTTGTTGGTGTCGGCTCTGATTTCTGGTTCGATTTACCAATCATAGCTTTTATTACAACCTCATCCACATTGGCTTTTTTTAAGGCTATTATTCCACTGGTTGACAAATCAAAATTGCAAGTTGTTGTTTCAATTTTTGAAACAATCACCTCTTTACTTAGTCCTGCCTTACTGAGTTCAATAATACTTTTGTTGGTTAGTGTTTCTTTCGTTTGTGCTAACCCCAGTAGGCTGATAAGCATAAATGAGTAGAGTAATATTGTTTTCATGTTTTACTGTTTTTTTGGTTACTGCATATAGTTTCTATTCGTTTTAAAAGTGTATATACTGTTCGTATATGCCACTTTGCTTTTGCTCCTTTGAATGTTTTTATTTTTTTTCTGTTCAGCATTTTGGTGATGCTTCTTACCGTTCTGTACCCTTGCTGATATAGCTTCTGAATAATGGGCTGCATACTTGATGCAAACTCATTCGCATCTGATTTGTTTCTTTGTGCTAGTACCGTTGCTCCAAAAGTTCCTAATCTTGTGCCTCGGCTTTTGGCAACAGCCAGAGCCTCTTTTGTTCGCTTACTGATTTGATCTCTTTCATACTCCGCAAACGCTGCCATGATATGCACCACCAATTTGTTGGCAGTTGGATTATCTACTGCAATGAAATCTACATCTGATTCCATGAGTTTTGACACAAAGGCAACATTGCGTCCTAGTCTATCCAGTTTTGCAATCAATAATATTGCTTTGTGTTTTTTACATTGCTCCAATGCTAATAAGAGAATAGGACGTTTCTTGTTGCGACTTGATTCTACTTCAACAAAAGCAGGTAACAGTTCCATTTGATAGGCATTGGCGTAGCTTGTTACTGATTTTTCCTGTGCATCTAATCCCAAACCGCTTATACCTTGGCGAAGCGTGGACACTCGATAATACGGAACAGCTTTTCTCATAGTGATTTCTTGTAGTATGAACAATTACAATGAAATCAAAGGGTATAATGTTTACTGGTAAACGAAGGATTACTTTTATACAAGAATTCGTATTTAGATAGGAAATTATATTTAAAGAGAATACATGAAACTCTTGAATAGAAAGGCTTTGAGTAAAACAAGATAAATTTTAGCTCATTGAAAACATACTGATTTGTTTACAGGCATACGTTCATTTGCATGTAAACAAAAAAATTCATTACATGGGACTATTTCCTCGGTTCATGGAATCGGTTTATTCACAAATTAGATCATCGAATAAAGCTGGATTTCCTTTGATAGTATAGCTATCAGTATTTACAAGGCGAAGGAGATCACTACTGCTTACCCTATGCGGGGCGAAGTCTTTACTTGCCTGTATGGCATTATACACGTTGACGTTTTTTACAAGTATGATTATAGGCATTTCGGGTTTGGTAAGCAGGCTGGTATTGTCGATATTTACAGAGATGTTTTCTAGATTTTTGATTGTTTTTGCTGCCGAAAAGTGACTAAGGAAACATCGATGATGATAAACCATTTACGTGTTGTTTTAATTCTCTGATCCCCTACAAAAATATTGCCATGTAAATCAAAGGGCAATATTTCAGCAGGTATATTGTTTCAAAGAGTAACACTTGGTGCATTAATGGCAGTGATATCAATGAAAGTTTTGGTTATTCAAAACGAAAATATAGAAGAGACCATTAGCGAGTTTTTGATTGAAAGAAACCGCATATCAAATTATGTTTATGATTTGGAAAAGCTGAACCAACAACAGAAAAGCAACATAGCTTTTAAAAGACAGTTACAGGATATTGTCAACGTGAAGAAGAATAATTTAAGCAACAGGCTTGAATAGTTTTATTGAGTAGGGGCAAGAATATCTATTTAGCACCTGTGGCGACGCTCCGTTCAACTGCATTTTATAAATACGAAAGAGAGGCTCTTATTCTTACGAATAGGTAACTTAATTTGCTATAAATAGTTTAGCACATACTAAAAATATTTAAGGCTAGTATTGGAAAAATCTTTATTTTTAAATTGCTAGTAATAGTTAATAAAATTTATTTCTTAACCTCTAAAATAAATTCTTATGCCTATTAAAGTTATTAAGCGACTTATTCCAAACGATGTTTATTGGACAGCGACCAAGTCGAGACCCGGATGTCCTGACATACTCGAAACCGAAGCGGGAGATTTTCTAATTATAGGTGATGATGTTACAGACGTAATAGATTTTGGCACTACAGGTGCTATAATAAGTCCAGGGGAAAGAATTGTGAAAATCCCACGAAAACTCCTACTATCTATCAAAGAAACTATGCCTAACGAATAGAGACGTTTATGATATTACTTGACAATAAAACATTTTACCAGAAATATTCTTTACTAATTGATGAAACTAAAAAAGAATCATTTAAATTAGAAGTTTTGCAAACTTATGTGGAAGATGGAATTTCAGATTGGAATAGCCTTAATGGAAAAAAGCTATCTAAGTTGCTGCCAAAGGCACAAAAAGAAATCTTGAAACAAAAAAAAGAATTTGACGATTGTTTCAAGAAGGGTGTTAAAATTAAGAGAGTTAGGTATATACATTTTCCATTGGACAAATACCTAATATATGAACTTAGTTCTTTTCAGGCAGCGGTAGATATTGGGGAAGACATTGATGTAATTGAAGGAGAAAAGAAAACAATAAATATTGATATCACTTATTTTAAAGATTTTCTATTATTTGATAAAAGAAAAATATTAGTTCATAACTATATTGACGGTAAGTTGTGTGGAGCTTTTTTCTCGGAAGATCCTACAGAAGTTGCCCCATACTTGGAAGTAAGAAAACAGGTTTTAAAAAGTGCAATACCGCTTAATGACTTCTTAAATCAGTTATCTGTAAGCTTCAAAAAATACTATTAAGTTATGAAGCAGCTTTGGGAATGGGGACTAAAAAAGCTACATGAACACAATGTAGACCTTTTAAAAGATATCCTTATTCCTGCATTTTCAATAGACAAAATAGCCGTAGTAATTGGTCTTTATTTTGCAATCAAAAGTTTTAGATTAAATGCCAAAATTGCTAAAGTAAGTTTCATTCACCAGCTAACTCAATCCCATAGAGATATTTGGATTCGAATAGCAAATGATACAAACCTACAACAAATTGATAATCCTTCAGCCGACCCCGATAATGTAAGTCTTGAGCAGGAAAAATATGTGGTCTTCGTTTTATTAAATACAAATGTTGCCTTTGATGCTCATAAAGAAAAAGTCTATTTATTTTCTAAGCAAGCTCAAATTGATACTGGTGAATTCTTCAATCTACCAATTCCAAATGCGGTATGGAATAGCGTAAAAAAATATTATGATGATGATTTTGTCGAATTCATAGAAAATGCAAAGGAAATTGCTCAAGGCAAGCCAATTATCAAAAAGGTCATAAATGGTAAATTTGTATTTCTGAAATTAATTTTGGTTCAACCTATTTTAATTCCAATAAAGTTTATAAATAAAGAAATACAGAAAAAAAAGAAGATAAGAATACGAAAATAAGATTGGAAATGATTACACTTATTACAGAAGCATTTGCCATGAAAAGGAAAATAGAAACTTTAATACTCCTTGTTTACTAAATAAGTATCAATTGCTTTCGCAGCTAGACCAACAACACCAAATGCTAATAATATATTCTGATATTTCGCATTGAAGTCAGGATATTTTTTACATGCTTGGTGAATTGCATCGAACCCGTCTTTTCGCTTTTTTGAGTTGATATAGAATATTGGATTTTGGGGCATTTCATGATTCCAGTTTTTTATCCTGCTATCCAGTTTTTCAAGTGCTTTAGGCTTGTTATTATAAGCATCACTAAAGTTATGAAATATCATTGTATACTTCAGATTATCTTTATGAATTGCATCTATAATTTCTTTTATTGTTTTTGCCATGCAAAAAGAGTTTCAGAAAAAAGGTCAAAAAAAATGCCAATAGTCGATACGTGCAAAATTGACATGTATATTGCTGGTTCTAACAAGCTCTAATATCAGTCAACCCAAATTCTAAAATAACAAGATGAAAAAGCAGATTAACGATAAAGACAGATGGATTGATATCAGACCAAAATTAAATAACTACGATATTTCTGTTGACTGGGAAGAAGCAATTGGGCTTTTTGAAAAAAGGGTAACTGATTTTTATTTTGAGCCAATACGGAATATCCTTAAGAAAGGAGGAAAGTCAGGTGAAGGCTTTTCAATTCTTACGCTTCAGTGTGCTTTGATTGAATTTTTTGCTGCATTTAAATTCGGTAAAATACACAATTATCAAAAACCCCAAAAAAACGGTTTAAAGTATGAATATAAATCAAGCAGCGAGTGTTTTATTGATTTCCTGCTTTCAGAGGAAATTTTCGAAAACCACTTTTTTAAAAAAGACAAAGATGGAAATATTACTCCTGATGTGCCGTTTGATACAAAACATTTTTATGATCGGGTAAGATGTGGATTGATGCATGAAGGAAGAACTAAAAAAGATTGGCTTATTACGGCTGCAAAAAAAGATATTGTATCTCCTACTAATTTCATTTTTCACGATAAAGCAACAGGTTCAAAGAGTGTAAATAGAACTATACTACAAAATAGGCTGAAGTATTATTTCAAGGAAAATTACCTTACTGAATTAAAAAGTGGTGGTGCAAAAGGTGCTACCCTAAGAAGATTTTTCGCAAGAAAACTGGATCACCTTTACGATATTGATAGGGACACTTTATATGACTGGTGGCTTGACAATTAAAATATGATTATATGCTCAAAGAAATCGTTCGCAGCTCGATACTTCAATTTTTCGATCAAAACATTTATGCTCACATTATCGGCGACTTAAAACTGCTTGATGCAATACAGCCAAAAACTCATGGCAACGGATGCACTGTGCCAACTGCAATGACAATTATGGGTTCTCTTGAATTGATAGGCTTCCTATTGAGCACGGAAGGAAAACTTGGAAAGTCAGAGGCCAATATAATTGCTGCAATAAAGTATGTAGGTTATTGCCCCGATGCTTATAATGGCTTTTGCCCTGACACATATACGGACGATTGCGTCAAGAATATTTCAATCATTTACCGTCATGGCATGATGCATTCGTTTTATCCGATACAAAAGAGAAACCAGATTTTCGGAGTTCATAAGTCCGAAAGCAAAGAACTATTTGAGAAAATCCCAAGCAATAGCGTTATAATCACCTCGCTGAACGTAAATGTTCTTTCAAGGGACTTTAAAAACTTTGTAGACAAACTTTATGAAGAAATCAAGACAACAAATGATAATTTCTTGTTGGATAAACTTAGCACACGTTATAAAAAACTATACCCGAATAAATTGGTTTCTACATCATCGGTATCTGCACAAACTACAATCCCCTGTGGCGACATCCCAGAATAGCTACTAGCTATAAATTTTCACCATGAAAAGAAAAAAAACATTGAATCCTATCCAGTAAATTCTTTTTCGAGAATATCAAGGTACTTTCTAAACGTGTAGGTTTTGTTTCGTTGTACTTCTTTCTCTTGCTCCAATATTCCTAGGTTTACGAATGATGTTACAAGCTTTTGTGCAGTGTTATAGGCACTGCCTGTTAAATCGACCACATCATTGATTGTCAAGACTGGCGTATGGCATAGCTGTTCCAATAGAGTATTCGCATTTGCATGGGTACGTAACGGCTCTTTTTCAATTTTACGGGTACAGTCTTCAAGTAGTGTATCAATTGCCCAAGCTCTTTTCACAATATCTTCAGCCGAGGCTTTTACGCCACGTAAGTAAAACTTTATCCAGCCTTCATAATCAGATTTTGTCCTTACTGCTTCCAATCTATCGTAATACTCACTTCTATATTTCATGAAGTAGAAAGATGGATAAAGCACAGGCTCATTGATGATGCTGTAATCCAGTAGCATCAATACTATCAACAATCTTCCTATTCTGCCATTACCATCAAGAAATGGGTGTATTGTCTCGAACTGCACATGTGCCAGCCCTGTTTTAATTAGGGGTAGTATGGTTGTATCCGCATGAATGAACTTTTCCAAATCAGCAATCAGATTTTCAACATAGTGAGCGGGGGGCGGCACAAGGCTACCCACAAATACAGGTACTTTTCTGTATTGCCCCGGGCTTTTACTTTCTCCACGTACTCCCGATAATAGCTTTGAATGGCAATCCCTGATAAGCCTTGATGAAATTGGTAGGTTCTTTTCACGCATCAAGTGAATACCATGTTGGAGGGCATTGATATAGTTGAGCACCTCCTGAACATCTTTGTTTTCTGTTTTTTGTTTTGGGTTGTATTCAAGAACCTGCGTAAGCGTTGTGTTGATATTCTCTATCTTGCTGGTATAAACCGCTTCTTTTGCCACATAAACATCAAGGAACTGCCTTTTGCTAGGAATACGGCTCTGGGCTTCTGCAAACTTGCCTAAACTTTGCATAGCTTCGCCGTAGAGTTCTAACAGCTCTTTGTCCAGTTCGATGCTTGGAACTGGAGGCAAAGGGTTTGGCACGAAATGCTCATGCTCCCCGTAGGTTTCGTAATGACCGCTTCTTGATGACTTGTTCTTCATGTTATCCTCCTGAATTGAAATAAGGGAGATGTTTTAAGTGCCTTATTTCATATTTACCCAAAAATATGAAATAAAAGAAAAGAAAAGTCAACATTATTTCAGAAAAATGAAAATAACTGAAATAAGAAGGTGTTTTTTAACTCCTTATTTCAATTTTCGGGGTTTAATGCCCGTATTGATACCCATAAATACCCATAATAGATAGAGATAGCCCTTTAATAGTTAAGCACACTATTTAGTGCATCGTCGGTGTCCTTATTGATGAAATTAGCTTGGTAGCCAACAGTGGTGGTAATCGAAGAATGCCTGTATAGCTTCTGCAATAATTGCAGAGGGATTTTGTCACCCGATATACTGGCAAATGTATGTCGGGCTATGTGCATGGTGAGCGTCTTCGTTATTTCTGCCACTGGAGCAACTTGCGTACGCAAGCATTTATCAATAGAGCTGGTTTTAAATCCAATGGTTCTATTGGTAGAAAATTTATTTTCAAAATCACATTCCTTTAGTTCAGGGAATATCAAATTGTTTTTGTTATCCTGAAATGCTCTGTATTGCTCAATAATACGCATAGCCTTATCAGGAATGCTAAACGAGCCGCCCTTATTATTTTTACCCATTGAATAATGCAAGCGATTATCCTGCAAATCAGACCAACGTACACGGAATACATCCGACACACGCATGCCAGCAAAGTAAAACGAGAACAGCCAAAGATTACGAGCATGATTCAGTTTTGGGTCATCTAGTTCAACCTCTTCAAGCCGTTTAACTTCTTCAATGGTTAAACCAACTTTGGTAGTATCGGGGAATTTGATTTTAACCCCACCTTTTCCAAATGGGTAATACTTCGCATCAATAACATTATCTCTTATTGCATGACTAAAAACAGAACGCACAGATACCAAATGATTCACGGCACTACGTTCACTAAGTTTGAGCTTGTTAATTACATGGGCTCTGTATTTTTCTAACATCACAGGAGTAATGTCTTGAAACGCAATATCACCACCTAGAAACTCTTTGAAATGCTTTATACGAGGCTTTTCTGATGTATATTGATTGTATTTTCCAGCTTCTTTTAAACGTTCAACAAAAGCATCGGCTTGTGCAAAAAAGGTAGCACCCACAGATGGTTTTATTTTTTGCCTAACTGATGAAGCACTAACAATAGTTTTGTTGGTTTCAACTTCTAAAGCTGTGTTTGTTGCTTCTGAAAGTTTTTTCAAAAGCAGGTTATTTAATCGGGCACTATTCGGGTGTGACTTTTTTACTAAGCCAGCAGAAGCATCCCAATCTTTTTCAAGAACTGAATACTCTAAATAAATGAAGGAACTTTTTCTATCTTTAGTGATACGAATGGCTAGTGGGTAAGTGCCGTCTTTCTTTTTTTCTTTACGAAGAACAATTTTAATATTCGCCATAAATAATCCCGATTTTGAGAATGAGAAGAAAATGGAGCTAAATTTTTACTACAACAATACTACAACATTTTATGGTTTTTTGTGGTTTTAGGTGAATCTGTATGAAATAATAAACATTGATTATCAGATATTTAAGTTCATATTGAACCATATGAAACCATTAATTTCAAAACTGAAAATCCTTGTGTCGCCGGTTCAATCCCGGCCCACACCACTTCTAAATCAAGCAGTTACGACCAAAAGTTGTAGCTGCTTTTTTTGGGTACAACATTTGGATTAGGAGAACTTAAACATCAACAAGCGGATGTTTAAATAGTAATAGGAAAAGTCAAAGTATTCTCAGATGTTCAAGATATAATGCGTACTTCTCCCATCGCTTTGTTGTATCAAGACACCCATTTCTGCTAAAGTCTGCAAGTCCTTTGTTGCGGTTGCTTTTGAAGTTTTTGTAATGGACTGATATTTATTCGCAGTCATGCCGCCATCAAACCCGTTTGGTTCTGCATCAAGCATTTTATTGATTGCTTTGAGTTGATATTCATTTTAGCATTCGCTGTATTAGTCGAAAAACTTTGTTTTCTTCAGCATAAAATCTATCAGATTCTTGGCTTGTATTTGTGCCTTTAAAATCGTGCCTACAAAATATTCCATCCAAGGCATAACCTCATTGCTAAGCTGTGCAGTTTCCAAAACTGAGTAATAGGCTTCTTATCTGCTTCTATGGTTTGGGAGAGGCTTAGACTGGCAACAAATCGTTTGGGAGAGGGCTTTTACTGCAAAAGTCTTGCTGATTATTTTTTATTCGGCTCAAATATAGAATTAAAATGAGCCGGATAGCAAGACTATTCGGCTCATAGGATTGTCGCTAGCCTTTTCAAGTACTTAAATATAAGTGACTATCGGCTTGTAGGTGTAAAAAATAAATTTACTGCAAAAATGACACAATTATGAATTTACTTGATTTTAATAAAAGATTTCCTAACGAAGAAAGTTGCATTTCATATCTTAAAATGAAACGAGAAGAAGAAGGTATTGTTTGCCAAAAATGCCATACATCAAATCATTATTGGCTACAAACAGGATTGTTTTGGCAATGTAAAACCTGCCGTACAAAAACAAATTTGAGGGCTGGCACATTAATGGAGAAATCACATATTAATTTACTTACTTGGTTTGTGGTTATTCATTTGATGACAAGTACAAAAAAGGCATTTTCTGCACTCGAAATGCAAAAACAAGTTGGTTATAAATTTTATGAACCTATTTGGTATATGATGCAAAAAATACGCATTACAATGGGGAAACGTGATGGTCGATATAAACTACAAGGAAACATTGAAATTGATGATGCTTTTTATGAAGTCGTTGATTTAAAAAAGCAATTAGATAAAGGGTTGACTAAACGTGGCAGAGGTTCTGAGAAACAAGCAAAGGTTTTAATAATGGTTGAATCTAAACCAAACCCAAAACAAACAAATCCACATAAAAAAGATAGAATACTTGGTTTTGCTACAATAGTGTCCTAAACGATTTTTTAATTTTATAAATTAATTAATTTTAGTTGTGTGTAGGATGGTATTAATCGTTTTTTAGAAAAGTACCCCTTGTATTGTAATTTGTGGGTCATCAGTATGTTC
>JBIKRV010000054.1:0-15954 GCA_044348985.1 Chitinophagaceae bacterium
TCGCTAACGCTCCTAACAACTTGGAAGGTAGCAAAGACAATACTTTCTGTAGTTCCATATGTAAGGAACATTTTATTCAAAATTTATTGTGTCTAAGTAGTAATTTATCTTTCCAACAGCTATGGTGTCTCACCAACCTAAAATCAATGTTGTGGGTGAGACACCACACCACTAGAGAATTACTATCTCCTTTCAATCACCTTCTCTTACAAAGCTTTGTGCATTGGGCAAAGGAAGTTGCGTTAATTGAAACAACCTGTATTTTTTCTAATAACCAAAATTTAATACTTTCATTTCAGTAAACTTTTTTATGTTAGTTGAAGACAGACAAAATAATAAAATCACCGTTTCCTTTTCTGCAAATGTTGGCACAAAAGGCATGCAACGCATAAAGCGATATATAGAGTTTTTAGAAACAAGTGCAACTACCCAAAAAACAGTACCTCAAAAAGAGATTAATCTTTTTGCCAATGGCATTACAAAATCTGCCTGGTTAAAAATGCGTAAGAAAAAACAATCCTGATGATTGTTGTAGTAGATGCCAATATTATTGTTAGTGCAATTATAAATCCTCAAGAAATTATTCCTTTTTTACTGTTTAATGCAAGCAATAAAATAGATTTTGCAGTTCCCCAAATTTATTATTGAAGAAATTGAGTTACATCAATTAAAAATTATTAAAGCAGCTAAAATAACAAGGCCAAAATTTCAATCATTGTTTACAGCTATCCTTATTCACATAATGATAAAATGATGAATTTAATTTTTAACAGGCTCTAGGCAGGGTTTGAAATAGCTGCTTTTAAGGCTGCTATTTTTTTACGTTTCCTTTCTTTGGCATCACTAAAAATTTTATCTATAAAAACTGCACTGCCAATGCTCCAGTACCAACCATCATAATTGTATTTAAGATCGGTTTCAAAAACAGTTTTACGCAACCCTAACATAAAATTGATACCTATGTAAGTAAGAAGGTGTAGATGTTTTATATCAGGCATTTTAAAATTTAACGATACACCCATACCTGCTGGTACAAAAGTTTGTTTTTCTGAAATAGTGGTTTGATTATTTCTAATTGTTTTAATAGAATCTAAATGAACACGGCCATAGCCTAACTCAAAAACCAAGCTACTTTCCCATAACTTTTTTCGAATTAAATAGGGTTCGAAATATACAGTTCCAAAATACATTTTTCTTTTTTGTTCATAGTATAACACATTTCTTCTCAGCTTTTTTTCACCAAAGATATTTTGGTCTAAAAAATAGCCCCCAATACCTGTTTTGTACTTATCATTCACTAAAACACCTACTCTGTAACCCCAAATACTTACAGGCTGATTTTCTACAAAAGAAAAGCGTTGATCAAAATCGCCGGCTGGCTTTAATGTTAGCTTCTTAGGTTTATTACTAACAGAGTCTTGTGCACATAATGTAGCAGTAAGTGACGATATGGCAAATAAAAGGAAGATAATCTTATACATTTATTTTAATAATTAACACCTTTTTTTAGAATGAAGATAGTCAGCTATTAAGCGATGTTGCTTTAAAAAAGCTTAATTTTTTGCTTTTGAATAATTAATTGTCTTATGGTGGTTAGCTTAATATCGATTCCTTTAGTTATTGCAATTGAAGATGGAGGAATACTTACGTCAGGTATAATTCCATGCCCTTTAGGCCTGTTTTTATCCATTACCAAACGATACATGGGTAGTATAACCCTCAATTTACTATTTGGTAAAACAATAGTAGGTAAATGCATGGCTGTATTACCATAATAACCACCACCACTTTCTTCTCCAACAACTGTTACATTGCTTTGACCTTTTAATGTTCCAATAAACATGGTAGATGCCGAGAATGTAATGCCTCCTTGTATTAGATAAACATTTCCATCGAAATGATTCTTTTTCTGAGGCTGATAATAGTGCTTTTCGTATCGCCGAAAATGAATATTTCCATCGGCTTCTTTGTGTGATAAAAAATTCATAGGAAACCAATACATCCACCAATCTTTAATATATTTTTTATAAGGAAACGTTCTATTAACAGCAAAAACACTATCCCCATTTTTAAATGGTTTATTGGCTAAATATTTGGTAAGTTTTGTAGATAAGGAAACGCTACCTCCTCCATTTTCTCTCAAATCAATCACCACATTGGCAATATTTTTTTCTTTGATTTCGGTAAATGATTGCCTGAAAAATTTCCGTAATTTGCTACGACTAAAAGTGGTTAATCGAATATAAGCAGTATTAATACTGGTATCAATTTGCATGCTTCGTTTAGCCAATAAACGGGATTGTCTTATTTGTTTTCTTGTAGGTTTTTTGGGCGTAGTTACAACTGTTGGCTGAACATTTTTTCTCTTTGTGGTTGTATCTTTTAAAGGAGTAAAATTTTTAATTACAGCAGTTGCCATTTTACCATTTCCATCGGTATAAGTAATTGTGTAAGTACTATCTAAACCAAAAACATTTTTATACCAGCCAGGAAAATTATTACTCAAAATTTGATTCTTATAATTATCGCTGTAACCATCGGTATTAATTACACTGAACATGGTATTTAACAAAGCCCTGTTGCTTTTACCATTGATAGCAGTAACAATTGTTCCTCTTTTAAAAATACTGTCTTTAGGATGTGCACTTGCTAAAACCACCAAGCTATCATTCCATACTTTAAAGTACAATGGAAATTGAGGATACCGATGTTTATCTTGTTCTTTTATAAAATCTTTAGAAAAACGAACACTGGTATGTCCACAACGAATTTTGCTAACAGCTGTACTTACTTTATTTCTAAACTCAACTTCAGTTAAAGAATCGGTAATGCTGTTAATTGCTTGATTAAAGTAATAATCAATGCTATCTTTTGGTGTGTACCAATACAAGGAAGGGTGATTGGCTTCGAGAATTTTTTTAAGCAACACAACATCTTCTTTTAGTTCAGTTGCACTTTTTTTATTGTTGAAAGTATAGTTGCTTTGTTTAGATGAAACACAGGCTACAAAAAACATAAAAGGCATAAACCATAGTAGGTGTATGCCTTTTATTTTGCCTGAATTTATTTTCATAAATATATTTTGCCTTGCTTATTTGGTAAACGCATTCCAGCCTTGTGCTGTAATGTCAAAAGTGTTACCACCTTTAGTAATTATTTTGCAGCCTTCTTCAATATTTGCCATGTAGCCAATTACGGCAATTTCTTCATTCAAAGTAATCTTGTCGTATTCTTCTTGTTTTAACGTAAAGATTAGTTCATAATCTTCACCACCATTTAATGCACAAACTGTTGGGTCTAATCCAAACTTAAATGCTGCTTGTTTCGATTTATCATCGATAGGTAATTTGTCTTCATACACCCTACAACCCAAATTGCTTTGTTTGCACAAGTGTAAAACTTCACTACTAATACCATCACTCACATCCATCATTGACGTAGGTGTTATTTCACTACTGGCAAAAAATTCAATAATATCTTTTCTAGCTTCTGGTTTTAACAATCGACCAATGATATAATCTTCTCCTTCTAAATCGGGTTGTACTTGTGGGTTTTCCAAATAAATTTTCTTTTCTCTTTCCATAATGGTTAAGCCCAAAAATGCTGCTCCAACATCGCCACTCACACAAATTAAATCTCCTTTTTGTGCTGTACTACGTTTCACAAATTTATCAGGGGCAACCTCACCAATGGCAGTAACAGAAATGATGAATCCTTTTTGAGAAGAAGTAGTATCTCCACCCACTAAATCAACACCATATTTCTCACAGGCAGCATAAACACCCTCATAAAATTCATCCAAGGCTTCTAAGCTAAAACGATTGCTAAATGCAATACTCATGGTTATTTGAGTAGGCGTTGCATTCATAGCGTACACGTCACTCAAATTAACAATTACACTTTTATACCCTAAGTGTTTCAATGGTGTGTACATTAAATCGAAATGAATTCCTTCTATCAACAAATCGGTTGTAATAACTGTTTGTTTACCAAAATGATCTATTACAGCAGCATCATCGCCAATACTCAATAAGGTAGATGCATTATTGATTTCAAAATTTTTAGTCAAGTGGTCTATTAAACCAAATTCTCCCAATGATGCTATTTCTGTTCTATTCTCCATATTTTTTTGTTGCACACAAAACTGCTAAGGTTACAAAGAAACAAAGGCTTTGTGTGGTTATTTTAATTTTTTCAGACAGTAATGATTAACGCAAAAAAATGGTAGTTAATGTAGTTGTAACTACACAATATTTTTGTTACAATTTCGTGTACTTCGCTTCCTTTGCCTCTTTGCGTGAAATTCTTATAAATCTCCGCCATTTACTACTTTCAATAATTCATCATGTATTAATCCATTACTGGCAATAATTCCAGGTTGATAAGGATTGTAATATGCTCCACTCAAATCCGTTACTTTTCCACCAGCTTCTTCAACAATAATAAAACCGGCAGCACTATCCCATGCACTTAATTTATGTTCATAAAATCCATCAAATCTACCAGCTGCAACCCAGCATAAATCGATTGCTGCACTTCCCAATCTACGCACAGGCACACCTTTTCGAATAAACTTTTCAAATACTTGTAATGGACTATTAGGTATGTCTAAATAAGTATATGGAAAGCCAGTAACTAGGCAGCTTTTAATCACTTCTGTTTTATCAGAAACATGAATTTTTTTATTGTTTAATGTTGCACCTTCGCCCCTTTCTGCTAGAAAAAATTCGTTAATAAAAGGATTGTACACAGCACCCATAATCATTTTGCCATTCTTTTCTAACCCAATACTTACACAACAAATCGGAATGCCATTGGCATAATTTACAGTGCCATCTATTGGGTCAATAATCCACTTATATTCACTATCCTGAGCCATTTCACCAGCTTCTTCACTCAAAATATAATGGTTGGGAAAATTTTGTTTAATTACTTCAAAAATGGCTACTTCGCTTTTATGGTCAACTTCTGTAACCAAATTATTAATTCCTTCTTTATTAGAGATGGTAAACTGTTTGTCGAAATACTCTTTAATAACTACGCCAGCAACTTCTGTGGCTTTAATTAACGTGTTTTTTAGCATGTGGCAAATATACTTGTAGGAGCCTACATTCAGGAGTTTTTTGGCAACTTCACAAATACAAAGTATGTTGCCAATTAATAAACGATTTTGCCCACTGAATGGATATATCGATAATTATAGTAAACTACAACGTAAAATTTTTTTTGGAACAGTGTTTACATGCTGCACAAAAAGCTTTACAAATTATTCGTGGCGAAATTATTGTGGTAGATAATGCGTCTACCGATGGCAGCGTTACTTATTTGCAACCAAAATTCCCTACCGTTAATTTTATAGTAAATAATGAAAATGTGGGTTTTGGAAGAGCCAATAATCAGGCTTTAGATATTGCAAAAGGCAACTATATTCTCTTTTTAAATCCCGATACGATTGTACCTGAAGATTGTTTTATAAAATGTATTTATTTTTTTGAACAAACACCCAATTGTGGTGCAATTGGTGTAAAAATGATTGATGGGAAAGGTATTTTTTTACCAGAAAGTAAACGTTCTTTCCCATCGCCAATGACTTCGTTTTATAAGCTGATTGGATTGGCTTCTTTTTTTCCAAAATCACCAATACTTAATAAATACACATTGGGTTATTTAGATAAAAATAAAAACCATGAGGTAGATGTTTTGGCCGGTGCATTTATGATGCTTAGTAAACCTGTACTTGAAAAAGTAGAAGGCTTTGACGATACATTTTTTATGTATGGCGAAGATGTGGATTTAAGCTATCGCATACAACAAGCAGGATTTAAAAATTATTATTTCAGCGAAACAAGCATCATACATTTTAAAGGAGAAAGTACCAAAAGAGGTAGCCTGAATTATATTATAATGTTTTATCAGGCAATGAGTGTTTTTGTAAAAAAACATTATACTGGCAGCAAAGTATTTTTATTTAGTTTTTTAATACAAATTGCTATTTGGTTTAGGGCAATTGTTTCTTTATTAAGTGGTTTACTTACCAAGTGGAGTATGGTTTTAATAGATGCTGCTGTTGTTTACTCCAGCTTATGGCTGGTAGAAAAAAATTGGGTAAAATATGTAAGAGATGGTGGTGGCTTTAGTGAAAATTTACTAATGATTATTATGCCATCTTTCACCTTAATTTTTTTAATTGTGGCTGCATTATCTGGCATGTATGATAAATTATATAAGCCATCAAAAGCTTTTATAGCTTCGCTTTCCTCAATCATTGTATTGCTGGCTGTTTACTCTTTATTACCAGAAAAATTTAGATTTTCTCGAGGCATTGTTTTAACAGGAGGTGTTGCCGCAGGTTTAATGATTACATTGGTAAGATGGCTTTTGATTGAATTGAAATGGGTGAAAGAAAACGATACTGAAGAAAAAAAATATCAGCAAACCATTGTTGTTGGTTCAGATAAACAGTACAATGCTGTTGTACATATCATGCAACAAGCAGCACTTGAAGAAAGAATTTTAGGCAGAATAAAAATAAATGGTGATACAAGCAATGCCATTGGCGATTTAGATAATTTGCATCATTTATTAAAACATTTAAGCATTAGAGAAGTTATTTTTTGTGAAGGAAGTTTAAGCTATCAGCAAATTATTCATCAACTTAAAACGCTTCCTAAAAATATTAATTACCGTTTTATTGCCCAAGGTAGCCATAGTATTATTGGCAGTGATTCTAAAGCAACTTCTGGCGAAGCTTTAACAGCCGAAGGTTTCTATTTGCTCAATCAACCTTACCAACGAAGAATGAAACGTTTGGTTGATGTTTGTTTGGCTATCTTGTTTTTATTTACTTATCCAATACATTTAATTTTTGTAAAAAAAGGACTTGCATTTTTATTACAAATAATAGAAGTTTTAATTGGTAAAAAAACCTGGGTTGGTTATATCATTCCCGAAAAAAAGTTACCTTTTTTACAAGAACCTGTAATTACACACTATGGAATTCCTTACAAAACTGAACATCCTTTAAATAAAGAAAGTTTAAGCAAGTTGGATATGGTATATGCCAGAAATTTTGATTGGATGCAGGATATAAAAATTATACTTCGCAACTACCGTTATTTAGGCGGTAAATAGATTGAAGAAATACGGGTACTTTTGTTTACTTTTAATTAAATACAATTTACTAAAACATAAAGCTATCCGATGGCCATAATAGACATCAAGCTTCCAAATACGATTGCAAAAGCTTTACGTTTACCTGAAAATAATCCACGACGTCAGCAAATTAATGTGCTGAAAAAACTATTGAGAAAAGCTCGTTTTACGGAGTTTGGTCAGCAATATCGTTTCGATGAAATATTAATGAGTAAACATGCCGGCAAAAAATTTCAGGAATTGGTTCCAACATTTAATTATAATTCTATTTACAAACAATGGTGGCATAAAACCTTAGAAGGCAAACCCGATGTTTGCTGGCCTGGCAAAATAAAATATTATGCGTTATCGTCTGGTACAAGTGAGGCTGCCAGCAAATACATTCCAATTACCAACGATTTGTTACGTGGCAATAAAATGGTCATGATTAAACAGTTGCTCAGCTTACGCAGCTACGAGGGCATTCCTGTAAAATCAATTGGTAAAGGATGGCTTACATTGGGTGGCAGTACCGATTTACAAAAGAATGCTGGTTATTATGCTGGTGATTTAAGTGGCATCACACAAAAAAAAGCCCCATTTTGGTTTCAACCATTTTACAAACCGGGTAAAAGAATTGCCAGACAAAAAGATTGGAATAAAAAATTAAAAGAAATTGTAGAAAAAGCACCTGACTGGGATATTGGATTTATTGTTGGTGTACCTGCATGGATTCAAATGCTTATGGAAATGGTGATTGAAAAATATAAACTGAACACCATACATGATATGTGGCCTAACCTGGCATTCTTTGTACATGGTGGCGTAAGTTTTGAGCCCTACAAAAAAGGGTTTGAAAAGCTGTTAGGAAAACCAATTACTTATATTGAAACCTATTTGGCCAGCGAAGGTTTTATTGCTTATCAAGATATGCAAAATGCCCATTGCATGCGGCTGGTAACCAACCAACATATTTTTCTAGAATTTGTACCTTTTGATAATAAAAATTTTGATGGCGATGGAGAAATGATTGCCAATCCCGAAGCATTAATGATACATGAAGTTGATGAAGGAAAAGACTATGCTTTATTAATAAGTACCACAGCAGGTACATGGCGTTATTTAATTGGCGATACCATAAAATTTGTAGATAAAGAACGTTGTGAAGTGGTAATTACCGGCAGAACCAAACACTTTTTAAGTTTGGTGGGAGAGCATTTAAGTGTAGAAAACATGAATCATGCCATTCAACTGGTAAGTGAAGAACTGAATATCAGCATCCCTGAATTTACTGTTGCCGGAATACCACATGGCAACTTCTTTGCCCATCATTGGTATGTTGCTTGCAACGATAAGGTTGACGCAACACAGTTGGCACAATTAATTGATGCCAAACTAAAAGAATTGAATGATGATTATGCTGTAGAAAGAATCAGTGCATTAAAAGATGTTTTTTTAGATGTGTTAAGTGAAGAAAAATTTATGGATTTTATGAAATCAAAAGGTAAAATTGGCGGGCAGCATAAATTTCCCAGAGTATTAAAAGGTAAAATGCTTGAAGATTGGCAACAGTTTTTAAAACAACAATTGGTATAATACTTTTACTACTCAAAATGCAAATCTTGAAGTTTATACACCACTTCAAGTTTTTTTAATTTTATAATTTACTTTAGATCATCGTTAAAATTGTGTAATGATTGAAGCCATTATTAGTGGGTTAACGCTGGGTTTTTTATTGGCCATTTCGGTGGGCCCAATCATTTTTGCCATTATTAAACAAAGCTTAAATAATGGTCATAAAGGCGGATATGCTTTTGTAGCAGGGGTTTCGGCCAGCGATATTGGATTGGTGTTGGTTTGTAATGTACTGAGCTCTCTTTTTCAAAAAGCCATAGATAATAAAGTAGCCATAGGTGTTACAGGCAGTGTTTTTTTAATTGGCATTGGCATTTATACCTTGTTTTTTAAAAAAGCTGAGTTTAAAGAAGAAAAATCCTTACCGAATAAGCAGTTTAAAAAAAGAGAATTGTTTGGTATTTTTTTATCGGGTTTTTTTATGAATGTTTTAAACCCGGGTGTATTTATTTTTTGGTTAGCTGCTACTGCAAAAATTCATACACAAGCTGCTGAACAATTGCACCCTATTCGTTACCTCATTACAGTATATACCATTTGCTTAGGATTTGTTTTAGCTACAGATATTGCCAAAGTGTTACTGGCAGGAAAAATTCGTTCAAAGCTTACACCACATAATATTCATATCATCAATAAAATATCAGGACTGATATTAATTGGTTTTGGAGCTGTACTTATTTGGGGGCTGGTTTTTCATGACACAGTAATTCATTAGTCTTTTTTTAACTACTGATTTTTAGCACAAACCGACGCAGCAGTTTATCTTTCCGTTTATGAAAGCTGCTTTACTGTTTGTAGCTATACTATTGTCAACAACATTATTTGCACAATCAAACTTTGTTATACTTAAAAAAAGAAGTATGCCTGTAGAACGCTTTTACAAAGGCAGCCACGTGCAATTTTATACTATTGAAAATTATTTAATCGAGGGGTTTATTCGTTATTGTAAAAATGATTCTATTTTTCTAAGATTGGGTACAGTAACACTGGTTCCTGGCGGCTTTGGAACTAAGATAGATACAGTGTATTATGGTTTTTATCAAGTTCATATTAAAGACATTGTGCTTATTCCCAATAACAATATTTCAGCGGCCAATATTGGTAATTTTTTATTTAAAATTGGGTTATTAGCTGGCGGAATTGTGGCAGGCAACAACATTAACTTACAGCCTAATATTCGCAACATTGTTCAGTACACATCTGTAGTAGGCATTAATATTATTGTTGCTCAGGCTACTTTATTTAAACGCAAAAGAGCAAGTGGCTATAAGTTGGGTAAAAAGTATAAGCTACATTTTGTAAATATTAATTGAAGCAATTTAAATAGCCGTTTCGCTGCTAATTCAACTCAAAATATTATCTTGCTTGCATGGCATTTATGGCAAAACCATTTTTTAAAAAGATATGGCGTTTTACAAAAAGGGCATTGATTATTATGTTCTTTTCATCGTTGGTTTATATTATTCTTTGTCGCTGGCTAATGCCTCCCATTACCATCACACAAATAAGCAACTCTTTTAGCTATGGATTAAAAAGAGATTATGTAGCATGGGAAAATCTTGGTTATAACATAAAACTGGCAGCTATTGCCAGCGAAGACCAAACCTTTGCCGACCATAATGGATTTGATTGGGATGCCATTGAAAAAAGCTTTAAACCCAAGAAAAACAAACGCAATAAAAAGTCTAAAATTCCCTTAGGTGGTGGTGCAAGTACCATTTCTCAACAAACAGCCAAGAATGTTTTTTTATGGCAGGGTGGTGGCGTTATAAGAAAAATTCCTGAGTTCTATTTTACACAAATGATAGAGTGGACCTGGAACAAGAAACGCATTTTAGAAGTGTATTTAAATGTGATAGAAATGGGGCCAGGTATTTTTGGTGTAGAAGCTGCTGCTCAACATTATTTTCATAAGCCAGCCAAAAACTTAAGCCGTAGTGAAGCTGCTATGATTATTGCTTGCCTGCCAAATCCTAAAAAGTTCTCTGTTGTTCCTGCAAGCAAAAGAGTAAGTTGGCGTTACCCACAAATTTTACGTGAAATGGCTTTAATAGAAGACGATGAAGATATTTTAGACATTATCAAATAACGAAGATTGCTGATTGGTAATCTGTTCTCTTCTCTTCTTTTTTACTTTTGCATTTCTGCCAACAGCATACAACTCAATCAACTCGTCGCTGATATCTTTTGCTTCTTTTACACCAATTGTAGAGGCATTTTTAGTTTGGTGATAAAACATTTTAGAAATAACCAATGCCTGATTACCCGCCTGAAGCTTGGTATTTTCTACCTGTTCCTGCAGCTTTTGCAACTCTGCACTTACTTCATTTAACTGATTGTACAAATGCAGCAATTTTACGGCTGCCGTTACATCTAAATAACTTGGTATAAGCGATGGATTGCTTTTCATTTTTTGAATAACTTTTTCAACAAACCCCAATCGGTTATCGGTTAACTTAAAAATAGACCTTCGTTCAGTAGATTTTAATGGTTTTGACGAAGGCACCATTTGCCTTATTTGAGAAAAGCATTGAGATAAAACAGCCATATCTGAGGCTGAAAGCAATCGTACATTTTGATTGTTCATAGCTATTTTTTAATGTTTAAATAGTAATTTTCTATTTAGAATACTAATATGACAATTAACAAAACGTAAGAAACTATTTTTAATTGTGTTTTAGCCTTTAATTACTAAGCTATACGATAAAATCCAAATAATTATCTTGGTTGATTAATGTAAACGAAGCATCGGTATATGCTTTTGCAAAAGCTGTCGGAGTTTTAGCTTTTGTTTGCTTCCATTTTAGTTCAAATGCACTTAGCCTACCATCTTTTTCTTCAATTAAATCTATTTCTTGTTGGTCGTACGTACGCCAAAAAAAACTATTTACTAAATTGTTTGAGTACGCATTGTGTTTAACTCTTTCACTTAAAACATAGTTTTCCCAAAGCTGAACAATATCTTGCCTAACTGCAATTGGAGAAAAATTATTGATTAATGCATTTCTTATTCCATTATCAAAAAAATACCAACGATTACTTTTTGCTATTTCTTTTCTCAAATTTTTACTGTAACCACCACGTTTGTAAATGACAAAAACTTTGCTTAACAAATCCAAATAACGATCCACTGTGTTTTTGCTCATGCCCAACTGTTTGCCCAACTCATCTAAACTAACTTCATTACCAATTTGATAAGCCAATAGTTGCAACAAGTCTTTTAATTTCTGCGGATTTTTAATGTTCTCGAAAATTAAAATATCTTTTAGTAAATAAGTATTTACCAAATCAGTTAAATAACGTTGCTTTTCTTGCAAATCATTGGTAGTAGCCACTTCTGGATAACTGCCAAACAATAATCTATCCTCTAAATGTTGTTTTGTTTGTAATAAATTTTCTTGCTGCATTATTTCAGCCTGAGCAATAGGATATAAATAATGTGTTATGGTTCGGCCAACCAATGGTTCACCCATTTGAGCAATATCAAAAGCCGATGATCCAGTTAAAATAATATGCAAAGGCTGTATTCCATCAATCATTAATTTAGCTTTTCGTCCCATATCTGGCACAAACTGAGCTTCATCTATTATCAATAATTCATAGCCTTGCAATAATCTTTTGTAATTGGCAATAGTTCTTTCTTCTAATAACTTATGTACATCGGCATCTTCACCATTTAACCAAAGGCATTTGCTACCCACTTTTTGACTGATAGATTGTAATAAAGCTGTTTTACCCACCCTTCTTGCACCTAAAAGTAAGGTTACTTTTTGCCTAGATAATTGATTTTCAATATGGTTGAATAATAATCGATTGTACATTGCTGTGTTTTTACAATACAAATGTACTCAAAAAATATTAATTACGTCAATTAACTGACGTTTTTTACATAAATTTCGTCATTCAACTGACGTAATTATCAAAAAATACCCTGCAAGTTTAGTTGCAGGGTATTTAATTATACGAATAAATAAGCTTAAGCCATTTCAGCTTTCATACTTTTTACTTGTTTGTTTCTTTCATTTTCGTCTAAAATGGTTTTACGCATTCTAATGTTTTTAGGTGTTACTTCAATACACTCATCTTGCTGAATATATTCCATACACTCTTCTAAAGTCATTTGAATTTTTGGCGTAATACGAACACTGTCATCGCTTCCACTTGCACGGTGATTGGTTAATTTTTTCATCTCAACTGCATTCACATTCAAATCGCCTGGCTTAATATGCTCGGCAATAATTTGACCTGCATACACTTCTTCAGTTGGGTCGATAAAGAAACGACCTCTATCTTGTAATTTGTCAATTGAATATGCTGTAGTGATTCCAGCAAATTTAGAAACCAATACACCATTGCTCCTTCCAGGAATTGATCCTTTCCAAGGCTTATACTCGTTAAAACGATGAGCCATAACAGCTTCACCAGCAGTACCAGTAAGCATTTGAGAACGCAAACCAATTAATCCACGAGAAGGAATATCAAACTCTAAATGTTGCATTTCGCCTTTGCTTTCCATCACCAGCATCTCACCTTTACGTTGTGTTACAAGGTCAATTACTTTACCACTGTAATCACTTGGTACATCAACTACCAGTATCTCAAAAGGCTCATGTCTTTTGCCCAATAATTCTTTTACCAAAACTTGTGGGTTACCAACAGTTAATTCATAACCTTCTCTACGCATGGTTTCTACCAATACACCTAAATGCAAAATACCACGACCAAATACTAAGAAACTATCAGCACTATCGGTATCTTCTATACGTAAAGCCAAGTTTTTCTCCGTTTCCTTCATTAAACGATCACGTAAGTGACGGGATGTAACAAATTTGCCATCTTTACCAAAGAAAGGTGAGTTGTTAATGCTGAAAGTCATACTCATGGTAGGCTCATCAACACTAATAATTGGTAATCCTTCTGGATTTTCAATATCACAAATCGTATCGCCAATACCAAATTCTTCTAAACCAACAACAGCACATAAATCGCCACTCAACACCTCTTGTACTTTACGTTTGCCCATTCCTTCAAACACATACAATTCTTTTACACGGCTCTTTTTAATAGAACCATCGGCTTGAACTAAGGCAATTTGTTGGTTTTCTTTGATGCTTCCACGAGTTACTTTACCAATAGCAATACGACCCAAGAAAGATGAATAATCTAACGAAGTAATTTGCATTTGTAAAGTGCCTTCGTTAACTTTTGGTTGAGGAACATATTTTAAAATACCATCCATTAAAGGAAGAATATCTTCAGTTTGTGTTAAACTATCGTTGAACCAACCGTTTTTACCACTACCGTAAAAAGTAGGGAAGTTTAATTGCTCTTCGGTTGCATCGAGGTTAAAAAATAATTCAAAAACTGCATCGTGTACTTCATCCGGACGGCAGTTGGGTTTATCTACTTTATTAATAACCACAATTGGGTGCAGGTTTAAATGCAACGCTTTTTGTAAAACGAAACGGGTTTGAGGCATTGGTCCTTCAAAAGCATCTACCAATAAAATTACGCCATCGGCCATTTTAAGTACACGTTCAACTTCGCCACCAAAATCACTGTGACCAGGTGTATCAATTACATTGATTTTTACATCTTTGTAAGTAACAGAAGCGTTTTTACTAAAAATGGTAATACCACGTTCTTTCTCAAGATCGTTACTATCCATGATTAAATCACCAGTTTCCTGATTGTCTCTAAATACTTTAGTGGCATGTAAAATTTTATCTACTAAAGTTGTTTTGCCATGATCTACGTGAGCAATAATGGCAATGTTGCGTATTTCCATAAAACCGTTTAACTAGCTTCAAAAAGAAGCATTTAATTTAAAAATAAATGCTGCCAGAATCCCCAAAAATTAGGGTGGCAGCTTTTTCTGGCGGCGAAGGTAAGGCTTTTGGGCGGGTTTTTAATTTTGAATAAAGATTAGGGTGTTTAATGTATTAGAAACTTGATTTTTTAGCCCATAATTCAGCTGCGGTTTCCTGCTTTTCGCTTCAAGCCTTCGTTCAACCGCCAACAGGGCTTTTAGCCGCTGTTGGGGTTTCACTCAGGGCTTTCGCTTCAATCAGGGTTATGCTGAGCAGTTGAATACAATTCATCAAAAAACACAATGTTTTTAAAAGATGACTAAATTTAACAACAAAATAATACAGATATGAAATGGATTTTGGGCTTGTTATTCATTACATTATTCTTATCGTTTACAAATAATAAAGAAACAAATAAAAAGAGAGATAAAACTCTCCCGGGTACTGTGAGATTAAACGATAGTTTGTTTATTGATGAATGCGAAATGACAAACATAGGTTGGCGAGAATATTTGTATTGGAAAACATTCGTAAGGGAAGACTCTATTGCTATCTTAAATAGCTTAATCGACACAAGTGTTTGGAATCGGTTTTCAAATAGTGAATTATTCGGTTTATCCGAATATTATCACAATCATCCTATGTACAATTATTATCCAGTTGTTGGCATAAGTTATGAGCAAGCTGTTGCATATTGTAAATGGAGAGGAGATAGAGTAAATGAGCTGTACATTAATAATCCTAAAAAAAACCTTTTCCCAATAAAAAATATAAATACCGATTGCCAACAGAAAATTCTAACTTTGATATATTAACAGAAAAAACATAATAAAATATTTTTTAATTTAATTAAATTTAAAACTAGAAATGAATGAAAAAACTTAAAAATAAAAATGCTTGTTTACTCTTTATACTAGCAGGATTCTTCCTAGTAAACTCTTGTTATACAAAAACTAATAAATTACCGCTAAGTTTAACAAATGCTATTAATAAAAATAGAGCTAGGAATAAACAAGAGCTAGCTGAAGTTGAAATAAATCCAAAATCTAAATACTACTTGAAACTTGAAAAAAATAGTATTATTAAAGACAGCTTTGAAATAATAAATTTAGGAAATGTTGATTTTTTTATTGACTATTTAAATAATAGTATAAACAAAATTCATGTTTTAACTAAACTTGATACTATTAAATCTAAAACGTCAAAAAAAATTTTTTTTGAATTC
This sequence comes from Chitinophagaceae bacterium, assembly GCA_044348985.1. Classification (GTDB taxonomy): domain Bacteria; phylum Bacteroidota; class Bacteroidia; order Chitinophagales; family Chitinophagaceae; genus UBA1930. The sequence goes on from JBIKRV010000054.1 coordinate 15,802, forward strand.
AAAATAGACAATAACTTCATAGAATCAAATCAATAGCGTCCTAAACGTTTAAAAAAGAGAGAAAGTTATTTGTAACTCAAATTAGCTTTGAGGTTGCAAAACAAAATCTCTTTCTCCCATGTCAAAAATAACTTTGTTTGCCCAAATAATTGG
>JBIKRV010000025.1:0-49172 GCA_044348985.1 Chitinophagaceae bacterium
AACATAAACATAGTTTAAGAAGATTAGGAGTTGAATAGTTTATTGAACTCCTAATCTTCTTAAACTTTCAAACTCTTTAAACTTCTAAACTATTTATCATGAAACGTAAAATATCAACAACCAACCTAATCTACTTTATACTACCTTGTATATTCTTTTTACTACCAGCATTGTTACATGCCCAACCCGGTTTTACTGATGATACGAATGATGTGCCTATTGATGGAGGTCTATCATTATTGGTCGCTGCTGGTGTGGGTTATGGGGCAAAGAAAATTAGAGATCAAAGAAAAGGTTGATGTTGAATACTAGATATTGTATATACTTTTTTAATATTTTATCCAGTTCAATTTAATTTTTATTTTGTTACAAAAAAGAGTGGTCTTCTCTGCCAGAGAAGACCACTCTAAAATACTATAGCACCACTATTGAAACTTATTAATTTAAACTCGAATCGAATATTTTTTCAGCAGGTGTATTGCTAAAGTCATTCACCACATTATATAAAGTATCTCTTTCAATAGGTTCTCTTTTAGCCTGACGAATTAAATTCACCAGTTCAGCTGTTGTCATTGATGGATTTTGTTCTTCACTGCCAGCCATTGAATAAATTTTGGTGGTGTCATCAATTGTACCATCAATATCATTTACGCCAAAGCTTAAAGTAAGTTGTGCATTTTGCCTGCCAAGCATTGGCCAATACGCTTTAATGTGCGGAAAATTGTCCATATACAATCTGCCAATGGCATATACTCGCATATCTTCAATAACAGATGATTCAGGTATATGGCTCATCTCGTTATCGTGGTTTCTAAACTTCAATGGAATGAATGTATTAAAACCACCTGTTTCATCTTGCAATAGTCTTAAGCGTTCCATGTGATCAACCCTGTGCCAAAACTTTTCTACATGTCCGTACAACATGGTGGCATTGCTGTGCATCCCAATTTTGTGTGCAGCTTTGTGTATAGCCAACCAACCTTCAGCATCTACTTTATCGTCACAAATTTGCTGACGAACTTCTGGATGAAAAATTTCAGCACCGCCACCTGGTAAAGATTGTAAGCCTGCATCTTTTAAAAATTGTATGCCTTCTTCAACAGTCATTTTTGCTTTTCTAAACATGTAGTCCAGCTCAACAGGTGTAAAGCCTTTGATGTGTAAATCGGGACGGTGAGCTTTGATCTTTCTTAAAGTTTCTGCAAAAAAAGGCAAATCCATTTTGGGGTGAACACCACCCACAATATGCACTTCAGTTACGGGTTGTCCATCATATTTTTTAACGATATTCAGCATGTCTTCTGAATTCAATTCCCAGCCTTCTTCTTTATGGGCATATAATTTAGAATAAGAACAAAACTTACAGCTGAACACACAAACATTGGTAGGTTCAATATGAAAATTTCTGTTGAAGTAAGTTTTATTGCCATGCTTTTGTTCACGTACCCAATTGGCTAAAGCACCAACAAATGAGAGAGCAGCTTGCTCAAATAAAAGAACACCCTCATCGAAGCTGATTCTTTCTTTTGCCAGTATTTTATAGCCTATTTTTTGCAGAGCTGGGTTTTGTTCACTTGCTACTATTGTTTCTATTCCTGATAATGATATCGTCATAATATAATTGCTTTAAAAAAGTATCAACGATTCAATAACATTTTTAATAATTGAATGTTCGTTTATGCAGTTGCAAACTTAGGTGCAAAAAATACCTGTACAAATGACGATTGACATTTTTTAGGTTTCTACAAATTAAAATTCGCAATTCATAAACTTGGTTAAATGAAAATCTTGATTTTTGAATATTATTTTAATTGAATTGCATAACCAATAATTTTCTTAACTAATTGATATTTAATTTTTTATGCTCGATATAAACAGGGTGTTGATATAGTTTTAGGCAGAGCAAAGATTTTTTCTTGCTTTTTTTTCATTTTTTAGCAATTCACTCCTATCTTCGCAGCCCGAAAAAATTATGTCTAAACAACAACTGATTAAACAAGACGGCGTAATCATTGAAGCACTCAGTAACGCTATGTTCAGAGTGAAGCTTGAAAACGGTCACGAAATTTTAGCAACCATCTCAGGTAAAATGAGAATGCACTATATCAGAATTTTGCCGGGTGATAAAGTAGGCGTTGAAATGAGTCCTTACGACTTAAGTAGGGGCAGAATTAATTTCAGGTACAAATAATAAATACAGCTAATAGCCTTGGCCATTAGTTTTTTAGAAAATAGGAAAACTGACAAAAATGAAAGTTAGAGCATCAATTAAAAAACGCAGTGCAGACTGTAAGATTGTTAAACGTGGCGGCAAGTTGTACGTGATTAACAAAAAGAACCCTCGTTTTAAACAAAGACAAGGTTAATTAGCAATTCAACATTTAAAATTAGAAATTCATAATTATGGCTCGTATTGCCGGTATAGACTTACCTAAAAACAAAAGAGGCGAAATTGGACTAACCTATATCTATGGTATTGGTCGTTCTACAGCACAATACATTCTTGAGAAAGCAAGTATTGATTTTGACAAGAAAGTGAATCAGTGGAATGATGATGAACAGGCTGCTATCCGTAATATCATCAACTCTGAGTTTAAAGTAGAAGGTGCACTGCGTAGTGAAACTCAAATGAACATTAAACGTTTATTGGATATTGCTTGTTATCGTGGTTTACGTCATCGTAAAGGGTTACCTGTACGTGGACAAAGAACTAAGACGAACAGCCGTACAAGAAAAGGGAAACGTAAAACGGTTGCTGGTAAGAAAAAAGTAGCTAAGAAATAAAATAATTAGCTTTAAGCTTGTGGCAAATCGCTACGAGCTTTTTGTTTTTATAATAGCGTCGGATATTTGGGCAAAAATTGCTTAAAAGGAGGCGTAAATATTTAGAAGATTACCTCAAAAAATTAACAATGGCAAAACCAGCAAAAGCACAGAACAGTGCAAAAGCAGCAGCTAAAAAAAGAATTGTAAAAGTAGATGCTGCAGGAGAAGTACGCATTAGTGCTACTTTCAACAACATTATTATTGCATTTACTAACAAAAGTGGTCAGGTTATTTCTTGGTCATCTGCTGGTAAAATGGGATTTCGTGGTTCTAAAAAGAACACGCCTTATGCAGCACAAATGGCAGCAGCCGATGCAGCTAAAGTTGCAGTAGATGCAGGATTGAAAAAAGTAGATGTATTTGTAAAAGGACCAGGTTCTGGACGTGAAGGTGCTATTCGTAGCATTGCACAAAACGGAATTGAAGTAACTTCTATTAAAGACGTTACTCCAATGCCACACAATGGCTGTCGTCCTCCAAAGAAAAGAAGAGTTTAATTTTTTATACAATTCCAAATTACAGCTTCCAATGGGGAGTACTGCAATTTGGAATTTATATGTTCGAATTTCATTTATTCAAAGGTTGCCCGATTAACTTTTTACGATTTTTAACCGATCGATGCAACGAAACAAAAAAATCGAAATGAATAAACATTATGGCACGTTACACAGGTCCTAAGACCAAAATTTGTCGAATTTTCGGCGAGCCCATTTTAGGCAATGGCAAATGGTTAACTAAAAACAGTAACCCTCCAGGTCAACACGGAGCATCTAAAAAACGTAAAACTTTAGGTGAGTATGCTTTACAACTTCGTGAGAAGCAAAAAGCAAAATACACTTATGGTGTTTTAGAACGTCAATTCCGTAAAACCTTCGTAGAAGCCTCTAAAATGAAGGGTGTTAAAGGTGAAAACTTAATTAAATTATTAGAAGCTCGTTTAGACAATACCGTTTTTCGTATGGGCTTGGCTGCTAGCCGTCCAGAAGCAAGACAAATGGTAGCTCATAAGCACGTTACTGTAAATGGAGAAGTAAGAAATATTCCTTCTTATTCTTGTAAGCCAGGTGATGTTATTGCTTATCGTCCAAAAAGTGAGCATAACTCTTCTATCATTAGCAAAAGCCGTGGAAAAAATCCTAAGTTTAGTTGGGTAGACTGGAATGAAACTGAAAAGAAAGGTACATTTATTACTTATCCTGAAAGAGAAAATGTTCCTGAGAACATTAAAGAACAACTGATTGTAGAATTGTACTCTAAATAATTGTGAGTGGTGAATAGGGAATTGTTAGTAGGTGAAATCTCCACTTTCATCTCTCCATTTTCCACTGGCTGAATAGAGAACAACTGTACAAGAGTGCGACGCAACAGGAGTTGAGTAATGTACAGGAAGCTGGTATCATAATTTAATTACTGCAACTCATTCAGAGTTTGCGGTTTAACACAAATAAAATCGGAGCATAAAAATGGCCATTTTAAACTTCCAAAAGCCAGACAAGATTGTTTTACAAAAAGCAACTGATTTTGAAGGACAATTTGAGTTTCGCCCGTTAGAGCCGGGATATGGTTTAACTATTGGAAATGCTTTACGTCGTGTATTATTGAATAGCCTTGAAGGTTATGCAATTACAGGAATTAAAATCGAAGGCGTTGATCATGAGTTTGCAACCATTAAAGGTATTGCTGAAGACGTTACTGAAATTATATTAAACCTTAAGCAGGTGAGATTTAAAAAGAACGTTGAGCATGATGTAAACAATGAGAAAATTGCCCTTTCCATAAAAGGTACAACCGAATTTAATGCTGGTAACATTAGTGAAGCTACTCAAAGCTTTGAAGTAATGAACCCAGAGTTATTGATTTGTACAATGGATAACACTGCTAAATTAGATATTGAATTAACAATTTCTAAAGGTCGTGGTTACATTCCTTCTGAAGATAACAAGGTTAAAGATGCTGCATTTGGGTATATCGCAATAGACTCTATTCACACACCTATTAAGAATGTAAAGTATTCTATTGAGAACTATCGTGTGGAGCAAAGAACTGACTTCGAAAAATTAATTTTAGAAGTTGCTACAGATGGTACAATTCACCCAGAAGAAGCAGTAAAACAAGCGTCTCGTATCTTAATTCAACACTTAATGATTATCACTGATGAGAACATCACTTTTGATAATAAAGAAGATAAGAAAGAAGATGTAGTAGATGAGCAAATTTTACAATTGCGTAAAGTATTGAAAACACCGTTAGAAGATTTAGATCTTTCTGTACGTGCATTCAATTGCTTGAAAGCTGCTAAAATTAATTCATTGAGTGAGCTTGTTCAGTATGAGCAAGAAGACTTGATGAAGTTTAGAAACTTTGGCCAAAAATCATTATCTGAAATTGATCAGGTATTGAACGAAAGAGGTTTAAGTTTTGGAATGGATTTAGTGAAATTAGGTTTAGATAATTTAGATAATTAAGCCAATAGGTATTAGCCTTTAGCCATTAGCAACTGCTAACAGCTAAAGGCTAATCGCTTATAGCTATTTAATAATAAGTAGTCTGCAAATCCTGACACGGTGCAGATGAATTTTAAAACAAACAGTCATGCGTCACGGAAACAAGAACAACAATTTAGGCCGTAAAAAGGCACACAGAGTTGCATTACTAAGCAACTTGGCAATTGCGTTAATTACGCACAAGCGTATCGTAACAACTTTGGCAAAAGCTAAAGCTTTGCGTACTTACGTTGAGCCGTTATTAACCAAAACTAAAAAGGCTGATGCTAAAGAAGCCATCAGCCACCAACACAGAATTGTGTTTAGTCATTTACAAGATAAAGCTGCAACCAAAGAATTATTTACAGTTGTAGGTCCAAAAATTGCTAGCCGACCAGGTGGTTATACCAGAATTATCAAATTGGGCATTCGTCCGGGTGATAACGCTGAAAAAGCAATGATTGAATTGGTAGACTTTAATGAAATCTATGGTAAAGGTGTTGCTACAGCTGCTGAACCAGCTAAGAAAACACGTAGAGCTGGTAAGAAAAAAGTAGAAACTACTGAAACTGCTGCTCCTACTGCTGAAGAAACAACAACTGCAACAGAAGAACCAACAGCTGAATAATAAATAGTCTAAGTATAAAAAAATCCTATCATATGATAGGATTTTTTTTATACTTATTTTTTAAAGTTTAATAAACTTTATTGATTCACTTTTGTCTTTAGATTGAATTTTTATTATATAAGTTCCAGGGGCTAATTTTGAGATATTTATTTTTTCTGCATAAACACCCTTATTTTTTTCTGTATAAGAAATAGGTAGTTTCAACTCCTGCATAAATATATTGTGTAAACTTAGTTTTACAAAAGTGTTTGTTTCAAGTTCATATTTTACAGTGATTTCAGTATTTGCTGGATTTGGAAAAACTGATAGTACTTTTTTATAGTCTTTTTTATCTACACTTTTTTCTTCATTAACCAAGTTTACTTTTGTATAATATTCATTTGCTTGGTAAGTTGAGTTCTCAAGAATCCCTGTACAAAATTGATTTATTTGATTTTGACTAACAGCAGTAATCGGTGTTCTAAACTGTGTCAAATCAATGATAGGGTTTATGGTAAACTCATCGGAGTAATTAATATTCATTGGGTAAGTAAATATTAAATTCGATTTATTGGGCAAGTTGTTGGAACCTATATCATTAGATTCAAAGTCAATAAAAAATTTAAGTCTTATATCTTCAATAGATGGACTGAATCCAACTCCATATAAATCGGAGTCCTGAAAATTAGTTCCAAATAAAGTAAACTCACCTTGCAAGTCGTAAATGAAATCTACTGGAACTAATGGGGTAATATACTCATATATGTTTTCAGAAAATGTATTATTACTTCCCCAGTCCCAAGTATATCTATTTCCATCGATTTGATCGGGATCCCAAGGATTGTAGGAATAAGGAGTGATAGTTTGTGTTAAATTTGGATAGTTTGCTGTTATTGGAGTTAAGTTAATTAAGTTATGGTTGTTTGATAGACCTACAAAAAGTGGATATTTATTACCATTTGTACCACCCATTCCCCACATTTTTGTTCTAATTACTAATGCCACTTTAATTTTGGTATTAGAAAAATTAGTATGCATTATTGGATTTAAAGCATAAAGTATATTATTTGCATTACTATTAATCGCTTGTGGAATTTTAAAACGAACTCTAGAGTACTCAACAAAGTTAGGTCTATCAGGGTGCCAATACATTGGGGGGTCTCCGCCTATTGGAACTTTTGAAATATTAATTGTTGGTTTTTTTAGTAGAGCAAATGTTCCAAGTATTTCATTGTATGCTGGATATTCTGGTAATTTATTGCCAAAAGCATCTGTATTGTTATTGTAGTTTTCTTCTGGGTTCAGTTGACTATCCTTACTACCTGGCGTGGAAAAGCGAATAGTACTGCCGTCAAAAGTAAAAAGAAATTTAGCCTCACCAGAAAGTTTTGCTGTTGCCATTAGAATATTAGCACCATTTGGAGAGCCACCTTTTATTGAGGTACTAAAAATATTATTGATTGATAGAAGAGCTCTTTGAATTGACTCTTTGTTAGTTAAACTTAGACTTTCTAAAGATTGGCCAGCTGCAATAATATTTTTGAATAAAGTTAAAGCGTTGTTTAATTCACCAGATAAATTAGAGAGTCCAAATAAACTTGAAAATGCATCGGTAGCACTTGAGTAACTCTGATTAACAAAAAAAGAGCCGACCTTTGAAATAGCGTTTACAACGTTTTTTATTGGATTTCCAGATGACGATGCTATTGGAATTATATTCCCAGTGATCGTTCCTGTCATCGTTAGATCACCTTGAGTTAAAGCTTTGAAATTCACATTCATATTTGATTTATTGAAACAAACACAAGGATCATAAGCCAAGGTGAAGTCTGCCCAAAAAAATAAACTTTGATTATTAGGATACTGTGAAATAGAGTTTACCGTTTTAACCTTACTTTTTTCATCAAGAGTTTGAGCTAATTCTGTATTTAAACTGAGAATGGCTGAATAGTTCAAACCATTTGTACTTGTCTTATCATCAATATTTAGTTCAATACTTATGGTGTTGTAATCGCTGGTTCTGTTTAAATGTGCAAATACTCTTAGAACGCCAGTAAATTTATTATACAACATTATATAAGGAACTAATGGTTTTACAACTCTTTGCGTAATATCATCATTTAGTCGCCCTAAATTCACTTTAAAGACTTCCTAACCATCAGTTGGGTTGTAATCGCTGTTTGTTCCCTTTGCCAGCGAGTAGTATTGAATGTTAGGATCGTTTACATGCCAAGGGGATAATAAATCTTTACTATTGGTGCTATTATAATTAAACTTAAAGTAAGCTCCTTGTGTTGAAGGATTTAATCTCCAGTTAAAAAGATTCGTTGCACTTGGCTTTTCTATATTAATTGGAGAGGAAATACTGCCAAAATAACTATTTTGAGGACCAGTGTAAATTCCTTTATCACTGCAAGTTTGACTTTGAGTAATGCTTGTAAATGCAAGCATTAAAGTGAATGTTAAAAAAAGTATTGTTTTCATACGAACTATTATTTTATTTTAAATCCTTCAAAATTTATTGAAGTTGGGTTACTTGTATTCGTTTCTTTGGCTGTAATATTTATTTTAATAGTGTTTGTAGTACTTAATAGCTGAATACTACCTTTAAAATCTATCACTTTTTTGTTAATTTCTGGATAACCAGTCATGCTCCAGTCTTGCTCATTAACATAATACATCTTATTTAAAAATGTTTGTGGCTGCTCATTACTAACAAATATTGTATCGAAAATGGGCATTGTACTACTTATTAGTGTTCCTTTATAATAAGGCTTCCAAAATGAATCATATTGGGGTAAGCAGAAATCTTTTTTTATTTGTACAGTTGCAGAATCATCTCCATTTCTAAAATGGAATACACCCCTGTAAGTGCCTGGTATTTGTGTTTCTTTTTTTAAATAAACTTTTCTAGTTGTGGTTAATGAAATAGGCGTAACTGAATTGGGAATGTTGTTTTTAGTAACAGTAAGTACAACATCAATTTCATTAACAGAACTACTAAAAAAATCAAGTGTTACTTTTCTTGTAGTAAATATTCTACTATCTGTTCCAACTTGCCATTTGTAACTAATTTCGTTACTTTCTTTTTCGTTTGCTTCAAATGTTACCGCTGTTGTTGAAATACTGTCTGTATCTAATACATCATTATCGTAAAATGCAGGATGCATAATTACCTCTTTTACCGTAAACGAACTCGTTAACTGTGGGGTGAAAATTGTTTCTTTTTTACAAGCTTGTAAAAAAATGAGCAAAAACAGTATTATAATGTACTGATTTACTTTTTTGTTTGCTGGAGGACTGTGTTTCATGTGTAAACTTTTAAATGTTTAGATAACACATGAAATAGCCAAAACTAATGGTTGGTATTTGACATAAGAATCATTAAAGGCTCATTTCATGGATTGATTATCAGCTAATAGGTTTATTAATTTATATGTCAAAATTCTATTCTAATACAGTAACAAATAATGACAAGAATCACTTTTTTTCTTTTTTCTTTTACAATTTGTAACCCTATATTTAATTCCTCTTTTATGTGATTAAATGTTGAGAATTTACTAATAAATTAAATAATCGATTGTGGTTAAAATGTATTTTTTTTGTAAGAAAAATAAATAATGCCACAGACCAAACAACCAGCAATTTTATTATTAGAAGATGGGAATATTTTTTACGGACAAGCTTTTGGTAAAATCGGAACTACTACAGGAGAGCTTTGTTTTAATACTGGAATGACAGGTTATCAAGAAGTATTTACCGATCCAAGTTATACAGGGCAGGTTTTAATTATGAATAATGTACATGTTGGAAACTATGGTGTTAAAGACCTTGACGTAGAGAGTAGTTCAGTAAAAATTCATGGATTAATTGCCCGTAATTTAGAAGAACAATTTAGTCGTATTATGGCCAATGGTTCTTTACAGGATTATTTAGTTGCCAATAACCTAGTTGCCATAGAAGGTGTTGATACAAGGGCTTTGGTGGCTCATGTAAGAACCAAAGGAGCGATGAACTGCATTATTTCGTCTGAGTTATTGGATGAAGAAATATTGAAAGCAGAATTGGCTAAATGCCCCAGTATGGATGGTTTAGAATTGGCTAGCCGTGTTAGTACAACTGAAGAATATGAGTTAGGAGATACGTCATCTTCTATTAAAGTGAGTGTATTGGATTTTGGTATTAAGCAAAACATTTTAAACTGTTTGGTAGAAAGAGGTGTGCATGTACGAGTTCACCCTGCAAAAACAAGTTTAAGCCGTTTAAAAGAGTTCAGTCCTAATGGATATTTTATTTCCAATGGCCCTGGAGATCCTGCAGCAATGCCTTATGCAGTAAGTACGGTAAAAGAAATATTGAATGAAGGAAAACCAGTATTTGGTATTTGTTTAGGGCATCAGTTATTGGCATTGGCGAATGATATTCCTACTTTTAAAATGCATCATGGACACAGAGGTTTGAACCATCCTGTAAAAAATATTATAACAGGGCAATGTGAAATTACTACACAGAATCATGGTTTTGGGGTAGATCCTGAAGCAGTGAAAAATCATCCAAATATTGAAGTAACCCATTTGAATTTGAATGATGACAGTATTGAAGGTATTCGTTTAAAAGATAGACAAGCATTTAGTGTACAATATCATCCAGAAGCAACACCTGGCCCACACGATAGCAGGTATTTGTTTGACAACTTTATTGGAATGATGCAGCATTAATATTTAATCTCACTTGAAAGAGTGGGATTTTTTTTAGGCAGGATTATTAGAAGTTGTAAAATGTGTTATGCAATTGGGCAGGGGCTATTAACCATTGTACATGCATGAACAGCAGTTCGGGCTATCATTGCAATCTTTTTGCATGAAATACTGAGCTTGTTGAAGAACAAGAAGCAAAAAGTATTTTCACTCTATCCCGCAGCCCAATGAGCAGCAGAATATATTTGAGCAAATACCTGTAAGTTTTTTTAAAACTTAAAAACGGTTTGTGGCGATACAAACCATGGCATACAATGTTTCTTTTTTTGTTTTCGGTTGGTGAGACAGTAACTGATAGTTGAAGGTGTAGCAAATGCTACATAAAAAAACGGCGTAGGCACAGCCATACGCCGAGTGAGTGCTATTTTAATAAGTCTATTTTTCATTGTATTGTAATCGTAGAATATAATTTTAAAAACTATCTATCTTTTCAGTATCTTCTCTTTTTAAGCCAAGGAAGATGCCTACTACGAAGTAAAATTATTTCAACTTATACACTTATTTAGGGACTACCCTAAAATAAGGCTAGTAATCACTGAAATGAAATTTCTGTTCTTGCAGAGTTTTTACTCACTGCCCAGTGTGTTGGTGGCAGTACGCTGCGATTTTTTTTTAGTTCTATAAGGAGAAGAAATAAAGGTGATTGTGCTGTACAACTTTATTCTTACATACTAATGCATTAAAGTTAGCTATTTGTTTCATCTGGTCAATTTGCAGAGTCCTGCTAACGCACAAGCTTGGAAGAGAGACTCTGCGTGAACATAAAAGTTCATTTTTAATTCTGCTGCTCTTTAATATTCCGTTGGCTGGAACTGAAGCCGATTAGCGAACAAAAAATTGAGAATATATTCGTCGCCCAGACATATTGCCAAACCGAATGTACTAGCTACAGTAATTCTCTCAACGCTATCAAAAATTCTTTACCATCTCCCATTTTCATTTTCTTTTTATCGTCAAGTAAGTAAGGGATGCCACTTTCTATTTTTTTAACAACGCCGTTTTTGTCTAAAAATATATTTACAGGAAATGCTTCCATATTCATAGAGTCAGTAAATTTTTCAGCATTTGCAATCTGCGTAAAACTAAACTTATGCTTTTTGTAAAACGCTTTAACCTTTTCATTTGGTTCAAATGTTATTGCAATAAAGTTTACACTGTCCTTTAATTGGGTTTTAATTCCACTCAAAACTGGCATTTCTTCAATGCAAGGTTTGCAAGTTGTAAACCAAAAATTAATTAATGTTGGTTTGCCTTTTAAGTCATTTATGCTAATTTTTTTATTATCTAATGTTCTTAAATTTGGTAAAGGAAACTCCTTGTCAATATAGTCGTCAGGTTCAAATGATTTACTTTCTTTAGCTTTTGGGTCACCGATTTTAATATCCCATACATAAGTATAGATTAAACTGTCCTTAGTTCTTTTTATTTCTTTGAAATTATCTTTTATAACTATTTTAATGCCCTTTGTTGGAAAAATGCTTTTCATCTTTTCAACTTGGATGCCTTTTAGTTTAGAATAAGTAACTGTGTCCACAATTTCGCCATCGGTTGTCTTAATGTACTTGGTTTGTCCAAAAGCAATGGAAGTCAAAATGCTTAATGTTGTCAGAAGAACAAAATTTAATTTCATAATTATTTTCAAATTTTAATAGTCTAATATTATTTATTATTGTAGCTAACGTTCGGGGCTTTTACGTTGGCAGGACGGCTTTAGTCGTCCTGCTTGGAACTGGTGTTGATTAAAGATATGTAGTTACAAACAAATTCTGTTGCTGAATAGCGTTCGGTCAAGCCCAGTACAAAAGCCAAATTGAAAAACTGAAGTTGAGAGGCTTGACCCGTCAGCCCTGCTGACGTAAAACCTTTTGTATGTAGCCATTCGTCACCATGCTAATAAAGCAAGTTCGGGATACCAAAGAAATGCTTCTCCTTCTTTAAACATTTGTCCACCATCTTCAAATTCAATATCTTGTCTTTGAGGAATGTCAAGTCCTGTTTTTTGTTTAAATGCGTCACAGGTACAATAAGCAATTCCTTCATAGTTTTCTATTAACTCTTTTACACCTACAAACATTAATAGTCTGGGATAATTTATTGTCCAATAAAACTTATTCTTTCCTTGAGCAATTAGCCACGAACGAAAATATTCGAAAGCATCGTCTGAACAGCCTCCATTTAGTGAGTATACTGGTTCCCACAATCTAAAACTATATGACTTCGCCATAAGAAAACTAAATGTTCTGTCAAACTGAATAATTTCCTGTCCACTTAAATTGCTAAGATATTCCGTCAGCGACTGACATTGAATTTGGTAATTATTCCTACTCTTATGTTTTGTATTTTTTATTATTTGCCAAAAGGTTTCTTCTGACATTAAGTTATCAAGATTTGAATTGTCTGTAAATAGTTTGCCTGAATAAGCCGGCAAGTCAAATACTTTTCGAAATAGAAGTCTTACAATAACAATAACTATTAAGATTGTAAAAAATATGAAGAGCATTTGCATTGAAAATTATGGTTACGTACAACAATTAAATATACGTCACATTCCACATCTATACAAAATAAATCACATTGGTTTTATGCAATCAATCAACAGCTTCTCCTTTTGTGGGAATAACCAATACCTTTCAGCTTTTACCTTAAACCTTTTTCCATGCTTATTCTTCTGCCAAAGGGCTTGGGATTGTCCTTCGACTTCGCTCAGGATGGAAAGCCCTGAGGCACGAAGGCTTGTAACGTAAAGCCCAACACCACAGTTGAACGATGAGATGCAGCTGATAGCCCCCAATAAAAAACCTCAATATAAAATGTATTGAGGTTTTACTATTATTAGAGGATTTGATTATTCGACCAAATCCATACCGTATGCAAAATAAGTAACAACACCGGGTAATGCCAACCAAAACCATTGTCTGTAATCGGGCATGATGAGCATAAATAAAATTAATGCAAACCAAAGCAAGAAGAATATCCAATATTTACCTTTCGATTTTGTTGTTTCCATGTGTAATAAATTTTGGCAAAGATAGGGTTGCAAACTATCTGAACCAACCTAAGTTTTATTAATTGTTGCTTTGTTTTCTAAAGGTTGTTCAGCTTTTGGTTGATCGATAAACAGCATTTTTATTGCAATGAGTATTAGTACAATGGCAAATACTTTTTTAAGTGTTGCATCGGGTAAAACTAATGCCAATTTTCCGCCAAAATATCCGCCAAATAAAAATCCAACTGCAATTAAGGGTACAGCATTCACGTTCATGTAACCCGACTTATAATAATAAAAAGCCGATACCACCACTACTGGTAAAAGCAATACTGCCAATGATGTTCCCTGAGCCTGTTTTTGAGAGTAAGCCAAAAAATACACCAGTGCAGGTACAATAACTAATCCACCACCAACACCCACTAATCCACTTAGCATGCCTGCTAAAACACCAATTATGATGAGGATTACAATGGTTGTTATAGTCATTTTTTTCAAGCTTAATTATTTTCTAAAATTGGTATTGTACAATTGGATAGCATCTTCAATAATTTTTAATGCCATCGATTTATCGCCAAACTCTTCAACTTTAACGGTTTTGTTTTCTAGTTGCTTGTATTCTTCGAAAAAGTGTCTTAACTCGTTAAAAAAGTGTTTGGGTAATTCTTCGATATTGTTGTAGTGATTAACGCCTGGGTCGTTGGCTGCTACAGCAATAATTTTATCGTCGCCATCGCCACCATCAATCATTTGCATTACACCCACTACTTTGGCTTCCATTAAAGTTAATGGTACAACAGGCAAAGAAGTGATTACCAAAATATCTAATGGATCTTTATCATCGCCATAAGTTTGGGGAATAAAGCCATAATTACATGGATAATAAAAAGAAGAAAAAATTACACGGTCTAACTTTAATAAACCACTGGGTTTATCAATCTCGTATTTACAACGACTGCCTTGCGGAATTTCGATAATTGCATTTACGACTCTGGGAGCTTGTTCTCCTGGAGGTACGCCATGCCAAGGATGTAAAACTTGATGTTGAATGTTCATAGCAATTTTTTTAGAGCAATTTATTTGAATGTTTTAATTGTTTGGAGAAGGAGTGTTGCTTATAAATTTGGATTGAAGGTATATTTAAAATCAACCAGCCAAATGTTATTGTTTAAAACGGCTTTTACTTTTCGTGCTACTTTATCGAACGAATACGTGTAATAAATAAGGGTGGTTGTGGTAGATACTTCTTCGATAGAAATATTTTGTAAAGATGCTTCGCCAAACTGTTTTTGTTGATTGACCGATTTTGCACGGTAAGTTTCTTCGGCTTCTTTCAACAGTTTTTTATTGGGTTCATCTATAACCATGTAAGCTGCTGCTTTTTCAAAATCGCCTTTTAGGCAACTGCCTAAAAATTCTCTGGCTGCATCTAAAGCATCGGTAGCTGGAGGATAATTTTTGGTGGTGGTGCATCCATTGAGTGTACCTAAAAGAATGAATAAATAAAAAGCATACTTCATACTGCTGCGAAGGTAAGGTTTCAACGGATTATAGCATTAAAAAAGGCAGCTACAATAGCTGCCTAAATGTATAGTGAGGGTTAGTTTACTTAACGTTGGTGTAATCTTTTGGCATATTCGGCTTCTTCGGCTTCGTATTCTTTGTCGTAAGCCCTGATGATGGCTTTTACCAAACGATGTCTTACCACATCTTCTTCATTTAGTTCTACATGTGCAATACCATCTATATTTTGTAAAATACGCATGGCTTTGTCTAAACCACTACGTTGGTTACGTGGCAAATCTATTTGTGTTGGGTCGCCAGTAATAATGGCTTTGGCATTAGCACCAATACGGGTTAAAAACATTTTTAGTTGTAAATCATTGGTGTTTTGACTTTCATCCAAAATAATAAAAGCATGATCCAATGTTCTACCACGCATGTACGCCAATGGAGCAATTTCTATGGTACGTGTACTCATATAATAACCCAATTTATCGGCAGGAATCATATCATCCAATGCATCGTATAATGGTCTTAAATAAGGATCGATTTTTTCTTTTAAATCGCCGGGTAAAAAACCTAGGCTTTCGCCAGCTTCTACTGCTGGGCGGGTAAGAATAATTTTTTTAACCAACTTATTTTTTAATGCTCTAACTGCAAGTGCAACAGCAGTATATGTTTTACCTGTACCTGCAGGGCCAATGGCAAAAACAATATCATTTTTATCGGCGGCGGCCACCATTTTTTTCTGGTTGGCGGTTCTTGCACGTACCGTTTTACCATTAGGACCAAATACTAAGATGTCGTTGGGATTTTTATCTACAAAGTTGTCAACTGTTTCAGGGTCGTCGCCACCCAAAATTTGCTCAAAGTAGTTTTCACTTAAATGTCCGTTACGTTCTAAGTACTGAACAATTAAATCAATCTTTTCTTTTGCAGTGTCAATTTGTTCTGGAGCTCCACTGATTTTGAGTTGTGTACCTCTGGATAAAATTTTTAACAAAGGAAACTTTTTTTTCAGCAAATCCAACTTGCCATTATTTACGCCAAAAAATTCAAGAGGATTCACCGATTCGAGGTTGATGATTGTTTCTGTCAATGTAGGTTGTTTTTATTGTTTGAATAGGATGTAGATTTTACATACTGACCATCGTAACCAAATTTAATTTTATTCTTTTCAACAACGCTGAGTTTATTATACACAATTTGTGGATAGAAAATTAGAAAGGAGAGCGGTTGAAAATGAAATGAGTGAATTTAGTAACAATAAAATGTTTGCCCTTTGTAACTTAAAATTTTGGGCAATGAATATTTCTATCCGTATTTGGTCGTCGAATATAGATGAGAGAAATTTCTAAACCACCACGTTTTTCACTAGCCGTTTTTAAAGAAGAAGTATTTACATCGTAAGTTGCTCCTAAACGAAAATCGCCAAACTCTAAACCAATATATGGAATAATGGCATCGTTTAAACGCAACCAAGAACCAGCATAAAAACTAGCAGGTTTTTCGGCATCGGCATCACTTAAATTAAATTGTACAGCACCACCTAAAACAGTTTCACTTGCACCACCTTGTAAACTTTGTAATGCACTTACATGTAGGGTTGTGGTTGATCCAACACCAAAATAGCCTCCACCATGAAAAGTGGTACGTGTGTTTAATAAATAATTGGCACCCGTGAATGTTTGTTTAGGTCTGGTAACGTGGTACATACTAACACCTAAATAATAATTGTTTCTATCGTTGCTGCTGCCTGTATATAAAAGCCCTGCATTAATATCAATATAATTCGATTTCAGGGCAGCAGGATTACTGAAAATTTCGGATGTAACACCTGTAAAGCCAGCTGACGTAAGTTGATCTTCAAATTTTAAGTTAGTGGTATTAATCAGCATATTGGCATAGGTTACCTGAAACCCAACACCAATTTGGCTGTATCCTTCCTCGTCTAATCCTTTATGAAAAGCAGTTGATACAGAAGCATAATTAAATTTTACTGCTCCGTTGGCACTATTATCACTGTAAGCCATCATGCCAACACCCCAATTATCGGTATAGGCAATTTTGTTTTGTAAAATTTGAAAATCTATTGAAGCAGTATTGGTAATAAATGCTCGATTAATTTCGGGCCATTGATTGCGATAATTGCCTGCAACACGAACAGTACCATTAAACTTGCCTGTAAATGCAGGGTTCAGTGTTAGTGGTGATGCAAAAAATTGTGAAAAATGTGGGTCTTGAGCCTGCACATTTTTCAATAGTAAAAAAGTGAATATAATGAATGCAATTTTTTTCATCTTCTACAAGATACCGAATGTAAGAGAAATGCGGTAATTTTTTAAACTGTGTTTAAGTTTTAACAAATGGAAGATTAGGTAACGAGCTTTTGTATAAATATGTAACAACCGTTGCGTCGCAGAGCCGATAGCTATCGGCTTCAACAGTAGCAAATATTTCAACTTTTTTTACGATTGTGCCTTTGTTCCATAGGCTAAATCACCAGCATCGCCTAAGCCTGGTACAATATAGCCTTTGGCTGTTAACTCATCATCAATATCGCCACACCAAATCTTTACATCTGTGCCACATTCACGTTCTATAAATTCAATGCCAATGGTGCTAGCAATTGCACAAACTACATGAATTTTAGAAGGCTTCCAATCGGCTTTTAAAACGTTAATCGTTTTTACAATGGAGGCTCCTGTTGCCAACATAGGGTCACTTAAAATAACAACCCTGCCTTCTAAATTTGGAGAGCTCATGTACTCTAAACTAATTTCAAAACTGCCATCGGTACGATGTTTTCGATAGGCAGAAATAAATGCATTATCTGCTTTGTCTAAATAATTCAACATGCCATTGTGTAAGGGCAAACCAGCTCTTAAAATGGTTGCTAAAACAGGTTGTTGAGCCAATACTTTACTATTGTGTATACCTAAGGGCGTTTGTATTTCAGCTTCAGTCCAGTCTAATTCTTTACTTATTTCATATGCTGCTATTTCGCCAATACGTTCTAAGTTTCTGCGAAAACGCAAACGATCGCCTTGTACGTTTACATCTCTCAATTCACTTACCCAATTGCTAACTAAACTTTGCTCATTACTTAGATTTACTATCATAGTAGTATAAATTTAAACGATTCAAAGCTAAATGTTAATAGGCAATATTTTGGCTTTTCTTTCCACTAACGTACAAATTATCTTTTACAATAAATCTGTAAGGTAATAGAGCATATTCAGCAGCATAATTAATACCAATACGTTTTGTTGCCAATATATTTTTAGATGCAATTCTACATCCATCATCTGCAATAAATAATTCATTGCTTTGTAATTGCAAACCAGAATGTGTTTTATCAATTCCCATTGCTTTAGCTACATTGCCAGGGCCTTTTGTTAAGGAGAAATCATGTGTAAATTTTCCTGTTCTTACAAGCATGTTTTCAATACCTTCTAAAGGTTCTGAAGCTCTTATCAAAACTGCATGTGGATGGTTCATTGTATTGGTTACAACGTTAAACAAATAATGTACTCCATAGCACAAGTACACATAACTATGCCCACCATTGCCAAACATAACTTCTGTTCTATTGGTACGCCTATTGTTAAACGCATGAGATGCTTTATCTGTAATACCTTCATAGGCTTCAGTTTCAACAATTCTACTTGCTGTTATTACATTATCAAATTGTGTAACTAATATTTTACCCAATAATTCTTTTGCAATGGTTAGCACATTTTTTCTTGTATAAAAGGATTCAGGTAACTTATTAAAATCTTTCACTTTAATTGCTAAGTATTCGTGTAATGACTTGATACATAGTTATTATGCCAATTGCAACGTATATTAGCAACGAAAATACCCCCAAAGTGCTAAAAGAAATCATTATTGCAATACAGGCTTATTTCGATGCCCATAAATTTATTAAAAAACATAATTTATGGCGATGGATTATTATACCTGGTATTATTTATTGCATTTTATTTTTTGTAGGCATGTATTTTTTTGCCCATACAGCCAATGTTTTTTTAGAATGGTTTAAAGGACTAATTGGTGGCACACTCAATAAAATAACAGGTGGGTTTTTAGGTTTTATTATTACCATGGGAAGTTTTTTATTGTGGGTAATGATGATGCTGTTTTATTTTTCTTTGTTCAAATATTTTTTCTTGGTTTTAGCCTCTCCGATTTTTGCTTATTTGAGTGAAAAAACAGAAGCCATTATCGAAGGGAAAGATTTTCCGTTCAATCTCTCTCAATTGATGAAAGATATAGTGAGGGGAATAAAAATTGCTTTTAGAAATGGGTTGTGGCAAACGGTTTATGCATTGGCAATAATAATTGTAAGCCTTATTCCTGTATTGGGTTGGTTTACCCCAATACTAGCCATTTTAATTGAATGTTATTACTATGGTTTTTCGATGTTAGACTACAGTATGGAGCGGCATAAAAAATCACCATCGGAAAGCATTTATTACATTGGTAATCACAAAGGGTTGGCTGTGGGCAACGGAATGGTTTTTTACATAATGCATTTATTGCCTTTTGTAGGTTGGGTTTTTGCACCAGCTTATGCAGTAATTGCAGCTACTTTAAGTATGTATCCTCTAAAAGAAAAAAATGAAGAAAGCAAAAACTAAAATTTTAAATACTAAAATCTAAATTGGTGGATTGATCAATTAAATGCTTTGTTTTAGTTTTTCTAATTTTAGTCTTTAGTTTTTATAATTATATTATGGACATATCAATAAATACTCCAGCACTATTATTTCCTGCCATTAGCTTAGTAATGCTGGCTTATACCAACCGTTTTTTAGCATTGAGCAGCAGGGTAAGAAGCTTACATGATAAGTACCAAAACCACGAGCAAAAACAAAATATTCATGCTCAAATTAGAAATATTCGGTATCGGTTAAAGCTCATTAAAAATATGCAGGCATTGGGTGTACTCAGTTTTTTATGTTGCATATTGTGCATGTATTTTATTTATATGCAGTACATTTTTTGGGCACATGCAATATTTGCATTTAGCTTATTGTCATTTGCAGTTTCATTGGCTATTTCTTTGCTCGAAATTCAATTAAGTACGAAAGCATTAGAGCTTGAGTTGAGTGATATGGAAGGCTTGGAAGATCCTTCAGTATTGGAATACTTAAAAAAGAAATTTGAAAGAGAGCCAATAACCCCAAAAGGAGAATAAGTCATTGAAAATTTATGAATTGGCGAATTATCGAATTCTGTAATTCAATAATCCGCCAATTCATAAATCAGTTAATTTATCGCTGCTGCCATCATTTTTCTTTCGCCAATTTGTTGTCTCCACATAGCGTAGTACAAACCTTTTTCAGCCAACAACTCTGCGTGTGTACCAGTTTCGGCAAGTTTGCCTTGTTCTAAAACAAAGATTTTATCGGCATGCATAATGGTGCTTAAACGATGAGCAATCATTACTGTAATCTGGCTTTTTTCTTCACTGATTTGTTTTATGGTATTGGTAATTTCTTCTTCTGTAATACTGTCTAATGCACTGGTTGCTTCATCGAAAATTAATAAGTGTGGTTTACGCAATAATGCTCGGGCAATAGAAATACGTTGTTTTTCGCCACCACTTAATTTTAAGCCACCTTCACCAATTACAGTGTCAATGCCTTTTTCAGCTCTTGACAATAATTTATTGCAACTGGCTTTTTGTAAAGCGTCATTCAAATCAGCTTCTGTTGCATTGGCATTTACAAACAATAAATTTTCTCTAATAGTTCCTGCAAATAAATTGGTATCCTGTGTTACAAAACCAATTTGTGTTCTTAAATCGTCAAAATCAATATCGTTGCTGTTAACTCCATTGTATTCAATTGTGCCAGCTTGCTGACGGTAGAGCCCTACCAACAATTTTACCAAAGTACTTTTACCGCTGCCACTAGGACCAACAAAAGCAATGGTTTCTCCTTCTTTTACTTCGAACGAAATATTATCCAATGCTTTGTATTGTGCTGTTTGGTGTTTGAATTCAACCTCATCAAATTTTAAAGATTGCACCACTCCAATGTTTGCAGGAGCAATCGGCTTGGCTTCTGCTTCTTTGTTCATTAATGTATTGAAATTATTTAAAGATGCTTCTGCTTCTCGATAGCTCAAAATGATGTTACCAATTTCTTGCATTGGACCAAAAATGAAGAAGCTATAAAACTGTAAAGAGATAAACTCACCGGTGGTTAATACATCTCTAAAAATGAGCCACAATAAGGTAAATGTTATTACTTGACGTAAAAAATTAACCATCGTTCCCTGTATAAAACTTAATGTTCTTAAGCTTTTTACCTTTCTTAATTCTAGTCCTAAAATTTTATACGTATTGCTGTTTAAACGATTTACCTCTTCATTGGTTAAGCCAAGACTTTTAACCAATTCTATATTGCGTAAACTCTCGGTGGTAGAACCTGCTAAAACAGTCGTTTCTTTTACAATAGTTTTTTGAATGACCTTGATTTTTTTACTGAGCAAACTGGTTACAAATCCAATTAAAATACTGCCACCCATATATACTGGAATAATGCTCCAATGCAGTTTAAACGCATATACCGAAACGAATACAATACTTACAATAATTCCAAAAAAAACGTTGATGAAATAGCCAATAAATTTTTCGGTATCGGTTCTTACTTTGGTTAAAATGGATAAGGTTTCGCCACTGCGTTGGTCTTCAAATTCCTGAAAAGGCAAACGCATACTGTGTTTTAAACCATCTGTAAAAATGCTGGCACCAAATTTTTGAATAATTACATTCACCACATAATCTTGAAATGCCTTTGCAATTCTGCTAATCATCGCAGTGCCTACCAATAATAGTAAAAAATAAAATAATCCATGATACAGATTTGTACCAAACAAAAATTCATTTTCGGTACGTGCTAATGTTTTATTGAGGTCGAAATGTTTAGGATGATTGGCAAATAAGTCGATAATCTTACCAACCAACATAGGGTCGAACAAAGAGAAAACTTGGTTTACAATTGCCAATAAAAAAGCCAAACCCACTAACCATTTATAAGGTTTTAAGTATTGTATAAGTATTTTCATAATAAAATAAATGAGGTTTAGGGTATTCAAAAACAATGCTGTGGTAAAAATAATGACAAGTTGGCTGCAATCTTCGCTGTTTTATTTATAGTAGTAAGATTATATTTGGTTTATTGCCTTATGGCTTTAAAATAGTTACTTTGCCGTCTTATATTATAATTCAATGAATCGTTTTTTTAAAATATTCAGTTATATAAAAGAGTATAAACTTAATATGGTTTTATACTTTCTTTTTATTTTATTGTCAATTGTTTTCAGTCTTTTTTCATTGAGTATGTTATCGCCATTTATGGATTTAATTTTTGGTAATAAAGACCTTGTTCAACCTGTTACTTCAATTGATCCAACAGCTACTGCAAATGTTACCAATAATTTAAAAGACACACTCTACAACTATTTAGGAAATATTGTAAAAAATAATGGCAAGGAATATACATTGGGTTTGATTTGTATTTTTATTGTTGTAATGATTTTGTTGAAAAACGTTTTCCTTTATTTGTCTTACTATGTGCTTGCACCTGTACGATATTCAATTTCAAAGAAATACAATATTGCTTTGTATGATAAAATTTTAAAACTGCCTATTAGCTTTTTTTCAGAACAAAAAAAAGGTGATATTTTAAGTAGGGCAGGTAGTGATGTTTTGGAATTAGAAAATTCTGTAACTGCTGCAATGGAAAGCATTATCAAAGATCCTTTAAACATTATAGGGATACTTATTTTCTTATTTTTCTTGAGTTTTAAACTCACTTTATTCGTATTCATATTTTTACCAATTTCTGGTTTTATAGTTGGTAGAATTGGTAAATCATTAAAAAAACAAACAAGTACCGCTCAAATTAAGTGGGGTGAAATTATTAGTAATCTTGAAGAAACATTATCAGGACTGAGAATCATTAAAGCATTTAATGCTGAAGCTAAAATGAAAAAACGTTCAGATGGTTTAACCAATGAAATGTTTGTTATTAAAACCAATATGCAATACAGAAGAGATATTGCTTCTCCATTATCTGAGTTTTTAGGTATTTGTATTGTATGTGGGGTACTTTGGTTTGGAGGTAGATTGGTGTTAACTGGTCAAATCATGTCGCCAGGAGCTTTTATTACTTATGTGGCAATATTTTCTCAAATTATTAATCCAGCCAAAGCATTGTCAAGTGCCTATTATCATGTACAAAAAGGTGCAGCTACTTTAGATAGATTGAATGAAATTCTACTGGCACCAATTACTGTTGATGATAATGACAATGGTAAAAAATTACAATCTTTTGAACATGCCATTGAATTTAAGAATGTTTCTTTTTCATACAATGAAAGAATGATTTTGAATAATATCAACTTAATCATTCCTAAAGGAAAAACCATTGCACTAGTTGGTTCTTCAGGAGCAGGAAAAAGTACATTAGCTGATTTGGTTCCAAGATTTCATGATGTTACTTCGGGAGAAATATTAATTGATGGAGTAAACATTAAAGATTATAGTTTACAAAGCATACGAGATAAAATTAGCATTGTTACACAAGAGCCTATTTTATTCAATGATACTATTGCCAACAACATTTCTTTGGGCAATCAAACTGCACCATTTAGTGAAATTGAAGAAGCTGCTCGAATTGCAAATGCTCACCAATTCATCACAAAAAAAGATGGTGGTTTTAACAGCAATATTGGAGATAGAGGAGGTAAGTTAAGTGGTGGAGAAAGGCAAAGACTCACTATTGCAAGAGCTGTACTTAAAAATCCTCCTATATTAATTTTGGATGAAGCAACTTCATCATTAGATACTGAAAGTGAACGTTTAGTGCAAGATGCCATTAATAATATGATGCAAAACAGAACCAGCATTGTAATTGCACATAGATTAAGCACCATTAGAACCGCTGATGAAATTGTAGTTTTACAAAATGGCTCAATTGTAGAAAGAGGAACACACGATGAACTAATTATAAAAGATGGCTTTTATAATAAACTGGTACAAATGCAGGAAGTAAAATAGTTATTGTTTGTTTTTTACAATGAATGATAGATTGCTGCCCCAATTAAAATTTCGATTATATATTTTTGAAAAAAATGATTTATTAGATGCAGGGTCTTTTCTGCTATAACTAAAATAATCAAGCACTTCAAAATTATTTTTTTCTAAAAGCATCAACATACTTTTAGTATTAGGTTCAAATAAATGATCAGGCGTTCTTGCAGGGTATTTTTGCCATTCTTCAGAAACTTGTTTTTTGAGACCCAATCTAACATAGATATGCTGTAGCCTGGTTGCTAATGCGTATTTATTGGGTACATTTATTACAAGAATACCACCTTTTGTAAGCATATTTTTTGCTTTTTGTAACCACTCATTTGGGTTTGGAATATGCTCCATTACATGGCTCATATGTATCAAAGAAAATTTTTCAGGATAGTTAAAATCATCAAACTGTTCAAAATATATTTCAACATTTAATTTTTTGGCAACCCATTCTCCCATTTGCTTACTCATATCTAAGCCCACTGCTTTTTTATAATGTTGTTTAGCAGCATATAAAAAAGTTCCCATCCCTGAGCCAATATCAAGAACATTTGATTTTTCTTTATCAAATTGACTTAAGTTCTCAAGTTCTTGAGCAAATAGCTTTACGCCAGATTGTGAGACTTCTGTTGATTCGTTTAAATCAAGGTTCTCATTAAATTGGTAATAAGCTCCATAAGCAGCATCTATAAAATCTTGGTCATACTTTGGTCTAGGAGATTGATATATTAAAGAACAATTACTGCATTGTACATATTGATATTGTAACTCTGAACCAAATTTTTCAAATAATCTCGAATCCTCATTAAAACAAAACGGGCAAGGAACCTTTTCCCACACTTTGGGTGTGTATTTTTTTACTTCACTCAT
This sequence comes from Chitinophagaceae bacterium, assembly GCA_044348985.1. Taxonomy (GTDB): domain Bacteria; phylum Bacteroidota; class Bacteroidia; order Chitinophagales; family Chitinophagaceae; genus UBA1930. Next base: position 25,133 of record JBIKRV010000025.1, read on the forward strand.
AATTTAATAATTGTTGCAATTTACTGGTTAATATTCAATAGCATTTAATCTACCATTGTTAAATACTTAGGTACTGCTTCAATGAGTTGTGGAGGTTTGCTATTCAGTTGTTCTCCATTCAATACTTTCTCAAACATCGCTAAATATTCATTAGCCATTTTTTTTGCTGAAAAATTTTCAACTACATAATCGTGGCAATGCTTGTTGTTAAACTGCTGAATGTTTTTTAATGCATCAGATAATTCAGTGTAACTATTTGATAAAAAGCCAACTTCACTATTTACTAATTCAGGCAAGCTACCATAAGGTGTAGCTAAAACCGGACAACCAAAGTATAGACTTTCAATAATAGCAATACCAAAAGGTTCGTGCCATAAAACAGGAAACAGTAATGCTTTTGAAGCATTAATAAGGTTGTTTTTTTCAGCACCTCCAACTTTGCCAAAGAATTTTACATGTGTATCTAATGTAATGCGAATGCCCATATTAAAATTGAAACGAACACCACCCAATACTGCTAATTTTTCATGGGCTTTTTGGGCAATTTTAATAGCTCCTTTTACATTTTTTACTTTCCATGCTGCATCGGCTAAAAAATGAACATAATTTCTTTTTATGTTAAAGTTTGGTGTGCCGTAATCATTAAAATCAATACAATTATGGATGTAGACATCTGAGTTGTATCTATTTGCTTGATTTTTAGAAATAAATACGGTGTTTCTATGAAATTTTATGTTTGTATCATTAATGTTTTCTTGAAAGTTTATAATGAACGGTTTAGAAATGTCGTCACTAAATAAGCCGTTGAATTGAACCACATCAACAGAATCAGGAATTTGCTCATTTATGGTTCGTTTTTCATCATAAATTATCACTTCTGCGAATGGACAATATGACCCATCTCTTACAAGGTAGGTTACTTTATGACCTTTCGAAACGAATTGTTTACCAAGCCACCAAAGTATGCGTTCCACACCACCATACTTAATTGCAGGGATTATATAATTTCCGGCTAATAGAATGTGCATTGCTTTTATTTTTATTAATAGACTTATTATAAATCCAATTCAAATATTCGATATTGTGAATCAATTTTCAACGTAACTACCAATAGTATCCTTATTCGATTGACTTTGTTGTAAAAATACTTTTGGAATACTAATATATCCATTCAGCATTTTATTGGTAATAGCAAATGGTAACACATGATCAGCTGGAAATACAATTGGTGTTTGTAAATTTAAGAGTATTTTTGCTGCATTTAAAGTAATTGCATACGCACTAGCAAAATCATGGTAACCTGCTTTTTTTAAATTAGTGGAATAGGAACTCGCAAAAAGCCTGTTAATTGTGGAATGAGACCATTTTAAAAGTCCCAAACTTTTTTGAAGATGATAAACCACTTGTTTTAAATAACTGAAAATACTTTTATGTTCGTTTTTTAAATAATCAAAATACAAAATATCCCAATTCTTAGGTAGTTGGTTAATTATATCATTAAACAGTACAATGCCTTCTTGATTGCAAATAACGTCGTCTTCTAAAATTAAAATTTTAGCGAAGTTGTTTAGAATAGCATGTTCATAAATTGCTTTATGCCCCATGCTACAAGCAATTTCTCCAAGTTTCATTGGCTTATTGTAGCGATTTCTGATTACAGCTGTTTTGTAGTCATAAATTTTACTTTTTTCTAGATCATCTTCATTTAGCAGATTTTTATCGCTTCCATAAAAAAATGAATAGTTTAACCCTTTTAAGTTTTGTTTAATTTTGCTGTGCCTCTCAGTAGCTCTTTCAATTGTGAGTATATATATGTAATCAAAGTAATTGTTGATGTGTTCAAATTTGTTTTTTTGTAACCCTTGCATTTAGAAATAGTTTTATTATTGCAATGTAAATGTATAAAACAACCAATACTCAATGACGTCAATTTTATTTATATCTCTTATGAATAGTGATGCATGGGGTGGTAGTGAAGAACTCTGGCATAAAACAGCTATTTCTTGTTTAAGTAAAAACATTGATGTTACTTGTTTGGTATATCATTGGCAACAAAAAGAAAGTAGACTAAAAGAACTTAAAGAGTGTGGAGCAACGATATTGTACATACCTAATAGCGGAAGAAAGAAGGAAAATATTTGGCAAAGGTTGCGTTTTGAGTGGATTACAAGACTTCAACAAAAGCGATTTATCAATCAAATAAATTACACAAAATTTGATAATGTGCTAGTTAATCAAGGTAGTTTTATGGAGGTTACTAATAATCCTTGGAAACGACTTTACAAAAGGTTAACTAACTATTCTATTACATATCACAATTACATAGAGGGTTTTGAATTTGAGCCCAAAAAGGCTGAGATTCTCAAATCATGGATGGAACATGCTCAACACAATTTTTTTGCTTCATTTAATGGTTGTAAAGTATTGGAAGAACAATTGGAAAATTATTCTATACCTAATCAAGTGGTATTCATTAATCCAATTACCATTCCAATTAAAGAAACTGCTACTCCATACAAACTTGTAACCAGCCTTACTATAAAAATGGTTGTATTAGCAAGCTTAGAGGTTGAAAGAAAAGCTCAAGACAATTTAATAAAAGCATTATCTACCGAAAAGTGGAAACAACGAAACTGGGTATTAGAAATTTATGGTAGCGGGAAAGATTTTTTACTTTTGCAAAACCTTATAAAATCGCTTAGCTTAAATAATAAAGTTATGTTGATGGGCAACTCAAATAAAGTCGCAGAAGTTTTAGAAAATGCTCATCTTGTTCTACAAATAACCCATATGGATGCCATGCCAATTGTTGTTGTAGAAGCTTTGTGCATGGCAAGACCAGTAGTTGTTAGCAAAATTGGGGATATGCCTCTATGGGTTAAAGAAAATGAGAATGGCTGGATTGCCAATGATGCAAGTATTGAGAATATTGATAGTATACTAGAAAAAGCTTGGTCAAATTTTGATCAATGGGAACAAATGGGTGAAGCCTCTTTTAATATTTTCAAGAAAAAATTCCCCACTTCACCAGAAGAAAATTTTCTACAACAGTTTATGACTACTTCTAATTAATAGATATGTTTAACGAAACAGTCCCTAAAGATTTTTATCCTCCACTTCGAAGTGTTTATTACGTTATACGGCGGAGTTTATTTGAAAAAATACAACAGTACAGTAGTGAATTGCATGGAAACTTATTAGACTTTGGTTGTGGTGCTAAACCTTATCAATCTCTATTTAAAAATTCAACAACCTATGTTGGGTTAGATTTCGCTGGGGAAGGTCATTCACACGAAAATGAAAACATTGATGTGTATTATGATGGTGTAAAAATACCTTTTGAGAATGAAACTTTTGATGCTGTGTTTAGTGCTGAAGTGTTCGAGCATGTGTTTAATTTAGAGCAAATTTTACCAGAAATAAATAGAGTGATGAAGTTACACGGAAAAATTTTAATTACTTGCCCATTTCTCTGGCCCGAGCATGAAATTCCAGTAGATTTTGCTAGGTATACACAGTTTGCATTGAAGCATTTATTCGAAAAAAATGGATTTACAGTTGTTGTGCAAGATAAGTCTGGTGACTTTGCTGCTGCTATTCATCAAATCAAATTAGTATATTTAATTGAAAAAGTCATCCCTTCAATTCCCCTTTTGGGGAAATTAAAATTCTTTACTAGTAACATACGCCCACCTTTAGTATCATTTTTAAATGCATGGTTTTTGTTTAAGAAAAGGTTTCTACCAAAGAATAATGAACTTTATCTAAACAATATTTTATTAGCTGAGAAAAATAAAAATATATAGAAATGGATATAAATGCAGATTCTCCAATAACTGGAAAAGCATCTTTAATTGTCGATAAGTTTAGCATTGCATCAATTGTACAAGGCTATCAAAAAGAATACAATATTGATGTATCTCCATATTTTGAGGGGATGGATGAATTACCAATATATGAATGTAGCGATAGCAAACTTCGTTTTTTTAGTCCATCCAAGTTAGCAGGGAATGGGAAATTTTATTCTTTGCTAGAAGATTTCCCAGAATATTATGCAAATTGGAAATGGGAATACGAAGCAGCGTTAAAATATATTTCTGCTGAAAGTAAAGTATTAGATATTGGTTGTGGCAGAGGAGCTTTTTTGGAAAAATTGAAAGAGGAAAAGAAGTGTATTGTTACTGGGCTTGAGTTTAACCCTTCTGCATTAAAAGTATTGCAAGAAAAAAAAATCGATGCATCGATGGAAACAATAGAATCCCATGCACAGTTGAACAAAGGCAAGTACGATGTAGTTACATTTTTTCAGGTGTTAGAACATATAGCTAATGTTAAAGATTTTGTTGCCGCTGCTACTGAATGCCTAAAGCCGGGGGGAACAATGATTATTGCTGTTCCAAACAATGAACCATACTTGTTTGGGATTAATAAATATGAGTGGCTTAATTTACCCCCACATCATATGGGATGGTGGAACAAATCAGCTCTTGAAAACCTTACAAAATTTTTTCCTCTAAGTGTCAAAAAACTAGAAGTAAAACCTTTTAGAGACTATAATAGTTATGTAGACGCAGTTGAGAGAAATTCTGCATTAATGAATTCTTCGAGATTGGCGTTTTTAAAGGCTACAAGAGTTTTCAGAAAACAATGGGTACAAATAAAAAGAAACACTATTCCAGGTTTTTTTATTATGGCAGTTTATTCAAAGAATACATAATGTGTATTTTCAAATAATTTTATAATTCTGGTAATCAAAAAATCTTTTTCCAGTTATTTTTTCTATAAAATTTTTTATTTTATCTTTTAAAGTGAGGTTGTTAAAACTCAATTCATAGTCAAATTTCCAGTTGATAGATGCTACCCGTTTGTCAAAAACGTTAGGGTGTGATCCTGTAAATTTTTCTAAGGCATCTATGCCTGAATAATCAAAGTCTTGTTTTAGAGATTTTTTAATATGGTCTTCTGTAAAATCTGAGCCACCCCAAATACTTCCTGTGTTTACAATTTTTTTATTCATTTTACTAGGTTCTCTCACCCAACCATAATGGTGTATATACGCATCTACAGGTTTTACATTCAACTTAACATCGTTGCCTTTTCTAAAGCCCTGTGCATCTTTATAACTATAAATAGTTTTATCGTTTTTAATTACTCGTATTTCCTTTCTATACCAACGAGATGAGGTAGCAACATAATCGTACGAACCATAAAAATGCAAGTATTTAAACAATAAACCATCCACACGTTTATCATCTTTATATTGCTGCATGGCTTTTAATACAGCAGCATGACCTGCTTCATGCATTACTTCATCGCCTTGAATGTAAATGAGCCAATCACTATCGCTGCCAATAGCTTTTAATGCCTTGTTGGTTTCATCGGCCAATACAATGCCATCTCTGTTTAAATTGGGATTCCAAACTGTGTCTATAATTTTAATTTTTGTGGGGTGAACAGCTTGTACCAATTCACGTGTACCATCACTACAATCACCTACGGCCACAACAATTTCATCACATAAAGGTAAAATGGAAAGCAAGGCTTCTTTGATAGGAAAATCAAAGTTTACTGCATTTTTAATAAATGAAAAGCCTGTTACTTTCATATTGAAGATTTACAATTATTTAGGCTCAGGATTGATACCTAACCAAAATTGAAAATAATCTTTCACCGCACATTTTACACGAATATTATTTTGTAATGCAGGATACCAAGACGGAATTCGGGGAACCATTTTCTTTATAGCGTTATCTAAATATGCTTTTTGGTCGTCTAAATATTTAATTTTTTTATCGCCACTGCCACCTGCATATCTTGTAGAGCCAGTGTATAAATACTTGCCATCGTAAAGTACACCATTTTCATCAATTGTAAATTCAAAATGTACCCTTATGTATTTTGCAGTATCGCCTTTTTCTATACATGCAGCAGCCAAAGAATCAAATGCAGTAAAGTTAGCCATGTAAAAATTTCTCAGTGTGTCCTTACTATATTTGAAAATTGGTTTTTTATCTACAAAGTCGTACTCGTAAATTCTTTTATAAGCTTGGTCAGAAGTATTGATATCTCTTGCATGACTGGCAGTTCTATTTCTGGAATCGCCCAATACATCTTGTGCAAAGCTTTGTATTTGTACCAGTAACAATAGCAAAAAGATTATTTTTTTCATGCAGTTGAAATTTAATTTAACAGTAAGAGCATTTTTAAAATACATTTTCCTGTTAACCGAAATTGGCTTAAAATTGTTATTAATAAGTTTTTAATTATACAACTTTAAAAGCAGTAAAATAGTAATTGTTTGCAGCAGCAATTAACTTCAGTTTAATATAGTAAGATTGTGTGAAATCTAAAAAAGCTTTAAACTCATGTGTAGGTACTATAAATTCATCAAAGAAAATTATGTCGCCTTTTTTTAAGTATGGAGCCAAAGAAGTAAGTGCATATAAGGTAGCACTATACAAATCAGCATCCATCATCAATACATTTCTTTTACTGTTGTCTAATTCTTTAACAAAGCCAGGAACAGTTTGCTGAAATAAACCTTTATAAAACTTTCCTCTTTCATCATTAATTACAGGTAATTCGTTGGCATTGCTGAATGAACCTTTTTTAAAAGGCCCCCAATCTTCTGGTAAACCATCAAATGTGTCGAAGCCATAAAATGTACTATTGGCATCTTTATTTTGTTCTAACCACCATTTAAAAGAGTGGCCAGCTGCAACACCAAATTCAATGTAGTTAATAGGTTTGGTTAATTGTTCATTGTCAATTACCCATTTGTACATGGCATTACGTTTAAAATAATCCCACTTGCTTGGAAAATCATTGTAAGCAACTTTTTTATTGGCATAAGCCCATTGTGAAAATTTTGTTAAGTAATACATATTGGCAAAGAAGCTACTTAACAATCCAAATATTCTATGCAGTTGAAGCCATATAAATAGCAGCTTGGTATAGCGTATAAAAAACAATTTCATGTAGCAAAGAAAAGGATTTGCTTGGTTTATTCAATCGCTACAACCATTGCCTTTTTGTTCTTTTTTACTTTTTGAGGAATACAGTTCATGATTTCGTGTTTTAGAACCTCAATTAATCTGCGTTTTACAAAGTTTCTGTGTATGGCTAAGCTTACTTCACGTACAGGGGCAGGATGTTTAAAATACCGTATCTGTTGCAGTTGTTTATTATTTAAATCTGTAGTTGCCAGCTCTGGTAAAACGGTGATTCCATCGTATAAGTCTACCATTTTTTTTAAGGTTTCCAAATTACTGGCTTCGTATGCAAAATGATTGTGTTCATTCGATATGGCTCTCAGCTCACATAGGTTCATTATCTGGCTTCTAAAACAATGGCCTTCTTCTAAAAGCCACAATTTACTGGGGTCAATATCTTTTGGAAGTACATAAGTTTTTTTATAGGCTATATTTTTTTTAGAAACATAAGTTACCATTTCTTCATAAAACAAAGGCATTTCCGATATGCCATTTTCATGCAGTGGAGTTACCAAAATGCCAACATCAATTCTGCCATCTTTTAATTTTGCAAGTATTAAATCAGTAGTAAGTTCATGCACTTGTAATTTAATATGTGGATTTTTTTGTGTAAAAGATTGAATAAACAATGGTAGCAAATAGGGGGCAAGTGTGGGTATAATACCAATTTTCAATTCTCCGTTTACAATACCTTTTTTACTTTCAATCATTTCTGTTAAATGATTTTTCTCTGCCAAAACCCTTCTGGCTTGTTCAATTATAGATTGACCATTTTCTGTAGGTAAAACAGGTTGTTTACTTCTGTCAAAAATTTTTACGCCCAGCTCTTCTTCCAACTTTTGAATCTGCATACTTAGCGTTGGTTGCGTAACAAAACAGGCTTTGGCTGCAGCTGCAAAATGCCTATGCGTATCTACAGCAGCAATATATTCCAATTGAACCAAAGTCATAAGAAATAGTCTTTATCTATAAAAAAATAAAGTTAATAGATTTTATGAACTTGTTACAAGAATACAATTCTTTGCAAAGGAAAAACTATTCAATATGATATTTTGATTTTAGAACAACAATTCGTTTTTAAGCACATAAGTATTCATAGCCTGATTTGGGATTACTGAAATAGATGTTTCTCGAGAAGTTGTAAAGGACACAAAACCCACTACGGAAAAAGTTGCTACTGAGGTACGTAATTGCACGGATTAGATAGCTCGAAAAAATACAGAAAAAATTATTTTAATTAGATGATAAGATGGTTGACTTTCTTCTATTAAACCATTGCTGAATTAGCATAGATAAAGCAACAGTAATAATTCCCACAAACATACCAGCAGCAACATCGAAGGGAAAATGTTGGGCCAAATAGATTCTAGAATAGCCTACTAAAATTGCATAAATAAACCCTACAGGAATAACCCAGTTTTTATGAATGAGTAAACAGCCCATTAAGAAAAAAGAAAAGGCTGCCGATGTATGCCCTGATGGAAAGCTGGCAGTTTCATGTGGCTCTACACCTTTAACCATATGAATTAAAGAAGTTGGTTGAATTACTGAAACAGGACGTAACTCGTTGGGCACAATAATGTATTTACAAACCTGCACCAATAATGTGCAAATAACGAATGCAGCAACTAGTAAAGGAATATTTTGTTTGCTGTATTTAATGAATACAAACAATAATATTGCCCAAACTGCTCCATCGCCAAGGTAAGTCCAGCAACTGAAGAAAAAATCAGTAGTTGTACCATAATCATTATTCAATAAAAGGAAGAGCTGATTTTTTCCAACAGCATAAGAACAATAAAACAACAACAATGATGCAATAGCTGTAACAATTGCAGCTATTGCAAAATTTTTATAGTTGAGCTGATTGTTCATGATTGCTGAATAATGTTATGAACGTTGAAGAGTGGTTATCAAATTTTCTTTCACTGAAAGAAAATTTGATAACAAACTATCGTTGCAACAGATGTTTCATAGTAGTACTACAGTTGGTAACAAAAATTTACGACACCTGACTATTGTCGTCTATCAAAGTTTCAGTTTCTATTGTTGATGTTTTAGGTTCTTCGTGGTGTTTGAAAAATTTGTTTTGAAAAATTAAAATCGTAATTACACCAACAGAAATTGAAGCATCGGCAATATTAAAAACTGGACGGAAAAACTCAAATTCTTCGCCACCCCAAAAAGGAACCCAAGTAGGAAAATTACCTCTCAATAATGGGAAGTATAACATATCGACCACTTTACCATGCAAAAATGTACCATAATGAATATTACTGAATGCTTTTGCAACCACACCAAAATATTGTGTGTGTTCACCATCGTAACTGCTATCGAAAATTAAACCATAAAACATACTATCGATTAAGTTACCCAATGCACCTGCATAAATTAATCCTGCACAAATAATGAAGCCCTTGTGCATTTGCTTTTTGATAAAATCTTTAATTAAAAAAGTTCCCCAGATAACAGCCACCAAACGGAATAGTGTTAAAGCAATTTTTCCAAAACCGCCACCAAATTTCCAGCCCCAGGCCATACCTTCATTTTCTACAAAATGCAGGCGAAACCAATTGCCCAAAACTCTGTGTTCCTCACCAGTAAAATAGTTGAGTTTGATATAAAATTTTAAAGCTTGGTCGGCAATGATAACTGCCAAAATAATAAGTATAATATTTCTTGCTTTCACTGTGCTGTATGGTTTTAAGATGGGCAAAGATAGGGGAATTGCGTAGTGGCTTTAATGAATTGAAAAGCTTCACTTATCTTTAAACTTTATGAAGGATAAAATTTTGTTGTTACTGATATTGATGTGTAATTGGGTGGGTTTGCAAGCCCAGCAAAAAACCTATAAACTCAATCAATTTATATTTGAAGATACGGCTGGAAAAAAATACAATTTGGATTCATTAAAAGGAAAAGTGGTGTATGTAGACTGTTGGTTCCCTGCATGCCCACCTTGCAGAGCAGAAATGCCTTATTCAAAATTGCTACAGCAACGATTGCATGCCATGCAAATGGATAGTAATATTGTTTTCATTACCATTAGTTTTAAACAAAGTACAGAAGAATGGAAAGAAGCTTTAAATAAGCTGCCCATGCCCAAAGCCATTCATTTATACAGTCCTGCCAGCACTTATGAAATTGCCATGGCTGGAGGTAATTATCCAACTTACAGAATATTTAATGCAAATGGAGAATTGGATATAGAAAATGCCAGCAGACCATCGGAATTTTTAAGAACTGATTTCTTATTATTTGCAGTCAGTAAAGGAGAAACAATTACTAATGCATTGAAAATTTTTGATGATGAAAAAAATGTAGCTAAAGAGAAAAATAGTTTATTAAAAAGTTTTTATACCATTGAGATGAAGCATGATAAAGAATTTGTGAATGCTTTTTTGAAGTTGAGTGTGAAGTAGTTTTTTATTGCACGAATTGAAGAGAGCAATATTTTTTGTAACAGGCAATAGTTATTGGCTTGTACTGAAGAATATTGTTGGGCATTTATTGAAGCGAAGTTTTTACCAAAGAGTTAAAGAGTTGAAAAAGGAGTTTCACTGAGGTTGGCTTCGTGTTCTTTGTGTCTTTGTGGTAAAAAAGTTATTCCTCAATATAAATTCTCTTAACACGCTGGCTAATTGAAGTCATGATTTCGTAGCTGATTGTGCCACACCATTGAGCTACTTGCTGAACTGGCAAATTGCTGCCAAATATTTCTACAATATCTCCTTCGTTTACATTTTCAATATCTGTGATGTCAATCATGACCATATCCATGCACACATTGCCAACCACTTTTGCCAATTGATTGTTTACATAAACACTACCAACTCCATTGCTCATTTTTCTGCTGAAACCATCTGCATAACCAATACGAATGGTGGCTATTTTACTATCTCTGGTAACAATTCCTTTTCTATTATAACCAACTGTATCACCTGCTTTTACAGTTCGTATTTGTGCAATGGTTGTTTTTAAGGATGCTACAGTTTGCAGGTGAATGTCTTTTCCATTGGCACTATCAACTCCATACAAACCAATGCCCAAACGAACCATATCCATTTGTAAATTGGGATGACGAAAAATACCTGCAGTATTGGCAATATGCTTGATGAAAGAGTAACCTAAATGATTTTGAATGCAAGTGCAAGATTGTTGAAATGATTCAGCTTGTTGCAGAGTAAATGCATCATGTTCGGCTGCTTCACTACTTGTAAAATGAGAGAAAACAGATTTAACCATCATGGTATTGTGCTGCTTTAATAAACTTGCAATACTCATTACGTCAGGTTCATCAAAACCCAAACGATTCATGCCTGTATTCAATTTTATATGAACAGGAAATTGTGTAATTGCTTGTTGTTGCAAATAATGATGGAAAGCTTCGTACATACGAAATGAATAAATCTCTGGTTCCAGATTGTATTCAATCAACGCATCAAAACCTGCTTCATCTGTATTCATTACCATGATGGGTAAACCGATGTCAGCTTTGCGTAATTCTACACCTTCATCAGCATAAGCTACAGCCAAATAATCTACTTTGTGAAACTGTAATAAACGAGCAACTTCTGCTGTACCACTACCATAACTAAACGCTTTTACCATTGCCATTAATTTGGTAGATGGCTGTAAATAATTTTGGTAAGCTTTTAAATTATGAGCCATTGCCGACAAATTAATTTCCATTACCGTTTGATGCACTTTTTGCTCCAGCCATTTACTGATTCTTTCAAAAGCAAATACCCTTGCACCCTTTAATAAAATAAATTCATCCTTAAAATGATGGGTGGTTGTTTGCAGTAAAAAATCTTCGACGGATAAATAAAAAACAGTTTGTGCTACAGCTTCTGTAAACAAGTGCTGATGCTGGTGCAACTGCTCTCCTATTGCTATAAAACGATGAATATTTCGTTGCTGTAATTCAGCTGCAACTTGTTTATACAAAACTTCATCCTGTAAGCCTGATTGCAAAATATCGGATAAAATTACTGTTGTATTATTATTACCCGATTGTTGTTTTAAATAATCTAATGCTATACTTAATGAAGAAATATCGTTGCTATAACTATCGTTTAAAACTGAACAATTGTTGATGGCTTTTTTTAATTGCATCCGCATTTCTACAGGTTGCAATTGTTGAATTCTTTCCTGAATAATTGCTGCCTGATAATTCAATTGAAGCATTACACAAATACAGGTGATGAAATTTTCTACACTTGCAGTATCAATAAATGGAATTGAAAAATTGTTGGTTTGATTTTCATAATTCAACTCAACTAACGTATTACTCTTTTGTTGTTGAATAGATTTTATTACAAAACTGTTTTCCTTGCTTGTTCCCCATTTTTTAAAATCTGTATTTTTCGGTACATCAATGGCTCTTGCAATTACATATTCAGTAGTAGAAAATAGTTTAATTTTTTCTTTTAGTTTTTGTATTGAATCTTCAAAACCTTCATCATGTGCATTACCAATATTGGTTAATATACCAATGGTTGGTTGAATTACTTGCTGCAAATTTTCCATCTCGTTAACAGTAGAAATTCCAGCTTCGAAAATGGCCAATGTGTGTTGACTATTCATTTGCCAAACACTTAATGGAACACCAATTTGAGAGTTGTAACTACGTGGACTTCGAACAATATTATAATCGGCAGAAAGTAACTGGTACAGCCATTCTTTTACAATTGTTTTACCATTGCTTCCAGTAATACCAATAACAGGAATGTTGAATTGTGAACGATGAAAAGCTGCTAATCTTTGTAATGCTTGTAAAGTATTTTCTACTTTTAAAAAGTTGGCTTGTGGGAAATTCGTAGCATCAAAATTTGCATCAATTACAAAGTTCCGAACACCACGTTCATACACTTCTTTGATAAATTCGTGACCATTTCTACGATTGCTGTGTAAGGCAAAAAATAAGGAGGCGTCAGGAAAAATGATTTTACGACTATCAATTAATAAATGCTCAATTACTGCATCAGTAAATTGAGCATTTGATGCTTTTATAATGGATCCAATATGTTGTATTGTATAGTTCAAAATTAAAATTGTTGAGTATTGAACTGAATGTACATCCCGATAGCTATCGGGAGAAGCCTTATGGTAATTATACATTTAAATACAAACTAATCTTCTACATCTTTTGGTACTCCTTTTTTGTTCATAAAAATAGAGTAAAAGATAGACCCACTTATACAAACCAAGATAACACCTAATGAAATGGCTACCTGAACATTCTTATCTATATACATGCTTATGTAATGTTCACCCAACATTTTTGCACCAATAAACACTAATACAATTGCTATACCTTGTTGCAGATAATCGAATTTAGAAACTGCTCCACGTAATAAAAAGAACAAGCTTCGCAAACCCAAAACTGCAAAAATATTAGAAGTATAAATTACCAATTTATCTCGGCTTATGCCCATTACTGCTGGAATGGAATCTAGGGCAAAAACCAAATCAATTGCTGCCAGCATAATAACCACTACAAAAAGGGTAGTGTACACTGGTTTGCCATTTTCTTTAATCACATATTTACCATCGCCATCGTGTGGAGCCAATGGTAAAAAGCGTTGTAAGAATTTATAAATTTTACTGTCTTGTGGCTTAAACTCTTCATCGTCATTTGCAGTAAACATTTTGTAGCCAGTAAACAATAAAAATGCTCCAAACAAATACAATACCCAACTAAACCTTTCTACTAGTGCTACACCTACTGTTATAAAAATAATTCTAAACAGTATAGCCATTAAAATTCCTAGTAACAATACCCTGCCATAAAATTTTTCTTTTACACTAAAGGCCGAAAAAATAAGGATGAAAACAAAAATATTGTCGATACTTAAACTCCATTCCATTAGGTAGGCACTCAAATATTCGAGTGCCGTTTTTTGCCCTTCTTCAATCCACATAAAAACAAAAAAACCTAAAGCCAACGTTACCCATAGCAGGGTTTGCTTCAATGCAGTTTTAATAGTTATGATTTTATCTTTTTTGTTGAGTAATCCCAAATCAAAAATCAAAGCAACTACTAAAACAATTCCAAAAACTAAGTAAACAATTTGATGTGTTGTCATAATTCAATTTAAAAAACTAAGCTGCATATTTCTTTTTGCGTAATTGCTGGTATGCAAAACCAGTAATTATAATTAATACTACAGGCAATCCTATATTTATGATTTGCCAGGTTAATTTATCTTCTTCTACCTGCTTGCTATTTAATAAACGCAAAACCAAGTCTTTGTTTCTGGCTTCTATAATGCCTTGCTTATTGGTTAAATATTCTAAGCTATTTAATAAAAACTCTCTGTTAGCAAATTGGTATTCGTATTGAGTGCCTGCTGTAAATAAATTCATGCCCATTGGCAATGGACCTTGCTTTTGAGAAACATCGTTTAATACCATATCTCCATCGGCAACTACAATCATTTTTCCATCGGCAATACTTTCTTGCACAAATGGAACTCCTAATTGCTTTAAACTATCTAATTGCAATTGTGTAACTCTATTTTTAAAGAATGACGTAAACCGACCTTCCAATAAAACAGCAACAGGAATATCTTTATTTTTAAATGCAGCATCTTCAGGGGTATTTCTGTTTTCGTTTAAACTAATCATTGCCGGAGTGCCCAATCTTCTTGAATTTGAGGAAGTTGATAGTAAAACAGTTTTCGTAACATCATTAGCTTTAACCGTATCAATTGAGTTTACAAAACGCCCAGCAATTAAGCCCATATTTTTATTAATGGGGTGATTGTTTTTGCTTTCAAACAGCGGATAATAATTCCAGTGCAAAAATTCATACTGTGGCTTATCTTGTGTACCACCAACAGCAAATGGCATAAAATCGCATTGCAAATCCATTACCAAATCTGTATTAATTCGAATGCCATATTTAAAGAATAAATCGGTTAGATTTAAGTTTCTATCGTAGGCAACCAATTCTGGTTTTAAACTCAAACTATCTTGCTCAGCATTTAAGTTATCAATAAAGCAAAGCACTTTACCACCACGTAATAAATATTGATCAATTTTTAATTTTTCGTCTTCGCTAAACTGCAATTTAGGTTTAACAATCATCACTACTTTAAACGTATCGGGTATTGCAGGTCGTTTATTAATATCAAACGTAAATAGATTATAGTCTTTACGCAGGGTTTGCAATAAGTCATACGTTCTTGCATCAGTAATTTCACCATTGCCAAATGAATAAGCTACCAAAGGTTTTTCAGGATTCCCAAAGCCATCGAAAGCTTTTAAAAATTTGTATTCCATCATGGCTTCTGCACCATTAATTTCATCTTGTGTAATCATTCTGCTTTTGCCACTATACAAATTAATTAACTCATCGTGGTCTTTGTATTTAACCCATGCATAAGGAAACAAAAGCTTGCTTTCTTGACCCTGTTTTATTTGCACAGTTAAGTTAATTGGCGTTGCACCCATGGCCACCAATGTATCCTGATATTTTTTATCAGCATCAGGCATATCGGCATCGGGAGCAACAAAACGATAGGAAATTTTAGAGCTGTTATTTTCTTTTAACAATTGTAAAAAATCGGCTGTGGTATTGGCTAATTTTTGAAAGCCCGATGGCAAATCTCCATTTAAGAAAACAGTGATTTCAACTTTATCGTCTAAATTTTTCAATGCTTCTTTAGTAGCTTTTCCAACAGTGAAACGTTTTTCCTTGGTCAGGTCAAATCTTGTGTGTACAACACTTGCAATAAAGTTGATGGCAACAAATGCTGCAATCAAAATAACCCAACCCCATTTATGTACTAATAATTTCTGCATGTATTTTTTTTATGTAACCAGCTGAAGTTTTTCAATTGAACTTTAGTGGCGTCGAACTGCCGATAGCTATCGGCATCAACAATATCAACTCTATTCAACAATGATTATTTCTTATTCAAATTTCTTTCTGTAATCAACAACAACAAGCCTGTGATGCTCACAAAATAAATCACATCTCTTGTATCAATTACACCTCTACTAATACTACTGTAATGAAAATCAATGCCCATCATTTCTATATAATAATCTGCTCCACCATTTAATGCAGGTAATTTGCTAATGGCATTAAATCCATAGTACAATAAAGCACAACCAATTAAACTAATGATAAAAGCAACCACTGCATTGTTGGTAAAACTACTGGCACAAATTCCAATGGCACTAAAAACAGCTGCTAAAAAAAACAAACCTAAGTAAGCTCCCATAGTTGCTCCAATATCCAACCCATCACCTACAGCTAATTGCTGAATAGAAGTGATATAAATAAGTGTTGGTAAAAGTGCTACAACTGCCACCAAAAAACTACCCAAAAATTTACCTGTAACAATATTTCGTTGGGTTAAGGGTAAGGTTTTTAAAACTTCATAGGTACCCGATTTAAACTCATCTGCAAAACTCCTCATGGTAACAGCAGGAATTAACAAGAGCAAAATCCAAGGGGCTAATTGAAAAAAACGTTCTAATGTGGCATATCCAAACGAAAAAATGTTGCCTTCAAATACAAATAATGCCAATCCGTTTACGATTAAAAACACCACAATTACCATATAACCAGTAAGGTTACTGAAAAATTGTTGCCATTCTTTTTTACAAATCATCCACATGGCGGTAAAACTAATTGATAATTTTTTTTGAGAAATTTTTTTTTAAAACAAAAAACTGTGTACTTTGTACACAATAAAAACTAAACACGATTGTTATGAAGAAAATTTTTACGCTTTTATCGTTTGTAGCTTCTACTGCTACATTTGCAGGAACACCTACAATTAATGGAGTTTACAGTCCTTCAGAAGGCTGGGGAACTGAAGTAGCATTAGGAAATGGTACTACAGGCTGGGATATTGCAAATGCCAAAAAATTGTATGTTACTTCCGATGCAAACTATGTTTATTTTGGAGCAGAATGTACAGCAGCAAGTTGGCAACAATTCATTTTTGCAGTTAATACTAAATCCGGCGGAAGTGCTACCGATTCTTGGGGACGTCAAATTACTTACAACCACACCAACAAGCCTGATTTTCTATTTAGAGGTGATATTGCTGGTGGTAATTATGCAGAATACCATGTTTGGAGTGGCACAGCTTGGACAGGAACTGGAACAAATGTAAATGCAGGTGGTACAGAAGTTAAAGGCACATTCGATGGTTCTAATAATGGCTTTATAGAAATAAGAGTACCACGTTCAATTATCGGTTTTGGCTTATTGTGTGATGTACAATTTATTATTGGTGGGAATGCAAATGATCATGGTTGTTTTGATGCAATACCTAATGATAATAATAGTGCAGGATGGAATCCTCCACAAAGTACTACATCTTTAAGCAATTACGTTACCAACGTAACAATGCCAGCAACATTGGGTTATTTCAAAGGAGAAATAAAAAATGGTACTGCAAATCTTTCTTGGGCGTCTACCAACGAAATTAACTTCAGCCATTATGAGGTAGAAGCAAGTAATAATGCTGTTAACTGGAATAAAGTTGCAACAGTAATTGCTAAAGGAAGCAATAGCACTTATACTACTGGCTTGGCAATTGCACAAAATACTTGGTACAGATTAAAATTGGTTGACAAAGATGGTTCTTTTAATTACTGCAATGCAGTTTTCCTAAAAGTTGCTGGCAAAAAATCAATTGAGTTATTAAGTAATCCTGTTAAAGATGCTATTAAAGTTTCTATAAACAACGATAAACCAACAAATTATACTGCTGAAATTTTTACAGCTGATGGCAAAAAAGTTGCTGCTAAATCTTATTTACATGCAGGTGGTGTTACAACCTTAAGCATGGATGCTCCTTCAGCCAAAGGCTTGTACTATGTACGTTTTACCAACAATGGTTTAATTACAGATGTATTAAAAGTTAAAGTTGATTAATTCCAAGATACTTAATACCTGATTCTAAAAAGCTGCGATTCTATTGCAGCTTTTTTTATGCCAAGTAAATTAGTTTACTCTTAATTACAATTTAAAGATGAAGCATCTTGTCCTACATAAAACTTATAGAATGCCTCATTAGTTGATGAAGTAAAATGGTAATACCAATCGATAATAACCTTTTAAATCTACCAAGTTATTGCTGTGATATTTTAGACAAATTGGAAATCGTAGCTTGAATACTCACACAAAACCATATTAGAAGTTAATGATTGCTAACTTTTTCAAATAGCTCAGCCTTCGGATGATTTTTTATACAGCAATACTCAGTGTGTAGCATTAAAAACGGCAGCTGAAAAATCAACTGCCGTTTTACTAAATACTGTTCAATAATATTATTGTTTCAGCACTTTTATTCTTTGTATATCTCCATCAGATTGAATGGTGAAGAAGTACATACCCGCTGGCTGATTTGATAAACTGTTTTTAACAGCATTTCTAACTACATCAAAACTTCCATTTATTGATTTAACCAATACGCCTGTCGTAGTATGAATATCTATTTGAACTTTAGTTGCTGCAGTAACTGATGCACCTGCAATTAAGTCGAATGTATTTTTTACAGGATTTGGTACAACCTGCACCAACTGAATTGAACTGTTATTATTGATTACAACAACATTACTGTAAGTTGCTTTCCCATCGTTATCAACTTGCTGCAAACGGTAGTAAATACGTTTTCCTTTTACTTCATCTACAAACTGATAATTGTGAACAGCACTGCTTGTATTAGCAGCACTTACAAATGCAATAGCTGTAAAATCAGTACCATTTAAAGAACGTTCAACATTAAAGCCTTTATTATTTATTTCGGCACCTGTAGTCCATTTTAATTGCACTTGTTTGCCTTTTAATTCTCCTGAGAAATCTAAGAATGTTACAGGCAACACATTATTTGCACTAAACAAACTAAATGCTGAGAATAACGTAATGCCAGTTGCAGTTAATGAATATGGATTTGTGCCAGTTGCTGCTGCATTTGCAGAAACTCTAAACCAAGTATTGCTTGCATCTATTGGATTTCTACCAACTGCTGCACTGTTTCTGTTAAAGGTATTACCCTCATCAATTGCATTCCAACTAAAACTAGCAGTTACATTTAAACCTGTTGTAGTTGTTGGCGTAATAAGCCAAGTTTTGTTTAATAACCCTGTTGTACTCATTGCAGTTCCTGAAGTACCATTTTGTAAAACACTTTCAAAAGCCCTTACACTAAAGTTGGTAGCAGTACCAGTATTAGTTAGTGTTACAGGCGTAAAATTGGTATTACCAACAGGAAAACTTACTGCAGTTGATGACACATTTCTAATTAATGAACCACCTGTTGATGTAGTATTAGCTGTTTGAATATAACTTGCAGAACTTGCACCGCCAATACTACCACTTCCTGAATTAATGGTAACATTATTATCTTGTAAAATAAGATTGCCCACAGATGATAAGTCTAATAAATTACCTATTAATATGGAACCATTAACGAGTTGAACATGATTACTGTTCGCAATTTTCAAACCTGTAAAAGTTCCTCCTCCAATAATAGATTGCAAGCTAGTACCGTTGCAAACAGCTCTTGCATTTATAAAACCTACGCTATTAATATTACCAGTAATGTTAAGTTCTTCTGATAAACTCATATTTAAAGTTGCACCAGGCATAACAGTTAGATTTTTTACAGTTAAAGAACTGGTGAATTGAGGCGATGGAGTCGAATATGCTGGTATAATTAAATCTATTCCTGCTCCTGGCATTCTACCTTCTTCCCAATTTCCACAATCTGTTGGAATATTTGTTCCTTTATTTCCTGTCCAAATTGCTGCCCTTGTTGCAAAAGCATTGATAGTTGCTCTTGTATCAACAACTGTTGGAGCAGTGTAAGTAACGTTAACCCAGCATTTTTGTCCTGCTTGTGTATTGGTTGTATTTCTTACTTTAATCACTACCCAACCTGAATAATTTGTTGAGTAAGTTCCAGTTAGTGGAGAAGATGTTGAAGTAACCCCACTTATTTCATGCAACTTGTTACCATCTAAATCCCAAAGTGCAACAGTAATATTTGTTCCATTTACCTCTGGTTTTACAAAGTAAGTTATTGGCTGACCAGCAGCAACGTAAATTTTGCCTGCCACTCGTTGGTTGGTATTATTGGTTGGCAAAGCCCCACCTTGTCCTAAACTTTCACAATGACTATCGCCCAAATCATCGGCCATTTCCCATTCTTGCTGGGTTGTGGTTGCTCTTGGCTGATTGTAAGTAGCCAAATAATTGTATAAGTCATTAACCGATGTAACAATTACTCCAGTTGGAACCGGAGCCCAAATTGAATAACCATGCCCAAATGCATTTGAAATAGTATGCCCAACGGGAGCAGTTTGTATAAGTACT
This sequence comes from Chitinophagaceae bacterium, assembly GCA_044348985.1. Taxonomy (GTDB): domain Bacteria; phylum Bacteroidota; class Bacteroidia; order Chitinophagales; family Chitinophagaceae; genus UBA1930. The sequence goes on from JBIKRV010000025.1 coordinate 45,473, forward strand.
CTTCTATCTGCTGGAATAGTTACTGTTGAAATGCCATGAGCACCAGAATAGTCATATAAAATTGTACCTACTGGCCATGCATCGTTTACCTTACAATAAACTAGCTGATCGGCACTGTTATTGGCTGTAGAATTAAATGCATCGGTAATACCGATTATTGCTTTGCCTACTCTTTCTAAAACTAAATGATCTGCTGCACTTCCTGATTGATAAAATGGAGAGTTAGAAGCAGTCGGTACACCATAATCACCATCTTTAAATGCTAAACGCTGATGTGCTTGCATTAAGTTAATAATATCTCCCCTTGCAGGTAAATCGGTTGTACTTTGTGGTAAATGCGAATATCTTTTTCCCGTTGTACCAATATCAAATAAATCTTCAAAAAACACCAATGGATTTCCGTCCATTGCAAATGCAGCAGCATAAGCAGCAAATAACCTTGGTTCACGAGGATCTAAGTGTTGGCCATTTCCGCCTAATTCACTTCCAGTATTCCAACCTGTATTACCATTTACGCCTAAAGGTTGAGCAAAATTTCCATTAGATTGCAAAACCGGGCGGTAAGTATCATGACTATTTACAAAATTTACACTTCTATGAACCCTTAAACCACCGGGATAATCAAAGAATCTAAAACCTTGTTGTTCACTCGGTAAATTTTGCATATTAAAACTGCCGTTGCCACGCACCAATTGAAATAATCCTCCATTACCAGAAGTATTGTAACCACGCAATCCAAAATCGAAAGTACCAGTATGCTTTTCATTTGTTACTCCACCCGGTGTAGTTGGCGAAGCAATATTATTGGCGTAAGTATCTAACTGAAATTGATCTCCAATCCATTCACCTACGCAAAACATATCTTGTCCACCTGCTTGTAAAGCAGATAATGATGGATTATATTTTGAATGCCAAATACTTGTTTCTTGTGTTGCTAAAGAAAAATGTTTTACGGCATCCCAACGCCAGCCATCGCTACCAGTTTGTTTTTTTAACCACAATAACCAATCTTTTGCATTATCCTGCATGTAATTATTGGGCTGAACGGGATTATAATAATTTCGTGTAACACCACTAATTACCGTTGATCCACTTGTTGGTATATTAGAGCTTTGTCCAATAGCACTGGCATCGTAGTTAATATCTGGCCCCCAAAACATTGAGTTTATATCATTACAACCGCTTGTGCAGTTATAAAAGTTTTGATAATTTTTTGCCCATCGACCACTCCTTGTCCAATAATCATTCTGAAATTCATCTAATGCAGGTGAGCTATAACTTACATAACGAAAGTTTTTAAACCCACTTGCAGTACCAGTAGAACCACTTGCAGGGTCTTGTCCTCCAGCACCTGCACTACCAACAGGAGCAGGTGCACCAAAAGTATTTACGCCACCACCAGCATCTCCATTGTGATTTAATACCACATCATGTATCACTTCAATACCATTAGCATGCATTACTGCAATCATTCTTAATAAATCGTCTTTTGTACCAACACGAGTACGCATTCTATCGTTTAAAGGATGTCCATTTCCTTTTTGCCGTTTATCGCCCAAATCATAATTATCAAATGGCATATATCCTACAAAGTCAGGATTGGCTTGCTTCATAGCTGGTGGAATCCAAATGGCATTAAAGCCGGCAGCTTTTAAACGAGGTGCCAATTCTGTTAAATAATTTGCCCAGCCAAAACGATAATTCTCGTTCCAGTAATCCCACCAAAAAGCTTGGAATATCACTTTTTTTACACGTTGTTGTGCATTAACTGAAAATTGAATCGTTGCTGTAAAAACAATGAGCAATAGTAAAGTCCTAACCCAAAATGTGGTAATTTTTTGTTTCATAAAAGGCGTATCGTTTTGTTACACAAGAAATATTGCGATGGTAAAAGTAACAATGTGTACTAAGTACACAAAACTTTTTAGTAAAATATGTATTACAAAAAAAACATTCTAAAAGTTTGGAAATATGGAAAATGTATTTGTGCTTTGTACACATTATAGATTTTACTTTAAAAACGATTGTTTATGAGAAAAGTTCTACTTACTTTTTGTATGCTATTTTTTAAGCAAATTTTATTTGCACAGTTTACTACGCCAACTATAGATGGCTTCATTTCAGCAAATGAATATGGAACTCATGTAAATGGGTTTAATCAGCAGTCTAGTGGTCTTAATTGGTTTATGACATGGGATAATACCAATTTGTATGTAGCTGTTTCAAATTATAATAATACCAATGATGCGTTGGTTTTTTATTTTGATCATAACCCTGTTGCAACAATAAATGGTGGTACAAATACCGATGGTGCTTTAACAGGGACAGGTTATGATGGATTAACAACAACATTACCTTTTAGGGCTGATTTTTTCGCTTATTTGAAGCCTGGGTATGACGATTATAAATACCATAATGGAAGTGGTGGATGGGGGAGTGCTACAACGGGTAGCTTATCAAAGTCAAATGTTTCAACAGTATTTGAAGTGAGAATTCCATGGTCGGCTGTAACAAACGGTGGAGGAAGACCAACTTCATTCAATTTTCTATGTTTTGCAGGGTATAACACTGGTTTATTTGCTCAGTTGCCCACACAAAACCCAGGAGGAACAGTTTCTTCGGTAACATTGCCATATTATTACACAGTTTCAACAACTTCAAATTCAACTGCTACAAAACCATATAGCCAAATAAGTTTTGCTTCGAATTCGGGATTTTCATCTCTTTCTTCTTCTAATAATTTGTTTGATTTTACACTAAATAGTTCGTCTGCCAGTTTTTCGGCTGCACAAAATTTGTCTGGTAGGCTAACTGTCACCAATGGAGCAAGCTTAATTACAGGGGGATTTCTTACTTTAAAATCTACAGCTAATAATACTGCTTCAATTGCTACTTTGGGAGGTACAATAACTGGTACCCTAAAAATGGAACGTTATATACCTGGTGGTCGCAGAAGTTCACGTTTTCTGGGTAATCCGTTTAATAGTTCACTAAGCATGTCGAGTTTAATAGATAACATTTATGTAACAGGAGATGGTACTACAGCAGGAACTGGTGGCCCAAGTGCAGGAGCAGGTTTTGACCCGACATCAACCAATGCAGCATCCTCATTTTGGTTTGATAATGCTGCACAAAGCTGGAAGGCTTTTACTAGTACGAGTGATGCAAGTTGGTCACAGTATCAAGGTGTACGTGTCTTAATACGTGGCGACAGAAGCCAACCAACGGCCTTAACAGGGGGTAATCCAACACCCAATGCAGTAATTTTAGATATGATAGGTTCAGTTAATACAGGCAATCAAACTATATCAGTACCCACAGGTTATAGTGTATTGGGTAATCCATATCCATCCCCAGTAAACTTAGGTGCAAGATTAAGTGCAACTACCAATATTGGAACACAGTTTTGGTATTGGGATGCACAAGCTGGCCCAACAGCCGGAGCTTATAGAACCAAACTGGTGGGCAGTGCAGCCAGTTTGCCAATGAATGGAGTATTTGTTGTGCAGCCAAGTTCGGCAACATCGATTGCCTTTGTTGAGGCAGATAAGACATCAACCGATACAACCATAATGTTTAGAACAACTACTCAGTCAGGTTTACTAGAATTACAAGTATTATACAACAACTATCCATCCGATAATATGTTCGTACGCTTCAACACAGCATCAAGCGATAATAAAGATGCAATGGATGGAGA
>JBIKRV010000026.1:0-48881 GCA_044348985.1 Chitinophagaceae bacterium
ACATACTGATGACCCACAAATTACAATACAAGGGGTACTTTTCTAAAAAACGATTAATACCATCCTACACACAACTAAAATTAATTAATTTATAAAATTAAAAAATCGTTTAGGACACTATTGATTGTAGATGAAATAAAAACAGTGACACTATCAAATCAATTCATTACAGTAACTTTTAATAAAAATAATGCCGATATTGAAAAACTCATTAACCGCAACAAAATCAGTTTATTAGGTTCAAAAGGAAGAGGCTACTTGTTAGGTCCGGGATTTTCAATGTTTCCGTCTAAGTATCAACTAATAAGGCAAACCAAAGAGTTAATTGAGATTTCTTTTACAACAACACAAAAAAATCATTTTATCTACGATTTACACTATGTCTTAACCAAAGATTTAAGTGGTATATATTGTTATTTAGTTCAAAGCCATAAAGCAACAGATTCTTTGGCTGATTATGGACAAACCCGTTGGGGATTGAAGGCTGATGAAAAATTATTCGATTATCATTTGGTTCGTGACAGTATCCAAGGTTCAATGCCGCCTATGAGTGATTTAAAAGATGGTGTGCAAGATTGGACATATAAATTGAGTGATAGTTCTTTTTATACTAAGTACGATTATGCAGATTATATTGAAGGGAGGCATGTACATGGAATGGCTGGCGAAAAAAGTGGATTAGGCTTATTTGTAATTCAGGCAAGCCACGAATACTTGAATGGTGGTCCAACAAAGCAATACCAAAATGTACACTCCACTCCTTTTATGATTTGCATGTTTAACTGTGGGCATTTTTTAAGTGACACCAGAAAAGGCGATAACAAAATTGGTGATGACTGGACGAAACTCGATGGTCCGTTTTTATTATATACCAATAAAGGAAATAATATTGATGCTGTTTGGTCAGATGCTAAAACCCAAGCCAGTAAAGAGATTAAGCAATGGCCTTATAGTTGGATGCTGCATGAACAATATCCATTGCAACGAGGTTCGATAAGTGGCAATTTATTTGTTAATGGTAAACCTGCACTAAAAGGAACACATATTGTTTTAGCTGCTGATAGTTTAGATTGGCAAGCACAAAGTAAAGGCTATATATACTATGGCACTACTAATGAGAAAGGGTATTTTAATATTAAACATATTAGAGCAGGTACATATACTTTGTATGCTTATGGTAGTAATCAAACTGAAGAATTTAAAAAAACAGCTATCATTATTCAACCAGAGGTTACAAAAATTTTAGGCAAACTAAACTGGCTTCCAAAAACAAATGGTGAACTACTCTGGCAAATTGGTGAAGCTGATAGAAAAACAACTGGCTTTAATTTAAGTAACCATAAGCGTTATTACAGTGTGTTTAAAATACCACCCGCCGATATAAATTTTACAATTGGTAAAAGCGATGCATCTAAAGATTGGTACTATGCCCAAACCAAACAAGGCAGCTGGAAAATAAATTTTGAAGTAACCAAACCATATAATGATACTGCTACATTAATCATCGCCATTGCAGGTTATGCAAGAAACCCCGTATTAGAAATTTTGGTGAATGAAACCAATGTTGTAAGAATAAGAGCAGGCAACGATGTAAGCGTGTATCGTTCGGCAATTGCTGGTGGTTATTATCAGCTAAAAAAAATTAAATTTCCTGCTGCATTATTAAAGCAAGGTAACAATACAATCAGCTTTAATTTAAGCAGTGTAAAAGAAGGTGCAGGTGTTATGTATGATGCAATAAAACTGGAAGTAAAATGATTAGAAAAATATTTTCTGTAATTGTTTTACTAATTGCATTTAAAGCAAATAGTCAAGTTGATTACAAGATTAAACAATTGCTATTTAAAGATGATTTCAGCAAATCATTAAACAACTGGATTATTGAAAAACAAAAAGCTGATTCGGAAATTATTACCACTCGAAATGGTAAACTATTATTAGATACCTACAATGGTGCAACAGTTTGGCTGAAACAGGAATTAAAAGGAAATTTATTGATAAAAATGAAACGCACCGTCATTTTACAAGGTGGTAAAAATGATAGATTATCGGATTGTAATTTTTTTTGGATGGTTACTGATTCTTTGCAAAACAACATGTTTAAACGAAGTGCTGGTTTTAAAGAATATGATTCACTAAGCATGTACTACGTTGGATTTGGAGGCAATTATAATACTACAACAAGATTTAGAAAATATTCTGCCAAAGGCGATAAACAAATTTTAGGAGAGTTTAAAGATGCAGCTCATTTACTGGAAGCCAATAAAACCTATTCAATTGAAATTGTTGTAAAAAATGGTTTAGTTGAATTTAAAGTAAATGGAAAAATCTTCTTTAACTATACTGACGCAACTTCACTTACACATGGTTTCTTTGGCATAAGAAGTACAAGAAGCAGACAGGAAATTGATGATCTGGAGATTTATGAAATAGAATAATTTCAATACTGAACTTAGACACAGTGTAAAAGGGTTACACTACTAAAAATAAAACTTTATGAAACTCCATCCCACCAAAATATTATTATAAAATCATGAAATTTTATGTTATACTAAATATACAACTAAACTTCTTGCCCCATGAGCTCCAATTACTAAACTCTGCTCAATGTCTGCTGTTTTAGATGGTCCAGCTAAAAACAAACCAAAACCTTCCTTTTCAGCTTCTATATGTTGGTATGCATGATGCATGGTGGCTACAATATTTTTCTTTTCTAATACAATTACCAAATGCTGACAAATAAAGGGCAACAATCTGTTCACCATTTGATGCTCATATAACCAAACTGAGCCATTTTCTGCAATTCCAATAGTAGCTTGTAGATATGATTTATGAACAGCTTCTAATTCATTCGCTGTAAGCGTTTCAAGAGTTGCGTCAACCGATCCTAAAGCAGGAATGGTATTAGCTATATAATTTCCAGCTTGTTTTTCTTGATTGATTTCAGTTTTTAAATCTTCTAACGAATTTATTTCAATAGCAATACCTCCAATACTTTCTAATGCTGTTTTAAACTGTGCAACTAGATCGGAATATTGAATAACTGCATTTATATCAACTGTTGGTAAATCAACTAAAGTTGGTTTGTTGTTTTTGATTGCTGCAAGTATGGATTCTCTGCTGCCCCTAGCCCCTAAAGGAGGATTATTATGTTGAGCATTGTTGTTCATTGTTGAGTAATGTTATGTTGTACAAGTGTGCGACGCAACTGGTGCTAAATTATTTTCTATAGTTGACTCAAAAATATTCTCCTCCATTCCCCTTTAGGGGATAGTAGCTTATCTGTTTTTATTGTACCACTCTTTAAAACTTTGCTTTGGTGGTGCAGGCATTTCCCGATGCTTGTACCATACATTCAATGTTTTATTATTGGCAATGAATGGAAAAGTACGCATCACCAATCGGCCCATTTTACCAGCAAATTGATAGATTTTAGGATGTGCCAATACAAACGCCATTCCTTTCATAGCCATCTTTTTACTAGTTGCAACATAGCCTTGTTTGCTTAATTCCTGACGCCATTTCCATAGCTGAACATGAATGTCAATTTTTACAGGACAAACATTGCTGCAACTACCGCAAAGGGTTGACGCAAAGGGCAAATCAGCATTTGCCTGCATATCTAAATTTGGATTTAAGATAGAACCAATTGGTCCTGCAACTGCTGTATGATAACTATGCCCTCCACTCCTTCTGTAAACAGGACAGGTATTAAAGCAAGCAGCACAACGAATACATTTTAATGAGTTCCTAAAATCGGCTCGTCCCAATTGTTTGCTACGACCATTGTCAACAATTACAATATGCATTTGTTGGCCATTTCTTGGTCTGTGAAAATGGCTATTATAAGTTGTAGTTGGCTGCCCTGTTGCACTACGTGCCAGCAAACGCAAGAACACACCCAAGTGTTCAGCCTTAGGAATAATTTTTTCAAAGCCCATACAAGCAATATGAATTTTTGCTGCATGAGCACCCATATCGGCATTGCCCTCATTGGTTGAAACTACAAATCCACCCGTTTCCGCAATGGCAAAATTTACACCAGTAATTGCCAAATCAGCAGCAATAAATTTATCTCTTAAATGTTGTCTGGCGGCTTCCGTCAGGTATTGTGGATCGTTATTGCCTTTTTCAGTTTGTAAATGCTCATGAAAGGTTTCACTTACATCCTGCTTTTTTAAATGAATTGCTGGTAATACAATATGGCTGGGTGGTTCATCTCTAAACTGAACAATGCGTTCACCCAAATCTGTATCCACTACTTCAATTCCATGTTCAATTAAAAATGGATTTAAATGACATTCCTCTGTAAGCATACTCTTACTCTTCACAACATGTTGTACCCCATTTTGCTGCATGATGCTTAAAATAATTTTATTGTGCTCCTCAGCATTGGCAGCCCAATGAACCTGCACACCATTTGCATGGGCATTTTTCTCAAACTCAATTAAATAATTATCTAAGTTCGATAAAGTATGATTTTTTATTTCAGATGCCCACTCTCTCAACAACTCCCATTCAGGAATTCCATGAGCAGCTTTATCACGTTTGCTTCTTACAAACCAAAGTGTTTCATCATGCCAGTTGGTACGTTGTTCATCGGCTATAAAAGCTTCTGAAAGTTGTGCATGATTTTTTGTTGTTGCCTGCATGATTTATTTTTTGTTTCACACAAAGAACAAGAAGGATACAATGAAACGAAGTACCTGCCACTCAACTTATTCTTGGTGTTCTTTGTTAAACTTTGTTGCTTTGCGTGAAATTGCTATTTAATATCTCGGCAATATGAATAATTTTTGCCTTACTTTTTTCTCTCCTTAAAACACCTTCCAAATGCATTAAACAACTGCTGTCAACACCAGTTATATATTCCACATCGTTTGCTTCATGTTCTGCTACCCTGTCTCTGCCCATTTTTGCACTTACAGCTTCTTCAAATACACAGAATGTTCCGCCAAAACCACAACATTCATCGGTACGTTTTGATTTAGTAACAGTTAAGCCTTTTACCATACTCAATAATTTTTCAGGCTTAGAAAAAGCTGGAGCAACCAATTCACTCATACTGCTTAAATGCAAGCCTCGTTGTCCATGACAACTAACATGCAACCCAACTTTATGAGGGAATGAAGAAGACAAGTTTTCAACTTTTAAAACATCAATCAAAAATTCTGTCAATTCATAAACATGCTGCCTGATAAATGTTGCTTTTGCTTCTTGTGTATCATCATATAAATGCTCTTTTAAATGCAATACACAACTTCCACTAGGGCCAACGATGTAATCAACATTTGTAAAATTATCAACGAAATTTTTATCGCAACCTTTAGATAAATTGGCAAAGCCACTATTTGCCATTGGCTGTCCACAACAGGTTTGATTTTGAGGAAATACTACTTCGCAATCTAATTTTTCTAACAATTCTAATGTTGCAATAGCAACTTGAGGATAAAACTGATCGATATAACATGGCACAAATAATCCTACTCTCATGCTCTTTTTTTTAACTTTTCTAAACATTGCAATTTACTCTACAAATGCCATTACCTGTAAATTGTAAAACAATACATCATTGAATTTTCCGAAATCGATTTCGGGAAACCTAGCCCTTTATTTCAATTTATACACTTCACTACCTGCTAACAAAAAGCACCCCAAGCCAAAATCTTCAAAGTCGGGCACTTTATCATAACCCACTGGCTGGCTGTCTTTAGGTTCTTTACCTGTACCTTGAACAAAGCCTAAAAATCCATCTTTATGCACAGCATTTGTACTCATTTCATTCCAGGCTTTTACAACAGCAGATAAGTAAGTTTTCTTGTTTAATATTTTATTGTTTATACCCCATGCAAAACCATAAATAAATAGCGAAGTACCTGTAATTTCTTTTCCACCAAAATGGGTACTATCTTCTAAACTTACATTCCATGTTCCATCTTTACGTTGTAAAGGAAGTAATGCTTTACACATGTCTTTATAATCTTGTAAATATTCTGAATAGTGTGGATCTGATTTAGGTAATTGTTGTAAAGTTCTCACCAAAGCCGCCATTACCCAGCCATTTCCTCTGCTCCAGTAACAATCCTGCCCATTGGGTGCTGTATAAGGCGGTACAAAATCTTTGTCTCTCCACCACAATTTATCAGTTGGGTTATACAGTCCGTTGCCTCCATGCATATACTTTGTATAAGCATACATATCGTACATTTTATGAAAGTAGTTGGTATCGTTATAAATTACACCCAACTTCGTAAAAACCGGCATGGTCATTTGTAAGGCATCAATCCACCACCAATCATCTTTCTTTTCACTTGCCACCATTAAATCCATTGACGCTTTGATATCTTTGATACGTTCTTCTTTTTTATCAATCAAATACAAATCAATATAAGTTTGACCACAAGCCTGATTATCGCCATTACGTGTTTTAATGCCATCACGTAATCCCCAATTGTGTTTGATTCCCCAATCAACTGCGTAATCATAAAATTCTTTTTTCTTATCTACACTGTATAATGCAATTAATCCTTCATAATAAACAGCTCTTGTCCAAATATGACTGGGCCAGCTTCTATTTTTTGAGGGAACGAAAATATCTTTCTTGGTGTCTGGCCATTTTTTCATAAAATAACTATTAGCTAATTCCATGGTTTTAAGTACTGCCGCTTTCGCAGGAGTTTTTTGAGCATTGGCTGCAGTAAGAACCAAAATGAGAGATAGTGCAATTACAATTTTACGCATAACAATCGTTAATGAATGAGTAATAAAAATGCATGATACTAAAAAAACAATAGAATTGTATCCTGAAGTATCCTGCAAGTTTAGATATTATTAGAAAAAACAGAATCTAAAAGAAAACCATTGTATAATTAGTTTTATAAACTACGATTGAAATATGCCAAGCAATTTCATTAAAGAATTTTTTTAACATTGGTCACAAAGTGTACCTTTTGCATTGCTGCAAATTGTTTATTCCAAGCAACCAGACTAAGGCATTCTCTTAAACCCTTCCCATTTTACTTTCCATTGGCTATTTTTAGGAATCCCCGGATTTTGTTCTGTACAACCATCATAACCTGCACACATTATAGCTATGGCAGTAAGTAACCCTCCATTACCAGGTAAATAAATAGTTAAACGATCATCTTGATAATTATGACCATTGTTTAAATATATATTTGTTTTAATAGGCATCAATAAAGCATCAATGGCTTTCTCTGGCAATTGTAAACGGGTTGCCGTCATGGCGGTAAGTGGAAAGTCCCAACCCCAAGTGTGAGTCCAAGTCCAGTTATCCCAAATCCAATTAAAAGTATTGTGCATAATAACAGTATCTACCACAGGCGTTTTAGGCAACATACCCAATGCCCCAAAAACTGCAGGATGATCTGTTCTATATTCTGGATTGGTATAAGAATCGGTAGCACTTTCAGCAAATAAATAATGGTTGTTTTGCACAGGCAATGGAGACAGTTTTTGTAATACATCATTCCATTTTTTATTGGCTGGAAGACCCAAACGTTTTTTCCATTCTTGTGCCACCGTTAATGCCCAATACCAATACACCAATTCGTAAGTTGGATTAAAAGTTTCTTCTGCTTTAAATCTTTCCTGTGCTGGAATAACGCCTTTACCAAGAATATATTTTCCTTTTGCAGAATCATAATAAGCAAAAGATGCCATAAAATCGGCCGTAGCAAAAACTAAATCTTTGTATTTATTGAGTATTGCTGTTGTTGGTTTATTTCGATACACCAATTCAGAAAAACTGATGACATGTGGTTGTTGCCAAATGAGTAATGCTCCAATGGATGAAGCAGTTTCTCTACCTTCATTATCTGTCATTTTTTGCCATCGAACACCTTCATAACCTTGACGTTGGGATATCTCTTTTGCATTGTTATACACTTGGGCTTTATGATACCAGTTCAAACTTTTTTCCAGTAAATCAATTCTATTCCATAAAGCATAATGGTAAGCATGCCACCAATGCATTTCTAAATGTGGCTTACCATACCAACTGTTATAAGTTAATCCAGTTTCTTGTGGTGGATATTCATTGCTGCATTGGATTTTAGTAAGGTATTGCGATAAGACAATTCTACGTTCTAATTCTTTCGCTCTTGGGTCTCTACTGCCAGTAAAATCGATAGCTGCACCAGAATTCCAAAATTGCTGCCAACCATTAACACTACTGTTTTTTGCTTGCTGAAAATTAGCATACGAAATACTTTTAACAGTTGGTGTAAACTGACAAGTAAAAGAAAAACTATTGTTGATGATATTAGATGGAACAATCCAATATTCATGTACCTGATGTTTAACAATACTTATATAATTACTTGTGCTAAATGTTACATAATAAGAAGTTGAATCCAATGTATGATTAAATACTACTGAATGCGTTGATGGCTGTTTAAAACAGCTTTGATGTTTATCATCATTGTTATAATTAACCGCAACATCTTTAAAACTATCTGTTGGAAAAGGCAAATGAAGTTTCACTTTTAACCTTCCTGTTTTCAATAAAGGAGAAATTACTTTTAAGCCTACGGCATCTGTTTGCTGGCTGCCTAACGTATGTACTTCTATAGGAATATTTTCTAGAGTAAACTTAGAAAAAATTTCACCTGTGTACAGGTTTAAACTTTGCTGAATATGTTGTATATCGTTGATGGTAGCTTCTGTACCATCTTTTTTCAAAATAACAAAACCAACATTACCCAATTGTAAACGATGTGGATTTTGCCTAAACCAATTACCTGCATTCAACTTTCTAATAGGCTGTTTTATTTGCACAGCATAAGTAACTTTTCTTCCTGCTTGATTGTACTCTTTTAATGTTTCTTCAAATTGATAATTGGCAGTATCTATAAAACTATGCCAGCCCCAGATGCTTTGTGTGCCAAGTGCTACACCTTTTGCATAAGCTTCAGGAAAAGTTTGTAAGCCTGTAACATCTACAGTAAAAGCAAAACTGCCATTGCCCACTGAAAGAGAAGAAAGTGAATCAAATCTTTTGTTCATAACTGTATGGCGAAGTATAACTGCTTTTCTATCGATTTTTTGTGCAGAAGATATAATTGATATTATAACCAATAAACTCAACCATATTTTTCTCATATACAAGTTTTATCTAGCTAAAGTTAATGCCATCAACCCTATTATAACTTCATTGGCAGTAGTAATGAAAGCAATAGATTTGAGTGATTTATTGATATTCAAAGGCATATCTAAAACTGTTGCAGCACCACCGTCAATAGCAGAACTCGAGAACCCTTTGATAGAAGAATATTTATTGAATGTTCTTTTGAATTCACCTGACTTTAAAAGCAAACGATAAGGCTTAGAGGCTCCTGTTGTAAATGCAAATCCATCTGTATAATAATCCTGTTCTATAGGATACCAATTGCTTGGGTTAATCAACAATAATGAATCTTCGCTTCCATCGGTGTATGTTGCAATAACTTTTCCATTGGTAAAATGGCTTTGTTGATGGTTGGTGCTGCCTGCCATTAATAAATACGCATGATTTGCATTGCCAGTAACTGATATGCTTGCCTTAACAGGATGATTATTCCACAAAGAAGTAAATAGAACATTTTTATTAGCTGTACTAATATTGAAAGGAATATTTTGGCATAGCAACCCGCCTCTTAGTTGTAATAAGCCACTATCGTTAATATTTGCATCTATTAGTGGATAACACCAGTTACCAATGCCTTGCCAAGGAATTTGCAACGTAACAGTATTGGCTCTTGGTGCTAAATATTTGTTCTTGAAAATATTACTTACTTTATCGTTCAACTGTTTGTAAATATTGATTGTTTCATATTTTTTTGAGGGTGGTTCTAAACTCCAATCAGTAATAATTGTTGATGCTTGCACAATACTACCAGATTTAATTTCAATTTGATTGGAACCTGTATAAACAAAAGTTGCTGGCACAGTTAGTAATAAAGTATCTTTTATTTTTAATTGGGTGTTTTGCAAGAATTGATTATTTATAAAAATATTTCCCAGTACTTTTTTTGGGACATTGTTCACGATTGCTATACTTAGTGTTGAGGATTCTTTGTTTAATTGAGTTATTTCAATTTGTGGTTGCACATCTATCTCAATTGGTTGCACCCATTCAGCTTCTCCTTGTTTTAATACAACAAAGAATGTGTGCTTTCCTAATGCAGGTGTGACAAAAGAAATACTTTTAGCTGCATATTGAATATTCGATAAAACATTTTGTGGATCCTGAACAGAAGTTATTTTTTGTAAAGGAAAAACAAAAGTGCATGTATCAGACTGAACTATTTTTTTGTTGTTTTTTAAAAATTCAAGCTCCCTCCCTGCCCAAATAATTTCTATGGTACAATTGGAACATTCACCTACTTCAACTATAATTTGTGGTTGATTAGTGACATCTTTTACCCAATGCCATTTTGCAGAAACACTATTTACTTTTACAGAAACAACCGCATCTTTCATGGCATCAATTTGCAATTGAATATTCAGCGTTGCAGCAAAGCTTTGCCTAATAGTATAAACCGACTGATTACCATCTTTCTTAAAGTCAAAAAAGATATCGGGTAAACTTATAGTTGCATAATTCCATTCTTTTGGAAAGCCCGGATTAATTAACAATTGCTTTTTAAAACCATTGGGCAGAATTCCAAATAATCCTTCTATCAATGCTCTGGCTGTAATACCCACACCATCGGCAAAATCTCTGTATAACTCCCCTCTAGCAGCATCATAAAAACTTAATTGTTCCAAATTGCCCGGTGCAGCACTGGCATACATACTTTCTACCAACATGGTTTTAAACAGTTGATAGGCTTTTTGTTTTTCATTGCTTTGCCAGTAAGCTAAAGCAGTATGTACGTTTTCAGACAGTACAACATTGTTGACACTCCATGTATAAGGCTGCCAATTGGTAGTGGACAATACAAAGTTTGTTGTGTTTTCGTACCCTTTTATTTTTATTGGAATATGTGGAATAAAATTATCTACATACTGCATCATTTGTACCTTTTGTAAAGCAGATAAAATACCACTTTCTGCCGCATGATAAACTGTCCACAAAGCAGCACTTTCATGTACAGCTTTATTACCCAACAAATCTTTATATTCTGCCAACCACCCTTTCTTTTCTAACCATAAATATTGGTTTATTGCGGCTTTTATTTTGGCAGCTTCTTTCTCGTATATAGTTGAAGGCTCTCCAATTAAAGTGGCCAATTGAGCAGCCATTGTATTGGCTCTGTAATTATACGCTGATGAATGAGCTACACCGCCACCGCTATATTGCAAAGCATCACTAGCCCAAATACAAGCATAAGCATCATACAATCCATCACCATCTGCATCAAAATTCTGTTTCTCCCATGCCAGATGTTTTTTGATGATTGGAAACATTTGTTTTACAAAACCTGTATCACCTGTCCATAAAAAATGATTGAGCAATTGATCTATAAAAACCAAATTCATATCGTAGTGATGTGGACGAATATCTCCATTTGGGTTTCTACAAATGTAGCCATCACTAAACATTTGAGTACTCATTTTTTCCAACTGTCTGGCAAGGTGCAAAGTTGTGTCAGCAACAATACCTAGGGTATTTGGAACAGTTGTTTGAGATTTTGCATAACTACTAAAATGTTGTATGGCTCTATCGTGCCAACCCATTACATCTGCACAATATGCTCCACGCCAAGCAGGCAAACGCATACGCCATGCAATGGCTCCATGCATGTAAGAAGGTTCCTCCCAAACTGCATCTGCTGCAATTGATAAAGCTGAACCTAAAGGATTCAGATATGCATCGGGTGTATGAATAGAAATTTGTGATGCTATTTTTTTTCTTGCTTGTTCAGCTTGTTGAAATGGTTCAGTAAGATTGGCTGATAACTTTATGGTTGCATCGGGTTTGTAAACAGAAAAATATTTTTCTTCAACCGATGACAAATAAAAATTAGCAACAATAACAGGCGTTTGTTTACTGCTGCTTGCCTGTAATAATTGTAGTGGACTATTTTGTTGCAGTGCATCGCTTACTTGCAGATTAGCATTTATTGGAAAGATTCCTGCCAGTTCTTTGGATTGCCCTTTCTCTACTTCTGCAGGCTTGCCATACTGAATTTCATAGCGTTGTTCTTCACTTAAATTTTTGCTGAAGCCATATTGCAAACGAAAACTGTTTTGTTGCAGTGTATAAAAATTGTCTTTACAATTATCTGCTTGCAAGTAAAAAGAAGATTCTGGATCAGCTCCAATATCTCCATCTCTGGAAAACTTCTTTCCACTTGCTCCACCATACAAAACTACTATTTGCAAACTATCTGTAAGATTGTTTGCACTCATTTGCACAATCATCCCTTCTTCAGGATTCAATGCTAAAACAGCAAGATGAATGATACCATTTCCCAACATTTCATCTTGTATAGTATATAACATAGTACCTGGGTCATATACTGTTTTGACTATATTACATTGAGACAGCCATTTACTTTGATTATTGTTTATAAAACCAATTTTACAATTACCGCCCATACCTGGCATATACATGGCAAACTCTGGTAAATCTCCAGTTTCTACTCTAAAAGCTGTATTGCCACCATACAATGCTCTATTAAATTTTTTGTAGGGGTTTACGCAAACAAAGCTGTTACCCTGCGGCTGATAATGCATGATTCTTTCTTTCCCATGCCACAATTGATTGGTTGATACACCCTGAGCAAAAGGCTTAAAGCAAATGAGAATAGTAAAAAACAACAGTATTTTTTTTAGCAATTCCAACTGCTGAACATTGTGACGAATGTACAAGTGTGCAACGCAACAAGTGATGCCATTAAAATATACAGCTGGTCTCATAATTTTAGTTGGTTATTGTTGTTTTTGGTTTCAATTCATCGGGACTGTCTTTTGTAAACGCATCAAATGTAAATTTAGATGGCTTGGATAAAATATCTTTTATTAGCTGAATATCGATATTTTGTTTTGGTGCAAAATCTTTACTACTCATATAATCTATCAAACTTTTATACAATTGTTTTGCTGCTGGCCGCCCTGCGTCTTTATCATTCAAATCGGCACTGGAAACTATAATTGCTCCATTGCCAACTTTTGCTTCAAAAATCAAAGCCAATCTTCTGTTCATAAACCAGGTATCTATGGGTCGAACCAATGGTTTAAAATTTTTAGGAAAATCTTCCAAGTGTATTACTTGAGTTTTATTTACAATCTCCCACCATTGCAAATCGCTGTAACTCTTTGTAGGAAAGCCTTTAAAAGCAGGATGAGTTTCATTTAAACTAATACCTAAAGTATGTGGTGGTCGCATTTTAAACCATGAGGTATTCCAGAATACAGGTAAAAATGTTTGAGCAACTTCATTACCTTTTACCACTTTGCCAGCAATATTTAAAAACACTTTAACTCCTTTTTGTAATGCTGCTTCCGCAGTTGAATCCAGATTTGTAGTGTAATAAATATCTTGCGTTTTTGTTTCTACTGCAACAGGATAAACCCAAAAGTTCCAATCGTTTTTATAGATTGATTTTTCAATTCCAACTTCTAAGTTTAACTGTGCAGCATTTGTAATACCCGTTAAATTACAAGTAATATTTCCCACAACAGTATTTTTCCCTGTAGCAATATTTTGTGTTTTAAAAGAACCAGATTGAATTATTTTACCGGTATTGTCTTTTAATTTCCAATAGACAATTGCGTTGTTGAATGCCGATTTTCCGTAATGATAAATTTCTATATCTGCACTAATCTTCTCATTGGCAAGGTATTGAAATTTACCTGTTCGTATTAGCGGAACTGTACTGTTACAAAACTTAGAAAATTCTTGAGCTGTGCAATAACCTCTCTCATCCCAAAATGCATTTAATAACCCAACCAATGCAGTTCCCTGTCCACTATAATCATTTAAACTTAACAGTTGAAATCCACCATTTAATGGGGTTCGCAAAGATTTTTCTATTTCATTTTTATAACAAAGCAATTGTAGTTTACCTGAAGCTTGTGTAAAACGCTCAGCCTCATCTAACATGCCAGCATCTTTTACATCTTCCTGAAACAATTCAAAGTTTTTGGCTTTATAAACGCCTGTATATTTTTTAATTTCTTTAAAATCAGGAAACACACACCACTGACCCAACTCATGTGCCACATAAGGCATACTAAATTTTTCAATGGCACTGGTATAATCAGAAATGCTTTCAGGCATTTTATTCCAGGCTAAATTTCTTGCTCCCGATTTTATCATAAACTCATTAGCAGGAACCAATGGCCAGCTCATTGCAACAGAAGCACCAGTGTATAATCTTCTGCTATCTTTTGCCTGCCAATACTTAATAAAATTGGTTAAGTATTCAACTTGCCTTCCGCCTCTGGGTTCATTGCCATAAGCCAACATACAATACGATGGATGATTGCCATAGTACTGCTCCATGCGATTGGTTTCAGCATAAATAAATGTATCAATTGGTTTTTTATCCCCTAATGATGATCCATGATTGGCCCAGCTTGGTCCTTCGGGCTGTAAGTAAAATCCTATTTTATCGGCAGCAGCAAATGCAGCTTCTGGTGGACAAAAAGAATGAAAACGCATGTGGTTCAATCCATACAATTTGCAGATACGAAATACTCTTTCCCAACTAGCTTCATCCATTGGAGCATAACCTGTTAATGGAAACACACAATTCTCTACAGTACCTCTTAAAAAAGTAGTTTGCCCATTTATAGCAAATTGTTTTCCCAGTGCTTTAAAAGACCGCATACCAAATATTGCTTCCTGCTTATCAGTTGTTCCATCACTATTCATTATTTGAATATTCAACTTGTACAATGCAGGCTCAAATTCACTCCACAATTGGGTTTCTTTACCCAATACATATTCAACAGTTAAAGTATCTTTCTTGGCAGTATTAAATGTTATAAATTCTTTTGAAGCTACTGTATGAATTATTTTGGTATTAAAACTTTTAGCCGATAAAATAATTTTCTTAACGCCACTTACATCTCCAATAACAGGCACTTTAACTGTTATTTTTTTTGATTCAATATTGGTATAAATCTGGGGTTTATTAATACATATTTTTGACGTTACTTGCAGCTCTATTTTACCAACTATCCCATTCCAGTTACCTTGTGTATGATCGGTTAAACTATGACTATCTGGTCCAACATTAATTGCTTTAATTCTATTATCTATTCTTATGGTTATTGTATTTTTTCCTTCACTTAAAAAATCAGTAATATCATATACATGAGGAGCAACCATACTGTTTTGCAAGCCTATCTGTTTATCATCAATCCAAACAATAGTTTCAGTATGGCACCTTTCTAAAAACAATTGCACTCGTTTATTCCTGAAAGCAGCAGATACCAAAATATTTTTTTGATACCAAGCTGCACCCACATAATATTTTACAGGTGTTAACCAAAAAGGAAATTTTAAATTTTCTGCAGTTCTGTACTTGGCATAACGGGGATTAAAATACCAACTGCTGTCGTAAATACTACCTGTCCATTTTGTTTGTAAGGTTACTTTATCGCCTTTATCATTTTGTAACATAGAACCTGGTAACTGAATTGAATCATTCAATACCGACGTAAACCACCTTTCTGTAATTCCTTTATCTTCTTTATCAATTTTAAAACGCCATTTTCCTTTTAAAGAAATGTTCTGTGCATTTGTGCTACTACAAACAAACAGTACAAATACGGTAGCTAATAATTTTTTCATCGCAACATTTAATTATCAATCATTAATAAAATATTATTTGGGCGTGCCCTAAAGATCGGGCTTTCCGTTACAAACCCTCGCTACAAAACCCTTAAAGAAAACCTTCAACTGTGGGTTCTCCACTTCAATCCCTTACGCAAAAAACAAGTTAAAAACAAAAGCTATTTCAATAAATGAAATAGCCTTGTTCTCGATTGATTGCTAAAACTAAACTAAAAAAAAGCTATTGTAAAATCAGTACTTTTTGTTTTAAAGTAGTAATTCCATCTGTCAAAACCATTTCGTAATTACCATTCAATAACTTTGGCAATTGTGCTGATTGAGCCAGTACACCACCATTGTAGTTTAATACAGTCGTGTAAACCGATTGCCCTATGTTGTTGTATAACATTACTGTTACTTTACCTTGTTTCAAATCACTAATTTGAAAATTTAATTGACCACTTTTTACCGGGTTAGGGTAAACACTTAATCCAGCATTAGAATTTTTAATACTAATTTTTACAGTATTGCTGTATTGCTTTTCATTAATGCTTTTATCGACACCAACAATTCGGTAATAATTAATCCCTGATTGTGGAGCTAAGTCGGTGAAGCCGTAAGTATTTAAATTACTTGCTTTTACAGTTCCGATTTCTGTAAAATGAATTCCGTCAACCGAGTGTTCAATTACATATTTATCTGTATTAATTTCTGTATAAATTGTCCAGTTAACTTTTACTTCTTTTGTACTAACCTGTACCGCATTAATTGAACCAAACTTAACCGGCAATAATGCATTTGCATTTTTAGTGACTAAGAACGGACTGAACGAAGAGAATGAACCTGTAGCCGATAATGAACTTACACTACCCGAACCAATAACAGCATCCCAACTTGTACCGTTGTATCGAGAAATACCAACTTTACCACCTAAAGTAGCAAAAGTTGTTCCCATTAGTGATGAAGGGAAACCTACCGTTAGTGTTGCTGTACGTATGTTCACATTATTAGGAAACACTCTGTTAACAATATAGCTTGCATTTACCGAAGTATCTTTTTGTGCAGCTGACAATGAAGTTCCATTCGGCAAACCATTTTGTGTTGCACCATTAAAAGCGGTTACAGCAAAACCCGATGTAGTATCGGGTGTTATAGTTACCGGCAAATAATTGCCATTTGTACCAACAGGGAATAATCTTGCTGTTGAGAAATTCTCTATATCTAAAACACCAACTGCACCAGTGCCAGCATCGACCTTGGTATCTATAAATTTAGTATTGCTAAATGGTGCTCCAGTAATTGTATTACCTGAATTAATTCTTAAAGAATCTCCAGTTCTTAACGTTAATATTCCAGCATTTAAGTTTAATGTACCCGATAAATTTATAATGGCTTTATTCAACGTAGTATTTGCATTAACTGTTATACTACCTGCATTTATTGGAGAAGCGGTTAATGCATTAAATGGCGTTGTTGTAGCTGAATTAAATGTATAACTTGCTCCTGTAGCTGAATTAACTGTAGTAAATGCCAGTAAAGAACCATCTAAACCAGCAGTGTTCGAAGTAACCGTATTAGAACCTGAAGTTGTAAATGCTAAAGACAATTCAGGAAGACTGGTGCTATCCACAGTTGCAGTTGCTGCATTTGACAAAAAATAATTACCGCTTCCATTATAGTTTAGAACCATTGTACCTACAGGAAACAAATTGGGATGTGATAAACTGGTTACAATAGCTCCAACTGGAATATTGGTTATATTTCTTACCTGTATTACATTAGAGTTAATTGTTGCTGCACAACCACCAGACGCAAATCCACTGTTGGCTGGTTTGTTATGTGTTGTACTATAACTACCATAAGGATTAAATGATGCTCCTGTACCTGTAATTGTATAGTTACCTAAATCTAACTTACCTGTAGGAGCAACAGTTGGTGCTGTGCCGGTAACAACGATATTGTTATTTAGTGTTAATGTAGCACCATCGCCAACCAACAAATTGGTAAACTGTAGTTGTGTTGTGCTTGCTCCAATTGTGGCATTAGCTCCTATAAACATCACTTTACCAAAGTTTAGAGGTGCAGTTGAGTTGTTAATAATAGTTCCATAAATAAAAGCAGGCGGGGAAACTGTATTATTAATATAATTAGTTGACGCAGCTGTATAACTAGATGTAGCCGCAATAGTTAAAGTGTCACATTTTTTAGGTAAGAAAAATAAAGCCCCCCCAGCAGTTTTTGTAGGAATACTACCCGTGAAAGTAACATTACCAAAAGTTGCTGCACTTTGTGGGCTATAATTTGTAGCATTAATTGAATAGAAGTATGGAGGATATGCATTAACGTATCCTACGTTATAGTTACTACCAGAATTGAATTTAACTGCTGGCACAAAAGGATAACTACTACCCGTTAAGATAGTAACACCAAATGGGGAGTTGGTTTTATAAGCACTACCACCAGAACCTACCTGCGGATAACTGTATGTAGAACCAGCTTCGAATACAATACCTTCTCCGGCAGTAGAAAAAGCAAAGGTTCCAGCAGCTGTAGAACCTGCCCCCCGTGGATGTCCAAAAACAAATGGTTGCGGATTTGGAGTTGCGGCTGCCTGATTTGTAGCAGCAGTACAAATGCTACCACTTTTAAAGAAAACTGAATTAGGAGCACCAGCAATTAAACGACCACCAGCACCCCTTGCATTGTAATTGAGCTTACCAAAAATATTAGCAGAAGCCCCTGAGTTAATATAAAGAACCAAAGAGCTCATTGTTATTGAACTTCCTAAACCAAAGCCCCATGTAGAAGTAGCATCGATAGTTAAACCAGGATTGCCGATAATATAAATTGTAGTTGCTTTGTATAATGTGGTAACCGAACTTGTAGTATTTTCATTAGCAAGATAAAGTGTATCAGGTCCATTAATACCTATAATTTGAGTCATATTAAGTAAAGTTGTACTAGATGAAACATAATCGCCCAATTTAAAAATGCTAGATATACTTGTTCCATATACTGGCACTACAGTAGAACCAACAGTTGCTCCATATGTACAAGCTCCAGCAAATTCCGTATTTCCAGCTACCGTATTTACTACAGTTACTGTAACCCCATTTAGAACTTTCAATTGAGCAATTGAATCTTTTGCAGCATTAATAAAAATAGATTTATTTGTTGCCAAGCTGGGTGCATTGCCATCAAAAACTAAAATATCTGTAACTGTGGGTGTAGTTCTTGAACTTCCACTACTATCAATAGCAGTATTCCATTTTGCAGGATCATTCCATGCAATAGCTGTAGCAGATGAACCATTTCCACCAACCCAATAATAGGTGGTTTGAGCGGATAATTTGAATGAAACAAGGATGATGATAATTAGAGAGAGTAATAATTTTTTCATAAAGCTTTATTTAAATATTGCAATCGGGTGCTAACATAAATACAAGCTTTTATTCAAACGTCCTGCCCCATCCTGCGTTTAACTGTAAGTTAAACACTTAATTCAAAAAAGATTACCGCAATAAAGCTCAATCTAAAAACCAGTTATCATTGATTTGTATTCAGGCTTAAAAATAATGGATTTAATTCCTGATGATTTACTTTTTTTACCCTTTTCAAAAACGTTGGGTTCAAAGTAAACTTTATTATTTTTTGTTAATGATGTGATTAAAATGGTGATTTTCCTATTCTGAAATAATGTACTAGCTTTGAATTTCTCTAAAGATAAAGTCATTGGTAGTCCAATATTAAAATCATCAGCAATTAAATGATTTTCCAAATAAGCAGCTTGTGTATCACCATCATAAACTATTTCTACAATGCCCTTTTTTATTGCCCCTAGAAAAGAAATATCATAGTAAGAAGCTTTAGGTACAGTGCTTAATGTGGTTGTATATAATGGATAGAACTTATTGCTTGCAGTATCTTCACTCATTGCATTTGCAGCGTTTGTAAGCTCTTTATTTAATTGCCAATTAATTTTTGATTTTATTGGTTTAAACGAAAATTCATAAACATTAAAGCGTTTTTGTTTGAGGACTTTATTAACCCTAACGTTTGAAAACCTGAGTTCATTTTTAGTATCAAACACACTAAAACTAATATTCGGCTTACCTGATACTTGCAGGAAAATTTTTTTACCATCACAAATTAATTGAGCATTTGATATAACAAAATGTTCTTGCCCATTGAATGTAAAGTTCCAGGCATTTAATGCCTGCTGATGAGTTAAAGTAATGATGCTGATTGACTTTCCATTGGACAATTGAATATCGATAATTGCATCTAACCCTGATTTTATGCTTGTAATTTTATAGGTTGATACTCGTTTTTCAATTAACCCATTTTTACAATTAACTGATTGAACATTTTTACAGTTAATCACATACTCTGCTGCTATTTTATCATCAGCATAAAAAAAATAGGTTGGCTTTTTTGAAGTATCTATATAGAAAGGTTGAGCAATTGCATACACTAAATTGACTTCTCCCAGTTTTAAGTTAAATGGTAAAATAAATTGTGTATTTGCAGGAATTGAAATTGGTTTCTCTGGCACTTTTAAAATAGTATGTTCTTTTGTTTGAATATTAAATTGAACCTGTTCAATATCTTTCATTTTTGACTGTCTCTGAAATTGATTGATAAAAATAAACCCACTGCCATTTTTTGATCTAACTGCCCAACGTAAATGGGTACTATCGGCTTTATGTTTTACTTTATCATCAGGAAAATAAGTATAACATGTTGCCAACTGCTCTCCATAATTATTTAAGAACGAATGAAATAACTTAAAATAATTGTACGAAGGTTTTATATCTCCCCATTGTCCAATAGGTGCTTGAAAATCATAATTAATAATGGCATAGTCATTGGGATATTTGGTAGCTTTAGATTCTTGTAAAGTGGATAATTTGCCAATGGCATTTGCTCCTCCATGAAACATATAATAGCCCATTAAATTTGCACCTGATCCAGTTTTTACAATAGCTAATCCTAAAACATCATGTGGCGTAATAATTGGTCTTCGATGGTGGGTAACCTGAATACCAGCACCCATTTCAGCAGTTGCATAAGGATAATGGTATCCTTTATAATTGTTACTATCAATTACTGTTCCCAATAAATCATTGCCAATTGTTGGATCACTTCTTAATGAATCGAATAGATAATTTTCGGACAGAGGCAATTGTGTTGTTCGTTTATCCCATGGAGCTTCTGCATAGCCTCCCCAAACGGGTATTAGTTCAGTTTGTTTAAGATTAGAACCAGGCCAACCAGTTGCTGTATAATAAGGAACATCAATTCCTGCTTGTACAGCCATTTTTTTTAGGGTAAGTATATGCGTTAAGCCTTTAGTATTATTAAAACGAAACTCATTTTCAATTTGTGTTCCTATAATTGTACCTCCATCTTTAAAGTATAAACCCTTTAATTGACTGGCAATCTGATTAAAAAAAAGTGCTGTATGATTTAAGTATATAGAATCATTGGTTCTTGTTTTGGCTTCCTTCAATAACCAATCGGGGAAGCCTCCATTTCTAACTTCTCCATGACACCAAGGTCCAATTCGTACAAATAAATACATCTTATGCTTAGCACATAATTGAGTAAAATATTTCAAATCTCTATTTTCATTCCAATCCCAAATACCCTTTTCTTCTTCATGATAAATCCAAAAAACATAAGTGGCAATGATATTAATGCCACAAGCTTTCATTTTTAAAATAGAACTTTCCCATTCTTGTTTGGGAAACCTAGTAAAATGAAGTTCGCCCATTATAGGGAACCAAGGCTTGCCATTTTTTATGAAGTATAAACTATTTGCATCAAGGCTTTCACCTTTTGCATTTATATGTTTACCCAGATTTAAATGATTTGAAATTATAAGGAAGTTATTCTGAGAAATATCAATTTTATAAAAATTTGTCGTTTGTGCTTTTGCAATAAGTTGAACTAATAAAATTAAAGTAACGCAAATCGTTTTAATGAGTTTCATTAGAAAAGTGAGATTGGTAATGTAATAACTAAAACTATTTATTTAAAAATATTTACCATCCTGCACTATCGTTTTACAAGATTCCTGTTCTAAGCATTACTCATAATTTTTACAGCAAGTTCTTTCATTAAACCTGCATCGCTGGTGCCGCCATCATGCACTCCAAGGCTGCGTAAATTGTATTCGTGAAGTAAAAGTAATATTCTTTCAACCCCTTGATAATTGTAA
The DNA here is from genome assembly GCA_044348985.1 of Chitinophagaceae bacterium. GTDB lineage: Bacteria > Bacteroidota > Bacteroidia > Chitinophagales > Chitinophagaceae > UBA1930. The sequence continues at coordinate 21,957 of JBIKRV010000026.1, forward strand.
CTACGGCTTGCCTGCATATAATCTTTTACGAAATATGGAGAAATACCCATCGCAGCTGCAATTGCTTTTTCATCATTTGTGCCAATACCAAAAATGCCATATACTTTACTAAAGAAACCATATAAAGAAGGAAGTATCAATTGAATAGGACCAGCCTTAGGATTTTTTTCAAAGTAACTAATAATGCGTACGGCTTTGGTAAAATCTTTTTTGCCAAATGCTGCCTGCAATTCAAATACATTAAATTCTTTACTTACACCAATATAGTTTTCAATATCGTCTTCTGTAATACTTTTTCGGATCCCAAGATTCACTGCCAGCTTTTCAATTTCATTTTCTATTCGGCTTAAATCATTTCCTACATGATCTACCAATAACAGTAATGCTTTTTGTTGTATAGATAAACCATGGTTCGTTACCATAGTATTTGCCCAACTAGGTAGTTCACTATCATATAATTTTTTTGTGCTAAAAACTTCACCTTTCGATTTTAATGTTTTGGCAAACTTAGTACGGGCATCTACTTTTTTTTCTTTATAGCTAACTACAAACACAGTTGACGGAAGTGGATTATCAATATAACCTTCTAACTTTTCAATATCCTTCATGTGTTGAGCTTCTTTAATCAACACTACTTGCCTTTCAGAAAACATGGGGTATCTCCTACATGCATTCACCACATCAGCCCAATTTGCATCTTTACCATAAAAAACGGAAAGGTTAAAACTTGCTTCACTTTCTGCTAGAATATTATGTTCGGCAAAGGCAACAATTTTATCAATAAAATAAGACTCCTCCCCCTCTAACCAATAAATGGGTTTGAAGTTGCCTTTTTTCCAATCTCCAATAATTTTTTCTGCCGACATTCAGCAAAAGTAAGTACCAGCAAGGCTGTAAAAAATACTGTACAATAAATGTTGAAAACTCAAAATTTAAGGCACTAGAGGAAGATGAGGGAATTATTATTCTACAATTATTACCCTTTCGTCACTTAATAGCGGCAAGCCTTTGTACCTCAAAACAATATTGGCACATACAATTACATCTCTTTGGCAATATTCAACAATACGTTGCAAGTTATTTTCCTTGTAATACACTTCTTGCACTTGACTTCCATCTATATCAGATTTACTGGTTGGAATTCCCAATACATTTGCTAAAAGATGTAGAGAAATATAGTTTTTATTATCGCCAAACTTCCACCAATTTAAAGTGTCGAACATTTTAACTTCCCAAGGTTTTCGATCATGCAACCATAAATATTCGGGCATTTGCATTTGGTTAATCATTACTCTCCTGCATATATAAGGAAGGTCAAACTCTTTGATATTATGACCTGCAAATTGAAAATTTTTATTGTGCCGATACATTTTGCCACATAAATCTAAAAACTGAGTTAGCACATCAACCTCATCATCCCCATAAATACTTTTTACTTTAATGCATAATTTTCTATTGCTATCTTCATAAAAATAGGCCGTACTTATACAAATAATTTTACCAAACTCAGCTAAAATTCCAGCTTTCATTTTCCAGCTTTCTTCGGGTGTTGTATTGTCTGGCATGGTTTTAGAAATTTTATCCCACCAAAGCGTTTGCCATAAAGGCGGAAGCTGGCTGTAGTTCTCTACGATAGGAACAGTTTCAATATCTATTAATAATAAATCCTTAATCATTGTTTCAATTTTAAAAGTTACTTTTATTGAGTAAAGTTGAATGAATGCCTATTAATTCAGCATCTGAATCAATAAAGATTAACACTAACATAAATATATAAACTATAGAGCATCCAATGTGCATAACCTTGAAAAAGACTTTTACATTTTTACAACAGATTATTTTATTGAAACTAAACGTACTTTGCATCTAAAATAAAAAAACATATGAGCTACACACAATACCCTTCTGCTTCCTCACAGGGTTCAACCAATGAACCTGTTATCAATAAGAAGCCAAAGAAAGATAATCGCACCCTCATTTACGCATTACTTATAGGTGCACTGATTTGTACTTGGGGCTATGTCATTTACGATAAAAGCAAAGTAAAAGAAGAAAAAATTCAGTTTGTTGAACGAATTATTAAAGACTCAATGAATCGTTCGGCATTACAAGAACAATTTAATTTATTGAGTGGTAAAGCTGACTCAATTACCATTAACAACCAACAGTTACAGGGTGCATTGGCTGAAAAAAATAGTGATATTCAAAAATTGAGAAGCAATATTGCTGCTACCCTAAAGAAGAAAAATCTTACAGCAGCAGAACTTGCAGAAGCTCAAAAGCAAATTGCAGAACTGCAAAACAAAGTAGAAAGTTTATATACTGAAATTGAAAAACTACAAGCCGAGAACAAACAATTAACTGCCAGTAACGACCAACTAAATACAGAGAAAAAACAATTAACAGAAGAAAAAGGAAATTTGCAGAACGATTTAAGCAAAACGAAAGAGGATAAAGCAAAAGTTGAAGATGTAGCATCCACCTTACATGCATCGAACGTTAACATAACAGCAATTAATTTGAGGGGAAATAAAGAAAAAGAAACCACTAAAGCAAAAAAAGCCGATTACTTTAAAGTGAGTTTTGATATTGATGAAAACCGTATTGCAGCCAGTGGCAGCAAATCTTTACTGGTTTGTATTTATCATCCAGATGGTTCTCTATCATTATCATCAGGAAGCTTTACAGACAGAAATGGCAAAACAATACAGTACACCAACAAAGTAGATATTAACTACGAACAAGGCAAAAAACAACCTGTTAGTTTTCAATGGAATCCAGGTGATAAGTTTCAGGCAGGAGATTATAAAATTGAAATTTACAACAATGGTTTTAAAATTGGGCAGGGAATAAAAAGTATGAGTAAATCTTCATTTTTAGGATTATAATTTTAAGCTTTGACATATCTAAAAGAAAATGTTCTGCAATTGCAGAACATTTTCTTTTAGATAGCTTATGCAGTTCTTTACTATAATAGCTGTAATTGCAAAACCTGTTTTGTTGTTGGAGTAATTTTAAACCGATCATCAATTCTTTGCCCAACCACCCAAATAATTCGTTTATTACTTTCTATTACCCAAACCTTTTCTTTTTGAGTAGTGGATAATTTTTTATCAATTAAAAACCGATTTACTTTTTTCTTTTTCTGCATGCCCAATGGATAAAAATAATCACCGGTTTTCCATTTTCTTAATATTAAAGGGAACTGAACTTTAGCAACGTCCAACCGAACCAGATTTGCATCTTCTGAAACAGTAGAAGATTTCTCCATTAAAGAAATTTTGATACTTCCATTTTCAAAATTTATAGATTCAGCTTTTTCTTCTATTAAAATATTTAAGGCTTCTGTTGATACTACAGGAGCAATAATCAGCCAGTTTCTGTTTCTTATAACTCTATGTGTAGCTGAAGCAACAAACTTGCCATTTTCAGCTGATAATAGTTGTATAATATCATTTACCTGAGCAGCAGTAAAACCATACTCTTTTACGATTTCATAAGCAATTGTATTTAATGGCTGATTCTTTTGCAATTTCAAAACTGGAATATGTACTTCATTTCCTTTATGCTCTAATAGCTTTGATTTAGTCAATTGAATGCTTTGATTGTACACTTGCTCCACCTCCTTCCAACGCTCAATATTTGCCAGTAAATTTTCATCGGCATTTTGATATACTTCTTTTATTAAAGGAATAACATTGTGTCTGAAAAAATTTCTGGAGTATTTATCTGTTGCATTCGATGTATCTTCAACCCAACTCAAATTATGTTGTTGTGCATACTCAATAATCGATGCTTTATGGGCAAATAATAAAGAACGAATAATATTTCCCTGTACAGGTAAAATGCCATGTAAACCACTGATACCAGTGCCTCTGAAAATATTCATTAATACAGTCTCAATGTTGTCATCGGCATGATGAGCAGTGAGCAATTTGGAATTTGGAATTTGGAATTTGGAATTTTTGATCAACTCTTCAAACCAAGCATACCTCAATTCTCTTGCTGCAACCTGAATAGAAACTTTATTGCTATCTGCATAATCTTGAGTAGCAAAACGTTTTACCAAAACTTCTTTGCCATACTTTTCGCCAAGACTTCTTACAAACTGTTCATCGCTATCACTTGCTTGTCTTCTTAATTGAAAATTACAATGTGCAATGGTGAAATTAAATCCAGCTTTAAATACCAAATCAGTCAACACAACACTGTCCACGCCGCCACTTACAGCCAATATTACATGGCAGTTTTTGGTTGATAAATGACGAAACTGCTTTTTCCAGTTTTGTTTGTATAATGCTAATAAATCCATTGATAATTTTTATTTCACACGAAGCTCACAAAGAATACAAAGTAAACAAAGAGGAAAGGCTATTATGTGCCTTTCCTTTCTATTTTATCTTGTTCAACATATATTCATCAGTTGAAGAGTGCGACGCCACTAAAGCTGATTAGAAATCCCGATGCTCGTCACCAAAAAAATCGCTTCAATAATCAGAAATTTCAAATCAGAAACTATTAGCTTTTCTTCGCTTCCTTCGCCCAGGTATCTTTCAAAGTAACCGTTCTGTTAAATACCATTTTATCGGTTGTACTGTCTTTATCTAAACAGAAATAACCTTTGCGTAAAAACTGATAACGATTCTTGAAATTGGTTTCTGCTAATGCAGGCTCAGCATACACTTGAGGAATTACTTTTAAAGAATCCAAATTAATATGCTCTTTAAAATCACCTTCTGCTTCGGCTAAGTTTTCATACTTAAACAAACGATCGTATTCTCTTATTTCAGCACTCACTGCATGTGCAGCACTCACCCAATGTAAAGTTCCTTTTGCATGTATGCCACTTGTATCGCTTCCACTTTTACTTTCAGGAATATATGAGCATTTCAATGCTGTAACGTTACCTGCGTTGTCCTTTACAACTTCGTCGCAGCGTATAATGTAAGCACCTTTTAAACGAACCACACCACCAAGAAATAATCTAAAGAATTTCTTAGGTGGTACTTCCATGAAATCATCTTTTTCAATATAAATTTCATTGCTAAAAGGAACATCTCTATAGGTTATATTTTCGTCTTCGGGATTGTTCTCAATGCTTAATGTTTCACTGCCTTTTTCGTAGTTAGTGATAATTACTTTTAAAGGATCGAACACCACCATACGACGCAAAGCAGACTTGTTCAATTCTTCTCTCACACAAAATTCCAGCAAGCCAATATCAATTAAATTTTCTCTTTTGGCTACACCAATTTTATCGCAAAAATCTCTGATGGCTGCTGCACCATAACCACGACGACGCATACCAGTTATCGTTGGCATACGAGGATCATCCCAACCGATTACATGCTTCTCATTTACCAATTGTAACAGTTTACGTTTACTCGTCACCGTGTAGGTCATGTTTAAACGGGCAAACTCATATTGCTTAGATGGAAATATTTCCAACTGCTCAATTAACCAGTTGTACAATTCACGATGCGGAATAAATTCCAACGTACAAATTGAGTGAGTAATATTTTCGATAGAATCACTTTGTCCGTGTGCAAAATCGTACATGGGGTACACACACCATTTATCACCTGTGCGATGATGATGAGCATGTTTAATTCTGTAAATAATTGGGTCTCTCATGTGCATGTTAGGGCTGTTCATATCTACTTTAGCCCTTAACACTTTTTCACCATCCCCATATTTTCCATCACGCATTTCAGTAAACAATTGCAGGTTTTCGGCAACCGTTCTTTCCGCAAATTTATTTCTTGTGCCAGAGGTTGTTGGTGTGCCTTTTTGTGCAGCAATTTCTTCGCTTGTGCTATCATCTACATAAGCCAATCCCTTCTCAATCAGTTTAACTGCAAAAGCATAAATCTTGTCAAAATAATCCGATGCATAAAACTCATTGGCCCAGTTAAAGCCTAACCATTGCACATCGGCTTTTATACTTTCTACATACTCAGTTTCTTCTGTAGTAGGATTCGTATCATCGAAACGCAAATTGGTTTTACCTCCATATTTATTGGCCAAACCAAAATTTAAACAAATACTCTTCGCATGCCCAATATGTAAATAACCATTGGGTTCAGGTGGAAAACGTGTAGTAATAGATGCATGTTTACCATCAGCCAAATCTTTTTCAATAATTTCTTCAATAAAATTCAGGCTCTTTTCTTCACTCATAATCTTTTGTTTCTAGGGTTACAAAAATAACGAGATTGAACTAAGAAATTATTAGGAATAAGGTATTCAGAGGTATTTAGGTTCTATCAATGCACTGAAAGTTAAAAAAGAGTGACAGTTTATAATAGACAAGGTCAGAACTATAACTTTTTGTACTTTTTGTGGTATGCTATTAATAAGCCAATTACATCATTATAACTTTCTACACCCCGGGTTTGCTGATTGGCTTTTAAATACTGACTATACAATTGGGTCATTACAGGGGCAACATGATTTCTTTTTTTTGCAAAATGGTTTCTGATGTCGAGCAAATCTTTTCTAACTAAGCTGTCCAACTCCCAACCATGTGTTTCTGAAGTATCCATCATATACAGCTCCATTGCTGCATACTTATACAAATCGATATATACTGAATATTTAAAGTAGGCATCGTTACTGCTACTGCAAGTAAGATACCCTACAAAACTGGCTTCATCTTCGCTTGCATAACCCAATTGATGGGCTATTTCGTGGCAGGTAACAAATGGGACCAGTACTCTAGGCATATCAGTTGTTACCTGAGCTTCTCCACTAAATGGATTGTAATACCCTGTAAAGCCTACATAATGGCTAATGCTGCTAAATAGGCTTGTTTTTATTGATGCCGACCGATATTGAAGAAAAGACAATTCCTTACTTTTCAACTTGTATAATTGGGTACTTTGTTTAAAAATAGTGTCGAAAGAAGGATTGGGTAATTCTTTGGTGGTAATTAATTTTCTTGTAGCGTTCAGTTTATCAATCAATTCACAAGTCAATGCTTTTACTTCATCTTTTGTATAAACTTTATTACTCATTTTTAGTTGATGAGCTATTCCTTGACGATTATAATTCAATCCCCACATAACATTAAATACAATAAATATCCAAAGTAATGTTCTAAAAAATCGACCTAATACAGCAATTAATTTTTGTTTGGAAATTTCTTTTCTAATGACAGTTCGAATGCCTATGACTACTAAAAAAAATATTCGAATTAACATAGTTCCATAAAACACGTCTCCTAGGCTAATTGAAATTAAGCCAGTAATTTTTCTTACCACCTTACTTATATTTTGGTAAACGCCATTGCTATAATAGTCTTCTATAAGAGCAGGAAATAACTTAACTACTACAATGCAAACAACTAAGCTTAATGGCAATACCCATTGCTTTAAATAACGACTAATAGTGCATTTATTTTTTACTTCTTGCATTTGCTGTGTAAATATAAACAGCAGTTTTTTGATATTTGAAAAATAAAAAAACCTTTAATAAAGTGTTTTACAAATGAAATATTTTAACTCACTTTACTTAACAAACCTTGTAATTAGCAATTCTACGGTAAAACCCTGTTAGGAAACGAATATGTGGTTGTTTGTTTTATTTTATTGGTGCCTTGTAAATTAATATCATCCCATAAATATATTAATAATGAGTCTTTTAGCAATAACAACTGTTGTAAGATTATTGATAACATAAGAATTACTCAATATTTAAAGCCAATGAAGCCGTTTATTAAAAATAGATATTTCTGTATAAGTATTACTCTCTTATAACCAAAAGAACTACTGATAGAAATGCTGGTTGTATAGCGATCATCGACAATTGAAACAATTCAATTTCCAGATAAAAAGTAAATATTCATGTAATTGAGTTACGGGTTTTTGTAGCTGCTGTAAAAGAATAATTCATTTTTACTTTTACAAGTGTAACAGAGCTGAAAACACAATTTCCTTTCTGTTACAATTTTAATATCTATAAATTGTATCTATTGTTTAATAACCTATTTTGCTTGAGATTCTTCACCAATTACAACACTCATTACTGAGTGTTAGTACCAAATAGCTTTTTGCAGGAAATTACGCAAATTATGCTTCTTATTTTATTTTAATTTTTGGCATAAAAACACATAACTGAATTACGATTGCTAACAAAACAAGCAAATACAATCCAGCTTTTACCTGAGGACATTCAGGCCTACACATAGTAAAAATGATGTAGTTTTTAACCGCCCAACTTAGATTTAAAAAACCAATGAACAAGTTAGTTCTCTTTGCCCAAACCTTAGGAATTGAAAAGAGAATGATTAATAGGCTACAAAAAAATGCATGTGGTATAATTTGCCTGCCAAAAGTGAGCTTATCATTTATTTTTCCATTCAAGCCGTTTAAAGTAAGGTTTAAAGATTCTACATAGATCCATGGTATAAAACAAATACCAATTAAAACCAATGCAGCTACAATACCTACTTGTTGAGAATATTTCATACAAAAATCTGATAATTAGAATGAGGGGCAAATGTAAAGCATTGTTATAGAATGTACCTACTGAAAAAGAATGTAGCAATTTATAAGAGCAAATAGTAAGAAGCCAACAAATTTTTGAACTTTGCACTGTACTGCTCGTTGGTTTCTTTAATGATAATTTCTTCGGGATTTATTTGATTGCATACTTGTTTAGAAAAAATCAAGATGCTCCTAAAATAGCTGTGTTTAGGTGTTTGCTTTAGTAATACTTTTTGAATTATGTAAAAATCTTTAGCCATTTCCTCAAAAGCTAAAGTTCTTTCATAAGGCAATAGCACAGCAAAATACCCACTTGGGCTGAGCATTTTTTTTGCCACATCTATCAATTCTTGAAAATTAAGTTCAGTGCTATGTAAAGCCATGTTTTTTTGTTGATTTGCACTCTTTAAGTCATGCTCAAAAAAAGGAGGATTGCTAATTACACAATCATACAAATTGACTGTTTGAAAATTTTGAATAGAAGTGTGATGTAGATGCAATCGGCTTTGCCAATTACTGCTTACAAAATTTTGTGTTGCTTGCTGGCTTGCTGCTGCATCAATTTCTACAGCATCTATTGTTGCAGTTGTTTGTTGAGCAACCATTAAACTTAGCAGCCCAGTGCCTGTACCAATATCCAAAACTGAATTGACAGACTGAGAGCCGATGAAATTAGCTACAAACGCCCCAAATAAGCAAGCATCTGTGGTAACCTTCATACCACACAAATCTTGATGAACCATGAATTGTTTAAACTGAAAATAAGTATTGGCCATTTAACACTCACTTAAACTTAATGGAATATGAATGGCTAAACCACCATCGGCAGTTTCTTTGTATTTACTGTTCATGTCTAATGCAGTATCCCACATGGTTCTAATCACTTTATCTAAACTCACTTTTGCAAAATCGGGTGTGCTTTGTAATGCCAATTGAGAAGCTGTGATTGCTTTGATTGCTCCCATTGTATTTCTTTCTATACATGGTACTTGTACCAAGCCACCAATTGGATCGCAGGTTAATCCCAAATGATGTTCCATGGCAATTTCAGCAGCCATTAATGCTTGTTTTTGTGAGCCACCCAAACTTTCGGTTAATGCAGCTGCTGCCATTGCAGATGATACACCAATTTCTGCCTGACAACCACCCATCGCTGCTGAAATAGTTGCTCCTTTTTTGAAAATGCTACCTACTTCGGCAGCAGTTTGTAAAAAACGAATAATCTTTTCATTGTCCCGATTGCTATCTGGACTATCACAAAAAATTACAAAATACTGTAGCACAGCAGGTATAACGCCAGCTGCACCATTTGTTGGTGCTGTAACTACCCTACCAAAACTTGCATTTTCCTCGTTTACAGCTAATGCAAAGCAGCTTACCCAATCTAAAATATAATTAAACCCATTACCTCCGTTTTTTATGCATTGCTGCCACTCATTGTAGTTATTATAGGTTTGTTGTGCAATCAATTTTTTGTTTAAATCAAATGCCCTTCTACGTACTTGTAATCCACCAGGCAACTCTCCTTTTGTATGGCAACCTCTGTAAATACAATCTTTCATGGTTTGCCAAATTCGCAATACACCATTTCTGGTATCTTCTTCTTTTCGCCAAACTGCTTCATTTTCGGCAACTACTTCACTTATAGACATCCCTGTTTTCATACACCAATGCAATAAATCATCAGCTGTGTTTATGGGAAAAGGTAAATCTATAGCTGCTTGTTGGGTTGCATCTTCTCCTTCTTTAATTACAAAGCCTCCACCAATGGAATAATAAGTTTCACTAAAATGTTCTCCATTTTTCAGTTCCACTAAAAACGATAATCCATTTGGATGAAAAGGCAAAGTTTCGTTGAATAAAAATCGAATATTTGTAGCTGGGTTAAAAGGAATTTCAACAGCATTACCAATCAACATTTTCTTTTCAGCAGATATGGTATTGATTTTTGGTGTGATAGAGTTTACATCGATTGTTTCAGGATTTTCACTACACAATCCTAGTATTACAGCAACATCAGTTCCATGACCTTTTCCAGTTTTTGCCAATGATCCATACAATAAAACATTAATTGAAGCGACTTCATTTAAAGAAGTTTTTTGCTCTATGGTTTGAATACATTTTAAAGCAGCTTTCCAAGGCCCTAGTGTATGGCTACTAGATGGGCCAACACCAATTTTAAACATATCAAAAACCGAAATTGATTCGTGTGGCATAGAAATCTTTTTAGCAAATATAGTTTTGTTTAAGGCTACAACACCTGTATTTGTAAAGTGCAAATACTTTTGCAGCGTTTCTAGAAGACAGTTTCTTACATAATTTTAAGTAAGCTATAAAATAAAAAAAGCTACCCGAAAATAAGATCAGATAGCTTTTAGATTTTTTTCAATTGAACTAAACTCTATTGTAATCTGCTTTCCAGTTTTTAATAGATAACTTAATTTCTTTTACACTTAGTTTTCCATCAATTGCTTTTTTTACCAACTCGATAAACTCTGCATCTTCTGCAAAACGTAAAGCAATAATTTGGCTCAATCTCAATTGTTTTGGCAATGCACTTCCTGTTAAAATAAAATACCGTAAACTTTCTTCAGCACGAATGGCTCGGTCCTGTGCTTTTAATGCAAAGGCTCTAATAAACCAAAATAAGAGTACAAAAATTACTGAGGTTACACAAATTAAAGAGGCAGAATATAAGTTCTCTTTTGCCGAATGACATAAGTTAACAAATGAACCAACCAATAAAGCTAATATTAGTAGAAAAGTTAAGCCATGATATCCTTTTACTAAACGGATATGATTTTTTAAATTTTGTTCTTGCATAATTTTTATTTTTTAAGGTTTATAGTTAAGACGATTAAGTATAGTAATTATTTTACAAAAAAAGGTTCCAATCAAAGCCGACTGAAACCTTTCAATAAGTATTGAAAAAATATTAGAAACTGTTACGTGGACACCAATCTCCATATTTATTACCCAAAATAAAGCCCAACACAATTTCATGTGTTCCTTTACTTACAGTATTTAAACGAGAGGTAGTTATATCATAAGAATAACCAACATTTAATGTATTGCTTATGTTAACACCCAACATTCCTGAGTAACCATCTTGATATCTGTAAGAAGCTCCAGCCCATACAAAATCTTGGTACTGCACTTTTGCATTTATATCAAATCCTAAAGGTAATGGACTAACATAACGAATGGTTGTAGATGGTAAGAAAGTTACATCATCGCTAATAAACATTCTATATCCAGCACTTAAAAACATATGTGGTACTAATTTCCCTCCTTCTAGTCCCACCACATTATTGCTGTACACCACTCTTTGTGGTACAATTTGTTGAACAGCAAATCCAACAAAGTAATCTCTGTTGTACAACCAAAGACCAGCACTAATATCGGGACGAACATTGTTTAAATATCCACTACCAGCAACTGCTGGATCTTGTGAACCATTGGCGAATTGCAACTTTGAAGCATCCAATCGCAAATTAGAAATACCAGCACTTAATCCAGCACTTAAAGAAGTGTGTGGCCCAATACCCATGTGATAAGCATAAGTTGCAGAAGCAATAAAATTGTTTAAAGGCCCCGTTCTATCGTTAATAACTGTAACACCAATACCTCCATGATTGGCAGGTGCTGTATAATCGGCCACAAAATTTTTACCTCTTGGGTTTTGCCCTCTTGCATGCATACTTGTAGCAGTTTCCCTTTCGTAATCATCTTTTTTAGTAGGGGCATGCATGGTAAAATATGTAGTTACAGGTGCATCTTGCAAACCAACCCATTGCATACGGTGGCTAATCTTTACATCTGTATAGTTTTCAATACCTGCAACAGCAGGGTTTACAATAAAATTGTTTAAAATATACTGTGTATAGTATGGTCTTTGTTGTGCAGATACATTAGAAGTAATCAGCAGAAAAAAAACGGCAAGTAGCAATAAATTCTTCTTCATACTCTTCAAAAATAAAGGAAACATTTAAATAAAATTGTTAACGGGGTTTATTCAAACATAATTTTTATGCAAATGATTGTTTACCTGAGAATGGTTACCGAGCCACTCATCAACTTTCTGCCATTTTTAGGGTTAATAATGTAATAATAGGTACCAATAGGCAAAGGTTTACCATTTATAGTTCCATTCCAGTTTTTACTGTAATTAAACGAGTTATATACCAAATGTCCTCCTCTATCGTACACTTCTATGGTTGCACCAGGATAGCTTTCTAGGTATTTTATCTCCCAAGTATCGTTAATATTATCTCCATTTGGAGAAAATGCATTTGGTATAACCGGTGCTTTTAAAACCTTTATAGATATATCATCTGTTACAGCACAACCTCCAATTCCAGTAAGTTTCACCGTATAGGTTATGTCATCGGGCGGTGTACTTTTTGGATGAGCAACATTGATAGAATCCAAATATGTAATAGGATACGTAACAGAAGACCACAAGAAAGATGGGTTTGTTGCATAGAAACTTGGCTTAATTTGAATGGTTCCCCCTTCTAAAACAAATAATTCGATTCCAGCATTTAATTTAGGATAAGGGTGCACAATTACAACCTCTTTTGCTGTATCGCTAATACAACCTTGTGCATTCAATATTACCAATTGAACTTGATAAGTACTAGTATCGGTATAAACCCTATATGGATTTTGAATTGAACTGGTGGTATTATCACCAAACGTCCATTTCCATGTATTTACAGCACTGGTTTTGCCATCGCTTTTATCAGTAAAAAATAAAGTATCGCCAATACAAACTGCTTTAGTTATTGGAGTAATATCGAACTTAGCCTGTGGCTGAGGATATACATTGCTAAATGGTTTGGTTAACGAGTCGATACAACCATCTTTACTGGTTATTTTTAGTTTTACTAAATACCCTCCAGTTGGTGCCAATGCAGTATATTGATGTGTTGGGTTTTTAATTACCGATGGTGTTGGATTGGCAGCATCTCCAAAATTCCATAAGTAAGTAAATAAGGATTCTGAATTATCGGGAATAGTTGACAAATTATTGAATGTACCTCTTCCATCGGGCAAACAAATTTCGGGTAGTGTAAAGTTTACAACTGGTAAATGATTTACGAAGATTGGTTTTGTGAAAACAGGACTCACACAACCACTATCTGTAGTAACTACCAATGTTGCATTATAGGTATTACCTATAAGATAACTTTTTGTAAATGCAGAGGCATTGTTTCTGGTTAATGTAGTTCCGTCGTTGAAATTATAAGCCCAACTGACAATATTGCTGTAGTTAGCAACAGAGGTATCAGTAAATGTGATATCATTTTTTTCACAAACAGGGCTGTTAATACCAAACTTGGCAGTTGGCGATGGCCACACGGTAATATTTCTGCTAACACTATCCATACAGCCAATATTTGAAGTATAAACATATTTAATTGGGAAAGTCCCAATACCTGCTAATGTTGGGCTAAACAAACCTGTTGAACTAACACCATTACCATAATAAGCAAATGCAGGACTACCTCCGGCAACACCTCCAATTTCTGAAGCTTGTGTAATTTGCCTTGGAACAGCATTAAAACAAATTCCAGGCATGGTAACAAACTGAGTTAATGGACTTGCATTAATGGTTACAGTTCTTGTTTTCACATCGACGCAGGTGCCTCCTGAATAAGCTACAAAACGAATGGTATATGTTTTGGCTGCAGGTTGTTGAAAGCTGGCATACACGTGATTGTACATTTCCCCAACAGTTGGTGTATCATCAATTATTTTTTGTGTAGGATTGTTCAAAAAATCCCAATAAATCTCTACTTTAGTTAACCAACCAAAATCTACTGTACTCATATTTTGAATTTGTACTGGCATGTTGCTGCAAAGTGTTGTTGCGTTAATCACTATAAATTCTGATTTTGGAATTGAACCATTTACGGTGAATGCTTGTGTTAAAGAATCAATACAACCAGCATTTGATTTTACAGTTAACTTAACCTGATAGTTATCGGACTTGTTGTATTTGGTTAAACCATTTTTAATTAAAGAAGTTGCAGGAGTTGGGCCAGGTGTTACACCTGTTACATTAAAATTCCAGTTATAAATAAACGATGCCTGACTTCCGTCAGCTATTTTAGTTGTATCTGTAAATACTGCGGCGGCATCGGCTAAACAAACTTCTGGAATCATGAAACCCACATGCGGTAGAGGGCGGATATTCAATACTTTAACAACTGTATCGCTTCTACAACCTTTGTCCGTTTCAACCATGTGTTTTACCGTATAATTATTCCATGCTAAGTAAGCCAACAAAAATGGATTATTATTTGAAAAATTGTTTATGGTGGCATTGCCCATATCCCAATACCACCTAATAATGTTGCCAGCATTGGGTACAGATTGTGGTGTAAACAACAAATCGTTTTTCTCACACAACAAAGCACTATTTATAAATTGTGCAGTTGGCAATGGATTTACAGTATGTGTTCTTGTTGCAGTATCGCTTATACAACCTTTATCGGTTTTATAATACATTTTTACGGTATAACTTCCTGCAAACCCATAACGATATTTAAAATTTTGAACTGTGTCTGTGTACATTGTTCCACCAGTTGCATTTCTGTTCCAATACCAATTGGTAATGGTATTTCCTGTACCCGGGTTACTGCCATCTGTGAATACTGTACTGTCTCTTAAACAGGTTTCTGCATTAACAGTAAAAGTTGCAGTTGGTGCAACATAAACAGTAGATAATGTTTTAACTGAATCTTTTATACAACCATACTGAGATGTAGCTGTTAGCTTAATAGTAAATGGTCCTGTGGTTGTATAGTTATGTACACCAGTAACTGCTGTCGAAGTGCCTCCATCGCCAAAATCCCAGCTATAAGTAACATTATTAATAGTACCATCGGCAATGGTTGTAAGGTTATTAAAAGTTGCTGCTCCTGCTGGCAAACAAACAACAGGTAAACTAAAATTAGCCACAGGATTTTCGTGTACAATTATATTTTTTACAAATGCCACACTCTTGCAACCAGTATTGCTTTCTACAATTAATGATACAATATATGTTCCGGGAGTAGTGTAAGTTTGATTACGAGGAATAGCATTAGATGTAAGCACTTCTGTATTTCCATTACCATAATTCCAATACCACTTTACAATATTACCAACTACAATGCTGGATGAATCGGTGTAAACAATTGTTTTACCAGCACAAGTTGTATCACTAACACCAAACTTAGCTTGTGGCACAGAAGAAATAGCAATTGGTTTGGTGGTATCACTAATACATCCAATATCTGTAATGGAAGTAAACTTTACATTATAGGTTCCTGTTCCTGGACTGGTATATTGTTTGATAGGGTTTTTTACACTATCAACCGTATTATCTCCGAACTCCCATTTCCATTTAATTGTTGGTCTAGTATAGCCATTGGTAGCATCAAAGAAACGAACAGTATCTGTTACGCAGCCATTATGAGTAAAAGTAAAGTCTGCTTTTGGTTGATCGATTACCTGAACATCATAATCAATGGTTTGCTCACCACTACAACCATCTGGTGTAGGGTTATTGGTAATTACTTTTACAGGGTAAGTGCCAATGTTACTAAATGTATAATTCTGAGGTAGTTTATAAACGTACAATGTTCTGCCATCTTTAATAAAACTGCTATCCGCAGGAATAAGTGTTTGACCTGTTGGTGGCAATATACTTACAGAAGCATTAGGGCTAAGATTTGGATTTGTATTAAAATCCCATGTCATGCTTATTGGCTGATAAGGTAAAGTAATTGAAAATTTAAACGGTGTATTCTTACAAGTGGAAGGGAAATTAACAGTAGCATATTGATTTTGGATGGTTACATATTGATATAAGTCAACCACATTGGTACCTGCATTATAACCATAACTTTCTGCACCTCCAAACCCATAGGCAATGGCATTAAAACCAGTATCAGAATACAATGAGTGTGAAGAATTTGAAGTTACTGGGAAGCTAGCATATTTGTAGTTGGGATCTTGTGGATGTGTAATAAAATTGGCTGCCATAGAAACACCATCTAATTTGAAAGAGGAAACACCTCCATTTTTTATTATAACATTTATATAGCTTTGTAAAATAAGGAACTTACTAGCAGAAAATAGGGTAATCTTATTGATTGTTTGTTCGACAGGACTTAAATATATCATTTCAGGATCACCTCCAATTCCATTACCTCCAGTTCCATTTTGATTTGGATTTCCTTCCATACCTTGGGTTGTACAATATTGAGCAACTAAAATTGCTTTATCTGCTTCTATTAAATTGGGTTGGGCCGAGCTAGTTGTTATACTTGCACTACTATTTCTAAATTGATAATAAAAGCCATTTATTAAACTACTACTTGGTATAATTACACCATTAAGTTTTACTATAGCTGTAGGATCAGAAACACAAATTCGATAAAAATTATTTGGTTGAGAGGTTGTTGGTGAAGTTAGGTATCTTTTACCCCATGCGTTTGACGGAAAAGCTTGAGCAATTAAATTATCAGCACTGCCACCTGGGGTTGCACTTCCTCCTGGAGTGCTAGTTCCTATACTTATTTTACCACATCCATTAAAAACGGCAATTCGCTTACATCCCGATGCACCTGTGTTTACTGATCTAATTTTCGAACCAGTAAGATCTGTGCCTACATTGCCAGTTGTTGTACCCATTACACAATATATCTGCCCCTTGTTTAAAGTAACATTGAAAGGAACATTGGGTGTTTTTCCATTTTTATTAGCAGCAGATGGTGTTATTTCTACGGTTGTATTGTCCTCGGTACCTACAACAAAGAAAAATGCATTTGAATAAGTTTGATTTGAGTTTTGATTATAATTAATGCAATAATACTGTTGACCTAATGTATTTGTTGGAAATAATAGAGCTGCACCAGAAATACTACTGTTGTAGATATGAGCATAAGCAACTACAGGTACATTACTAGTTATATGAATTCCTCTATTAAAATAACCAGAATCTGCAATTCTTGCATCCTGTGTGCCAGTTTTAGGAAATGGCAATGTTGTAGTTACTTGATTTGCAGTTATTGTATAAGTTTGAGAATAACCAACCGCAGGAATTTCTACTAACACATTCGCATTCATGTCAGATGTTAAATATAGAACCATGTTCTGAGAACCTCCAGTTGAAAGAGGTACTCCATTTGTACCAGCCATACTAACATGGTAACCATAACCCAGCCAAAAATCCTTCCCTTTATTGCTAAAATCTTGTGCTGAAACAAAAATTGTACCTATTAAACAAATTAAAAGCAGAAAATAATTCTTCATCGTGGGGGCTAGTTTTATGGGTAAACGAATGATGCAATTTATGCTAAAAAGTTTAATCCTATTATTTAGACACAGCTTAAAGTTTTTTTGTTGCTTTTTGCAACTGGATAATCATACCTCAATTAAACATGAAAAAAAATGTAGAATACGCTGTATTTTTTTTGGATGGTTAAGTCACCACCGTTATTTTTGCAACCCAATTAAAGGATTGGTCTATAGTATAAGGGTAGTACAACTGATTTTGGTTCAGTATGTCTTGGTTCGAATCCAGGTAGACCAACCAAACAAAACCCACCTTTTGGTGGGTTTTGTTTTTTAACAACCATTCTAAAGTAAGTAAAATAAATTGAACGAGCACCTTCCTCCTTGATATTTTATGGTAACAATTTCGAACTTCCTAAATTGCCAAGTTTTGGAATGCATTAATGTTGCCCTGTTACAAATTTGATTTCCCTTTGCTTTATCGCCTTTTTTAATCACAGACACACCAACCATGTATAATGCTCTAACATTTGTATTGCCTTTTTCGAACGTTTTAAAGCATAACTCTATATATTTTCACAATGCAATTGGGTGTAAAGCATATTTTTGTTGCTCCTTCTAATAAGTTACAAACACACTAAATGCCATTGTTGTTTTATTGTTTTTGTGAATTATTTTGTATGATGATGGTTTCTTGCAAAATATTTGAAGCGGTAGTTTCATCGTGTAAACATTCTACAGCAATATCATAGACTGTATTTTCTTTTTGTCGGGTAACAAAAAATACATCTTGTGCTGTAAATTTTGCATATTGTTTATAGTTGTTGTATCCTTTATCAAATACTACATAAGAGCCATGGGGCAGTTGTAGTTTGCTATAGATATTTTGATTGTGGTTGGCTGCTACTGAAAAATCTATAAAGTGAGCCATTAAGGATGTGCCGTTCAAAACAGTATTCTTCTTAATACCTCCTTCTTAAAATAGACTTATTGCACAAAGAAATTAGCTGTGAAAATAGATGCTGTCCGAAATAATTGTTACTTTGATTCATTGTTTTAAAGCGTAGTAACTTCAAAACAACATAAAGGGAAGCAGAAATGCTTCCCTTTATGTTTTATCGGACAATAATGTTTTTAAAATAACCAAACATCCCTTTTTAAGCTCAAATTAAGGTGATTTACATAAAATTAACAGTTGATTTGATACCAATGCTATGTAAATTAGATGTCTAAATTTAAAAATACATGAAAAAAATTTTCTCATTTGCATTAGCATTAGCCATTTTAGTGGGATTCGCATTTGCACAGGCAAAACCCGAAGCCAAAAAAATACCTGCCAAAACAGAAGTAAAAAAAGATGCTCCTAAAGTAGCAGAGGTTAAGAAAGAAGCTACAAAGCCTGCCGAAAAATCAAAAGCAGGTACGCCTACCAAAAAAGATGGCACACCTGACAAACGTTTCAAAGAAAATAAAGACAAAAAGGAGGCTGCAAAACCAGCTGGTCCTGTAAAAAAAGATGGCACGCCTGACAAACGTTATAAAGAAAATAAGAAAGGTTAATTGATACAATTGACAATTTCTTTCACAAAAAAGTCCTGCAGAATTGCAGGGCTTTTTTCATTAAGGTAATGCAAATTTTTATTGATTCATTTGTACCAATTTGGTTTATAAATATTGTGGGTGGAAAAATAATCTGAATACTGAGTTGAAAAGTAAGTGAGTGTTTTAACCTTATTTTTTTGTTTAGGGTAACTTCTGTCTTCAAAGATGCTGCATCCCGTCTCTGGCAGCCCTGCTTTAAGCAGGGGGATGTTGGTGGAAATCTAGTTTTTGCACACTTGGCTAAGAATTTGAAGAAGGTAAAAGAGAGTTGAACGGGAAAATTTTTATAGTCAAACAACTTTATTTACAATTACTTAATACCCATTTCTTAACAGTTATAATAGCATTTAATAAATTTGCAACAAATTAAAAATAATTATAATGATGAAGAAATTTTTACTTTTTATTTTATTTGTGGTATGTGTTCAGATTACTAATGCTCAATCAGCTTTTACACCTGGCAATTTGGTTGTTCTAAGATATGGTGATGGTTTACCTGCATTAACTAGTGCTGCGGCTACAGTTAGTTTAGTAGAATATACACCTTCTGGAATTCTTGTTCAGACTATTTCAGTGCCAAGTACTGGAACTGATAAACTTACAGCTAGTGGTTCAGCTACTTCTGAAGGTGGGCTTACTTTATCAGGAGATGGTCGATATTTATCTTTTATTGGTTATGATGCAATAGCTGGTACAGCCTCAATAGCTGGTACTTCAAGCAATAAAGTGGTTGCAAGAGTTGGTACAAATGGAGTAGTGGATTTAACAACAAAAATTCCCAATGCTGATATAAGTGGTAATAACCCAAGAGGTGCAGTTACCATGGATGGCACTGGTTTTTGGGTATGTGGGGCTGCAGGTGGTGTTAGATATGTTCCATTTGGAAATCCTGCTTCAACGAACAGTATACAACTTACTACTCCATTAGTTAATACAAGAATTCCTCAGATTTTTAATAAGCAAGTGTATATTACTGCCAGTACCATTAGTGGGCAAACTGTTTGTAGTGTTGCAACTTTAGGTACTGGCTTACCTACTTCAGGTACACAAACTGTTACGGTTTTATCCGGGTTACCAACTACTACTGCTTCTGGATCACCTTATGCTTTTTACTTTTTTGACCTTACAGATGCAGTTGTCGGGTATGATGTTGTTTACATTGCAGATCAAGCATCTACTGGTGGTGCGGGCTTGAGAAAATATTCTTTAGTATCTGGCACATGGACTTTAAACAATACTATTTCTCCAACTGGTGGCAGTGGTATTACTGGTTTAACAGGTGCTGTTAACTCCTCTGGTAATGTGGTTTTATATGCTACTTTTAGTAACACTGCAAATAATGCAATTCATGTGTTAACAGATGGAGGTGGGTATAATGCTAATAATAATGGTACTTTTTCACCGATTGTATCTGCTGGTGGAAACTATGTTTTTAGAGGTTTAGCTTTTGCACCTTCTGCTTTTACTTGGACAGGTACAACTTCTTCGGATTGGAATACCTCATCAAATTGGACTAGTGCAGGTATTCCAACTGCTAGTGCATCGCCTATTAGCATTCCAGTAGTTGGAACTAACTATCCAGTTATTACTTCTAATACCTTTGTTTCAAATCTATCTATTGAACCCGGGGCAAATATTTCAGTCACTGGTGCTAGTGTTTCCTTAAGAAGTATAACTCAACCTTTAACCTTAAAATCTAATAATACTGGTACTGGAAGAATAGGGAATAGTACAGGAACCGTAACTGGCAATGTTACCGTTCAACGTTACATTCCAGGTGGTCGTCGTACTTCACGTTTCTTAGGTCATCCATTTAGTGGTAATTTAACCATGTCTAGCTTAATAGATAATATATACGTAACAGGCGATGGCACCACAGCAGGAACAGGAGGAGCAACACCAGGAACAGGTTTTGATGCAACAGCAACCAATGCAGCTTCTTCATTTTGGTTTAGTAATCCTCTTCAGGCTTGGACTGCCTTTACAACAACTGGTGATGCAAGTTGGACACAATACAGAGGTATCAGAGTATTGGTACGTGGCGATAGAACACAAACAACAACTATAACATCTGCCACACCTCCAGCTCCATTAGCTGTAACCTTAGATATGACTGGTACTTTAAATACTGGAGCACAAAACGTTTCAGTACCAACAGGCTTTAGTGTATTGGGTAATCCATATCCATCACCAGTAGATTTAGGTACAAGATTAAGTGCAACAGCTAATATTGGAACCCAGTTTTGGTATTGGGATGCCAATGCAGGTCCAAGTGCAGGAGCTTACAGAACTAAATTAGTAGGCAGTGCTGCAAGCCTACCAATGAATGGGGCATTTGTAGTACAACCAACAGCAGCAGCAAGTATTGCATTTGTTGAATCAGATAAAACAGCTACTGATACCACAACCATGTTTAGAACAAACACACAATCAGGTGTATTAGAACTACAAGTATTGTATAATAATTACCCTGCTGATAATATGTTTATACGCTTCAGCAATACATCTAATGATAATAAAGACGCATTAGATGGTGAAAAGCTCAGCAATACAGAAGTAAACTTCTATGCATTAAGTGCCGATAACAAAAAACTAAGTTTAGATACCAGACCATTTGCAGACAATAAGATTATTCCATTAGGCTTTACTGCTACAGCAGCCAATAGCTTTAAGATTAAAGTAGCCGATTATGGTATAAACGAAGACACTTATTTAAAAGATAAGTTCTTAAATACTTTAACCAAGTTAGATGCAACAACAGAATATAACTTCAGTGTAGACCCATCAATTCCAGCAACTTTGGGAGAGAATAGGTTTGAAATAATGATGAAAACCAACTCAGCATTACCAACCACTATTTTAAATGTAACAGCAGCACAAAAAAATGCAGGAATTGAAGTAAGTTGGACAACAGCCAACGAAACCAACATGAGCAACTACGAAGTAGAAGAAAGCACAGATGGTAACACCTTCAGCAAAGCAACAAGTATTGCTGCCAACAATGCAACCACCAATACTTACAATTGGTTTGATGGAAATATCATCAATGGCGATAATTACTACCGTATAAAAGCAGTAGAAAAGAATGGTACAGCTAAATACAGCAATGTAGTAAAAGTTAAGATTGGAGGTAAAGGAGCAGGATTTACAGTGTATCCAAATCCGATAAAAGGTGGCGTAGTAAGCTTACAGATGAGCAATATTGAAAGAGGTATTTACACAGTAAGAATCATCAACAACATTGGTCAGGAAGTAGCAAACAAAACCATCAACCATGCTGGAGGCGGTGCAACACAAACAATTGATTTAGGCAAATCAATTGCAACAGGCACTTACAACATGCAAATTACCAATGGAACAACAATCATCACTAAAACAGTAATTGTAGAATAATTAAAATAAGGAAGGTTGAATACAAGAAATCAACCTTCCTTATTTCAAATCATTTAAACTTAAAAAACTAAATAGAATGAAAAAGATAACAACGATACAATTACTGATGGCGATAGCAATCATTTGTTTACCGGCAATCTTACATGCTCAACCAGGCTTTGGCGATGATGTAAATGATGTACCTATTGACGGAGGGCTTAGTTTATTGGTCGCTGCAGGTGTAGGATATGGGGCTAAAAAAATTAGAGATAAAAGAAAAGCTTGATGCTGGATACTGGATGTTAGATACTGGTAACTGGATATGTTTAATTTTTAGATTTTAGTTTTTCATTTTTTTATTCTTTCACTTCGTAATATTCTATTTTTAGTTTGTTAGATTTTTTTACGAAAATCATGCTTGAAAATCAACTACTCTGTGTAACAAAATTTTGATAACATTTTAAATTGTTTTACGGGGTTTTTGTTATAGAATATTAGTAAAAGAAGGCGTATAGATAATTAGTTTGCTATCAATTAAAGCAAATTCGATTGAAATGGCTAATTACATTTTCTTGTTTAATCTACAACTGTGCTGCAATCGCCTTTGCCGAAATAAACCCACTGGTCCATGCATTTTGAAAATTAAAGCCACCTGTAATGCCATCAATATCCATTACTTCTCCTGCAAAAAATAGTTGTGATACTATTTTGCTTTGCATGGTATTGGCATCAATTTCACTGAGTTTAATACCACCACAGGTTACAAATTCTTCTTTAAAAGTAGTTTTACCTTTTACAGTTAATTCATAAGCAGTCAAGCATTTAATCAGCTGATTTTGTTGCTTACTGTTAATATCGCCCCATCGTTTTTCTTCAGTAATAGCACAGGTTTGTAAAAGGAAACTCCACAACCTATTGGGTATGCCAAATGGATTTTTATTGTAGATTTTATTAGAAGAATATTGTGCCCTTAAATACTTCCATTCTTGTTGCAGGCTTTGCTCTGTATATTTTGATAACCAATTTACCAAAATTTCAAAATGATATGCTTTTTCACCCAACTCCCTTGCACCATAGGCAGAGAGTTTTAACACAGCAGGACCGCTTAATCCCCAATGCGTAATAAGTAAAGGACCTTCATTACTGAGCTTACTACCTTTAATTTTTACAATAGCTTTTTCTACAGCCACACCCATTAACGACGTAATGCCACTATCATGAATATTAAACGTAAATAAAGAGGGTAATGGAGGCTCTATTGAATGTCCTATTTTTTGTAACCACTGAAACTGTAAAGCTTTAGGATAACCACCAGATGCAATACAAAGGAAATTTGCATCAATGGTTTTGGTATTGGCGAAAGTTAGTTTAAACAAAGCATCCTGTTGTTCTACCAAAATAACTTCGGCTCCAAATTTCACTTCTACATTATACTTGCTGGCTTCTTGCAACAAGCACTGTGCAATGGTTTCAGAAGAATTGGTTACTGGAAACATCCTTCCGTCGCCCTCAGTTTTTAATGGTACGCCCCTTTCTTCAAACCACTCAATTGTATCCTTGGTATTAAACCAATGAAATGCTTTTTTTAAAAAATTTTGCCCTCTAGGATATTTTTTAATAAGCTCATTTATTTCAAAACAGCTATGGGTAACATTACATCTCCCTCCCCCACTCACCCTAACTTTACTTAACACTTTATTGCTTTTTTCTACAATGGTTACCTTAAGCAAAGGGTTTAACCTTGCTGCATTAATTGCACAAAAAAAACCTGCTGCTCCCCCACCAATTACTACTAAATGTTGCTGCATGGTGTAAATAACATAAAAAAGGTTAAAAAATTACTTTTTTAACCTTTTTTATTGTGTAGCATTAAAGTTGTATTGCCACGCCTAATGATGCAGAATAAGTGCTAACATCCTTGGGGCTTATATTATACTTGAGTCTTAAGCCTAACAGTATTTTTTTTGATATTGAATAATAAGTATTTCCAATAATTGGTAATTCAATAAAGCTTCCTCCAACAACATTTCGAGTAGTTATCTCCCCGGTCACACCTGCAAAATAGTATGTATCATAATATTCAATCAGTTTAATTTTATAAGCAATACCCGAACCAATCGAAAATGAAACTTTATGCTTTTGTAAAAAATTATATTGTACTACTAAAGAAATATTATTGTCTGATACTTTTTGTTCAGGATTTTTTTGTGTATTTATGACGTATGCATTAGGTTGTTTGAATTCTAAATGTTCAAAATCGGTAGCTAATGAAATTCTTTTTGAAACCCCCTTACTAAATTGAAGCCAATAATTATAACCACTATTACTGCTATTTGCTGCATTTGAATATCCACTACCAAATGAGATTATGTTGTTATTTACCTGTGCAACAGGTAAAATAGGTAGTGCTAATGAAAGCAGAATAATTATTAAAAAAAGTTTCATATTTATTAAATTTTATTAATTATTACTTTCTATGGTAATACATCAAGTGGCAAAGATCTAGTATCGCTAATCATACAATATTTGTATGTAGTTCTTGCATATACTTGTTGCGTATATGTAGCTCTTCCGATACTAACACCAACAATAGAACCTACAGGAAATCTAGCCAAATCGCTTGCTGGAATTGTAAATAAACCATTGTCAGGAATTTGATACCTTAATCCTATAATCTGCCTAGGCATATTAGCATCTCGTGTTTTAGATAAACTTGCATAGTAGTAAACTTGTAGTATAACTTCTCCGAAAACATTTCCTGGGTCTGGTCGCCACCTTAAAGGAATACTTGTTGTTCTGCTAATAGATCCCGTAGGAAAATATAAACCTCCTGAATAAGAGTACATTGTGGTAGGAACATAAACTGTAATATTTCTTGCTTCAACTTCATTTGTTCCACTATTTGAAATGTTAATTGAATTGCCAATTAACGACTTTCCGCTATTAAAGTTGCTATCAGCGAATTCAAAATCATAAATTCCAGAATTATTAATTGAAATATTTGTACCATTAACTGACATTTGACCAGCATTCAGATTAGTTCCATTTTCTCCAAACCGAGCTGTTACTCCTATTTTATAGGAATTAATTGTATCTAAAGGATTAACAATTTGAGATGCATTCAAAATAAGACAATTATCAAAAAAAGCCCCCTCTCCACCTCCGCTCATTAATTGATTTAGAGTAATCGAATCTTCCAATTTTTCAGTTTTCCCAATCTTTTGACAAGAATAAAATATTGTAATTGTAAGTATTATTGATGTAATACCGAAAGCTATCTTTTTCATATTTAGTATTTAGTATTTTTGAATATTATCTATCTGCAACTCCACATCCGTTATTACAAGAGTTAGCAACATTTAAACCCCTTGAGGCAGGTCTTAAGTTTAAGGTTGAGTAATAAGTACTACCTATATTTACTTCCCCTCCATTCCACCTAGGTTTAGCTCCTTGATAAAATAATGTCTGACCAGATTGACCTATAATTCCAGCATTACACTGATTTGTAGCACCTAAGGGACTACCATAGTAACCAATGCCACATTCAGAACATTCTAACGATTCAATATTACACTCATATGTAAATGGCGTATTATTACTAGGCAGCTTTGCTTTTATAGTTATGGGGAAAGGATTGGCTAGAGGATCAACTGTAACTGTTTAATCATCTAAAACTACTTTTTGATTATTACTTGGATAGTAAGTTATGATATTAACCATAACTTTTACTTTTCTCTGATTAGGGTTAGGTGTAGTTGTTGAATGATAAATAAAGCATTCAAATTGATTAGGAGCAGGCACTACAAAATTACAATCTGCGGTTGGAGGTGGCCCACTTGGTAAACTTGTGCACTCCTGAAAAAAAATAAATATTAGAAGCAAAAAAGATAGACCTTTAAGCCTATTTAAATAAGATGTTCGATGTTCGATGTTCGATGTTCGATGTTCGATGTTCGATGTTCGATGTTTTGTTTATTATCATATCTTAAAATTTTAACTAAAGATAAATTGATATTATGAAATATCAAAATAATTTTAAAAAAATATAAACAATAGTGTCCTAAACGATTTTTTAATTTTATAAATTAATTAATTTTAGTTGTGTGTAGGATGGTATTAATCGTTTTTTAGAAAAGTACCCCTTGTATTGTAATTTGTGGGTCATCAGTATGTT
>JBIKRV010000081.1:0-4444 GCA_044348985.1 Chitinophagaceae bacterium
TGAAAACGTTCATCAGGCAAATTTTGTATGCTTATCCAATGCATATTTGTTATACGAAATTGCAACAAACTTTAGTATCTGATATTTATCAACATATCTGAATTTGGATTTATGAAAGAGGTCTAATTATTCGCAACAATATTTCTCAGGCAAAACCACAAACCATAGAATTTTCCAGCATTCTTCTCTTTATGAGACTTAGAGTATTTATAAAGGAGGATGCATTTAGATTGAAAAAACAACCATTATGTAAATAGCTGTGAAAGAAAAATAAGTATTTTTTTTACATTTATCTTAAATTTAATAATTAAGCACACTATTTAAAGCATCATCAGTTTCATTATTAATAAAATTGCCTTGGTAGCCAACAGTGGTGGTAATCGAAGAATGCCTGTATAGCTTTTGCAGTAGTTGCAACGGGATTTTGTCACCTGATATGCTGGCAAACGTATGTCTGGCAATGTGCATGGTGAGGGTCTTCGTTATTTCTGCTACTGGAGCAACTTGCGTACGCAAGCATTTATCAATAGAGCTGGTTTTAAAGCCAATGGTTCTATTGGTGGAAAATTTATTCTCAAAATCACATTCCTCCTACCCAAACAGTGGCAACAGTACCTGCTGCCTATAACAGCAACAGCAAAGTAAATTTTGTACGCAGCTGGGAAGCCAGTGTACCTTTTACAAACGAAGCAGATATTGTTTCCACAACAAGAACCAATGCAGAAGTAAAACAAAGCACCCAATACTTTGATGGATTGGGCAGACCCCTACAAAGCGTTGTAAAGCAGGCAAGCCCAAGTAATCAGGATTTGGTATCGATGCATACCTACGATGCATTTGGCAGAGAAGCATTAAGCTACCTGCCCTATGTACAAACCAGTGGCAATACCAATGATGGCAAATTTAAACTGAATCCATTTAGCAATCAGTTGGGCTTTATGCAAAGTCAGTATGCAGGAGAGCAGGTTTTTTATAACCAAACTGTATTTGAAGCCAGTCCCTTAAACCGCCCACTTAAAAGCATGGCAGCAGGCAATAGCTGGGCAGGCAGTAACCGTGGTGTAAGTATGAGCTATGAAATAAATGAAGCCAATGAGGTAAAGTTGTGGAATATAGGTAATAGTATTGGTGCAGTACCTACTACAACAGCAAGCTACAATGCAGGTGAATTATACCGAACCATTACAACAGATGAAAGAGATAAAAAAGTAATAGAATACAAAGACAAAGAAGGAAAAGTTGTATTAAAAAAAGTACAGATAGAGAACAGTGTAACTGTAAACAGCCATTCAGGTTGGTTGTGTACTTACTATGTATATGACGATTTTGGTTTATTGCGTTTTGTAATACCACCACTGGCTGTAGAAAAATTAGTTGGTAATAGTTGGAGCTTTGGAACAAATGTTATAAATGAATTGTGTTTCAGGTATGAATATGATGGAAGACATAGAATGATTATTAAGAAAGTACCAGGTGCTGGGGAAGTGCAAATGGTATATGATAGCAGAGATCGATTGGTGATGGTACAAGATGGATTTCAAGCTAGTAATAACTTTAATTGGCTTTGTACGGTTTATGACGAGTTAAATCGACCGATAAAAACATTTATTTATGAGTGGGATGAATCTCGAGAAACAATTCAGGGTGATGTTAATAATGATATTAATCTCGTACCAAGTTTTTTAAATAGTTATAGCACTTTGTTAACCCAAACCTATTACGACAATTACAGTTGGGCATCGGGCATAACAGGCATCAGCAGTACGCTTGATAACAGCTTTACGTCATCTGCAGATTATATCAGCAGTTCTAATACTTCACCTTATTATGCACAAGCTTTTACTGCCAGTACTGCCACCAGAGGAATGGTTACAGGTAGTAAAATACGCATTTTAGGCACTAATAATTTTGTGTACAGCTTAACCCTGTACGACGATAAAGGACGCCCCATACAAACGCAAAGCACCAACCATACAGGAGGAACAGATATTGTAAGTACACAATACGATTTTAGTGGCAAAGCATTACGCACCCATCATAAGCATATTAGAAACAGTGGAGGTACACCTATACAAATTGCAACAGTACTTAGCTACGATGCAATGGGCAGGTTATTGAATACAAAAAAACGCATCAATAGCGGAGCATTAAAAACCATTGCAGTAAATACTTACAATGCAACGGGGCAATTGCAAACCAAAGAATTGGGCAACAATCCTGCAACAAATACTCCCTTAGAAACATTAGATTACAGTTACAATATTCGGGGTTGGTTAACAGGCATCAATAAGCCTTATGCAAACAGTGGCAATGAAAATGATGAAAGCAGAAAGTTTGGTATGGAACTGAACTATGATTATGGGTTTACCCAAAACCAGTTTAACGGCAATATTGCAGGTATTAAATGGAAGAGTACGGGTAGCAATAAACAAAGAGCCTATGGTTTTGATTATGATAATGCCAACCGATTATTGAAAGGAGATTTTACTCAGATAGGAAGCAATACTGGAATTTGGGATCAGAGTGATGGTATTAATTACGATATGAAAATGGGAGATGGTATTAATTATAATACTGCTTATGACGCAAATGGTAATATTTTGCGAATGCAGCAATGGGGTTTAAAGCTCACCACCAGCAGCCAGATTGATAACTTAACTTATACTTACAATAGCAATAGTAATAAGCTAAAGAATGTAATTGATGCCAACAATGACTCTCAAACAAAGTTGGGCGACTTTAGGTATTCACCAGCTTACAACACAGCATTAGGAAGCACCAAAACAACAGCGGCTACCGACTACGATTATGATGCCAATGGCAATTTAGTGTACGATAAAAATAAAGATATAGGAAGCATCACCTATAATCATTTGAATTTGCCAGTAACCATTGCTATTAACTCCCCTTCAGGAGTTGGGGGCGGTAAGGGAACAATCAGCTATACTTACGATGCAGCAGGCAATAAATTAAAAAAAGTTACTGTAGAAAGCCCCCCTTTAGGGGGTGGGGGTGCAAAAACCACCACTACCTATTATGTATCAGGATTTGTGTATGAACAAGTGAATAGTAACCCAGTAACTTTACAGTTTTTTGGGCATGAAGAAGGCAGGATAAGAGAGCAAAAAGATGCCAATGGAACGGTAACAGGTTATGTATTTGATTATATGATAAAAGACCATTTGGGTAATGTACGAATGGTATTAACCGATGAACAGAAGCAAGATGTTTACCATGCAAGTTTTGAAGACCAATTACAAAACTTCGAAAGCCAATTATTTAACAATTATAACAATATTGTAAATAAACCAAACTGTTTCGAAAGATCAACAGTTAATTTGAATCAATGGTACGATGGAATAGAACAGGCAGCCAAAAAAGAAGAAGCCAAAGCCGCAACTGCACAATTGGCCAGTTTTGACTACGTAGAAGTATTAGACTTTTTAGAAGAAAAAGCAGACAAAAAATTACAGGTAGTAGGAGCAGCCAAGGTAGAAAAGCCCATGGTGGTAGGTGCAGGCAAAGTATTAAAAGTAATGGCAGGCGATCATGTAAATGCCAATGTATATGGTTGGTATAGTAGAGAGATACAAAATGTAACTGCACCCAATAACCTAACACCTATTAAGGAGTTATTACTGAGTTTCTTTGGAGGCGGTATCTCATCCATGTCAGAAAGTGGAGGAGCAATTAATGGAAATAATGGTTTATTGGCATCAGGGATTGAACAGTTTTTAAGAACACAAGAAAATTATAACGAAGACGGAGCCTATTTAAACTGGATATTACTGGATGAAGAACAATTGAAATTGGTACAATCGGGTTCGGGGTTTGAATCGTTTATGAAAGGGGTTGAAGGTCAGGATGGATGTGCATCAACCATATTAAAGGCAAATAATGGTGAAGGAATTGAAGTAAAAAAGAATGGATACCTGTATATTTACGTTAGCAATACCAATAAACATTATCCGGTATATTTCGATGATTTGCATATAGAGCATATCAGAGGTTCTTTGACTGAGGAAACACATTATTATCCTTTCGGATTGACAATGAACGGCATTAGCAGTAAGGCTGCAACGAATGCTCCTGCTAATAAAGAAAAAACATTTCAAGGACAAAGATTTGATGATGAGTTAGGGTTAGATTGGGTTCAGTTTAAATGGAGAAACCATGACGTACAAATAGGCAGGTTTATAGAAGTTGACCCGTTATCAGAAAAGTATCAATACAACTCTACTTATGCTTTTAGTGAAAACAAAGTAACTAATCATATAGAACTTGAAGGTTTAGAGGCTGTTTGGGCTGGGGGAGACCCCAATGCTATCAAATTAGTCAACTTTTTTAAATATTCCTTGTTTATTTTCATTTGTAACATTGAAAGAGGCGTGACTTGTTGCTACTTTTTTTTTCTCTTGCAAAAAGCCTATCTGGAACAACTGCA
>JBIKRV010000055.1:0-15455 GCA_044348985.1 Chitinophagaceae bacterium
ATAAGCCTGAAATTTCAGCAATACTTGTTGTCCTTGTTTTATTTTGCCAAAGTTGTATTGTGGTACGAGCATTTCAACAAAATAAGCAGTATTGCTAGGTTGAATATAAAACAATGGTTGTCCGTTTTTTATTTCTTGATTTTCTTGAAAGAAACCTGTAAACGAAACTGTACCTGTAATAGATGCTTTTAATAAATACTTAAATTCCCAAGCCTGTAATTGGCTTTTAATAGTTTGTAATGCTTGAATAAACGTATTTTTTTGAACAATGATTTGGTTTTCCAGTTCGGCAATTTCTTTGCGTTTATCATTCTGTTGGCTTTCGTTGGAAACAATAGCTGAATTGATTTGTGGTAGGGATAGCTTTTTTGCAATCAACTTGCTTTCTTCATTGCGATAATCCATTGAAGAAATGACTTTTTCTTTTGCTAAGGATTCGTTTGCTTTAAAAGTTTCGTT
This sequence comes from Chitinophagaceae bacterium, assembly GCA_044348985.1. Taxonomy (GTDB): domain Bacteria; phylum Bacteroidota; class Bacteroidia; order Chitinophagales; family Chitinophagaceae; genus UBA1930. The sequence goes on from JBIKRV010000055.1 coordinate 460, forward strand.
GGTTAATAAAAGGTCTTTTTGTAAGAGTTCTTTTTGGCTTATCAGTATAGCATTTAACTTTTGTATATTTTGTAAATCAGTTTGCAGCATTGCTTTTTTACGCAGGTAAAAACCATTGTTTAAAAAATCTTTGAAAGTAATGAAGGATTGAATAAAGGTTTGGTAACTTGTTTGCAATTCGCCCAACTGGCTTAACAATACTTGATTGGAATAATCTGGGAAAAAATGGATGATTTCATTGGTTTGGTTGTTACTGATTAATTTTTTGATCGTATCAATTTGAGTATTCACTTGCTGGATAGCAGTTGGATTTGCAAGGCTTTCCATATAAGCCAAAACTTGCCCAGCCTTTACGGTGTCATTTTCTTTTACTGCTATTTTAATCAATTTACCATCGGTATGGGTAATGATTTCTTTTGGTGCATTTACACTATTTAGTTTTGCTTTAGCAGTTACTAAATCAGGGTATTGAATAAACCAACAAACCGCACCAATACCCACTAATACCAAAAAGAAAATGGAGATTCCCCAACGAATAATAAAATTGGGTTTCTTGCTGATAAACTCTTGCACTTCACTGGTGCGAAGCAGGTTGTTCTCCGGATAAGTTTTCAGCTCACCATTTTGTGTAACTATTGTAGGCATATTTATTTAATTTCCAAGTTCTAATTGGTTTTTCACCAGTTCGTAGTAATGTCCTTTTTTGCTGGTTAATTGTTCATGTGTCCCTTCTTCTACAATTTCACCTTGTTGCAGTACCACTATTTTATCTGCATTTTTTACTGTGCTTAAACGGTGTGCCACAACAACAACTGTTCTATTTACAAAAAAGGTTTGCAGGTTTTCCAATATCACTTTTTCATTATTTGCATCTAGGGCATTGGTAGCTTCATCAAAAAAAACAAAATGAGGATTTTTATATACTGCCCTTGCAATTAAAATACGTTGCTTTTGTCCTTGGCTTATGCCATTGCCTTCTGCACCAATTTTTGTATTAAAGCCTAACGGAAGTTGTTCAATAAATTGCATAATATTAGCCACCTTACAAGCTTCTACAAGTCGTTCATAATCTGGTTTTTCACCTACCAAAGCAATATTGTTGGCAATTGTATCATTAAAAATAAAACCATCTTGCATTACGCTGCTGCAATGGTCTCTCCAATAGTTATGGCTGATATAGTTAAGATTACTTTCTCCAACTTTTATATCGCCTTTGTAGTGTTCATAAAACTTCAATAATAGTTTAAGTAATGTTGTTTTACCACTGCCACTCATGCCCACAATAGCAGTTATTTTTTTATCGGGTATTTCTACATTTATCTTGTTTAAAACAGGTTCATTACCTGCACCCACATAAGTAAAAGATACATTTTGTAAACTGATAGTTTTATTTTCAGGAAGAAACTTTTGCAGGTTACTTTCTTTCGGTTCTTCATCTTCTAAAGAATGTATTTCATTTAAGCGTTCCAAAGAAAGTTTTGCATCCTGTGCTTGTTGCATAAAACCTATTAACTGCTCTATCGGGCTATTTAACTGCCCAATAATGTATTGTATTGCCAGCATAGCACCCAATGTCAATTGTCCTTCTAACACAGATTTAGCAACAAAAAAAGTAATAATTAAATTCTTTCCTTCATTAAGCAAAAACGCCCCAGCCTGTTGATACTGGCTAATGGATAGTGCTTTGAAACTTAGTTTAAACAAAGCTGCTTGCAGGCGTTCCCATTCCCAACGCTTTGGTTTATCGCAATTGTTCAATCTTATTTCCTGCATACCTTGTATTAACTGCATCGTAGCTGTATTCTCTCTGCTTGCTAACGAAAAACGCATCGTGTCTAACTTACGGCGATAGCTTAAAAAAAAGCGTATCCACACAAAGTATAAGATGCTGCCACTTAGAAATACTACAAATACAGGTACACTATAAATAAGTAAAACCACCGAAAATATAATAAGGTTGAATAAAGAAAACAGCGTACTTAATGAGCCTGCTGTAAGAAACTGTTGAATACGGTTATGGTCGCCAATGCGTTGCAAAATATCGCCTGTTTTCTTGGTATCAAAATAAGCAACAGGCAGTTTCATTAGTTTAATCCAAAAATCGGATAAGATAGAAATATTTATCCTTGTGCCTATATGCAGCAAAATATGGCTACGAATAAAATCGGTTACTGTTCTGCCAGCAAAAAGAAATAATTGTGCAATTAAGATAATGTAGATGTATTGCAGGTTTTTTGTGTTGATGCCAACATCTATTATACTTTGTGTAAGAAAAGGGAAAATTAATTGCAAAACACTTGCTACTAACAAACCAATAACTAATTGACCAAAATAGCTTTTGTGTTGTGCAAGATATTGGGTTAAAAAGCCCCAACTAATGTTTGGGGCTTTGGTTGTTGATTGATTATAAAAATTGGGGGTTGGTTCCAGTAAAAGAGCTACTCCCACCTCTTCTATATCTCCTGCAAGGGAGGATACTTTGCCTAACCATTTATTGCAAAACTCCTCTTTTGTATATTTTATAATGCCAATAGCTGGGTCGGCTACTTCTATTTTTTTAGAAGTTGAGTTTGGAGTTACCACCACAAAATGATTCTGCTCCCAATGCACAATGCAGGGTAAAGGTGCTTGCTTTATTAGTTTGTCAAAAGAAATTTCTACACTTAATGTTCTAAAACCAATTTGTTCTGCTGCATCACTGATGCCATAAAGGTTTACGCCTTCTTTGCCCAATTGAGTGTACTGCCTTATTTTTTCTGTGTTGATGTTGCGACCATTAAACTTGCTTATCATTGATAAGCAGGTGGGACCGCAATCCATTTGGTTGAGCTGTTTTATAAATTGAAATCTCATGAACGATTATTCTGCAATTAGTTTATCCAACAAAGATTTTAATTTAGGGTCGCTGGGGCGAGGGGCATTAGCGTCTACAACTTTACCCTTTTTATTAATAATAATATAATGTGGAATGGCATTAACCGAGTAATTTTTTTTGAAAGTTGATTTCTCGAAATTTGGCAATAGGTAACTTGCTGTTAGCTTATCTAATTTCTCATCAGCACTTGCACCCTTCCATTCATCAAAATCTGTATCAACTGATAAGTAAAGAAAGGCAATAGGTTTCCCCGTATAATCTAACCTCATTTTTTCTGCAGTTGGCATTTCTGCACGGCATGGACTGCACCAACTGGCCCAAGTATCTATATAAATTACTTTACCTACTAGACTATGCAATACAACATTTAATTTATTTTTTTTCTTATTGTTTAGTATCAATTCATCTGTATCCGATACAGATGAAAGTAACTTTGCATTTTCTATCTTTTGAGTTATGAAATCATTGTACTCTTTCGTGCTATTATACCTATAAAAGGAATCAATAATAGCCTTGTCTTCTAACTTATTTGAAGAAACAACTTTACAAGCCATTGAAAAAAGGTTATAATCTTTTATTGTTCCAGTGTAATTTTTTATAATAAAGTTTATATAGGAGCTATTGGTTACGGGTGATTTAGCTGAGTTTTTATGCAACAAATAAATTAATGACGTTAGATAGGGCAGCTTATAATTTCTACCTTGCTTAACACTTTCTATATAACCATCAATTTTGTTTAATTGAGCTTTTATTAACTGCGGCTCTACTTCTTGTTTAGTAGAAATGAGAGCATCACAAATCCAACTAGTTTTATTGTCCTCTAAAAAGTCAAGTGCTAATTTTTTTGAGATAGGAGATATTGTTATTGAACTAGAATTAAGCTGCTCAATTTTTTTATTGTAATAATCATCATAAAGTGAAATTAGACTCTTGCAATTACTATTCAAGAGTGAATTTCTTTTAAGTATTATTTCAGATAAAGGTTTACCCGCACCATCTAAATAATGAAACATATTTGCTTCATTATTTCTAATTTCTTTTGAGAACAAAAACTTTAATTTATTGACCCCATCTTCAGATATTTTTGCCTCGTCACCAGGGAGTAATATGTAGGGTGTTTGAAAAACATTTATATGGATTAAAAAAATTTCTTTCTTAGTGTAAATTAAAACCGAATCAGTAATGACAACTTCATTGTAACCTGTAACTTCATCGTTATAGTAAAATGAGATTTTTTTATTTGTTTTATTGTAAAGTTTTATGAATTTATCATCATTTTCAAAAGTCCTTTCTAAAGGGTTACTCTTTCTTGAATCTTGACAAGAAGTATTTGTCGTTGCTATTATTAAGCTAGTAATTAATAATAGTAGCTTTATCTGTTTCATTGCAATATTTTAAATAGTAAATCAAAGGAACAATAGAGGAGATAATCTCCTCTATTGATTTTTTTAATTTGGGATTGTATCAGACCAACTAGCTGTTGCACAACTAGCACAACACCAATGTGATCCAGCATTTGCATTATTCATTGCAGATGCCGCTGCTTGGGCGTTATTAACTGGTAATGTAACTGCCCCAAAGGATGTTGTAAGATAAACATAGCATTGTTGGGCTACCCCGCCATTAATTTTCTTTTGAGCTTCTTTGCCCAAAATTTTTGCTCCTTTTAAAGAGCTGATTGATTTTAACATGTTTACTGTTTTAATCGGTTTAAATAAATGTACACCTAAACCCTACAATGCTTAGTAGCGGTGCTTTTTAACTGTTAAGCATTGGTTGTTGCAACAAACTATTTGTATTGGTTAATGAATTGGTTAAGTATGGCAGCACCCAAGGCAAACAATCTGGTGGGTGCACCATAGGCAATAATTTTCCATTAATAATAATAGCAGGTGTTAACTGAATATTGTTTTGCTGTGACAATTGTGTAAACGCCTGCATGGCTTTGCTTGCTAAAAGCAATGTTTCCTTTGTGAAATCATTTTTTGCTAATTGCTTTGTTTTGAACCATTGGTCTATTATTTGTTTACGCTCTATTTCTGTATTGGCCTGTATGCAGCTAGCGGTAATCTTATTTGCTATTATTGCCCTTTCATCCTGTGTATCATTGGCATTAAAAAAGAAAGCATACTGTATAAAAACATCGTTTGGTATTTTCTCCATTACCTTATTCAATACTTTATGTGTGGCTGCACAAGGCAGGCAATAAGGGTTTGCAACAGCTATAATATGTAAAGCAGCAGCAGGGTTTCCATAACAAACAGGGCTATGAAGCTGGTTGGTATTTAACAAGGGCTGTGATTGCCATGATGCTAAAAACAAATCATAATCCCGTTTAAATTTCAATGCTTCAAATTCGGTACTTTTTAATTGTTCTATCTGTTTATACTGCTGTTTATAAACAAACCAAATAGCTGCTAAAAAAAATGCAATTAATCCCATATAAGCGATAGTAATTGATATTTCAGTAAAAACACCAATTGCAAAATCTGGAAGAATTAATAGAAACTGAAGTAGTAAGATAACGACTGTGGCTAAACAAAGCTTACACCATTTTTTAACCTCTTGCCATTGGTAATAAATAGAAAATGGAATAATGGTTAAAACCATGGTGCTAAAAACTTCATTAGCGGTTTTCTGGTATTTGTTAAATACTAAAGCACTAATAAAAAGTGTAGAAAAATATAGAAAGCTAGCATCACTCAATTTAAGCAGACCAAATAACTTACTGCCTTTAGAACTTAAGACTGCATTGCAACTAATGCTTTTAGTTTCAGAACAAAACTTACTTGTTATAGCTTGGCTACCATTTTCTACAAGAAAAATGATATAGCTTATAATTACACCTACTAGCGAAAATAAGTTGTAAAATAGTATGTTGAAAGAATTGCTAATAAAAGGTATCACTAGAAATGAAACCGATAATAGAAGATAAAATGACCAGTAGTTAGCTAATTGTAATTTAGAATAACTCGTTGCTTTTTTTTCAACTTCGATTAAAATAGCTATTAGATGCCAATCTTTTAAAAATACCTCTTTAGTAATTTCAATTATTTTAAGCCTTTCACTTATAAGAGTTACAAGCGTATTTGATACCTTTTTCACAATCACAAAATGTGCTTGGTTGTCAATTGTTATCATTGACATAAAAGGTATAGTCAGTTCTTCCAACTGCCCTGCTTCTATTTCTACTACTGCATTTGGAACGTATAATTCATCTAAGGCATCGGTAAGATTATTTATGGAAAGCGGTTGTGGGTGTGTTTCAAGCAGCAATGCAAGCTTAGCTTCATTATAATAAGCATGATGCAAGTGAAGGAAGTGAGTTAATATGGGTTGTAACGTTCTAATAAAAACGGGGTTTTAATTTCAAAGTCATTCAATGTGTTCATTTAAGAAGAATATTTAAACCTTGGTTAGGCATTATATAACTATAAAAGTGAAAAATGCGATCCGAAATCCTTATGAATAAGTAAAAATAGTATTAAAAAAAATAAAACATGGTAGCCTTAAGGTTACATTTTTTAAAAATATCTTAATCTCTTGAAATGCCTTACTGTATTGATTTTTAAGAGATGACTTTTGCGAAAATATACCTAAGTATAATTTTCGTATTACAATTTATAGTATGACTTTAAAACATTTGCTGATATAAAGCTACAATTTTGATAATGCCCAAACTGAGGGTAAGCATTGCAAGGTCATGACTATTTGTTACATTAAATTTTTGCAATAGTTGGGAATTATATTTTTTTACTGAAGCAATACTTTTATTGAGTAATGAAGCCATCTGTACCTGCGAAAAGCCTGCAGCATTTAGTTGAAGGAACAAAATTTCTCTTTGTGAAAGATTGGCGTGCTTAACTTCTATGGTAGTTTGCGTTGACGTAAATACACTTTTTGAATTAAAGTTGTATTGGCACAGGATATCTACATACTTTTCGTTATTAAATAAAATTGCATTTAACTTATTTTCAAAAATGTTTTCATCGTTATACATATGAAAAACTACTGAGTTTCTTACTAATATAAACTTGGTAAAAAAGGCATCCCCATTTTCAATTAAAAACTCACCTATAACACTTGTAGATGTGTGAGATGAGAGACCTATTATTTTAATTGAAGGAAAGAGTTTTTTACAAATAATTGTTGTAAGCAATCCATCGCAAGCAGGCATTTGCATATCCATTAAAATAATGCTGGGAAGTTGTTTTTTTGTAAGCAGTTTAAGGATTAACTCTCTCCCATTATTTGCAATAAAATCTGCTTGGCAATTGTTTGTTTGCTTTATAGCATTCTGTATTTTTAGTAAGTCGTCATTATTGTCTTCTGCAATTGCAATTTTAATTTTGGTATTCATATAATATGGATATATTGATATGTTGATATTTTGCTATGTTGGTTAATAGAATTACTGCTGCTTGTTGCAGCCTAACCGTTTACAACTCTTTTGCAAGGTTTGCTTCTATGCAGTTGGCTCTGTATGCCTTGCAAATGTGCTGTAAACTGTGTGTAGGCAAATTAAGTTGTGTCAACCAAAAAACAAATTAAATTTTGTTAGACTGTTTCACCAAAGGGTTACCTACAACGAACAGGGCTTGCCGAAGTACGGGAATTAGTATTCCGTCCGCCCGGAACCGATGATGATTGAAAAACTGATGATGAAGATAACAACAAAAAGCTAAATAGATAATGTCCAGCCCGATATGAAGCACAGTAGAATTACAAAAAGCCGAAGATAACTTCCGTCAGCCCGTATTTTGGCAAACCCCATGTTGTACGTTCGCCCTTTCTCCGTGGTCATCTATAATATGGGTCTGTGTCCAACCGCAGAGTGTTGCCTGTGCGTTGGCACAAGGCAGGCTCTTTTGCAAGGTTGGCTTTTGTGTGTTGGCTTTGTGTGCCTTGCAAATGTGCCTGACTTGGTGCGTCGGCTGTTAGATGTCTTTGGGAAATGGGTCTGCCAGTTTTACTTTTTGGTCAAATAAATTTTGTTCGCTGTCTTGTAATAAACATTTTTCAAGGTCGGTTATCATTTTTTCTTTGTCAATGTCTTGTCCTATAAAAACAAGTTCATTCATTCTGTCGCCCCATTGCTTGCTCCATTTGCTTTCAATGTATTCTTTATTGTCGGCAAATGATTGATATTTTATTCGTTCTGCATAAGGCATACTTGTCCACCAAACACCAGCTTTTTCAAGCCTTGAAGAACCTCCTGCTTGTGAGAAATTGATGGCATCATTTGGTCTTGATGCCAACCAAAACAAACCCTTTGCCCTGATAACGCCACTTGGGTATTCTTCATTTATATATTTCCAAAATCTTATTGGATGAAATGGCTTTTGATTTCTAAAAACGAAAGAAGAGATGCCATACTCTTCTGTTTCGGGTGTGTGTTCACCTGCCTCCAATTCTTTTTGCCAGCCAGCACTATTTTGGGCTTCTTCAAAATCAAATAGCTTTGTATTAAGAATTTCCTTTGGTGCAACTTTGCTAAAATTGGAACTGATAATTTTGGCAGATGGATTTAATTTTTGGATGGAAGCTTTTAATAGTCCAACTGTTTTTGAATCAACTAAATCCGTTTTATTTAGTATAATAACATTTGCAAATTCTATTTGGTCGGTTAGTAGGTTTACAATAGTTCTATGGTCTCCTTCCATATCTGTTAGCTTTCTATCTGCTAACAATTCATTGGTACCAAAATCATTAAAATAATTAAAGCAATCAACTACGGTAACCATCGTGTCAATGTAGCTGAACTTAGAAAGGTCTATGCCTTTTTCTTCATCAACAAAACTAAAGGTTTGTGCTACAGGCACTGGTTCGCTAATGCCTGTACTTTCTATTAGCAGGTAATCAAACCTGCCTTCGATGGCTAATTTTTCTACTTCTATCATCAAGTCTTCACGAAGTGTGCAACAAATGCAACCATTGCTCATCTCCACTAATTTCTCTTCGGTTCTAGACAATACATTTTGTTCATTCACCAGCCTTGCATCTACATTTACTTCACTCATATCATTCACAATTACGGCTACTTTTAAGCCGTCTTTATTATGCAAAATGTGGTTGAGCAATGTTGTTTTTCCTGCTCCAAGAAAACCGCTTAAAACGGTTACGGGTAATTTTTTAGTTGCTGTTGATGTCATTGAAACTATTTATTTTTATGATTTGAATTTTGTTGGAACGAGAAATAAGTCCTGGATTTATTCCTGGTTTTCCTTCGGGAATTTCTGTTTTGAGTTCTTTGTAATAATTTACCCAAGCATGGAAAAATGTAGTTGTTTTTGGGTCTATAAATGTCATTGGCTCTAATTTAAAAAAGTCATTTTGATTGTTAGCTTGTTTGAATGTTTCATAAATCAACTCGCTACAATACCACTTGCCATTGCCTAATAAAAATTCATCGTCATAAGGTTGTCCTATAATTTGCCTTGCATTTGATATTGCACTTGGGATTAAATTTTCAAACTGATGTTTAACTCTTCCAACAGTAATATTTTTAATTGTAGAAGTGTCGCCACTTCTTGCAAAGAAATACTGCAAAGAATTAACCTGCACCTTGTCGCCAATGGCTTCAACTACTTTCAAAGTGTCGTTGATTTTTACCACCATTGCACAATGCGAAAAGTCATTACCATTAACGCCTTCGGTTACAGCTTCAATAGCATTGCACAAGTCGCCACAGTTTAAATTTTGAAATAGCAAATCTCCTTCCTGTAATTGTTCGGAATGGTGCGAATGATTACAACTTGGTGCTAATGTGCAGCAATAACAAAACATTATTATGTTGAATAATCTAATTTTCATTTTCGTTTTGTTTTGAGCATTCTCTGCAATGTCTGATGTTTAGAATGTGTCCAATAATAATTAGGATTGCAAATACATATCCCGAATAATGCAACCATTCATACTCTTCTTGAAATAATGTTGAAAACAAAAAGCCCCAAAACGAAATCCAAAGTAAAAGTGATATTTTCTTGCTGGTTATATTTTCGGTTGCTTTGAAAATTGATACAAAAGAGATAATTAAGAATAGATATTTGAAAAATAGATTTGTTATAAACCCCGCTCCAAAAGCTATCAATAATGGTGTCGCAATACAATGCACTAAGCATATTGATGCACTTAAAATACCTATTATGTCTGCTTTATTGATTTTAGTAGTGTTCATTATTTTTAATTTTTTCTAGCCAATTAATAATATTTGAAAGATGTTGTTCGCCATAAAGAGAGATGAATCTTTGTTTTTCTTTATTTTGATTGTCTTTATAAACTGCCAAGCGTTGATGTGCAAAATCCGTTGTTAGATTTATTTTGCAGTCGTTCACAATGCAGTTTTTCCAGTCGTTAAATGTTTGTGGTATCATTTTAAATAATTTAATTGGCAACAACAATGTATTACTTACATACAGCCAGTGCAAAGACCTTCTATAATTTGCTTATAGTTACTTATCTGGTGATTGGTAAATGAATCAAAATTTACTACTATAGGTTCTATAATAATTTCGGTATGCTGGCAATCAGTGCAAGTAAAATAAGCACATCTATTATCCCTGCTTTTTACAATTTCTTTCTTTGACGATGCTAAAATGTACTTTGAATTCCCTTCGTTATTTGGAACGATTTCTACAAGCCCTTTTTGTAAAAAATGTTTTAATGCCCTGTAAACAGAAATGCGGTCTAATAAAATATCAGATTGCTTCATTATTACAGAAACCGATAAGGCTGTTTTTTTTCTGTGAGCAACTTAAAAACGGCACTTCGGTTTTGGGTTAAATGAACGTGATGCTCTTTTAACTTGTTTATTATCGATGAGTCGTTATTAGTGTACATACAGCAGTTTTAAAAAGGGAGATTAGTTTATGCTAATCTCCCTAAATGATGATTACTGAATTTTTGTATTAAACTCCACTTCAATATCTGTACTTGATTTTGAACTATTAACAGGGTCGCCGATTGCTTTACCCGGAGGCGTACCACCAAAATGGCGAAGTGTTACTTTAGTTTTTCCTGTTGCTATTGCACCAGTAGTCCATGTACTTGTAATGCCTAATGGAACGCCATTGCCATCGTTGTCTAAACCAGCTACAGTAATATTACTTCCAGCAGTTGGTTCATAATAAAAACGATGAGCATCAGCCTCGGCTGCTACTTCCAGTGTAATATCTGCGGCAGGTGATTCTATTTCGTTTAATAACTGCACCGTTACATTATATGACTTCGATGGTGCTAAGATAATTTCCTGCTGTGTTGGAGCTGTACCACCTGGTCCATCGGGGTCTTTAAATTGATAAGTAAGTGTTGCACCGCCACCAACTGGTACAAAGGTTAATTTCATAGTTGTAATTACTTCCTCTTCATTAGGTTCTTCAACTGTATCTTTTTTACAAGACGTAACTAAAGCACTAGAAATTAAAATTCCTAATACTACTTTCATAAACTGCTTTTTCATTGTTGTTTTGTTTTTATAAATTAATAATCGATTGCTTGTATTTTATAGTTGAATCTTAAATCTTAAACTGATATTCCTACCCATTTCATCAGAGAAATACCGCATACTATTTAGGTAATCTCTATAAACAGTATTCAATAAATTTCTTACTCCCACACTTATTGTTACTGGTGTTTTATAAACAGCTATTATTGCAGAAGCATTCATACTTATTAATGTATAGGCAGATGGTGGTGCTTTATAATCCTGTTTACCATTTGCATCATTGGGAACATTTTTTTGTTGCATCACATTCTGCATTTCTGCACTTATATAAGTACTGGTAATTTTTTTACTGTCTTTTAAATTGTATGTTATTTCGTTGCTTAGTCTGTTGGCTGGCATTAGTATCAGCCAATCATTTAAATTTTTATTTCTTGCATATAAATATGAAAATTTAGAAACCCAATCAAGTGCAGGAACTGGTTTAATTAATGTTGATATATCAAAGCCACTTAGTATTGCATCTGTTTGTTTGTATGCTATTAATGGAAATGCACCTGCGATAGTTAATACAGGATTATTGGGCATTGGTTGCTGATAGATAAAATTGTTGATGTTATTTGTGTACAACAACAAATCAAAACCGAACACTTTAGATGGATGCTGGTAATTTATACCTGCCGAAATATTAATGGAATGTTCAGGTTGTAAAGAAATATCTCCTTTTTCATAAGTGGCAGTTCCATGGTGTATGCCATCACTCAATAATTCATTTACATAAGGGGCACGGCTGGCAAGGCTTATGTTTGTATTTAAACGCCAGTTATTGGTTGGTTTATAAATGGCATTAAATGAAGATGCAAAAGTTGAAAAATTAAAATTATAATTAATGGTATCACTATTGAATTTAAGCCTTGTTGTATTTATATTTTTATTATCGTACCTAATACCAGCTTGCAACTCCCATTTATGTTTGCTCCATTTTTCAATATAATAGCCACCGAATGAGTATGAAAAATAGTTGGGTATAAAATACCTGCCTTTGTAGCTGTTATCTTGTTGCATTAGCGACAATCCACCAACACCACTAAAACTATTTTTCTTAGGGTGTTCCCAACTAAGGTCTTCTGTAAAAGTGTAGATAGATAAATCTAACTGTGGATTTTTGTTGGTGCTGCTTCTTACAATATCAAACTCTTTGCGGTGGTTAAACTGACCAGCCAGCAAAACAGTAAACTTGTGTTCTCCTTCATAAAATGTAGTTTTTGATTTTAATAAATCATGCGATACATCTTGATAAGGTCGTTGTATTTTATAGGTATTCTGTCCTAAAAAAACATCATTGGGTTTGGGTGCAGCAATGGCATTTAACAAATCAGTTAAATTACCAATATGCGACCCATTGAATATGCCCACTTTGGTAGAAAAGTGACTATAAAAAATTTCAGTATTAAAACGTTCTTTTTTCCAACCAGCAGTAATAGAAAAGTTTTTTTCTTCGCTGCCAGTATTATTAAGTCGGTAATTAGGTGTGGCAGCATTAGCACCTTTTTTATAAGTACCCTGTACCCTGTAACGGAAGGCAGGTAGCTTTTTTAATTGTTGTTCAAACACACCAGATAAAACATATTGCCTGTTGTTGGTAAAATATGCCGTATTTATTTCGGCACTATAGCCTGGTTTGTTTCTTAATGTTTTAGGTTCTACTAAAATAACACCACCTATTGCATCAGAACCATATCGCAGTTCATCCACTCCTTTTATCACAATTAATTTATCTGCAATAAATGGGTCAATCTCGGGTGCATGTTCATTGCCCCATTGCTGCCCTTCTTGTCTTACTCCATTATTTATAGTAAGTATGCGGTTGCTATGCAAACCGTGTATAACAGGTTTTGAAATCGTTGAACCAGTTTGCAACATGGTCACACCATTTATTTTGCTCAACGCTTCTGCCAACGAAAGCCCGTTGGTTTGTTCCAATGCCCTCCCACTTAATTCTTTTTTAAAACCAGTATTTTCAATTCCTTTTTGTGCATCTACCACTACATTGCCCAATACTTTTCGGGTATGTGGCATTGAAATTTCTACATGATAATCTTTTGTGAGTATTATTTTTCTCTCCACTGTATCGCAACTAACATGGGTTATTATCAATGTATATTCCCCTGCACATAATGCTATAAATACAAAATCACCGTTATTGTTTGTGATAATTTGTTTGCCAGTTTCCTTAATACTTGCAGTAGCTGCAACCAATTTTTCTTTGGTATCCACATCTTCTACATGTCCAGAAAGCTTGTAGGCACAAGGCTGTGCAATAACTCCATTGGCTATTGCGATAGCAATAATTATTACTAAAATAAATTTCAAAATAAAATATGTTGATGCAAGAAAAGTCAGCAATACCTATTGCTGTTAACATTCAGTAACCGACAAATTGTGTCAGTCAAGGGAAAAATAATTAAGATAAAGCAGGTGGACCTTTGTTGGAAAAATGCAGGAAGGGTGATGTTGGGATTGAAAAAACATAATATTGCTCAACAGATTGAGCAACGATAAATGGGGCTTCAAGTCTCACAATTTCTGCATCAATAAAAATTGAGTAGTGGTGAGAACATATTTGACAATTTGCATCTACTACTTGTTGGGAAAATTTTGAAAAAGATGCTGATTGTTTTTCCTTAGAAGATTTTTCGGATACAGTATTTGTTTTATAATTATGGTGATGCCATAACTGAACAGGTATAGCTATAAAAGCATATACTGCCAATAATACGGCAGTTATAAAAGTTTTATGTTTTCTAATTATGTTCAATTTTATGTAACGTTGTTGCAAATGTATGACTTCTCATTGATTTTCCAATGGAATATAAAATTGTGAATTGTTGATGTCCAAAGTGAAGTTGGTACCGTTTCGTCAGTTGGGGTGGTGGGTGGGCTTGGGTGTCCAGCAATGATATGTTGCTGAAGTGTCGGACTAAAGATGATAGATAATTGTCAGCTTGGGTGGGTGGGCTGTGCGATGGCACAAGGCAGGCTCTTTTGCAAGGTTGGCTTTTGTGTGTCGGCTTTGTGTGCCTTGCAAATGTGCCTGACTTGGTGCGTTGGGTCGTGTCGGCAAAGTCATGGATGCTTAAATGTTTGCAGGATGTCGTTTAGGGTGACGTACAACGTCCCAGGCTTTGCGAAGGTGTGGCATTAGCTTTGCGTCAAGCTTGGGACAGGAGTTTGGTTTTATTTTAAAGTTGAAGTTAACAACTTCAGCTTGGATTTATTCTGGAAAGCCGATAACTGAAGTTCATTTTTTTTCAATTGTTGAAGTGTAGATTCGTCTGCCACACTTTTGCAAAACCTTTTGTTGTAGGCTGCTTTGCCAAAATGAAAAGGAGAGAAGCCAGTACTACAAAAACTAAACGTAATTACGATGCCAATGAGCCAAAAAATTGATGCTGTTAAGTAGAAAAAGCAGTTTAAACTTTTGCGTTGTGTCTGTCACGATTGCAATTATTACGTTGTTACATAAGTTGAGAAAACTAAATTATAAAGTTGCCTACAACGAACAGGGCTTTGTGCCGTTTTGGAATTTGAAATTCGTCCGCTTGGACAAAAGCTAAATTAATAAACTAAAGATGAAAAAACTTACTAAAGCTGATAGTGTTCCGTCTGCTGGAACTGCTG
>JBIKRV010000082.1:0-4281 GCA_044348985.1 Chitinophagaceae bacterium
CAAATCCTGTATTGTTATTACTCACTACACCATTCCCCACCAACCACTCACTATTTACTATTGCCCCTACAGCATTGTTGCTTTCATTTAAAAAACTCACTTGTTTACCCAAACAAACCAATCCATTAGTGAAGGCTGCAATGGGTTTGCTGTGTATAGTGATAGGAGTTGTTGCTGTATTGCTTACACAACCATTATTGCTGATTGCTCTATGTTCAATATTGTAATTACCTGCATTGGTAAAAGTAAAATTGGTATTGTTGTTTTGTTGACTAATACTATCTGTATTGGTAAACTTCCATTTATACTGATTGATGCTGCCAACAGCTATACTGCTGTTGCTGATAAAATTCAATACTTCGTTTATGCAACCACCATTCACAAGTGCAATAGCAGCAACAGGAATACTTTCAATAAAAACAGGCTTCACCAAAGTATCACTCACACAACCTTGTGCTGAACTTACAGCATATTTCACAGCATAATTGCCACCAATAGCAAAAGCAGGATTGATATGTACTGTAGTAAAACTATTGCCATTGGGTAATTGCCAATAATGGGTGGCAATACTGCTATTGGTTACATAAGCACTGTCTTGCAATAAAACAGGCAAGCCTGCACAACCATTGTTGCTGTAAATAAAATTGGCAATAGGTTTGGCTTTAATGCTTACTGGCAAACTAACAGTATCACTTACACAACCTAATGAAGAACTAACTACCAGCTTTACTGTATAATTACCAAAAGCTGCATAATTGTGGTTGGGGTTTTTGGTGAAAGCAATATTACCATCACCAAAGTTCCAGTAGTAAGTACGCAGAGTATCAGTAGCAACAGTTGAGGTATTGGTGAAAGCAGCAGCTAAACTGCCACAGTTATTGGTATAGCTAAAATTGGCAATTGGTTTGGCTTTGAGTATAATGGTTTTGGTAAGCGTATCTGCTTGCACACAAGCTAATGCACTTCGAACAATCAATCTAACAAAAAAAGTATCAAAAGCAGGAAAAGTAAAACTGGTATTGGGTGAAACAGCATTGCCCAATAATACGTTTTGCTTATTGAAAAACTGCCATTGATAAGAAAGTGAAGGATTAAAATTAAGTAAACTGCTATCGGTAAAATTTACCAGTTGCTGGTTGCAGGTTAAAGTATAACCAAATTTAGCTGTTGGCTTGGGTGGTTTAACCACTACTTTTTTACCTGCACTGCCTAGCCCACAAACAGTATCACTGGTAACAAATAATTGCACATTAAAGGTATCTATACCCAAAGGAAAAAAATGGGTGACTGACGTAAAGGTGGTATCACCACCACTAGGTACAATTTGTATAGTACTATCACCATCACCAAATTTCCATTTAAAAGTTAGGTTATTGCCTTTAATATAGGTTTTGCCTGTGAGGGTTACGGTTCGGCAATCTGGAGCAACGGTATAGGAAGGGATTTGGACGTTGGGTGAAGCAAATAAAAAGGTTGGGGCGTATGGTAAAAAGTTAGCAGTTGTTTTACCACCTAGATTAATAAATCTACCAATAAAATTACATGAAAGCCCTTGATTATCTGGATTAGCTATTACTCCTAGAGTTGTATCAAAAGTACTAGTTGCTACATAAATTTTATTATCTGATGCTAATTGTAATCCACCAGCTTGTACATTAACTCTACTACCAACTTTAAAGAGAGAATTGCATATTATTGTAGAATCAAAAATAGAAATGTCAAGTTGATAAACAGAAAAATTACTACTTGATAAAGTACCAATTGTAGTATCAAATGCAGAAATATAAAGAAACTTCGACGATGGGGAAAATTCTAACCCTATAGGCTTAACAAATATTGGAAGTTTTATACAATTTGATAATTTACCAGTTTGGTTATTAAACTTGAATAACTCAATAAAATTTTGGGTTTGACTACAAATTGCAATTAAGTCTCCTTTAGAATTTGCTTTTATTTCTCCATAGTTATTCATAATCACTGAATCACTACTTGTACCAATTACACTAATAACTGGGTTTGCTATAACTCCATTACAACCGATATTGTAAACTCTAAATGTGTCTTTCCAGTCTCTTGTTGCTAACCAAATACTACTTCCATTTTTATTTTGAATTGCACATAATTTTTCACCTGATGGATTGTAAAGAAAATTATTTTTCGAAATAACGTCACCCAAACCATTATCCTCATTCATATCTACGACAGAAAAATTATAACCCTTTACTCCAGCAGTTGCTGATGATTGATGACCGTCAGCAGTAAAAATATAATACTTGTTTACCTGATTTAAAAAAGGGATAATTAATGCAGAGTTGCTATTGGTACCACCACCATAAAGTCCAAACCCGTTGGACATCTGTTGATGGTTCTTATTCCATACACTAACTCCATTGGTATAAAAGAGCAGGTTACCATTATTATCTGAAATACAAGCAGAGGTACCATAGGCCATAAATGCCCCATTAGTTAGTGGAATTGGGGAATTTGTATTAAAATTTAAACCTGCATTCAATGGAAAATACCAATTGTTAAATTGTTGAGAGAATGATTTGTTTAAAGAGAAAAGTATGATAGTTAAACAAACTATGAGTTTGTTTAACTTTTTATAATAAAATGTTATATGTGGATAACTTTTATTGTGCATTTGTTTGTGAATATAGAAAAAAAAAAAATATCTTACTAATGAATTTTTATTTAAAACAATTAAAAAAACAAAAAGTTATGAAAAAACTAACTAAAGCAGGAGTGCTTTTAATGACTCTCTTTTCAGTAAAATTTGGTATGACACAAGTAACTAATCAAAGTGGAACTTGGGGTAGCCCTAACACTACTGGACTTGAGCAACTTCGAGTTCAGAATGGATTGCTTACCCACTACGTTAGTGGTACAGTTGGAAGCTTTGGAAGTGGTGATCAATGGATTGGAACTGGTCAGCCATTGACTACACTTTATGGAAACCGTATTCAATGGAATGGTCAGGCATTTATTCAGGCTTTAAGAGACAATACTGCAACAGGCGATAAGGATGCCATAACAGAATGGGGTAATAGTGGTGGGTTGATGAAGTTTAGATACATTACAAATCCTACAAGCCCTATTGGTTTTAGAAACATCCAATTATTTAACCCTGATGGTCAGGTATATGTAGGTGGTAATGACTTTACTACAATAGCACCCTTAAGTACACCTTCACTTTATGTCGAAGCATTTGCTAATGTACCTAATACTTTTAGCGGTTCTGCAATTTATGGATATGCAAGTTTTGGCAAAACGCTACAAATTGGTGTATTTGGAGATGCAACAGGCAACCTTTTTGGTAAAACAAGAATTGGTGTTTATGGTGCTGCTGACCCAGGCACTGGAGATTATGCAGGTTATTCAGATGGAGATAGCTTTTTAAATGGAGATGCATTTTACACAGGTTCTCTAATTTTTGTTTCAGATAGAAGATTAAAGAGAAATATTGTACAAGAATCAACAGCATTAAATAAATTAATGTTACTAAAAACTTATACCTACAATATGCAAACGCCTGAAAAGAGTGGTTTAAACTTGGCTAAAAAATTACAACATGGCTTTATTGCACAAGAAGTAGAAGAAGTATTTCCAGAGTTGGTAAATGAAGTAAGCAACTTAAATAAAGCAAAAGAAAAACAAACCTTTAAAGGGGTAAATTATATTTCCTTAATACCTGTGCTCACCAAAGCTATTCAAGAACAACAAGGTCAAATAGAAGAATTGAAAAAGCAGCTAGAATCAACGAAAGCCAATGAAATTACTGTAATTAATGAAGCCACTGATGCAGTAACTGAAAAAATAAAAGCAAGCAGTTTTATGCTGGCTCAAAATGTGCCTAATCCTTTTACAAGTAGCACTACCATTAAATACAGTATTCCAGCAAATAATGTTGCGATGATTGCCGTATTTAATTTAAA
Source organism: Chitinophagaceae bacterium (assembly GCA_044348985.1). Lineage (GTDB taxonomy): Bacteria > Bacteroidota > Bacteroidia > Chitinophagales > Chitinophagaceae > UBA1930. The sequence continues at coordinate 3,936 of JBIKRV010000082.1, forward strand.
TGGTAAAATGTTGTTGCAGTTTCCTAATTTAAAAGGGGCAAATCAAATTACCATTAATGGTAGCACATTACAAGCAGGTATGTATTTATACAGTTTATTGGTTAACGGACAAGAAATAATCACCAAAAAAATGATTCTCACTAAATAGCTGAAAATGAAAGATAAGAACCCCCCATTGTAAAAGCCCTGCAAGACTGCAGGGCTTTTTTGTACTATAATTTATTAGACCTCTTTCATAAATTAATTTTTTAATTCAAAGTTATAGATAGCTGCAATTAGGTTTAAACGCAAACAAAACCGCTTTCTTCTATTCCTGTACCTTTCGGCTATAATCTTGAATATTTTG
>JBIKRV010000009.1:0-131864 GCA_044348985.1 Chitinophagaceae bacterium
TGAAAACGTTCATCAGGCAAATTTTGTATGGTTATCCAATGCATATTTGTTATACGAAATTGCAACAAACTTTAGTATCTGATATTTATCAACATATCTGAATTTGGATTTATGAAAGAGGTCTATTATAGAAATGGGATCCCATGTAATGGTAGTATCCAGAACTTACAAAATCCAGTTATTCTTCTGGATGGCTTCGACCCTCTTTGTAGTCGAAAGCCAATAGATATGTACACAAGTTTTTTTAGTTATCCTACAAGTACAACACCTAAAAATATGTGCGATGAACTTACTGCACAAGGCTACGATGTAATAGTAATAGACATGCCTGTTTATACCGAAGGAACAATAACTGACCAATTTGGTAATACCATACCTCGTGTAGTATTGGGTGGTGGAGACTATATAGAGCGTAATGCTTTAAATTTAGTAGCTTACATACGCTGGTTAAATACGCAACTACCCGCTGGTCAAACTATAGCTTTGATAGGGCCAAGCATGGGTGGGCAAATAAGTAGGTATGCCCTTAATTATATGGAAAAAAGAGGAGAACAGCATAACGTACGCTTATGGATAAGCATGGATAGCCCACATGAAGGTGCTAATATTCCTATTGGAGCACAAACAATGTTAGATGTTTTGGCAGATCAGGATGCTCAAGCTGAAACTTTTAAAATCAAATTTTTAGGTTCGCCGGCAGCTAAGCAACAACTTATACATCATTATTTAGCCAATAGTGAGATTCCAGCAGGTGCCCCAGGTTTTTTTGAAAGATATTATAAAGAGCAAAATGACATGGGCTGGCCAAGTCAATGTAGAAAAGTTGCTATGGTAAGTGGTGCAATTGATGGAACATCGCACCAATATGCAACAGGTTGCTCAAATGTTTTAGATGCCGATGTAAATATCAATGTTTTTAGTTTATTCGAGCTTACTGTAGCTACATTTAGAGGATATTTTGCACCCAATGGTAGCAATAGTAGATGTTTGGTTTCTAGAGTTTTTTTAACTGATAAGGTAGACTGGCAACATATTTCGACTACTCATGAATTTCCTTATTACGCATATGGCTTTGATAAAAGTGAAAATAGTATTGATGCAATACCCGGAGGACAGTTTGATGCCTATGGTTTAATTGCACAAGCGTTACAATCATCATCAAGTATACCAGGATGGCTTAGTTTAAATAATTTAGTTAATTATCACTCTTTTATACCAACAGCGAGTGCAATTGCTCTCAACAATGGCACATTTCAACAATATCAGGGAAAATGGGATGATGATTTAAGACCTTTAATGTATAAATGTCAACCATATTCTCCTTTTGATTATTATATGGGACCAGTAGGGAAAAACTATAAACATGACGAATTATTTGAGGAACAGGCAAATGAAATTATTGAGGAGATAAATGGTAGTTATCATTTTTTCCCAAAATTGCAGCAAACTCTGACTATTGTTGACAATAATTATGATGTGAAATGGTGTCCAAATACCACAAAACAATTTTCTTTTCAAATTAATGAAAATTTGCAAAATGTAATATGGAGTGTAAATAATAGTGCATATTTACAAATTGTTGGTGGACAGGGTACAAATACAGTTACAATTTTGTATGTTGGTGGTTCTGGAGTCGATATTATTCCTACAGTTAGTGTTCATGTAGAAGGAAACTGCAAAAAATATGATGGTAACTTATTTAACAGTCCGGTGTATTATGCAGGTGATTTTAATGTATCAGTTAATCGCCACTGGAGGGGCGAATATATACAAAATGGTACCAGTCCGTATGGTACTTTTCAACCAAATGATCACATAAGCCTACCGTCTCCTTATGCTTTTGTAACAGTAAGTAGCTTATTTGTTCCCAAAAACTCTGTCAACTTCAATTATTTAGGTTATAGTGGTACATTAAATGGCTGGACACAATATACCACGACCAATGGTACAAAGGAATTGGCGGCCAGCGGTATTACAACTTCACCAAATCAACATTTCTTTTCTATAGATTATAATCATTTATGTGCAGGTGTTCAGCATGAAAATTTCAGCATCACCTTTGTTCACTCCAAGTTAGGCAGAATTATTACTTATACAAAAGATAATAGTTTTATTTATCTTAATTTGAATGAACCCAATATGAATAAAACTTCAGCTTCATTAAAATATTCTGTTGAATGGTATGATCTCACTGGAAGATTATTGAATAAGAGTTTTAGCACTAAAGAAATACAAACTATAAAGTCTACAATCCCTGCTCTCCCTAAAGGTATTTACATCATTAAAATAACAGGAGCAAATTTGAATGAAAGTATTAAAGTTGTCTTGTAGGTTCTGAATAAAATTGTATCATCTATAAAAATCCTGCTTTGCAGGATTTTTATATTTTATAACCATTCATTACTATACTAATGAACAACAGTTATGTCACAAACTTGTATTTTTGAAGCACTAAGGAAGTTTTGTTTCTAGTTGTTCGTTTTGCTATAACCAAACTCTAATTAGCATGATTACAGTAATAAACTTTAAAGCTCAACAACTAGAAATAAGCTATTTACTTAATAAAAATCGGAACCTTGAGGAGTGTGATAAAACTAAAGTAATACTGAAATACTGTAGTTTGAAAAACGCTACTACTGATAATTCAAAAAATAACATATGACCCGAAAGAGAATTTATTTTGATAATGCTGCCACAACTTCTTTAGATCCACAGGTTTTAGAAGCTATGATGCCTTATTTAACAGAAAAATTTGGCAATCCTTCTTCAATTTATAGTTATGGCCGTGAAAGTAGAATGGCTATTGAAAATGCCAGAAAATCTGTTGCTAAAATTTTGAATGCTCACCCTGCAGAAATTTTTTTTACTAGTGGTGGTACCGAAAGTAGCAATACTGCTATTACTGCATCGGTAAGAGATTTGGGTTGCAAACACATTATCAGCAGTTTTATAGAACATCATGCCACCACACATACTGTAGAACATTTGGCAAAAACTGGAGAAGCAAGATTGAGTTATGTGAAACTATTGCCTGATGGTCATGTTGATTTAGCAAATCTTGAAAGCCTACTTGCGTCAAGTCCAGGAAAAACTTTGGTCACTTTAATGCATGCCAACAATGAAATTGGTAATATACTTGACATATATGCGGTAGGCAGTTTATGCAAGCAATACAATGCCATTTTTCATAGTGATACTGTGCAAACGGTTGGTCATTTTCCATTTGATTTAAGAAATACACCCGTACATTTTATTACAGGTGCTGGACATAAATTTCATGGGCCAAAAGGTGTTGGCCTATTATACATTAATGAAAATGTTAAAATTAAACCTTTTGTACATGGTGGTTCTCAAGAAAGAAATATGAGAGCAGGAACAGAGAATTTATATGGAATAGTTGGCTTTGCAAAAGCATTGGAATTGGCAACTTTAAATCATGAAATTGAAAGTAAACACATCAATGATTTGAAGATGTATATGATGGAACAGTTACAAAAAAATATTGAAGGCGTTTCTTTTAATGGAGATATTTTAGGCAAAAGTTTGTACACGGTTTTAAGTGCTAATTTTCCTAAAACAGAGAAGAGTGAGATGATTTTGTTTAATATGGATATCAACAATATTTGTGCAAGTGGTGGAAGTGCATGCACTAGTGGTGCAGATGTTGGCAGCCATGTAATAAATGCAATTAACAGCAATCCAGATTTGGTAACAGTACGTTTTAGTTTTAGTAAGAATAATACCAAAGAAGAGGTAGATGTAGTGGTTGAAAAACTGGCAACAATGATTTAAAAGTTCGAGATAAACATCTATGATGGACTATTTTTTAATACTAGTATCCATTCAGGTATAATTATTGTTGCTGTTGCTGTTCTTCGAATGAGTCTTCAGGAAAATAAACATCTTTATTATCGGCTTCAAACTTTTGCAAGGGAACATTGGTTACATCTTCAAACACATGTCCATCTTCATAGCCTACAGAAACAAATACCGATAGTAGTTGTTTAGCAGGACCTTTAAATGTTCCTTTTGCAGGAGAACAATCGTTAAAATCTTTTCCCACAGCTAGTTTTACATGATGGTTGGTTGCCCAAACATTATTTGTTGGATCAATGCCTGCCCATCCAAAACCTGGTATAAAAGCTTCTATCCAGGCATGTGTTGCACCTTCACCCCTCATGCCATTTTTATTGGGGCATATATAACCACTTACATAACGAGATGGAATTTTTAGGGTTCTTAAAATTTGTAACATCAAGTGTGCAAAATCCTGACAAACACCAGCTTTCACTTCCAAAATTTCATCAACAGTAGTTTCTATGGTGGTAATGCCTTTGATGTATTTAAACTGCTTAAAAATAAGTTCACTACAAGCTTCTACAACAGCAGCAATGCTTCTGTTTTCAGGGTTTAGTATTTGTATAATTTCATCAATTTTCGATTGGCTTTTAATCGTATCGGCTTGGCTTAATTCAAGGTATAAAAGGTTGTTGTCAATTTCATTTTTTAAATCATCCCAAGTGCTATGAAAATTAATTTTTAATTGAGAAGATTGTGTTGTTCTAATAACCAATCTACTATCAATTGTCATTTCTTTATGTGGCTGCAATACGTTAAATAAACCAATTCTATTGCTCCAGTAATCTGTAAATACATGTACGTCAGGGTTACTTGTTATGAGTACATTGTGTTGTAAAATTTCCTGATCGTTACATAAGTATGGATATATTTTTATTTCATTACTACTTTCTTTTACCGCTCTATCGTATTCGTATTTAGTGATGTGATGTATCGTGAAAACAGGCATTAGTTGTTGTTTAAGAATAAGAGAAAAATTGCTTTGCCAGTTGATTACTGAAGGCAATTAACTCCTTTCTGGTGGAAAATAAAAATTCTTGTAAACTTTTCTGATTCAAGGCTTCAAAATCTGCATATTCTATTTTGCTTACCAGCCTCCCTAATTGTTTGGAGAGTATTTCTGTTTCGGCTGCAGCGTTGTTTTTTACAGCGTCATTAAAATATTTATCTAAACGTTTTAAGGTGTACAAAACACTTCTTGTAAAATTTTCATTAAACAATACCTGATGCAATGCATTTTGGTTATGATTATTGCTTCTATAAGATTTTAAATGCAATTCATAACCACTTAACGATAGCAATAATGGTCGCCATTGTAAAATATCTTTTTCCTCATCTAAGTTATAATCAATTTCAGCAAAATATTTGTTGGTCATTTCAATGGTTAAAATACAACGTTCAATGTAGCGACCTAAGTTCATAAAACTCCAACCTAATCCTCGTGGCATGGTTGTGTCAGATACACCATTGTATAAAATACAGCCTTGCTCTAAAGATTCAATGGTTTCAATAGCTTCAAAGCCTTTTAACTGTAAATCAGGTGATAAATTATTAACGCTATGGTACAACTGATTCACATGCTCCCACACTTCTTTGGTAATATGATCCTGTACGCCTCTTGCATTTTCTCTACTACGGGCAACCATTGTTTTTAGTGAATTGCTGTTGCCAACTTCTAACAATAATTTGTGTAAAGTTTGTTCAGTATCGTCTTTTAAAGCAGCAATTTCTTCGGCATTGGCATGTGTAAAACACTCCAGCATAGGCTTCCAGCTAAGGTTTTGGTTCACACCTTTATCCAGCAGTAAAATATAATGTGTTTTGGTGCCACGTATTAAACTATCAGCCCTTTCCATATAGCGGTTTAACCAAAACAATGAATCAGCAATTCTACTCAGCATATCTTAGAAATTTGAAATTTTATAACTACATTTTTATTTTATGATGTCAGTAGTGAGCGTTAGCCGAACTATTGTTTTTCAATTGAACACTTGTTGCGTCGCACACTTGTACTGATGAATCTTAGCTCAACAATGTATCTCCTGTTGAAGAGTGCGACGCCATTAAAGTTGATTGTTGTACTACAGCTCGTTACAAAATCTTCTTCCTTCTCCCCTTTAGGGGATGGGGGCTAGTCAATCACCCAAGTGTCTTTACTGCCACCACCTTGCGATGAATTAACCACCAGCGAACCTTCTTTCAAAGCAACCCTTGTTAAACCACCTGGCACAATTTGAATGCCAGTTGGGCCACACAAAGCATAAGGACGTAAGTCAACATGCCGAGCCTCGAATTTGCCATTAATAAAACAAGGAACAGTGGAAAGTTTAATAATGGGTTGTGCAATAAAACTTCTTGGATCGGCTTCTACAGCAATTTTAAATTCATCTATCGTTTTTTCATCGGCACTATTACCCATTAACATGCCATAACCACCACTTTGGTTGGTATGTTTAATCACCATTTTATGAATGTTTTCAAATACATACTGCCTTGCGTCAGCATCACTCATTTCATAAGTTGGGACGTTGGGTAAAATAGGTTCTTCATTCAAATAATATTTAATCATTGCTGGTACATAATTGTACACAGCTTTATCATCGGCAACGCCATTGCCCATTGCATTTACAATAGCAACATTTCCTTTTCGATACGCACCCACTAAACCTGGAACACCCAAAGCACTATTAGCTTTAAAAACCAATGGATCTAAATAATCATCATCCACTCTTCTGTAAATAACATGTACTTGTTCTAAACCATTGGTGGTTTTCATGTACACTTTATGATTGTCTACTACCAAATCTCTTCCTTCTACCAATGGAATACCCATTTGACGTGCTAAAAAGGTATGTTCGTAATAAGCTGAATTAAAAATACCCGGAGTAAGTATTACTGCTGTTGGGTTTGACAATTGTTGTGGTGCCAATTGCAATAAAATTTCATGTAATTGTAATGGATAATTGCTTACCATTTTTACCTTATTATTGTTCAGCATTTCAGGGAAGATTCTTTTGGTTACTTCTCTGTTCTCTAACATATAACTCACACCACTTGGTGTTCTGAGGTTATCTTCTAAAATATAAAAAGTGCCATCGTCACCACGAATTAAATCGATACCACTAATGTGTACATATATATCGTAAGGCACTTTTATGCCAAATACTTCTCTGGTATAATGTGGGCATGATGCAATGAGTGCAGCAGGCACAATACTATCTTTTAAAATTTGCTGATCGTTGTAAATATCTTTTAAGAAAAGATTTAGTACTTTCAATCTTTGTTTAATCCCCAGTTCAATGTGGTTCCATTCGGCCGAAGTAATAATACGAGGAACAATGTCGAAAGGGAAAATTCTTTCGATGCCTTTATTATCGCTGTAAACGGTGAAAGTAATTCCCTGATTCATGAATAATTCACCAGCGAGCCTGTCTTTTTGTTGTAAATCGCCTACATTAAACTGTTGCAAAGCCTGCATCACTTTGGTATATTGTTCACGTACACCATTGCTGCCAGCCATTTCATCCCAAATACCATTGGGTAACTGATAGTTTTGTAATAATGCTGCTGTATCCATAAGCACAGAATTGGGTTTTGGTTATTAAATGCTTTCCTTTAATACTTGAGAAAACATTTTCGTTGCATACAAGATAGGGAAAAACAGTAATGAGAACAGAGATAGTGAAATATATTTTTTATGCCAATGTTTTGTTTTTTAACAAAAAATGCTGCTAATCTTAAATTAGCAGCATTTTTATAGCTTTTTTTATGACTGGTTAAAAAAAAAGTTACATTATTTTAAATCTAATTTAATTTGTAATTCATCAAATTGCTTAGTATCAATGGTACTTGGAGCATCAATCATTACATCACGTCCACTATTGTTTTTAGGGAAGGCGATAAAATCTCTGATACTTTCACTGCCACCCAATATTGCACACAATCTATCAAATCCAAAAGCCAATCCACCATGCGGAGGAGCACCATATTCAAAAGCACCTAATAAGAAACCAAACTTATGTTGTTGTTCTTCTGCGTCCATGCCCAATGCTTCAAACATTTTTTGTTGTAACTCACGTTGAAAAATACGTATTGAACCTCCACCAATTTCATTGCCATTTAACACCATATCATAAGCATTGGCTTTAATGTTGGCATAAGGATGTTTTAAATACTCAGCAGCATTTTCAATTTTAGGATTGTTGTTAATCATAATGTCAATATCACTTGGCTTAGGCGAAGTGAATGGATGATGACGAGCAACCCAACGATTGTCTTCTTCGGCATATTCAAATAATGGGAAATCCAATACCCATAATAATTTAAAATCATCGTCTTTACGTAAGCCCAAACGTTTGCCCATTTCCATGCGTAAATCACTGGTAGCTTTTCTTGTTTTTTCTTCTGCTCCTGCAAGAATTAAAACTAAGTCACCAGCTTTTGCACCAGCAGCAGTTGCAATGGCTTTTAATTTGTCTTCACTGTAAAATTTATCTACACTGCTTTTGTAAGTACCATCTGCATTGCATTTGATGAACACCAAACCTTTCATGCCAATTTGTGGACGTTTAACCCACTCTGTTAATTCATCAGTTTGTTTGCGTGTGTATTCACTACAACCAGGAACTGCAATAGCAATTACGGTTTCAGCTTCATTGAATACTGGAAAGTCTGCTTCAATTAGGTTAGCAATACTTTCTTTATTTGTGAAAGTGTGTGATGGAAATTTCAGGTTGCACAATTGCATGCCAAAACGAATATCTGGCTTGTCGTTACCATATTGCCACATCGCTTCTTCCCAGGTCATGCGTTCAACTACTTCAGTATAGTCAATGCCTTTTACATCTTTGAAAATACGTTTTACCAAACCTTCAAACATGTTTAAAATATCTTCTTGCTCAACAAAACACATTTCACAATCTATTTGTGTAAACTCTGGCTGACGATCGGCTCTTAAATCTTCGTCTCTAAAGCATTTTACAATTTGATAATATCTGTCGTAACCACTTACCATCAACAATTGTTTGAAGGTTTGTGGGCTTTGTGGCAATGCATAAAACTGTCCAGGATTCATTCTACTTGGAACCACAAAATCTCTTGCACCTTCAGGTGTTGATTTAATTAAGAATGGTGTTTCTATATCCATGAAATTATTTTCATGCAAATAATTTCTTGTAGATCGACCAACAGCATAACGCAATTCTAAATTCTTTTTTACAGTATTACGGCGTAAATCTAAGAAACGGTATTTCATTCTTAAATCATCGCCACCATCGGTATCGTCTTCAATTTTAAATGGAGGGACTTCACTCTTATTTAAGATATTAAATGAAGTAAGTGTGATTTCAATTTCACCTGTTGAAATATTTTTGTTTTTGTTGCTACGTTCAGTAACCGTACCTGTTGCTTGCAACACAAACTCACGACCTAAAGGATTTGCTTCTAAATCTTTATTCAATTCTTCACCAAATAATAATTGGGTAATGCCATAACGGTCACGTAAATCCACAAATGTGATTGCACCAAATTTTCTTACTGTTTGCACCCATCCAGCCAATGTTACAGTTTCGCCAACATTGCTGATATTTAATTCGCCACAGGTTTTACTACGGAACATAGTTTTATTTATCATTGTCACCCTGAGCTTGTCGAAGGGTGAGGTTAGAAAAAGATCAATCAGGGCTTCGACAAGCTCAGCCTGACAATCATTGTTAATTATTTTATCTGCTCAATAAAGAGCAAAGCGTTGAAGAGTGTCCTTCGACTTCGCTCAGGATAAACTTACAACAGAAGTTAAATAGTAGTACAACTGCTGGTTTTACCCACATTTCAACGGGTGGCAAATATAGCATTTAAGAGAAAGTAAGCGAGCCCGTATTTTTGTGAAAATATGCAGGATTACCAAATTTTAGAAAAATCGACCTCACCTCAAAAAATCAGAATAGCTTTTGTTGCTGTTGGCATTTGGGTATTGTTCAAGACAACTAATTTTTAAATAAAAAAATCTGGAATTATTTATGTAATTGTTTCAGAAACTGCATCGCTCAGTTACAAAACTCCTGCTTATGAAACGGTTAACTGTTATTTTACTGTTTTTGTTGCCCACATTTCTATATGCTCAGCAAGATTGGAATAAGCTTAGAAAGAAAAGTATTGAATCATTTGCCTACAGAATTTCAGCTGATAGTGCTGAAAAATATATTAAAAAAGACAGCATTCCTGTAGATGTTTTTTTGAATTACCAGCCATCTTTTGTCTTTAAAACAGATTCTGTTGATACTGACTTATTGCCCAAAGGATTATATGTTCTGCTGAAAATAGTAGACAATAAAATCGAATCGGAGATTATAGGAATTACTGATTTGGTGGTGTATCCTTTGATTAATGAGCAAATACACATCTTAGAATTAAGAACTAAAAATGGAGCATTTATTGCCAATGCTGATGTCTGGGTGAATGGTGTAAAAACAAAATATAATGTAGCGGCGAATAACTATTTAATCAAGCAAAAGGAGTTGCCCGAAGATCCATTCATAAAAGTGTATACTGCAAACGATACCTCTTTTTTGAGTTTTGAATACAAAGAACCCAATCAAACTGTATCAAAACAGAAATGGCAATTTTTTAAAAGGAAAAAGATTGGCAGGATTATTACGTGGTTACCTGATAAAATAAAAAACCTCATAAATGGAAGACATTACAGAAAATATAAAAGCAGTAGCATAGGTGCAAATGGCTATGTAATTTTTAATCAACCTAAATATAAACTTACTGATACGGTTAAACTTAAAGCATATATAGTAAATAGGAAATGGAAACCTTTTAAGGAAACAGCAGAACTATACTTAAACTACTATGCAAGAGGTAAGAACTATAGTCAGCTTCTTGCAAAGATTCGCCCTTCAAATGCTGGTTCTTTTGTGTATGAGTTTCCATTAAGCGATACATTAATTAATGATAATAATTACACTATTGAATTTAGAACAGTGGGTAATAAAAAAAGAATTCTATCGAAAGGGTTTAAGGTAGAAGATTATGTGTTGGATGAAGTTGCTAAATACGATTTCCGTTCTCAAAAAGATTGTTATTATAAAGGCGATAGTTTGGTTTTTTATGCCAGTGCTAAAGATGCCAATAACTTGCCATTGCTTGATGCTAAAGCAAAATTGTTTGTATTGAATAAAGAGGTTAATGTATATGAGCAAGACAGTATTTATGTTGCTGATACCTTGTTTGTTCAAGAGAAAAATATGTTGAGTGAAGGAGAAACTATATTTACAGTTCCAGCTTTAAGAATGCCTTTTGTTACCCAAAAAATAGTTGCACTGCTTCAGTTCAAAAACAGTAATAATGAAATACAGGAAAAAACGATTGATTTAAAATATATAGTTGATGGGAAAGAGTTAAGGGTAAAAACAGTTGAAGATTCTGTTTTTATAGATTTTTTTGAGGATGGACAAATGAAAGAGGCTGATGGCGATATGGAAATTGATGGAAAAAATAACATAAAGCAAACTGTAAATGTGCATTATCCACTTAAAATAAAAATAGACCCATTAGCTGAGGATTATGATTTCTATGTGAAAGAAAAGAATAAAATTATTGCATCTGCATCATCAGATATCAATAGATATTATACAGTTGATTTTAGCAGAATAAGCATAAACGATACAGCAGGATTTGTTTTGAGAAATCCCTATAAAGTTCCTGTTACATTTTTAGTATTAGACGGGAATAAATTAATTGCATCTGGTAAAAGCAGTGAAGAATTTATTTCATGGAAGCAGAAAATAAACAGAAGAAATAAGCTTCTGACTTTGAAGTACAATTATGCATGGAGAGGTAAATTGAATGACAAGACTGAAAATATTGCTTTGCTGTATAAAATCATGAAGATTGAAATCAACAGCAAAGGAAAGATTTATCCCGGTCAACAGGATTCTGTGAATGTTCGGGTTACAGATTATAAAGGCAATCCTGTTTCTAATGTTAATCTAACTGCAGTTGCTTACAATAGCCAATTTAAAAGCAACATCAATGTACCCGAACCTCCTTATTTAGTCAGATACAAGCAAAACCCAATTGGAGAAGGGGCTTTTATGAAATGGAACAGGATTATGTGTACTTTAAGAATAATTGTTTATTAGGGAATCATCAGCAATGGATTAAGAAATTTGGAGTCGATAGCATGTTGTATTATCAAATGTTATTTCCTGCAAAAGAAATATTAGATGTGCCAACCTATAGCAATAATTTCAATCCGCAGATTAGTGTTCATGTTGTTCAAAAAGGCGTTCCTCAACCTGTGTACATTTTATACCTGAATAGAGAACCTGTTTACTATGATGGCACAACTGTAAAAATGCCTTACAGCTTTTTAAATACAAGCTATTATACTCAAATTGGAATCAGACTATTAGATAAGTATATAGAGTTGGATAGTGTTTATGTACAACCAAATTATAAGCATGATTTTGTTCTTGACGTAGATAGACTGTCAGCTAAATCAAAAATTGAAGAAAGACCAAAATACTATACAAGCACCGAAAAAGCGATGCTTGAAAGATGTATTTGGAAATTGGATTATCGTTTCAACAATGTATATGTTTGGCAAAACTGGAAACTTGCAAAAGTTGCAACATCTGATTATAATTATTATCAAACCAACCATTTAATAGGTCCATTTAGCAGTTACGATAGTTTGCATTTTTTTGCTCCTTCCAGATTCGATATTCATTTCAGATTTGAGCCAGGATATATTTACAATTTATCTGAAAAAATCTTACGTCTTGAAAGAAGCTCTTTGTTTCCTGCTTTGCAAAATGGAAGTCAATATTATTTGCCAGTAAAGAAAGATTATTCATGGACAAGTTTGGGAGATACTTTAATAGAACCTCCTGTAATTGCTTATCCCAAAGCGATTACAGAGCCTGAAATAAAACTCACTTCAGGTAATGAGTATTTTAATTTTTTCAACAGGAAGAACGGCAGTGGTAAACTGTTTTTTGCAATACCAAAAGATACCGTCTTACGCAATGTTATCATTGAGTCAACTACAGATAGCAGCAGTAATAAAATTGTATTGATTGGTAATACAAGAAATCTGAATAATCTGAAACCAGGTATTTATAAAATCACATTGATTAACAATCATTGGATGGTAGCTGAAAAAAATATCCTGATAAAAAATGATACTACATTATACATAAAAGGCAACGGTTGGAGTTTCAATGAAAATAATAAACTGATTAATACATTCTTACATCCAATAGAATCTCAGTCAACTTATATAGTGCCAATTAAAACAAAAGAAGACAAAGGAGATAATGTTCTAAAAAAGAGCAATTATATAATTGATGCTCCTGTCATTTATGCTGAGCCTGGCAATGCAGTACTTAGAGGGAAAATGTTGGATGTGAAAGGTGGCAGTCCAATACCATACGGCACAGTTATCATAAAAGGTACAAGAACAGGTGTTGCTGTAAATGCAAAAGGAGAGTTTGTTTTTGGAAAAATAAAACCCGGCATTCATGTTTTTGTTTTTAGTGCAGTTGGATACTCCATTAAAGAAATGAAGATTGACTTGAGTGGAATGGAACAAACCGTTACAGCTTATTTAGAGGCTTCGAATAATAGTATGCAAGAAGTTGTTGTTGTTGGTTATGAATCACAAAAGAAAATGTCTATGACAGGTTCGATTGCAACGATACGATCTGAAAGTTTAACCTCTGTTTCTTCTCTTTCAACGTATGCATTAGAAGGAAGAGTTGCTGGATTGAGTATTAATGGGGTCTCGGGTGCTGACTCAAGAATTGTGGTTAGAGGTATATCATCTGTCAAAGGAAATAATCAACCATTGTATATAATAGACGGAATTTTATACGATGAATTGCCCAAGGATATTTCTCCTGAAATGATTGATAAATTGGAAGTTTTGAAAGATGCTTCTGCAACAGCTCTATATGGTGCAAGGGCATCTAATGGAGTGATCATTGTATCCACAAAAAACAAAACATTAAGAACACAGTTCAGGGATTATGCTTTTTGGAAACCAGAACTTTTTACAGATAAAAATGGAACAGCAAGTTTCACTGTTACTTATCCTGATAATATAACTAGTTGGGAAACCTATGTTGTGGGTATGGACAAAAAAAGACGAATTGGTAAGACTGTAAAAGTAGTACGTTCATTTAAACCAGTAATGGCACAGTTAAGCACACCACAGTTTTTAATAGAAGGAGACGTAGTTCAACTTACAGGTAAAGTGTTTAATTATACAACCGATAATTATGATTTGAAAACAAGTTTTTTTGTTCAGAATAATTTAATAAAGGAACAACAGGTTGCTATTGCATCGAATGCTTCATCAATAAGTGCACTAAGTGTTGAAACACCTTTTACTGATACAGTAAAAGCAAGATTTCAGTTGCTAAGTACAACTGGGTTTAAAGATGGGGAAGAAAGAAAAATCCCTGTATTTAAAAAAGGAACAGAAGAAAACATTGGTCAGTTTTGGATAGTACAAAACGATACAGCCATTCACTTTAAAGCAGATGAACGTGCAGCTTCGATTGAAATTTCAGCGGTAAATAATACATTGGATATTTTGCTGGATGAACTTGATCACTTAAAAAAGTACCCGTATTTCTGTATGGAACAAACAGCTTCTAAATTAAGAGGCTTAATTATGGAACGTAAAATACGGTTAGCATTAAAGCAGCCATTTAAAAGTGAGAAAGAATTGAATCAATTAGTGCAAAAGCTTCAGGGAGCACAACATTTTGATGGCAGTTGGAGCTGGTGGGATGCAGGAAGGCCCAATATTTATATCACGAATTATGTATTAAATGCCCTATTACCTTTAAGGGAAAACGGATTGGTTGAAACTAATATCAGAAACGGATTATTGTATTTAAACAATCAGTTAAAATATCTGAGTAAGCCTGATTTATTGGCAGCATTAGAAACAATGGCAACAGCAAACCATGTGATGGATTATACACCTTACCTGCAAAAGATTGATTTCGATTCTTTAAGTATGCACCAGCAATGGCAATTGGTAAGTATTAAACAGCAGTTGAAATTGAATTATGCAAATGAATTGGATAGCTTATTGAAAAAAGCAAAATACGGAATCTTAGGATCTGTACATTGGGGTGATGACAACTACAGGTGGTATAGTAACAAAACAGCAACATCTGTATTGGCTTATGAAGTTATTGGCAGAGAAGAAAAACACAAATCTTTAAAGCAACAAATGATTCAGTATTTTCTTGAAGAAAGAAAAAATGGGTATTGGATAAACACTGTTGCAAGTGCTGGTATTTTATCTGCGATTTTACCAGATGTTTTAGCGATAAATAACCAATTTGATAAACCAACAGAATTACTCTTTAAAGGAGACACTGCTTTTGCAATAAATAAATTTCCATTCGTTAAGAAATTAAACAGCAATATCAAATCCTTACAAATCACTAAAAATGGTGGGGGGTTAACCTACCTGAGTTTATACCAGAAACTTTGGAATAGGCAACCAGATGCGGTGAAATATAATTTTGATGTGCGTACTTATTTTGAGAAAAATGGACAAACGCTTTCTTACATAAAATCAGGAGAAAGAATGAAAATGATTGTTACAGTTAATGTAAAGAAAGAAGCTGAATATGTGATGATTGAAATACCTATTCCAGCAGGTTGTACCTATGCTTCAAAAAAACAAGATGCATGGGATATGCGTAAAGAGTTTATGAAAAACAAAGTAATCATGTTTACTGAATTTTTGTCAATTGGTGAACACCGATTTGAGATAGAATTAGAACCAAGGTATAATGGAATGTTTACCTTGAATCCAGCTAAAGTTGAGTTGATGTATTTCCCGGTTTTTTTATGGAAGAAATGAAATAAAAACTGTTGAAATAAAGGAACAATAATTTTGTAGAAGCACAATGTTCAGTAAAGTTTTACAGTACAAGTGTGCGACGCAACCGCAGCTGATATATGTTGTAAAGTTGATAACAAAATAAAAGAGCCAATTAGTCAATAGGCTCTTTTATTTCTTAGACAAGATCTATTTTCCAGTTCCAGTATTATTCCAATCTTTACCAAAAACCCTTTGTAAAGTTGGTGTTGTTCTGGCTTCGGCTTTTGTACGAATAGCCACTTCTTGCTCAGCAATTTTGGCAAATATGGCATTGGTTACAACGCCTGCCAATAAATTATCTAAGTTTAAATTCAAGTTTACTTTATTGCCTAAAATAAGTTTTGCAGGAGCAACCAATTTATCCCATTCTTTGGTGATATTGTATTGGTCTAAGGCTGCTTTCATAATTGGCGTAACAGTTTTATGTAAACTGTCTCCAACTGTATTTTTTAAATAGTCTGTTGCAGTTGTACCACCAGCTTTTACAATATTAATCGCATCTTTTATGGTCATTTTTTTAATGCCTTCTGCAAACACAGGAATAGAATTTGTTGCCGTTTGTGTGGCAGCTGTTGTAAGTGTATTGGTAAATTTATCGATGTCTTTGCTTAAACCAAGTTGTTGTAACTTTTGTAAAACGGTATTTACATCTTTAGGAAGAATGGCATTCATTAAAGCATCTTTACTAATCAACGCACTACCATTGCTGCCAATGGCGAGCATTTCTTTGATGGCAGCGATGGCATCTCTTTCAGATAAATAACTATCTGCCACTTGTTTTAAAACATTGCAGCTGGCAAATAAAAAAGTGAAACACACACTAAGTACAACGAGTTTTTTTTTCATGTTGTTTTAAGAATTAGTTTTGTAAGGTAGGCTTATTTAGTTTTCTATTATTTCTATTGCTTTTTTTGCCTTGACAGGTTTTGAATTACAGCCAATAAGAATTTCAAAATCGGTAAAACGTAATTTATCGCCTCTGCCAAATTTTTTGAGTGCTTCTTTAGATTCAGGAGATAAAATATTTCCAGTATTCGTGAAACGAATTACTTCTCCTTTCTTTTTCTTTAGCTCCGTAATAAACTGTTTTACTTTATAGGCAGTATCGGCATTTAAAATTTTTACTTGGTTTTCAAATGACTCAGGAGTGATTTTATTTTTCTTTATCGTAACCGAAAAATCGACCAATGGCTCTTCTGGAAGCGATATTGGATATTTAATAGTGAATTTCTTTTTGCTAGTGATAAAGATGGTTATCGATGCTTCAGCAGGTTTTTCAAGGTTGCATATTTTCCATAAGTACACATTGGGTTTTGTTGATTTTTTCAATGTGCCAATGGTGGAAGAAACTTTTTGTATTTTGTTTTTGCCAACAATTTCAGCAAACGAAATTTTGTTTTCGTAGCCACTAGTGATAGATGTAAACTCATCTGTACTTTGAGCATTGGAGCAATAACTAAATAAAATAATTAAGCCAAATACAACACCACGAAGCATTGATTTCATTGCTGATTTTTTTTCAAACATAATGCACTTTATTCAATTCAATTTTTCTAGCAAAAGTTAAAGCTTTTATAAAAGCATCGAGATGATTATTGCACTAGAATTCTTGGTAACAAACTTGTATAAGCCAAAGTATAGTTATCACTTTAAAAATGACCATTATGAAGAAAGCTATACACTTAAGTTTATTATTTATTGTAGTTATTTCTTTAACAGGATGTTTTAAGAAAGATGTTTACCTGCCAACCAATATTGCTGGTGCTTGGATAATAGATGATGCAGCAAGATTAAAAAGCTATGGCTGGCAATCTTTTAATACTGGTTTAGAAAATGGCATATTCGATTTGTACAGCAATGGAAGTGCAGCTTTCAGCGATGCTTATGGTTCTTACACAGGTAGTTGGAATATTAGTGATAGTTATGGTAATTATTACGATGCCAATGGTGATTATAGAAATGGGTATCATCAATCTTTATATATTCATTTGTACGATAGAGTGAATCAATCCAGCATTAATTTAAGTTTTGAAAATATTGAAGTGTACAGAAATAGGTTTGTTGCAATCGATTATTACAATGGTTATTTAGAAAGATATGAATTTGGTAGGTATTAAATTAAAAATGGCGAAGCTGATGCTTCGCCATTTTTAGATATGCTATCAACTTTATTTACCTTCTTCTTCTTTCTTTTTTACATCCATTAACTCCATCAATTTCATACCTAATAATCCATTTATGCCACCATCTGTTCCATTGGCACCTCCAATTAAAATGTCTGGCATTACTTTGATATGGCCTTTGCCAATTTCTTCTGTTACTTTAAAACGTGTAAAATTATCGCCACCCATTGCTTTAACCTGTAGTTCATAAGCTTCAGCAGTTGACTTACATTTATATTTTAGTGAAGTATTAACTCTTTTATCTAATTGCGTTAAATGAAGTGTGATAATATAAAAAGGTTAAGTCAATCATCCCTATTCACTAAATAATTCATTCAAATCAATAGAATATTTATCCATTAAAGCAATGAACTTTTCATCATACCTAAATTTTTCGTAAACATCTTTAGCAAATTGCATTGCTTTAGCTGTAATTCCTTTTGAGAGTGCAATATTTAAGTTTAAATAGAATTCGTTTATTTTTCCTTCGCAAGCATATATTTCAGCCAAAGTACCAAAGTATACAGAATGCTCAGGCTTGATTTCTATGGCTTTATAAATATCTTGATATGCTCTTTCATAATTTTTAATAACTCTTAAAGCGTCTGCTCTTGTATTAAATACATCAGCGATTTCTATTTTTAATTCTTCAATTATATAATCAAGAATTTTAATTGCAGGCAAATATTCTGACATTCTTATAAGTATTAGCGATTTAATATACAAAGACCACCAATTGAGTTTATTAAGCTGAATTGATTTTTCAATATACTCTAGTGCTTGTGTAAACTTATCCTGAAAACCATAATGCCATGCAATGCTGTTTAAAATTTCGATTGAATCAGGATTTAATGACAAAGCATTTTCTAAGTCAGCATTCGTATTCTCAAAGTCTTTTAAATTGTGATATACCCTCCCTCTTTCTAAGTAATACCTGTATTTAGTTTTATCTAATTCTATCGCTTTGGTAAAATGTTGTATTTTCTTTGCTAAATCTTCTTCTAACATCCCGTTGTTAAATTCTCTCTCTGCATTCTTTTTGTTTTTAAAAATTTCAATCTCACTAGGTGATAAAACATCACTGGTAAGGGTGTCAAAAATTTTTAAATAGTCGTTAGAAATAGATACAGTTTTGGCTTCATAGTCATCACCAATTAAATGAGTTTCATTCTCTTCAAGTCTTCTATCAGAATGGATAACTAAAATGTCTAATTGTAGGTTTGGTATTTCTTTTTGGAATTCAGTTGTTCTTTTTTTAATAATTGCAATTTCTTTGTCTTTGTCTTTTGGAGTATCTGTATAAGGCAACCTTGTAAGTATAAAAGTTATCCTAGGTGTTTTGCCAAACAAACTGTGATTAACATCTACCAAACTTTTAATTATTTTTTTACTGCCATACAAATTTTCTTGGTTGTTAGCTGCAAGTATAACTGCCGCATCTGCCAATAGTTTTAAAGTAATACCTGCAATATCTGTAATGCCCGTTCTAGAATCAATTAATAAAAAATCGGGTTGTAGTTCGGTTTCAATTTTATGTTTTAAGTCCAAAAAAAACTCAACACCCTTGCTTTCCTCTTCATAAAACATGCTTGACCAATTAATACAAGATAATTTTTTCCAGTACAATGGGTCATCAATATTACCTGCGGGAATCAATTGTATTTTCTCAAAAAGATTATTTGGCGGTAATAAATCTATTGAGAACTCTTTTATGCTTTTTGGTATTGTGTGCTTTTTGGTAAACGTATCTATATAGTCTACAATTCCTTGTTCAATTACTTTAGAAGGATTGTAATTGCTAAACTTAAATTGCAGGCCAGGTGCTTCTAAATCAAAGTCTAATACACATACTTTCTTTTTTAATTCAGAAAGTCTAATAGCAATATTGCTTAGAGCTAGAGAACGTCCTACACCACCTTTGTATGAATAAAATGTAATAGTTTTCATAGTATTTAAGCTGCTAATGGCATTAATAATGAACGACCTTTTTGTACTTTTCTTTTTGCTGCTTCAATCTGCTCTTTAGTAATATTGTCGGGATGTTCAAAAATATCATTTGTGCTTTGTGGCATAATAATATTTTTCTCAAACTTTAAATGCAAGTTTAAAGCCATAGCTATTTCTACAATTCTTGGCCAGGATGCTGTTTCATAATCGGTTGCTTCGTAGCGTTGAATTTGTTGCTCTTTTAAGCCTACTAATTCTCCTAAATCCTTATGGCTCATTTTTTGGGCAAGTCTAGCTGCAATTAAAACATTCGGTATATCAGTTAACGATTTGGCTTGTAACACATGAAAAGTACCATTTGTCAAACCTTCGTACACATGTATTTCAGTTTGCAATTCTTCGATTAAACTAGAAATAGAATTAATACCCAATCGATATTTTGCGGTTGTTTTATTAACTTCTTGAACTTCAAATAAGTTTCTAGTATTTATTAATTCTGCCAATCTAGCTTTGGTTATACTTGCTTGTTTTTGATTTTTTATCATAAAATATAGATTGATTAGTGGATAATAATTTTAATAATTCCTTTTGGATTGTTAGTGGCTTTATCTTTTTGGAAAAAGTCTATAAAATAAACGCCTGATGAACCTTCGAATTCAAATGCTGGAAATATATCAGCTTTGTAAATCAATTGTTGATTACGCCTCATATCAGTAAAGTCAAATAGAATAGGCATTATTGCTTCTACTTCATCATAGTCGAGATTTGTATTATCCCAACATATATCCATATCACCTGGTATTCTTTTATTTGTTACAAAACTTCCATCAACATAAATAGCTTTGCAATTAATGCTTTTTAAATCGTTTATTAAACGAACCAAATTTTTGAATAGTTCCTTACGCCAAATGGTATAAGCAAATCGTTCTTGCAACTCATCCAAATCAATTTCATAAATACCGGGTGGCAAATACCCTTCTTTTGTAAAGGTTGGTAGCATACAGCTTATTAGGCTTGTTTAGCAATAGCAATTTATTTACCGCAGCGAATATAGAATAGTTTTGATTAACACAACAAATTTGTTGTGTTAATTATTTATTTTTAGTTTACAAACCTTACTTTATATCCAATTTCATAAATCTAAAACCCTTTTCGGGGACATTTAAGTGTGTTAACGCACTCGGGGGTAATAAAAATGGCGAAGCATCAGCTTCGCCATTTTTAGATATGCTATCAACTTTATTTACCTTCTTCTTCTTTCTTTTTTACATCCATTAACTCCATCAATTTCATACCTAATAATCCATTGATGCCACCATCTGTTCCATTGGCACCTCCAATTAAAATGTCTGGCATTACTTTGATATGACCTTTACCAATTTCTTCTGTTACTTTAAAACGAGTAAAGTTATCGCCACCCATTGCTTTAACCTGTAGTTCATAAGCTTCAGCAGTTGATTTACCAATGGCCATAATTTTTTCGGCTTCGGCCAAACCTGTTTTACTGATTTTTTCAGCATCGGCACTGGCGTTTAGTTTTGTAGCTTCTGCCTGTGCACCAGCCCTTGCTTTGGTAGCTTCAGCTTCAGCGTTAGCACGCATTTTAGTTGCAGTAGCTTCTGCGTCAACCTGTAGTTTTAAACTGTTGGCATCACCCTCTGCTTTTTTTACAGTTGCATCGGCTGTACGTTGTGCAATCTCTACACTTTGTTGTGCTTTTACAATTTCCTTCTGCATATCGGCAATGGCAGTTTCTTTTTCCATACCCTGACGTTGCTCTTGTGCCATCTTTTGTGTTTGATACGTTTTTTGCTCTTCTTCAGCAATCTTTCTATCAGTCAAAGTTTTCATCAATGCTTCAGGAGGAACGATATCGCCAATTAATGTGTCAACAGCGTTTACATTGTATTCATCTAATACAGCCCTGATATGTTCTTTAGCACTGCTTTGTCTTTCTTTACGGGTACTTAAGAAAGAAATCACATCACTATCCTGAGCAGAGTTTCTGAAGTAGTTACCAATGGTTGGTTCTAATACCTGGCTTACTAAGTTGTTCATGCTACCAAAACGTGCAATTACTTTTGGAGCTTCGTTTGCAGGTATATGAATGATTTGGCTTACATCTAAATTGAAAGGGAAACCATCTCTACTACGAACAGTAATCGTACTTAAATTTTTATCCAGTTGGTGACTTTCACTTCTTGCATTGGCCCAGTTTAAAACAAGGTTGGTAGTAGGTACCAACTCTACTTTCATAATGTATTTATTGAAAGGGTATTTTCCAGGACCATAAGGTTCCATCCACACACCACGATGTCCTTTACTTACAATATTGCCATGCTTAAAATTATCACCTGTTAGGTCTTTTCCATCTTCACCAATATAACTAATTACCACACCAACATAACCAATAGGCACATCAGTCATAGGCACTTCTTCAATTTGAACAGCCCAAGGATTGATATTATAACTACCTGCCAAAATAATGGTTGGCTGTAAACCCCTGTTACCATCATTTTTTAAGAAAGTATCAAAGTCTTGGAAATTGTTATGTCCATCAATATACTTACCAGCGATTTGCCCACTTTCAATGGGGTGACCATCTAATGTAGTTACAATACCCACCATGTTTTCGTGAATAATCACCATGTCGGCAATGGTAATGGTAAATGCAAATGTGTTGATACGATAAGTACCTGCAGTTATATAAGATGTTTGCCTACCTTTTTGGCCACCATTGTTTAAAAACATTTCGGTATCCTGAAAATTATCACTTTCAATCTTTCGAGCAAGAATGGCACCTGTTGGAATTTCAGCACCATCATTACTTAATACCAAACCAATCTTCCCTTCAGGTATTACTGTAAATCCTTGCATATCTACGCCATACTGCCAAGGCCACATTCCCCAGTAAAGTCCTGGTGCCAACGCTTTTGCTTGAAAACCTGCTTCTCCTTTTGTTGCAATAATCCTTCCGTCAGGTAAACTTTTGTTTGCACCAAATAGCACAAATTTTTTGGTTACTAAACCAATTCTATTTTCAGGTACGATAACCATACCAAAGAAAACACGTAGTATAAATTTGTAAAAAACCAAACTAAGTACCAATACCAGTATCCACCAGTAGTGTGCTAAAAATTCTTTTAAGTCCATGTTGTTTTGTTTTGCCCCCAACTCCTAAATGGGAATCGAAGATTTTATGAATGTTTTTTTGTTGCCAGCTTTTGTTTTTCAATGATGCTTTACCCGATAATTATCGGGTAGCGTCGTTGTAAATCCTGCTTATTGCAGGGCACCCTTCAACGCTTTGTTCTTTATTGAACAGTTGATCATTTATTTTTTATCTCTATAAATTACTAGATATACAGTATCTCTTACCCTGCCTTGGCTTAAAGAATCTTGTTTGTTTTTAAATAAATCTCCAATTGGGTTTCGATCTAATACAATACATTCTGTAACAAAATGGCTAGTGCCACCTCTATTTTTAAACCAGTTTTTACCCATGGTTTCATGGTAAATTAGTTTTACTTTCCAACCATAGTTTGCAGCACTATCAATTTTTTTATATACAGCACTATCTGGTTTGTCGTTATCTAACGAAAACTTAAATGGTTCGCTGCCACTGCTGTTCATACCTGTTTGAGTGAGGTTTAAATTGCCTTCCCAGCTTTTCCAAACCAATCCTTTGTGGGAAAATTGAGTTACTAAACCAATGCGTTCTCCATTGGAATAGTTTTCAGAACAACCAGTAGCTGTAATTATGCAAATTGCCATGCATGTGTAGAGTATGGGTTTCATTGTTTTTTTATTTTAAAATTTAAATTGTAATACTAATTCGGTTTCGACAAGCCGATAGCTATCGGCTCAACCTCACATTTTATTTTATGAAATCATGTGTGGTACAAATCGGCTTTTATTGTCTGTAATCAAACTGTTGGCTTCTCTAATGCCTATGCCTGCAGGTTCCTGACCAATAATCCAACTGCCAATTACAGGATAATTGCCTCCAAACTCTGGCAACGAAAAGAGCTCTTGATAAATAAATCCTTCTTTACCATAACTGCCTTCTGTTTGTTGCAAGGTGGTATTGTTTTGAACTACCTGAATATTGGCACCTTCTCTTGATAGAATGGGCTTCTTTACATAGCTCAACAATTTATCTGCATCAAAATAAGCAGGCAATAAATAAGGACAATCAGGATATAATTTCCATAGAATTGGCAATATGGCTTTGTTGCTTAGAATCATTTTCCATGCTGGTTCTATCCACAATGTTTTATTTTTGTCTTTCAAAATATTCTCACCAAAATTGTCTTTTGCCATCCACTCCCAGGGATACAGTTTGAACATGTTTTTAATAGGTTCATTTTCCATATCTACAAATTCCTGTGCATCTTCATCCCAACCAATATCGTCTATAAAAACCAGCTTCGTTTCTATACCAGCCTGCATGGCACAATCCCTCATGTACTCTGTGTTGGTTAAGTCTTCCAAAGTTTCTTTTAAGCATGTAAAATGAACAACGCCTGGGTATAAATATTCTTTTAAGTATTTCCAATACTCAATCAACTTTTCATGCACACTGTTAAACTGGTCTTTATTGGTATCATAATCTTTTAACCAAAACCATTGTACAATACCTGCTTCATATAAGCTGGTTGGTGTATCGGAATTGAACTCTAATAATTTCACCTGTCCGTTTTTGTAACAGAAATCAAATCTTCCATATATAGCAGGATGATCTTCCATCCAGCTTCTTTCTATTAATGGCACAAATGATTCTGGTATTCCAAAATGACTGTACAATTTATTATCCATTACATGCTGTGCTGCACCCAGGCATAAATCCCATAGTTCGGCAGTTGCTTTTTCTATGTTTAAAATTTCATCCATAGAAAATTCGTAATATACGCTTTCATCCCAATAAGGAACATTACCTGTGTGAAAACCAAAACCTAATTTTTCTACTGCTGCCTGCCAGTTGTTTCTTGGATTTGTTATAATTCTTTTCATTTTTTTAATTTAAGCTATTAGCCTTTAGCTGTTAGAAATACATTGTTTTACTAATAGCTATTGGCTTTCTTAACTACTTACACTATAGCCACCACGACCAAAGCCACCTCTTACAACACTACTTTTATAGCTGTTGCTACCAATGTTGCTGTTTTTGTGAATGGCACTTGAATAGTAACCTGCACGTTGATAACTGCCATTGTTGTAATTGCCATAAGGACGAAAGGCGTAGTACCACAATAATGCACTACCAACACCACTTCCATGGTAACGATGTGTACGAGTATAAGGTGCAGTACTATCACTACGAACATAGGTTTTGCTGCCATTTGTATCCCAATCATTTTTGGGTTGGTTACAACTGGCCAATGCAGCAGTAATTAGTATCAGTTCTATGTGTTTACTTTTTTTCATTGCCCAATCTCCATACGGAGTATTAAAGTTTAGAATTGGTTTGTTCAATCATGTACCGAACGTACAAGTGTGCGACGCAACAGGAGCTTAATGCTTGTTCTGTTGATGGTTAACTTAAAATTTATTTCACTGTAATAAAGATTTCATAATCTTTTTTTACATGAACAGGTTTGGTATCACCCTCTTCATTTTCGGCCATGGTATGTTCTGTACCAAGAGCAGGAATGGTGTCTCTGTATTCAATAAATTTCGAAGTGTTGTAGTTCGTCCACACTTGATGTTTTGTGATTAATACATCATGTAAACTGTCTAAATGCTGTACAGAAATATCACTTTCGATAGAGCCTTGTTTATTAATGCTATCTGTTAAATCTTCGTTTTTTTCGTTGTTACAAGATAGCATCATTAATAGGGCACTGGCTAAAACTACCAGTACAATTGGTTTCATTGTTGTCATTATAAATTGTTTTTTAAAAGCAGTTGATACAGTTTTCCCTTGCCACTATTTAGTGGTAAATTCATACATGAAAATTAGGACGTATATTAACGTGATGCAGACATATATATCCACATTCTTTGAATACTAATTTTCGGAAATTTTAGGGAAGTGCAGTTAAAGCCGTGGTGGGTTTTCTCTTAATCTGCAGTTGGTAAAGAGAGACCTTATGTAGTGGTTCATTTATCGATGGAGCGTACTCCGTTTGTTTTGATAGGTCAAAGATATATGAACGGTAAATTATTTACACAATGTTTCAGTGAACAACGGGACTTGCGGTTGGAAGATTGGTAAAGTATGTATGATGAATGGTAAATGAAGTTTTAAATTATTGGGTATAAGTATTGAGTTTTTTGCTACATGGTTTCAAATTCTTCTTTGTGTTTTGGTTTCCAGATGATATAATAGAATGCTAAGCACAGTAAACCCAATACAAATGGTATAATGGCCAAATGTTTATAGGTATAATCATTGTATAAATGTTTCGTATCGAACCCAGCAAACTCACTAATCATCCAATAACTGTTAGCACTAATCCAAACAGTAATTGCCAAGTTGTGGCAAAATTCACTCATCATTTCTCTGGTTCGCCAGGCAATAATTACAGAAACAATCAGTGTAGGAAAAATCATTACAATACCCAATGGTTTCCAAACCATACACCAGGCAACATCTTTAAACAACCAAAACACAATGTGCAGGTTTTCCATTTTACGATATTGTAAAGGAATGTTGTAGGTGGGTTGTTCATTGCTCATGACAGATGTTTTATATGGCAATAAAAATAGTAAAACTGATGTTAGGTTTTATTTTTTTGTGTGACGAGCACAAGTACTACTATGAAACTCCAGTTGCGTCGCACTCTTCAACGTTCTGTTCTTTATTGAACAAATCTACCGACTCAATATTTTTGTAAACCGTTGAACATCAGCCAAAGAATTAATCGGTTTTCCATTCACCAAATATTCTGTAAGTTCATGAGCAAAGTAGGGGCCAAGGGTACAACCTTTAGTTCCCATCCCATTTAAAATACCAATATGCTTATGAACAGGATGGAAACCCACAAAAGGTCTGCGTTCCACATTTGCAGGACGTTCAGATGCAATATGATCAACCACTGTATAAGGAACTTTCAAAAAGCTATTCAATTGAGCTTCCATTTTTTTTCTGAATGCATCACTCGGCTCTAAGTTTTCAAATTGCCATTCGTACGATGAACCTACCCACCATAAATCTTCTTTCCAGGGAACAATATTGATGCTTTGCTTATAAATATTTTTTCTTGGTAATCTCGGAATAGAAACAATCAAAGCTTCTCCCTTCATTCTTGAATAAGGCAGGTTTTTGAAATAAGGACTATGAAAACCAGCAACACCATCACAGAAGATGATTGTAGGTTGAAGGTTTATAGTTGAAGGTTGAATGTTGTTTGGATTGAAGTTTTCTTCAACCAATAGATTGTTTTGTTTTAACTGATTTCTCCATGCATTCATCATTGCTTGTACATCAACCAGCCAGCAAGGATTGGTTTCTCCAATACCAAAAGGATAATTGAAATATTGCTGCCACTGTTCAGGCTGCTCTACCTTTTTCAGGTACTGTGTTTCTTGTGGCAAGCGTTCATCAAATGCCATTTGCATTTGTGGTGTAGGGTGAAAATCTAAAATATTCGTTTGCTGTATAATGTCAACATTCAATTCTTTTTCTAATTGCTGATAAATATTTACTGCAAATGGCATTACGTCCTCTATCATCCAGGTGCGTACAATTCTTCTACCAGTAACAGGATTAATTACACCACTGGCTACTTTACTTGAAGTAAAAGGCTTGGCTTCATCGTACACCAGTATTTTCTTTCCGGCTTTATGTAAATAGTAAGACAAAAATGTACCACAAATACCCTGGCCAACTACAATTATTTCTGGTTCCTGATTACTAATTTCCAATTCTGAAAGCATAGTGCAAATGTAACATGAGTTGCAGATTATGAATCACATAAAAAATCCGAAGTCTAACTAGACTTCGGATAGCTAAATGCTTTTGTAATTACTGAATTGATTTCTTTAATTGATCATTAGCCGATTTCAATAAATCGTTAGAATTATCAATGATTATTTTATTGATAAAACTATTTTTAGAGCTTTCTTTCACGTTGATGGTTACAGAGTATGCACCCTGACTAAAACATTTTGCTTTAACATTATTTCCTGACAGGTAATAACCAAATGAGCGGGGAACAATAAAGCTTTTTCCATCTAATAGTTTGCCCTTTAATTTGTCATAATACTCGGTATAGTTTTTTTCATTTTTATTCAAAGGCATTTCTCTAAGTAATAAATAGAACTTACCCAATGTTACATTATCGAATAATTGCCCATGCTCATTTACATACGAAGAAGTAAATGCTATTTCGAAATCCATATTTAAATGTTGCTTTGTATCTTTTGGCACTTTAGCTTTTGCATAGCGTAAGTCTAATTTTTTAAGTTTTAATCTGAATACCGCATCATTGATAATTTCATAAGGATTTGCATTGTCTAATCCAAACTCAGCAACCAAAGCTGTATCAATATTTCCTTCAGTATTTTTAAAAGTGCGTACCAACGTAAAACCACTAAACTGCATACCTACAGGATCAAAAGCACTCTCAGTAGAAAGCTGGTCATAGAAATATAAATTGGTTAATGCAAAGCTGTAATTGGCAGTGAACTTCTTTTTATCATTTTCTATCATTTTTTTAATACCATCTGTTGCTAAAGAAACTAAATTACCAACAATGGGAGCTCCTACAAAAGCTGCCTGATCTCCAAATCCAAAATTTGTTTTTCCAGATTTTTGTTTTTCTATTCTTTGCGAAAAAGTAGGAATTTGTTGGGCTTCTAATAGCGGATAATTGATTACATCTTTAGCCTCGGTAATATTCATTTTTACGGTTTCATTTTTTATATTATACCCAAGTTTAGAGCCACGGCAAGCTGCTAAGAATAGTGTCAGTGAAATAGCAAAAAGAGGAATTGTATTTTTCATTTTCTTGTATTTGGTTCAATATAATTAACTTTTAGTTTATTTCTAATTGTTCCACCACTTTAATTTTTATTCCTTCACTATGGCTGGTAAACTCTGGTGCATACATACATTGAATGTTGGCAATGCCTACACTAAATGTTCCTGTATCGGTTACATACAAAGGATATTCAAAAACATAACTTCCTTTTTCCAGTCTATCGATAAAGAAATTGGTACTGGCATCTTTGGTGGCTTCGTAGTAACCTAATCCATCCTGCCACTTGTAGCTACTTAACACATTTATTGGTTCTGTTCCACTAGCCCTCATATCTTTTAGGTGTAAGTATTCCATTGTTCTGTTGCTGCTCAGTTCTATTCTCACCACAATTTTATCACCCACTTTTAATTCATCATTTTCATTTACAGGTTGCAGTACTTTTCCTTTGTCGGTATTCTTTTCAACAAACAATTTTTTCTTTAAAGAAAGGGGAGAAGACGCAGCTGTTATTTTGTCCATGTCTTCAAAGTATTGCCAATAAATGGCTCCATACGAAGGTGATGATTGTTGAATTGACGAATTGGCGGATTGTTGAATTGTGATATTTCCCATAGCTGGTTTTACTTTATCGCTAGGAATTCTTTCTTTTAAATAACCTACTATTTGTTTAGAGTTTGGAGTTTGGGTTTGTGAATTAATTGTTGTGCTGCCTAATTTTATTTGTATTTCATTACTGTTGTTTATCCAGTCAGTTCCAGTATTTAATAATGCATAACAAGCTTCTGCGGTTGCAACAGTTGTTTTCCAGTTGTTGGTTTGTTTATTTAAAATA
Source organism: Chitinophagaceae bacterium (assembly GCA_044348985.1). GTDB lineage: Bacteria > Bacteroidota > Bacteroidia > Chitinophagales > Chitinophagaceae > UBA1930. Next base: position 29,647 of record JBIKRV010000009.1, read on the forward strand.
AGCCATGTTTTAGCTGCATCTATTTTTGCATTGAAGCCAGCAAAGTTTTCCTGCTGTTGAATTTCACTTAAACATTCAATCATGATACTTTGATGTTCTATTGGCGATGCATACCAAAAACAAGCAGTTCTGTCCTTCCAGTACAATGTTCCTTTGGCGGTATCTTCTACAGCGTTTTCTAGAATGGATGGAATGAGATTTACATTCACAAATCTTCTTTCGTTGTTGCGGTATAAGGTTAAACCAATCAATGCGGTGTTGTAAGTATTCTGTTTGTTCCAGTATTGTTTTGCCTGGTTGTAATAGTAGTTATATGCAGTTTTGTTTTTGAAATTGTTGGTATAAAAACTCCGCATATACAAATACTGAATTTGTGTTGAGTATAAATTGTTTTTAGTTAAATCAATTTTGTTTTTTATCATCTCGTTGTAATCACTCAATAGTTGCTCATCCATATAGGTTAATGCTTTATCTGCTATCGACTGAAGCTTATCAGCTTGTCCTTTTGAAAGTGCATTTGCTTTTTTCAATTTACCAATCCCTGTTAAAATATAATTGGTGATATATCTGCTTTCATAGCCTCCTTTAAACCATGCAAAACCTCCATTGGATGTTTGTAATTGCTGTAGTTTTTCAATTACCGCATCTATGCTGTTGCTCATTTTTACAACATCAAACAGCAGTGCAATGTTTTTTTGTTTTTGTTGTTCTGTTTCAGCATTTAATACCCATGGGGTTTCTTGTAACAATACCTGTTTTAGTTCTTCATTTTTTTGCAGGTTGGATTTAAAAGCAGTGGTATCTTTTTTCCATTCTTCAAATACGGCTTTAATTTTTGGGTATTTGTTTACTATAGACGACGCAAGTGCATTTGCATACATTCTGTTGAACGTTTGCTCGGCACATTCATAAGGATATTCCATTAAGTAGGGTAAGGATTGTACCACACTCCATATTGGATTGGCTGTATATTCTACTGTGATACCCTCATGAGCCAAGGATTCACTTTTATTATTGAGTAATTTGTCGAACGAGTAGTTTTTTTCTTTTTCTCCTGACTTTAAATACAAAGGCAAACTTTCGGTAACCAGCATTCTGTTGGTTAATACAGGCAAAGTATTCTCTTCTCCATCACTAAACTCAGCTGCTTTAGCAATTACCCTCCATGTTAATGGTTTGTTGTAATTAAAAGGAATTTGAACAGGGAATTTAACCACAGTACTTTGGTTAGCAGCAGCAGTAAAATATTGCACAGGAAAACTATTTTGAAACCAGCCATCTACACTAGCACCTGTGGTTGCGTCTACCAGTTCTAAAGTACATTGTCCGGTTAATTCTTTATCACTCAGGTTGGCAATTTTAGTAACAAATTCCATATTGTCACCTTCTCTCATAAACCTTGGTGCATTGGGCTGCACCATTAATGTTTTTTGTGTAGTAATGGTTGCACTATTGATACCAAAAGCTAAATCTTTGGTATGTGCAAAGCTGAGCCATTTCCATTGGGTGAGTGCTTCTGGAATGGTAAAACTGAAAGTATAATTGCCAGCAGTATCAGCATATAAATTGGGGAAGAAGAAAGCTGTTTCTTTGAAGTTTTTGCGTGGCTTCACTGCTTGTTGTTGTTCTTTCTTTTTGGCACCAGCTTTTGTGGTGATAATAATTACTCCATTTGCTGCTCTTGCACCATATAAACTTAGAGCTTCTTTGTCTTTCAATACATATATTGACTCTATATCGTCTACATTTATTTTTTTAAATTCATTATCACTCATTTCAAAACCATCAACTATATAAATAGAATTAGTGCCAGTAGTTGTGCTATTTCCACGAATTCTAATATCAGGATTCATGTCAGCTACTAAACTATTAGACGTGTTTTTATTGCCATAGCCTACTACAACTGTTTTTTCTAATGAGCTAGCTTGAACATTTAAACCAGAAACTTTTCCTGTTAATTCTTTACTTGAAATCATTGTAGCTGCACCAGTGACTGTTTTTCTTTGCATCTTTGAATAACCAGTAACAACCACTTCATTCAAGTCACCTTCTTTTTTCATAACAACCATTAAGAAATCATTAGCAAGCCTATATAAATCGCTTGCATTTTTTGCTATTCGGTCGTATCTATTTGTAATAAAATAATTACGTGTATTTGTGATTTTAAAGTTATTAATGCTTGTATTTGCACTCCAGCCATTGTTGTAAGAAAATTCATTACCATAATAATTCACTTTCCAAATTGTTGGTTCTACCAACTCATGTTTTACAAACTGTTCCAAGCTTGCATCGTACATGGTAGTGAGTAATTCAGCAGCCACTTTTTCACCTTTATTGCCTTTAATATTTACGGTGTAGGTCTCTTTATTGCCAGGTTCAGTTTTATTTCTAAAACTGGTATAGTTTACTTGCAATTCTTTATTGCTCCAAGGCACTTGAACTGTGTATTGGTTGGTATACACTCTGTTATGAATAATATAGGCTTCGTTAATACCAATATTGCCTCTGTCTTTCTCAGTTGCTGTATATTTTAAAGCAGTAATCCCTTTTTTATATTGATTGAATGTATAACTATCGGTAGCAATATTTTTATTTTGAACTTCCTGAATAACAAATATTTCATTGGCCATACTGCCTCTTAAAAATGTTGCGGTTTCTGTAGGCTGAACAAGGTTATTTAAAGTGTATTTAAAATTGTATTGAGGATAGGCTGTTGCCTGCTTGTTAAACAACTGCATGTATTTAACATCTTTTATTTCGTTGCCTTCTTTATCTTTTGTGGTGGCTTCAATTTTATAGTAACCAACAGGTAATTGTGATTTGTTTAAAGTGAATGAAGCATCTTTTTTAGTATCAAGAATAGTTGAATAGACTTCTTTGCTTGCAGCCCATTTTTTTTCATTCAACTCATCGGCATAATCATCATACGGAAAATGTTGAATGTATTGTTCTTTGGTAAAAATATGTTGGTCGGGTTGTTGCCAATATCTTTTTCTGATCAATCTGTTGGGTGTTGTTACGCTGTATATTTTTATTTTTACTTCAGCTGGTTCTTTTTCGTTGCTCAGGTTTTTTGTTGCAATAAAAATTTGCTGAGAGCTATCAGCCATAGCAATTGATGGGGCAGTTAAGTTTAATATTAAGCTCTTGTAACCAACGGTAACAGTTGTGTTGCTATTTCTAGTTTCTCCATTGGTATCTGTTACATCTGCTGTAATACTAAAGTCGAATAGGGGATCAGTATTTTTATCAACAGCCTCATCTGGTATGGTTTTGAAAGTAATATTGAATTTACCAGATGCATCAGTTTTAATGATACTATCTGTAATTACAGTATTGCTACTTCTTGGCCTATAACCACCTCTCCAATACCAATCATAAATAAATCTTGCATTGCGGTTAACAGTAAATTTTACACTTGCATTATCAATAAAATTGCCTGCATAAGCTTTGGCAATACCTGTAACTGTTATGCTATCATTTATTTTATAGCTGCCCTTTACTTTTTCAAATTCTACATAAAACTTTGGGCGTTTATATTCTTCTACAAGAAAACTTTTTTCACTATTATCAAAATCAGCTGCTTCAATTTTAAAACTTCCTGTTAATACATTTTGTGGAATTTTGAAATTGCCAGAGAAAGAGCCATAGTCGTTTGCTTTAAAACTCAAAGAGTCTATTTCGTCGTCATTAGCATCTAATAAAAAAACTTTAATACTGTCTCTTGGAATAAATACTTTTTCGGTTTTTGTTTTCAAGTCTTTGGTTATGCCAATACCTTTAAAATACACGGTTTGTCCAGGTCTGTAAATACTTCTATCTGTAAAAAAGAATATTTTGGCTTTATCTATTTCGTAATCTTCTATTTCGTTTTTATCGTATTCGTTATCATCGTTGTTGTTGCTATAACTTCTGTATATGTAATCGCTGTTGTCTAAAAATAGGGCGTCGTTTTTTGCAGTAAATTCAAAATAAAAATTGCCATAATTGTCTTTTGGTTTAAAATTGAAATAACCGTTTTTATCTGTTTTTTTTGTTTCTACTAAATTTCTATAGTTTTTATTTGCAGAGCTACTCCATTCGTCTTTATAAATATTTGTTATAACAGATGCTAGAGGTTTTCCTGACTCTCTGTTCAGCACAAAATAATCGTTGCCATTTTTTATATAACTAATGTTGGAAACATAGAAGTACTGTTTACTCATTTCATCCAAAGAATCAATAAAACCAGCACCGCTACTGCTTAACAGCATATATGTTCCAGTAGGTAAAGCATCTATTTTTATTTCAGCTGAGTGATTTTGGTAGTCGTTGGTTTTGGGTAAAACCTGATAGAAAATTTTAAAAGCTTGCAACTTGCTATATCTTTCAAAGTCTCTATTAAAATTATTGCCTAAATCTTTTTTGGTTTGATCAACTTTAATAATTCTAACAAAAACTGTATCTACATTTTTGTAATTCACCAATGCTCTAAAAGGTTTGCTCAACACATTAACCTTTTCTGTTTGCGTACTAATTTTTTTCTCGAGAATTTGATTTTTCAGGTTTAATAAGTTTGTCCTTCCTTCACTTTCATCTGAAAACTTAAGTAAAGCAACATCAATCATTTTTAATGTTTGTACAAAAGCATATCTGTTACTGCTATCATCAAAAGGTTTGTAGGTGGTGGCTTTATCAAATTTATTTTTTGCCAATAAATAACTGGCTTGGGCAGCAGCATTAAAAGAAAAGTTTGATAGATAAGATAAAGTATTCAAATATTTCTCTTCTTTTTTATCGTTTGTTAAGTAAGTATTTACCCATTGTATTCTTTCAATATCTACATGAATGAATGCATTTTTATCAGCATCATTTATATGGTAAGCGATTAAATCCTGAAACAAATGCAAGGCAATCAGTTGATGGGCTGTAGAATCTTTACTCTCAAATTTTTCAGTAATAAATTCATTGGAAGTACTTAGTGTTTTAATATCTTTTAGTTCAAAAGCATAAGCTGGCTTAGTAATATAATAATCACCTGTTTTAAAATAATCTAGTGCTTCATGTACTAAAATGTCGTATAAAGCTGGTCTTAATTTTCGAGTATTCCCTTTAATAATGATGGCATCAAAATCTTCCAACTTTGCTGTTTTTAATAAAAAAGCATTTGCAACACTTGCTAAATAATTTTTAGTAATGGCTTCATTAAAATCATCTGCATTCCAGGTTTCAATATCAGCTTTACTAAAATTGGTTGTTTTGCTTCGGTTGTAATATTTCCAGCGATTGTTATTATAGTATTGTTGGTATCTGTTGGCCAACAAACAATATAAAATGCTTTTGGCAGCCTCGTCTTTCGTAACTGCAATTTCATTTTCTAAAATGGAAATGGCATTATTGGGTTTATTGTCAAAAATTCTGTCTTCTAAACTTAGCCTGTAAACCAAGCATTTAATGATTTGAGGCTGCAATTGTTGTTTTTTTGCTTTTACATAAACCTCATTTACTAAACTCAATGCAGTTTTTGGTTGATTTTGTTTAATGATGAGTGTATCTATTCTAATCCATTCATTTTTAAAAATGGTGTCAGTTGTTTGTGCTTTTGGCAAGAAAAAAGATAACACTAGCAGTAAGGATATAGAAAATTTAGTAGCCATGTATTAAAGTTAAGTTGGTAAAAGTACTGTTAACTTAACTGCGATGCAAAACCTGCGTTAATTACATAATAAAATAAAAATAGCTTATGACATTGCTGCCATAAGCCATCCCCCTGTGAAATTTGAATAATTCAGGTTACTGATTTATTCAACTGCAATTTGAGTTGATAAACTGATACTTTATATACCACGAATTGGGTATTTTTTGTTTCACACAAAGGAAAAATTTCTCACAAAGCAACAACGAATACGAAGTGCACAAAGAAAACAAAAGTGCCTTTGCGAAAGCAAAGGCACTTTTAAACTTTATAAACTCAATAAACTTGTAAACTTATTTCTTCGCCAATTCAGCAGCCATAGTTTTACCAATATCAGCAGGGCTTGCTACTACTGCAATACCACACTCAGCCATAATTTTCATTTTAGCTGCAGCAGTATCATCTGCACCACCAACAATTGCACCAGCATGACCCATTCTACGGCCTGGAGGAGCAGTTTGACCAGCAATAAATCCTACAACTGGTTTAGTTTTATGGTCTTTAATCCAACGAGCAGCATCAGCTTCCATGCTACCACCAATTTCACCAATCATAATAATACCATCGGTTTCAGGATCTTCCATTAATAATTTCACTGCTTCAACGGTAGGTGTGCCAATAATCGGATCTCCACCAATACCAATAGCAGTGCTTATACCTAAACCAGCCTTAACAGCCTGGTCAGCAGCTTCATAAGTTAATGTTCCACTTTTAGAAACAATACCAATACGACCTTTCTTAAAAATAAAACCTGGCATAATACCTACTTTAGCTTCTTCTGCAGTAATAACACCTGGGCAGTTAGGACCAATTAAACGAGTGGTTTTGCCTTGTAAATAGTTCTTCACTTTTACCATATCTTGTACAGGAATTCCTTCTGTAATACATACTACCAAAGCAATTCCAGCATCAGCAGCTTCCATAATTGCATCAGCAGCAAATGCAGGTGGCACAAAAATGATGCTCACATTGGCACCTGTATTTTTTACAGCATCGGCAACTGTATTAAAAACGGGTTTATCTAAATGTGTTGTACCACCTTTATTTGGGGTAACACCACCTACTACATTCGTTCCATACTCAATCATTTGAGTGGCATGAAAAGTACCTTCAGTACCGGTAAAACCCTGTACCAAAATCTTAGAATCTTTGTTAACTAATACGGCCATTTTTTAATTTTTAGTGGGGCAAAAATAGGTGAAACGAGTTGTAAAAATCAAAGAATTCTACCGATAACGTTATCGGGGAAATTGGAACGCTGATTAGACTGATTAAACGGATTTATACTAATTTATTTTCTGTGTTTCTGTGCTTCAGTGGCAAAGTATGGAACGCAAATGACGCTGATTGAACGGATATTTGGTGATTTCTGCTAATAAACCCACCCCAAAAATCATTTTGCCCAATTAAAGTTTGTATTGCCCCTCCAAGGAGGGGAAGAGCATTGTACTTAATTCGTGTAATTCGTTGTAATTCGTGTAATCAATTCTTATCAGCCTAATCCGTGTCATCCGTGTTCCAATCCCACCATTCATAACAAATTTCATCCCTCATTTTTCAGTATCAGTCTAAACTTTTACTTTCAACCCCTAATTAAATGAATTATGAAAAGAATCCATTTTGCATTGTTTGTCACGCTTGTATTGTGTGCTTTTTCTTTAAATGCACAACGTTCAAGAAGTATTAATTGGACTAAAGATGGCAAAGCCTATTACGCCAGTGAAGGTGGTGAAATTGTAAAATATCAATTACCTGAGTTCTCAAAAACGGTTTTAGTAGAAAAAGTAAAACTTACACAAGACGGCAAAGCTGTTACTGTAAAAAGTTTTTCGGTAAGTGAAAATGAACAAATGTTTTTGTTGTTTACCAACACCAAAAAAGTTTGGCGTTATGAAACCCGTGGCGATTATCATATTTATAATAAAGATGCAGGCACTTTAAAGCAATTGGGTAAAAGTTTACCTACATCTTCTTTAATGTTTGCTAAAATCAGTCCTGATGGTAGTAAAGCAGCTTACGTAAGCAACCACAACGTATATGTAGAAGATTTAGCTAGTAATAAAATTACCCAATTAACCAAAGACGGAACTGATAGAATTATCAATGGAACTTTCGATTGGGTGTATGAAGAAGAATTTGGTTGCCGTGATGGTTTTAGATGGAGTCCTGATAGTAAGAGCATTGCTTACTGGCAAATTGATGCCAGAAAAATTCGCAACTTTTTAATGATTAATAATACAGATTCTGTGTATTCATTCACAGTGCCTGTAGAATATCCTAAAGTTGGTGAAGATCCATCTATGTGCAGGGTAGGCGTTGTAAATATTGCAACAACAAAAACTACCTGGATGAACGTTCCTGGTGATGCTGTACAACATTATATTCCAAGAATGGAGTGGGCTGCAAATAATGAATTAATTATTCAACAGTTAGACCGTAAACAACAAGTAAGTAAAATTATGTTGCTGAATGCTGTAAATGGAGCTGCATCATTGGTAAATGAAGAAAAAGATACTGCATGGATTGATATTAAAAGCAGATGGAACAATGATGATCCAACTGGTTGGGAGTGGGTAAATGGAGGCAAAGACTTTTTATGGATAAGTGAAAAAGATGGTTGGAGACATATCTACTTAATTGGTAAAGATGGTAAGAAGGAAACACTTTTAACCAAAGGTAATTATGACATGATTGGTTTTGGTGCCATTGATGAAGCCAATGGTTATGTGTATTTCACTGCTTCTCCAGAGAATGCTTTACAACAATATTTGTATAGAGTAAGTTTAAAAGGAGATGGAAAAGCTGAATTGGTTTCATCTGCCAATCAAAAGGGAACACATAGTTATCAAATTTCACCAACTGGTCAATTTGCCAAACATGGATTTTCAAATATTAATACAGCACCATCAGAAGAGTGGGTGAATTTAAAAACTGGTGAAGTAATTAAACCTGCTGCAAAGCGAAGTACTGCAAAAGAAGAATCGAATGCGTCATTTATTAAAATTACTACCGAAGATGATGTTACCATGGATGGATGGTTGGTGTTGCCAAACAATTTTGATAGCACTAAAAAATATCCTGTTGTATTTTATGTATATACAGAACCTGGAGCAACAACGGTAAGTGATACTTATGGCAATGCTGGTTTCCCATTTTATATGGGAGATATGTCTGCTGATGGTTATATACAAATTAGTCTTGACGGACGTGGCACTCCATCTCCAAAAGGAGCAGCTTGGCGTAAAAGTATTTATAAAAAAGTAGGTATATTAAATGTTCGTGATCAAGCAATGGCTGCAAAAGAAATTTTAAAATGGAATTATGTAGATAAAGACCGTGTTTTAGTAAGTGGATGGAGTGGTGGTGGTTCTACCACTTTAAACTTAATGTTCCAATATCCTCAAATTTATAAAACAGGTATTGCAGTTGCACCTGTAGCCAGTAGATTTACATATGACAATATTTACGAAGAACGTTACATGGGTTTACCACAGGAAAATAAAGCTGATTATACACAGGCGTCGGCCATAACACATGCAAAAGGTTTAAAAGGAAATTTATTGCTTATTCATGGTACTGGCGACGATAATGTACATTATCAAAATACAGAGTTGTTAATTAATGAGTTGGTAAAAAACAACAAACAATTTAGTATGATGAGTTATCCAAACCGTACACACAGCATCAGTGAAGGCAGAGGAACAACGCAACATTTGTTTACTTTAATTACCAACTATATAAAAGACAAATGTCCGGGCGGAGGAAAATAATTTTTCTTAAGGAATCTAAATGCGTTAATAAAATAATCCCAAATTCTTAAATGAGTTTGGGATTATTTTATGAGATATAAAACATTAGTAGTTGACTTGGTTGAATTCCTAGCCATCTGATATTGCCATAAAAGTTGTTAAGGCAAAATTCACTTTGCCTTTTTCAGTCCGTTGTATTTAACTTTATTATAAGCCTACTCTTAGTGCAAGTTTTTTTACACTCATGGCTTTTTTCTTTTATTTTTTTAAGATTAGCGTCATTTTTTTAGTATAATTCGCTTGCCAATTATTAAACCCTATGTTAAGAGTAAAAGAAATTTAGTGACGTATGATTATTTATCAAATTTGTTTCTTAAATTAGCATAAAATATGATAATATGATTTTTTTCAAAAAGCCAGCTCTTAAAAGAAAGCTAATCTACAGTATTATTTTAATTTCCTTTTTAAGCACATTAATATTTATGGCTTGCAAAAAAAGCTTGAGAAATGAAATTGGAATTGATTTTAACTTACAGGCTAAGCTGTGGTTTAATAAAAAGTATAACGACAAATTAAAATTTAACAAGGATGGACAACCTAGTTATGGAAAATATCCGGATTGGCGTTTTATAAAAAACTATGAACTTGATGGATATAAGGTTGTTGAAACACCTTTAAATGAGAAGTATAAAAAAATCTTCTATAAAAATGCTGAGGAGAAACATTACTTATTTAACAATAAGGTTGTTACAACTTTAAATAAGTTTCTTATTTGGGGTAAGAATGGAAAATTTAAAGAAGTTATAATGACGATAGTTGGAGATAAAAAATATTTATCCTTAAATAGAGATTTAAGTACTATTTCTCCTAATAATATTCCAAAAAATTTTTCAGGAATGATTTTTTATAAAACATACGAAGGGCTTTTTTTGAAAGGTTGGTTTTATGATAATGGTAAAGCCACAAATAAAATTAAATGGTACACAAAAAAAGAGATCGCCTCACGAACGACAGATGGGGGTGACCCATGTATTTTATGTCATCCAGAAACAACCTTTAATTCTACTGAAAATGGATGTCAAAGGACAACCAATTATTACAGTAATATAACAGACCAAGTTGTTGCTGGACCTTATGTGGAGGAGGTAGATCCAATTAATTGTGCTGATAATTCTGGTGGTGATGGACCGCCAACAGATGAAGAACCAGTTGATGATGAACCGGGTGATGATTGGGGTGATGGTGGTTTTGGTGATGATGGCAGTGGTGCTGTATTATGTGATATGTATCCTAACCCCTTTTGTGAATGTGCTGATGGAGCCTACTTTAATTGTAGCATTGATGATGGAGATAATGGTGAGCAATATTATCAAGATGCTTGCAATTACTCATCTTTTTCGGATGGTCTTTTCTACGAGTACACAAACTGTGTTATTAGTAATGCCTATTTTTATGTTCTCAATCGAGGACGTAAATTTAATCCTAGGAAATTAAATAACTGTTTTAATAAAAATGAAAGTGCCACATTAACTATTTGTGTAGAACAACCTGAAGCTGGAAATCGTGATGCTAAATGGAGTACTTCTAGAAGTGCTGGTCATACATTTGTCAAAATACAGCAAGGAAATAGTATTGTTTATTTTGGATTTTATCCTGTGAATAATGAAATGAATGCAACATGTCAACCACAGCCAAGTAGCTTACATTATAATGAAAATTCTGATTATAATGTGAGTATCTCAAAGGAAATAACATCAGTTCAACTTACAAGCATTATAAACTACTCGATTAATTACCCACAAACATTTAATCTCTGTGTTACTAATTGTACTGATTTTGGTATTAAAATTGGGAACTTAGCAGGAATGAACTTACCAATAACTACAGGTAATTATGAGATTACTGGATTTGTTTTTGGTTCTGGAAGAAACCCTGCTGATTTAGGGGAAGATATTAGAGCAATGACCCCAGTAAATGGGGTTACAATAGATAAAACCATGAGCTATAAGAAATCAACAACTTCAACTTGTCAATAAGTTATATGAAAAAAGTATTGTTAGTTATTTTTTTTTTAAAACTATCGTATAGTGCCAGTAGTCAGTTAAATAGAATCGTCGATACAAGTTTTATTAAATCTTTTATAAAGGATTATTATTTTGATAGCTCTTCTTTAGACGTGATTAAAAATAAATATCTCTTTAATCCTCCTTTAATTAACACTAAAGAAGATTCAGCTTTTATAGCAATTTCAGAACTTAATCGAAAGATCTGGAGAGGAGAATACAAACATATTTCTTTAAGTCAAATTGAGGTTAAACCGTTTATAAAACTAGACGAAAATCAAAAAGAAGTATGGGTGTCAAAAAAAACTATAAGAAGGTTAGTCTGTATTCTATATAACCAAAAAGCGATTGCTTATATATTGGTAAAAAAGAAAAAAATTGAATTTTTTAGTTATTTTTTTAAAGGTGAATCAAATGGAAAAAAATACCTTTACTTTTTAAAAACCTAAATTTAGGTACTTGGTTTAAATGATTGATAACTAATGTTCTATAGTTTATACAAAGGGGATTTTTACCTTTTAGTAATATTTATTTTTTTAACCTTCCTAGTTATTTCACTTAATATAAAAAAGAAGAATTATTTATTCTTCTTTTTTATATTAAGTGGGATTCTTTTAGTTAATCGAACATTAATTATTCTTAGTTTTATAACTATTTTAATTGTCAACTTCAAAAGAGTTAAAACAAATTTTGCTATAATAGTTTTCGCTGTTTTAAGTATTTTTGTTTTTTATTCTGACATTCAATCAAACACTGGTCGTGTTTTTATTTTAAAAAACTCCTTCAAATTACTAACGCAAAACTTCTTAGGCTATGGGTGGGGTAGTTTTAAAAAGAAGTATTTATTGCAACAAGCAACTTACTTTAAGCAAAATGGAATTGGGAATTATGATAAGGCTTTAGTTGCAGATAATACACAATTTGCATTCAATGATTATATTCAATATGCTATAGAATTAGGTGTTATTCCTGTAATATTATTCATTGGATTTAATCTCTTTTTGCTTTTGAAAGGTTATAAAAAATCCTTAAGGAACAATGACACTTTAATGTTTGCACTATCTGTTGCATTGACACAAATACTAGTAGCAGCTTCTTTCTATTTTGTATTCTACAACTTTTATTTTATTTCCTTTTATTTATACTGTTGTATATCCATTATACTTATTTTGTGTAACATAAGAAATAGGTTTTTATTATTATTCCTTTCGTTACTCATTTTAGGAGCATTAACGTTTAATCATAGCAAACAAAGTAGATTAACAAAATCCATAGGTGATGCAAATAATATTAGCCTGATGGGCTACAAATCAATAGCTGATTCCATATTCCATTCGATACCCAATAAATATAGAGATGCTAATTATTTAATGACATATTCACAACATAATTTTCGGTTTGGCAAAATTGATTCTGCAATTTATTACATGGAGTCGTCAGCTTCTTTATTCTCAAACAGTGAGCAATATCTATTATTAGGCGACTATTATTTGCAAAGAAAACAATATTCTCAGGCAGAATTTTTTTATGAAACTGCTCTTTATATGGTGCCAAACCGATTTAGAAGTAGGGTCAGATTAGCAAACTTTTATCGATTGTTAGGTAATAAAGAGAAAGAGAAATATTGGCTAAAATCAATTGTTGATTTTCCCGAAAAAATTCCATCAAATGTTTCTAAACAAATAAAACAAAAGGCTGCTCTTCGTTTAGAGGGTGATTTTTTTAAGTAATATAATGGAGTTCCAAAGTTCAGTAATGTTATGAACGTTGAAGGGTGCGACGCAACTTGGTTTCATAGTAGTTCTAAAGCTAGTCTACAAAATTTCTACTTCACATAATTCTTAATAAACGCCACTGCTTTGTTGTATGTATCAAGCAAGTTAGCACCACTCCAGCCATGGCTTTCTCCTGTGTAGGTTATGTACTGATTGGTTACACCAGCCAATTGCAATTTGGCTTGTAGTTTAATGCTTTCACTAATAGGTACAATTGGATCGACAGTGCCATGAAAAATAATGGTTGGAGGGGCACTTGCTGTAACAAAATTAATTGGACTTCCATTGGTGTAGCTTGTAGCATTGGTTGTTGGTGTACCACCAATAACATTGACAATAATAGGTTGTGTAACTGTTGGAATTGGATGACTGTTGTACATCCATGCCATATCGTTTGGACCAAATAAATCTACCACAGCTTTTATTTTGCCATCGGCATTGCTCTTGTAACATTTTAGTAAGCTTAAATGTGCACCAGCACTGGCCCCCATTATAGCCAATTTAGAAGTATTGATATTGTATTCTGTTGCTTTACTGTGAATGAAGGCAATGGCTGCATCAATATCATCCATTTGTTGTTGCAATAAAACAGAAGTTCCATTTGCTAAACGATAATTAAGATTTATAAGGGCATAGTTGCCAAGCAATGGTTTTAGGTTAAGAATATCGTTGGTAAAATCAGATTTATCGCCACCACTCCAGCTTCCACCATGAATCATAATAACTGTATAAGTAGATGACGTACTTCTGTTGGCAGGTAAATACACATCCATTTTTTGTTGTGCACTTGCAGTTGCATAAGCAACATCTGTTAGTGTAAGTTCTGCATTTGCAGTGCTGTTATCATCGCTACTTTTCTTACATGAAAAGAATACAATGCTAAATAAAAGGGCAACAGTAATTTTATTCATACTTAAATTTTTTTATGTTCAAGAAAATATAGACAACCTAAATCTATTCGTGAAATTCGTATATACGTGGCAAAATAATAACTATCTGGCTGGCATTGGCACAACAGGTAAACTTTCATTGCCTGTTTCATTTACACTTTGTACTGCAAAAAAGTAATTGTCTTTGCTGTAAGGCAATTTATAGTCTAACGATTCTGTATAAAATTTCTTTTGCCAAACTGCACTGGTGGTTTCCCTGATTAAAATATAATAACCTTTTGGTTTGCCAGTTTTAGGAGCTTTCCAGTATAAATAAGTATAGTTACTTAGTTTTTTTACTTCCACCTTTACCTCTTCAGGCATTGCTGGTGCTTTAGATAAATTGGCAAGATTACTCAAATTAACAGCTGTGTTTTTTCTTAAATATTCAAAATCCATAAACTCAGGTAAATCGCCATATTGAATACCATTTTCTTTTCGTACATCTTGGTGCTGGTGATAATAGTTTTCATTCATTTCGGTAAAACGAACAGCTGCAAAACCATTTTCAACATAAGGTGTATGATCGCCACCACGTAAAAAACGATCATTTCTATAAACCATCACCACTTCTAAATTTTCAACATAACGTTCACCAATTTCTTTGATGTAACGTGCCAGTTGACGGGCTTTTCCATCGTTTTCTAAACCAAGCTGACGAATTTGTTTGCCATTTTTATCCAATTCATACGCAGGTAAACCTTCACTAAACACACGAAGCCGGGTATTATCAATAATATTGGTTTCGCTGCTATTGTTGCTGCCCATAATATCATTGTTGAGCACAGCTTCAATATTCCAGTTTTCTTTTTTTGCTTTGGTAGCCATAAAATAAGCTCCAAGTAAACCTTGTTCTTCACCACTTACAGTTACAAAAATGATGGTTGCAGGAAAATTATGCTTGCTCATAATTCTTGCACATTCAATAACAGCTGCACAGCCACTTGCGTCATCGTTAGCCCCTGGAGCGTCGCCTGTACTATCCATTACATTGGTACGCATACCATCTAAATGGCCACTAATAATAAATATTCTTTTGTCTGCTGTATCTGTACCTTTTAAGGTAGCAACTACATTTCCTAAAATAATATTTCTATCAACTCTTTTACCATCTGGTTTGTAAGTAATGGTATCTATAAAAGCAGTTAATCTGCCATTAGATGTTTTTGCAAAATCATTAAATTTACTCAGCACCCAATTTCTTGCAGCTCCAATACCTCTTTTGGTAGAAGTTTGATTACTTAAGGTATTTCTTGTACCAAAAGCCACTATTTGGTAGATGTACGATTTTAAAGAATCGGCATTTATTTCTTTTACCATTGCATCAATTTCTATGTCTCTGCGAATGGTTGTTTGAGCAAAACCGGAAATGCTGATAAACAATGTAAGGCTTAATACTATTTGCTTCATGGCATGATTGTTGAATAAATGTGCAGCCAAATTAGTAGATTTTAAAATAATAACGCTACTTTGTAATGCTTCGCCATTATTTAACCAAATACAGTCTAATGATAAAAATGTTTGCTCAATTGCCAAAAACTTGCTTTTTGTTAGTTGGCTTTCTTTTTTTAAACATGCAGCCGGCTAAAGCTGGATTGGTAGAAAAATATATAGCTCAATATAGGGAGTTGGTAAAATCACTTTCCGATGAGTTTGGAATTCCAACAAGTGTAATTACTGCTATCAGCATTGTAGAATCTGGTGCAGGCAAAAGTAGAAGTGCGGTGTTTTTGAACAATCATTTTGGTATAATTGGAAAAAATAATTTACGTAAAACAAAAGGTATCAAAACCAAATTCAAACAATACGCTAGTGCTGAGGAATCTTTTAGAGAATTTTGTAAAATGCTTACCCGAAAAAAATATTATGCAAAGCTCAAAGGAAACGGTGATTATAAACTTTGGGTAAATGCAATGTCTAAGGCTGGTTATAGCACACAACCAGCAGTTTGGAAAAAAATGATTACCAGTGCAATTAAAAAGTATAAATTAGATGTAACAAAACATTCTTCAGCCAGCAATGAACTACCATAAACGGGTTTTACAATTTATACTAGTTGTTTTTTCTTTTTTATTTGTGTTGTCTTTTGTTCCCCTTTTTTTTAAGACTGAGATTAAAACGCTTCAAAATATCAGTATTTTATCGGATGTAATTAAGTCGAAGGATACAGCCAATTCTTTAATTATACATTCTGATGCAGTTACAGTTACCACTGTAGATGGAGCAAAGAAGTTTTCTGCTTTTTCTGCACCACAAAGAGTTACAGCTTATTATACAGATACCAATAATATCAATCTGAAAAAATTTATTGCTAAACTGACCGATTTGAAAAAAGGGAAACGTAAAAAAATACGTATTGCTTATTTGGGTGATAGTATGATTGAGGATGATTTTATTTCGTCAACACTCAGAAGCCTTATGCAGCAACAGTTTGGAGGTTATGGTGTTGGTTACTTGCCAATGAGCAGTGCGTTAACTGGAAACAGAACAACTGCACAGGTTATTTCATCAGCTACATGGATTGAACATAATTTTAGAAACAATCCTTCTAAAAATACTTTATTTGTCTCTGGCAGAAATTTTATAGCAGACGGAACTGCATTTGCAGAAATAAAAGATAAAACAGCAGCAGCAAATTTGCCATTAAACAAATACTTATTGTATGGTAATTCACTTACGTCAACTGTTATGCAATGCAATAATAGTAATGTTACAATTCCTGCAGCACTAAAATTTAATACAGTATTATTAGATAGTAGTATAAACTCAAGCTTTAAGATTTCAATTGGAGCAGGGTTGTCAGTTTTTGGAGTTTCGTCTGAGTCGCCAACAGGTGTAATTGTAGATAATTTTTCCTTTCGTGGAAACAGTGGGCAAGAGTTTGCAGGCTTCGATTCTGTTTTTTTGCAAACCATTAACAAACTGCATACTTACGATTTAATCATCATGCAATACGGCGTAAACCTATTCGACAAACCATCTGATGTGAAATTTGATTGGTATTATCAGCCCATGAAAAAGTCAGTTGCAAAACTTAAAGCCTGTTTCTCTGAGGCTGATATTGTATTGCTGGGTTGTGCCGATAGAAGCTTTAGGTACGATAATGAATATGCATCGGCAAAAGGATTGCCTGTAATTATTAATATGCAGCAAAAAATTGCCTTTGAAAATGGTATTCATTTTTATAACACATTTGAGAGTATGGGTGGCAATGGCAGTATGATAAATTGGGTAAAGAGCAAACCAGCATTGGCTTATAAAGATTATATGCATCCAAATGCAGCTGGTTCTGCGTTAATGGGCAAGGGTATTTTTAATGCAATAATGATAGAGTACAATAAGTTTCTTAAAACAAGCAAACAATAGTTTATGCAATATTATTTTGATGTACAGGCTTTTCTGCATCAATTTTTATACGATGCCAAAAATCCGTTGTTGTTTAACAATGGATTCTTCGTGTATTTGTTTACGGTGTTTATAGTATTGTATTTTGCCTTGCGTAATAATGTACAGGCAAGAACAATTGTTTTTTGTTTGTTCTCACTTTATTTTTTTTATAAGGCAAGTGGTTTTTTTGTTGTGCTTGTAATTATATCAGCAATAGTAGATTTTATTTTATCGAATGCGATTCACAGGCAAACCAATGCACATAAGAAAAAGCTACTGTTGGTAGCAAGCATCGTTTTTAATTTGGGTATGTTGTTTTACTTTAAGTACACCAATTTTTTTATCGAAATTTTGAATAATGGGTTCTCTGCAGGAATAAATCCATTAAATATTTTGTTACCTGTAGGTATTTCGTTTTATACGTTTGAAAATATTAGTTACACTGTAGATGTTTACAGAGGTGAATTTGTGCCTGTAAAAAAGTTTTCGGAATACTTACTTTTTCTTTCATTCTTCCCCAAGTTGGTGATGGGCCCAATTGTTAGGGCAAAAGATTTTATTCCACAAATAACAAAGCCATATCATATTACTAAAGAAGATTTTTCAGATGGGTTTTATTTAATTCTTGCAGGTTTATTTAAGAAGTTGGTAATATCAGATTATATCACTTTAAATTTTGTGAATTATGTTTTCGATGCACCTGCTAAATACAGTGGCATCGAATGTTTGTTTGCTGTGTATGGTTATGCGGTTGTTATTTATTGCGATTTTAGTGGTTATAGCAGCGTTGCAATTGGTATTGCAAGATGGTTGGGCTATAAAATTCCTCCTAACTTTTTATCACCATATCAAAGTAAAGATATTACTGAGTTTTGGCGACGTTGGCATATTTCCCTATCCAGTTGGTTAAGAGATTATTTATACATTCCATTGGGTGGTAATAGAAAAGGAAAGTTTAGAACCTATGTTCACTTGTTTATTACCATGCTGTTGGGCGGTTTATGGCATGGTGCAAGTTTTAATTTTATTGTTTGGGGTGGTTTGCATGGCACAGCTTTGGCCATTCATAAATTATGGAATGAAAAGACAAAACAATTCTCAACTCAGTGGAGCAATACTCATTTGTATAATTTTTTTGCAATCATTGTTACATTTCATTTCGTATGTTTTTGCTGGATATTTTTTAAAGCCGAAAATTTTACAATTGCCAATGAAATGATTAGTCAAATTTTACATCACTTTAATGGGCAAGCTTGGTTAAATTTTGCGGGTAATTATAAATCAGTACTGCTATTAATGTTATTGGCTGCATTGTTGCATGCTGTTCCTGAATATTATTCAGATAAGATTTCATTGCAGTTACAAAAGTTTGGATTGCTAGGTTATGCAACTTTATTCTTACTCTTCTTATTCATCTATGGCTACTTCAAAGGCAGCGAGGCTGTAATGCCCATTTATTTACAGTTTTAAAAAAGTAAGAGCCGAAGTAGAAACTTCAGCTCGTTTTTAATCCGTACCCTATGAAAACTAGTTTATAATAATTTATTAAAGCCTACGCTTCATCATTTTTTCTTAAAGTGTTGTAAATAAAATTGTTGCAGAAATTGTACATACCAAATTTGGTAGAGGGCTTTCGCATATTGGATTTTATTTACAAGGTTACTGTTGGTTTAGTAATGCACTTGCTCCTATATAAACGAGGTTCGATGAATTTTATTTTTTGATGACCAAAATATTTTTCTGTTTTTTCATTAATTATGCCTGTGTTGTTTTAAAAAACAAATCTTTGCTGCATGATACTTATTGATACACATTGCCATTTATACGACGAATCATTTGATACAGACAGGGATGCTATGATTAAACGTGCACAGCAGTTAGGTGTGCAAAAATTTTATTTGCCAGGCATTGATAGTGAAGCAATTAATGCAATGTTAAAGATGGAAGAAGATTATCCAAATGTTTGTTTTCCCATGATGGGATTACATCCTTGTTATGTAAAAGAAAATTATAAGCAAGAATTAGTAATGGTAGAAGAATGGCTGAAAAAAAGAAAGTTTGTAGCCATTGGTGAAATTGGTTTGGATTTTTATTGGGACAAAACTTTTGCAAGTGAACAAATGGAAGCCTTCAATTTACAAATGCAATGGGCATTGGATAATAAACTACCAATCGTTATACATACAAGAGAAGCCATGCAGGCAACGATTGATGCTGTAAAACCATTTGCAGCTAAAGGATTAACAGGTATTTTTCATTGTTTTAGTGGAAGTTATGAAAGTGCTAAAGAAATTATAGCAATGAATTTTTTATTGGGTATTGGCGGTGTTATTACGTATAAAAAAGCAGGGCTAGCAGAAGTAGTAAGCAAAATCGATTTGCAGCATTTGGTACTTGAAACTGATGCACCTTATTTAACACCAGTGCCACATAGGGGCAAAATAAACGAAAGTGCATATTTAGAATTTGTTATCAATAAAATTGCAGAAGTAAAAAACATTTCAATTGAAGAAGTTGCAGCAGCAACGACAGCTAATGCTGAAAAATTATTTGGGAAGTAATGGTACAAAATTACTAAGTCTATTTTCCCCGATTATTCTACCTAAAAATAAAAAAGCGTTACAATTCAATGATAGTAACGCTTTTAGTTAATTTATTGCAGAGAGGAAGGGATTCGAACCCTCGAAACAGTTTCCCGTTTACACACTTTCCAGGCGTGCTCCTTCAACCACTCGGACACCTCTCTGTTTAAACGATTGCAAAAATAGGGGAATCGATTACCAATTGTTCATTTGTTCTTTTATCACTCTTTCGGGTTCTTCTAACTTGTGTTCTTTCCAATTGGCATCATATTTTACAAACCAGCTTAACCATAAAGAACGAGAAACACGCATCATAGGAGGTTGTAATAATATGAGCAATGTACAAGCTGTACCTAGCCACCAAAAAATACTGTTATTACTAAAAGAAATGCCAAATAAAATCCACCAAGCTACAAAAGTGGCTACTAAAAATGCAACCGATAAGGCATAGCTCACATAACCTGTACCATAATAAAAACCAACTTCAATTTCAGAAGGCTGGCCACAAACAGGGCAGTGCTCATTCATAGTGAGATTATTTTTTAGGTCGTAAGCTTTATTGGTTTGAAATAAATCGCCTTTGCGACAGCGGGGGCATTTATTCGTTAGTACACTTGTTATGTATAATGGTTTACTTTCTTTAATCATAGGTTACGAAGGTAACTTTTAAAAGCAGGATTAATCTTCTAAAATTTTTTCCATTTGCATACTTCTTGAGCCTTTTATTAAACAATAACAATTTTCGAAACCTTGCTCAATAAAATATTTTTTTGCATCGGCTGAATTGGATAGGCAAGTGTAGGTAGTTTTAATCTTCAAGAAATCTCCACCTACTAAAACCACATCTTTCCATTTATATTTTTCAATTAATGTAATAATGTCTTTATGCTCTTCAATACTTTGATTGCCCAATTCCATCATTCCACCAATCATAATTACTTTATTGACAACATTTAATGCTGCAAAATTTTCTATTGCAGCTTTCATACTGGTAGGGTTGGCGTTGTAGGCATCCAGAATAATTTTGTTATTTCCTTTTTCAATTAATTGGCTTCTGCTGTTGCTTGGTGTATAGTTTTCAATAGCAACTTTAATTTTTTCATCGGGGATATTAAAATATTTTCCAATTACAACTGCACATAAAATATTGGGTAAGTTATATGCACCAACCAGTTGAGTTTGTATATTTTGTAACGCATGATTATTGTGAATTCTTACTGATAAAAATGGTTCACTCTCTAAGATATTACCACTTATGAACCCTTCAGTAGTTCCATATTTAATAATATTTTCCAATCCAGCACTCATGGTTTGTAAATAATCATAATCCCAATAAACAAAAGCTGTACCTGCATTTGTTCTTAAAAAATCATACAATTCACCCTTGCCTTTTTTTACACCTTCCTCGCCACCAAAACCTTCTAAATGTGCTTTACCACAATTGGTAATAATACCATGTGTTGGCAGGGTGTAAGAGCAGTAACTTTCAATTTCTTTTTGGTGATTGGCTCCCATTTCAATTACAGCCATTTGAACATCTTGTTTTATGCTTAATATGGTTAATGGAACACCAATATGATTGTTTAGATTTCCTTGAGTAGTATAAGTAGTAAAATGAGATGCTAAAACCGAGCTCACCAATTCTTTGGTAGTTGTTTTGCCATTACTACCTGTAATTGCAATAAATGGAATATTGAATTGTTGACGATGGAATTTTGCTAAATCCTGTAAAGTACTAAGTGCATTGCTGGTTAGAATGATTTTATCAGTAGCATCTTCAATTGGCTCATCTACAATTGCGTAAGCAGCCCCTTTTTCTAAAGCTTGTTTTGCAAAAAAATTACCATTAAAATTGGGGCCTTTAAGGGCAAAAAATATGTCGCCGGCTTTAATTTTTCTTGTATCTGTTTGTATTGATGGATATTGTAAGAATAGTTGATAAAGTGCTGCTATTTCCACAGTAATTGTTTTTATATGTTCAAAATTAAAAACTTATTACTTTAACGGGATAAGAATTTTTATGAATTCTTATCCTAAAAAAGCCACCAGAAAAATTCTGATGGCTTTAATTTTTGTCTTAATAAATTAAGACCGCTGTATTTACCTTTCCTTATTTCTTTTGTCTTCTTGATGGGAAGAAATTACCTGTTTTTGTTGCCGCTTTTGTACCTTCTGGTGCACCATAATGTGTCATTGCACAACGGAAACCAATAGTGCTGCTGCTTTGATCTTCTTCTAAAAACCTTCTTGCACCCGGACTTAACCAATAAGGTCTATCATTCCAGCTACCTCCCTTAATAACCCTTGATTTGTCTGAGATTAAAGAAGTTGTACCATAATTATAAGAAGATGATTTGCCTTCTAATGTAGCATCTCCATCTAAATAATCGATAGCATAAGACTTTTGATAATTACGTCTTTTCTTTAACAAAGAATCGGGCTCATTTTCCATTATAACTCTGCCCAAAGAATCTTTGGTTGGCTCTTTGGTTGCAGAATCTTTTTTAACTCTCTTGAATATGTTACCTCTGAAGTAGTTAAAGTCATCACCATCTGTAGAAGTCAATGGTCTGTAAACGTCGGCAACCCACTCACTTACATTACCACTCATGTTGTATAAACCAAAACCGTTGGGATAAAATGCAGTAATTTCTGCAGGTATTGCTGAACGGTCATTCAAACCACCAGCAACACCCATATTATCACCAGAGCCTCTTTTAAAGTTAGCTAAGAATGCACCTTGAAAAGCTCCACGTCTTGTAGAACGTAAATTATTATAACCATCGTTTCTCCATGCATATAGTTGCTTATTAGCAATTACTTCTTCGCCACGACCTTTTTCAGTTCTTCTTTTTTGAGGGTTTTCCATTACATAACCATAAGCTGCATACTCCCATTCTGCTTCTGTTGGCAGGCGGTAGTCTCCATATAAGATACCATCATCAAATTTTGCTTGTCTGGGTTTACCCTGAGCATCTTTTAATGGGCTTTTCTTGGTTGGAGGTGTTTTAGGATTATATAAACCCATTAAGTAAGATTTTGTGTTGAAATTATCTTCACCAACATTATTCATCTTACCTTTTTCATAATCTTTTGCATTAATTACTCCTTTATCAATTAGTGCTCTTTCGTTTACACGATCAGTACGCCATATACAAAAATCATAAGCTTGTTTCCAAGTTACACCAACAACTGGATAATAGTTGTAAGATGGATGTCGGAAATAATATTCAACATAAGGTTCGTTGTAAGCCAATTCGCTTCTCCAAACCAATGTATCTGGTTTAACGTCTTCTACAGCTTGTTTGTATTTATCATCGCTAAAAACGTTTTCAACCCAATAAATATATTCACGATAGTGAACGTTGGCAACTTCTGTTTGATCAATAAAAAATGAGTTTACTGTTACACGTTTTGGAATATTGTTCCAATCACCAATAACATCTTCTTGTGAAGCACCCATTGTAAATGTACCACCTTGAACAAAAACCAGTCCCGGACCTGTTTTTATATCTTTGGGTTTTGGTACTGTAAAGCCACCTATTTTTTTATCGTTGTAAGCCCATCCGGTCACCGATGATTTTTCTTGCTTTTTCTTAAAAGCATTACAGGATGCCAAAGAGCCTACTGTGGCTAATAGCAAAGCACAATTTCTAAGTCCTGTTAACATTCGCATTATTGAAAGGTTTGAGTGTATTGAATGTAGGTTTAATTAAAATATTGTTTGTTTAAACATTGCGAATATAAACGAATTATTCAAATAATGCTAAAACAAACCAATATCTGATTGTTAGTAAAACCATAATTTTAAAGTCATTAACCGTAATATTGGTACTTAAATTCCATGAACTGCACTTCTAAAACATATTTTCTTATCTCTTTATTAACCTTTCTATTGGGTTTTCAAAAAGCTAATAGCCAGCGTAGCTATGCAGCAAACTCTGTTTTAGCTTCTGGTAATTGGTATAAAATAGGCGTTATAAAACAAGGTATTTATAAAATTGATATTCCTTTTTTAAACAGTTTAGGCATAAATACCGGCAACATTTCAAGTGCTGCAATTAGATTATATGGAAATGGTGGGGGCATGCTAGATGAAAGGAATTCTGTTAATCGGCCGGATGATTTGATTGAAAATGCAATTGAAGTAATAGATGGTGGTGATGGTATATTTAATGGTAATGATTATTTTCTTTTTTATGGGGCTTCGGCAGATAAATGGCTAAAAGACAGCCTTAATTCAAGGTTTAAGCACCAAAAAAATTTATATACTGATACGGTTTATTATTACTTAACCATTGACGGTTTAGGAAAAAGAATTCAAATAAAAAACATTACAGCCAATGCAAATAAAACTACAAGTAGTTACAATGAAAGATATTTTCATGAGCTAGAATTAATCAATTTTTTAAACAGCGGTAAAGAATGGTTTGGCGAAGAGTTTAGCAGTTTGCCGGGTAATGTATTAAGCAGAAATTATGCTTTAAACTTTACTGGATTGGATGTTGCTACACCTGTTTATTTATCTACCAGTTTTGCAGCAAGAAGTGTTGGTACTTCTAGTGCCTTTGGGGTATCGGTTAATAATCTGCAACTTTCTACTATAGCAATGGGTGCAGCTTCTGGTAACTATTTAGATGCTTTTGCAACCATAAATGCCAAGGATTTTTTAGTGACTGTAACAGCAAACCCTGTAAATATTAATATGTTATTTATACCAGGAGCATCATCTGCTCAAGGTTGGTTAAATTGGTTTGAAGTGCATTGCAGAAGATTATTGAATTTGAGCTTACAAAGTCAGCTTTTTTTCAGGGATTGGCAAACAGTTGGCTCAGGAAATATTGTTTCGTTTGCAGTTCAAAGTGCAACTGCCAACACCATAATTTGGGATATTACCAATGAAAAGCAACCTCAAAAAATGATAGTAACATTAGCTGCGGGAAATGCCTTTTTTAAAAATGATGCTGATGTTTTAAGAGAGTATGTTGCATTTGAGAATGGTGTTTTTCCTATTGCGTTAGGTAAAGTGGATAACCAAAATTTACATAACAGCGAACCTGTAGATTTAATTATCATTACACCTGCTGTTTTTAGAAACGACGCAACTCGACTGGCACTTTTTCATCTTCAAAATTACAATCAAAAAACAGTTGTAGTTAGTGTTGAACAAGTGTATAATGAATTTGCAACTGGAGCTCCAGATCCCGTTGCTATAAGGGATTTTATTAAAATGTATTTTGATAAAGCAGGTGTCGACTCGACCAAAAGACCCAAGTATGCATTGCTGTTTGGAGCAGCTTCCTTCGATTATAAAAAAAGGATAACGGGGAATACCAATTATATTCCATGTTACGAAAGTGTAAATAGTATTGACCCTCTAGTTTCGTACACTTCGGATGATTTTTTTGCATTATTAGATGATGTTGATGACGTAAACCTTACATCACCACCAGGGCAGTTAGATCTTGCAATTGGAAGACTACCAGTAACCAATACCAATGAAGCAAAAATTATTGTAGATAAAATCATCAACTATCACTCACCCAATAGTTTAGGTGCATGGCGAAACAATACCTTGTTTGTTGCCGATGATAAAGATGGAAACATTCATTTGAATGATGCTGAAGCCATTGCTGGCAATGGTTTTGCAACCAATAATCTGTTCAATCAAGATAAAATTTATTTAGATGCATATCCTTTAGTAAGTGGTACAGGTGTAGGACGCTATCCACAGGTTAACCAAGCAATAATTAATAAAATTACTGCTGGAACTTTATTATTCAATTACAATGGTCATGGTGGTTATCAAAGATTAGCCGATGAAGCCATTTTGGGTCAGGAAGAAGCAAACCAATTTAACAATGCCAATAAGTTACCACTTTTTATTACCGCTACCTGCGATTTTGCCCCATATGACAATCCAACGAAAGCATCATTAGGTGCATCTTTACTAGTGGGTAGTAATATTGGAGCAATTGGGTTAGTAACCACAACTCGTGTTGTTTTTGCTTTTAGCAATAAAATATTAAATGATAATTTTTTAAAAATTGCGTTACAAAAAAATACCGGAAACAGTTATTTATCGTTGGGGGAAGCTTTAAAGAGAGCCAAAAATTATACGTATAATACTTTTAGTGATGTGATAAACAACCGAAAATTTACACTTTTAGGAGACCCTGCTTTAACGCTGGCTTTTCCTAAATTAAATATGGATATTTTAACCATAAACAATCAGCCTATATCGGGTAACGATACCTTAAACGCAATGAAAAAATATACTATTCTTGGTAGTGTTAAAGACAATAGTGGTTCTATTGTTAGTAATTTTAACGGTACGGTTTATCCTGTAATTTTCGATAAGAAACAAACCTTACAAACATTAAGCAACGATGCTGCAAGCCCTATAACAAGCTACTCCTTGCAACAAGCTGTTTTGTATAAAGGAAAAGCTACTGTAAAAAATGGAGTATTTTCATTTTCTTTTATTGTTCCTAAAGATATTAATTATCAGGTGGGAGCTGGTCGATTAAGTTTATATGCCGAAAATGGTAATACCGATGCTAGTGGCATGAGCAATAATTTTTTAGTAGGTGGAGCATCCTCAAATTCAATTATAGATGTTGATGGACCACTTATGAAGGTTTTTTTAAATGATGAAAAATTTGTGAATGGTGGACTTGTGAATGAAAAACCACAACTAATTGTAAAACTTTTCGACTCATCGGGAATTAATACAGCTGGCACAGGAATCGGCCATGATATTACAGTAACCATCGATGGTAATGATAAAAATGTGTTGGCTTTGAATAATTATTATGAGGCAGCAAATGATAGTTATCAAAGTGGTAGTATTTATTTTCAATTACCAACTTTAACTGCGGGAGTACATTATTTAAAAATTAAAGCTTGGGATGTAGCCAATAATTCTTCTGAAAGAATTATTGAATTTACTGTGGCAGCTACTAAAAACTTAGCAATAAGCCATGTATTAAACTATCCCAATCCTTTTAGTAATAAAACCTGTTTTTGGTTCGAACACAATCAAGCTCCCGGAGAGCTGAAAGTGTTAATTAATATTTTTTCAGTAACTGGTAAGTTGGTACATCAAATACAACGGAATATTCAAACCACAGGAAATAGGGTAAGTGAAATTTTTTGGGATGGAAAAGATCAATACAGCGAAAAATTAGCAAAAGGTGTCTATATTTACCGTATTATTGTAACAAATTCTGCTGGAGCAAGGGCAGAAGCGTCCCAAAAACTATATTTGCTTTAACTAAAACAACTACATGGTCTGATTTCTACTCTTATTTCATTTGCTAAGATTTGGCTGATTGAAATATTCCGTTATTTTTACAATTCATTAATTAAACTATCGACTTCGATGAGACAATCAACATTGAAAACTACTGCTGTATTGCTATTGAGTGGGGTGTTATTATCAACTGCAAATGCACAAACAACGGAACCTGTTAACGTAGTCACGTCAGCTGTTCCTTTTTTAAGAATTTCTCCCGATGCAAGAGCTGGTGGAATGGGCGACGTTGGTATTGCTACTTCTCCAGATGCAAACTCATCTTTTTGGAATTTATCAAAAATTCCTTTTGCAACTCAAAAAACAGCTATTGGATTTACATATACTCCTTGGTTAAAAGATTTAGGGTTAACCGATGTTTATTTAGCAAGCCTTTCTGCTTACCATAAATTAGACGAAGATCAGGCTATTGCTGCATCTGTAAGATATTTTAGTTTGGGGAATATTCAATTTACCGATTTTGCTGGTAATCCATTACAGGAAAATCGCCCAAGAGAGTTTTCTGTAGACTTTGGCTGGACTCGTAAATTAACCAAAAAACTAGGTGTAGGTGTGGCACTACGTTACATAAATTCAAGTTTAGCCAATGGTTCTATAGGTGGGGTAAATTATAAAGCTGGAAATGCAATTGCAGGAGATATTTCTTTATACCATCATGGGTTAAATGAGCAAGGAAATGGCTGGAATTGGGGAGTTGTGTTATCTAATCTAGGTTCTAAAATCAGTTACACAAACGATGCTGCAAATAAAGATTATATTCCTGCAAACCTTGGATTAGGTGTTGCTTATACCAAAGTGTTTGACGAAACAAGCAAATTAACTTTTGGTTTAGACGTTAATAAGTTGATGGTTCCTACACCACCAACACCTGTAGATCCAAACTTACCAGATGCAGATGCTCAAAATACTGCTAACTTAACTGCTTATAGAAATCAAGGTGTTTTAAGTAGTTGGTTCAAATCTTTTGGTGATGCGGGTAGTTTTGGTAGTGAATTGAGAGAATTTCAGGTTTCTATAGGTGCTGAGTACATGTACAATGATCAGTTTGCTTTGAGAGCAGGATACTTTTATGAAGATAAAACCAAAGGCAATCGTAAATATTTTACAGTTGGTGCTGGTTTAAAGTATAATGTAATTGGGTTGAATTTTTCTTACCTCGTACCTTCTGGAAATGGGGTTACTCGTAATCCATTATCAAATACACTTCGTTTTGGTTTAACATTTGACATTGCAAGCAAATAATATTTTAGTTTAAACGATTTTAAAACGAAGGTGATTAACACCTTCGTTTTTTATTTAACAAAGGTTTTTTCATCAATTTTAATTATTTAAGAACATTTAAATGAGTATAAGAATTGGGTTTGGTATAGATTTTCATCAATTAGTAGAAGGTAGAGAATTGTGGTTGGGAGGAATTAAAGTACCCCATACAAAAGGAGCTTTAGGGCATAGCGATGCCGATGTATTGCTACATGCCATTTGTGATGCGTTATTAGGAGCAGCTTGCCTAGGTGATATTGGGGTTCATTTTCCTGATACTTCAAATGAATTTAAGAATATTGACAGCAAAATTTTATTGAAGAAAACATACGATTTAATACAAACTGAAGGGTATAAAGTAGGTAATATCGATTGTACATTATGTTTAGAGCTTCCAAAAATTAAGCCTCATATTACTGCAATGCAGGAAACAATAGCTTCAATTTTGAATATTACGATTAAAGATGTGTCGATTAAAGCGACCACAACCGAAAAAATGGGCTTTGCAGGCAGAGAAGAAGGTTTATTTGCGTATGCAAGTACACTCTTGTTTAAACAATAAAAAGTGCAGATAATCAGTTATTTGTTTAAGTAAACGTTCTTACAACTTATTATGAATTTATCCGAAAGTAAAATTGCCATTATTGGTTTAGGTTATGTTGGTTTACCATTAGCCATAGAATTTGGAAAAAAATACAATGTCTTGGGTTTTGACATTAATCAATCTAGAATTGATGAACTCTCTATTGGTAAAGACAGAACAAATGAAGCCGATTTGCCTGCTTTGGCTTTGGCAACAGGTTTAAAAACAAGTAAGGAAAGTATTGGATTAACATTTTCATCTAATACAGATGATTTAACCAATTGTAATATTTACATTGTTACCGTTCCAACACCAATTAATAGTTTTAAATCACCCGATTTAACGCCTTTACTTGCTGCATCAACAATGATAGCAAAAGTTTTAAAAGAAGGGGATATTGTAATTTATGAGTCAACTGTTTATCCAGGCTGTACTGAAGAAGATTGTGTGCCAGTTTTAGAAAAACATTCTGGTTTAAAATTCAATAAACATTTTTATTGCGGTTATTCGCCAGAAAGAATTAATCCAGGCGATAAAATAAATACCTTAACAACCATTAAAAAGGTAACATCAGGCTCAACACCTGCTATTGCTGATTTTGTGGATGATTTATACAAAAGCATTATTACAGCAGGAACATACAAAGCTGCTAGCTTAAAAGTTGCAGAAGCTTCTAAAGCAATTGAGAATGCACAAAGAGATATTAATATCTCATTTGTAAATGAGTTGGCACTTATTTTTGATAAAATGGGTATCGATACAAACGACGTAATCGATGCTGCTGCTACTAAATGGAATTTTTTAAAATATCGTCCGGGTTTGGTTGGTGGTCATTGTATTGGGGTCGATCCTTATTATTTAGCACATAAAGCAGAAAGTTTAGGTTATCATCCCCAGGTAATTTTAAGTGGAAGAAGGGTAAATGATAATATGGGTCTTTTTGTAGCTAGCAAAGTGGTGAAATTAATGATTCAAAAAGGACAAAAAATAAATGGTTCTAAGGCTTTAATACTCGGAATTACTTTTAAAGAAAACTGTCCCGATATTAGAAACTCAAAAGTAATTGATATATATAATGAGTTGAAGCAGTATGGTATTCAAGTAGATGTGTACGACCCTCATGCAAATAGCGATGAAGTACATGAAGAATTTGGTATTACATTAAACCCAAGCTTAAATTTAACTTATAATGCTATAATAATATGTGTCGCACATGATGAATTTAAAGTATTGAATATTAAGCAATTGGCTGCGTCTACAGATACTGTAATTTTTGATACAAAAGCAATTCTAGATAGAAATTTAGTGGATAGTAGATTATAAGGTAGTCAAATACTGCCATTTTTTGAAAAGCATGCAATTAGTATGCTTTTTTTATTTCAATACATAGAGATTTTTTTCTGTGATATATGCAAATTTCATAGGTAATAAAAATTTATTTACACCTTAACCAGTATTATATTTGCCGCTTATGGGATTCGTTTTTGTTCTATTAAATCCCCCCAAAATAAATAGGGTATATATAATTTATACTTACTCTTATGTGAGTGAGGTGGCGAAGCTGTATTCTTTTAAAAAATTTATATGTTAAAATTAATTAAATCAGTACTCTTGATTCTGTTGGTAATATCTGTACATGCTCAATTGCCAGCAGATATGAGTAAAGTAAAATCATCAGATATTTCCGATGCTCAACTACAGGATTTTGTGAAAAAAGCGACTGGTTCAGGTTTATCAGAAGCTCAAATTATTGAAGAATTCTCTAAACGAGGCATGCCAGCTGCAGAAATAAATGCATTGAAAGGAAGAATTGGAGCTTTATCTGCTTCTGCTAGTGGTGGTGCAAGTTCAGGAGGAATGGTTCAAGGCTCAGGAAGTAAATCAGCCAATGCAATTACCAGTCAGCCAGCCAATGTAAACACAATATTTGGTTCAGAATTATTCTCCAATCCAAGTTTATCTTTTGAACCCGATTTACGAATTCCTACCCCTAAAAATTATATTTTAGGTCCCGATGATCAATTGTTGCTCGATGTTTTTGGTGTAAATCTTTCCCAACAAAAATTAACAGTAGATGCCGAGGGGAGTGTTTATATAAAATATGCTGGGCCAATACAAGTAAATGGCTTAACCTTAGAAGAAGCTAGCAAAGTAATTAATAAAAAGCTGGCAAAATTCTATCCAGCAATTGCAAGCAATCAAACAAAAGTGCAACTTACAGTTACGGGCATTCGTTCTATTAAAATAATTGTACTGGGTGCAGTTAAAAAGCCAGGTACATATAGTTTAACGTCTTTAGCTACATTGTTTAATGCCTTGTATGTAAGTGGTGGACCAAACGACAACGGTTCTTTTAGAAATATTGAATTGGTAAGAAATAGTAAAGTAATAATTAAAGCTGATTTATATGATTTCTTATTAAACAGCAACCAAAAAAGTAACGTTCGATTAATGGATAATGATGTAATTAAAATTCCATTTGTACAAACAAGAATCAGTTTAACTGGCGAATTGAACCGAACTGGTCTTTTTGAAATGCAACCAACCGAAACATTACAAGATGCCATTCGTTTTGCTGGTGGCTACAAAAGCAATGCGTTTAAAGCTAGAATTTCAGGAATTAGGAATACTGATTTCGAAAGAAAAGTAATTGATGTAAAAAAGGAAGATGTAGCAAGTTTTATACCTCAAAATGGAGATAGTTATTCAATAGGAAGTTTAATGGATAAATACGAGAACAGAATTGTTATTGATGGGGCAGTTTTTAAACCAGGGGCTTATGCATTGGAAAAAGGATTAACAGTAAATCAGTTGGTGCAAAAAGCACAAGGTTTAAGAGAAGATGCATATGTAGAAAGGGTAATAGTTACTCGTACGAGAGAGGATTTAACCAAAGAGTACATTAGTATTAGTTTAAATTCAGATTCTGGAAGAAACATGTTATTACAAAAGGAAGATGTAATAAGTGTTTCCTCCATTTTTGATATAAAAGAAAAGTTTGCAGTTACTATCAATGGTGCTGTAAGAAAACCAGGAACCTATGGTTTTGAAGATAGCTTGTCGTTAAAGTCTTTAATATTAATGGCTGGTGGTTTTGCCGATAATGCTACAGGTTTAGGCATTGAAATTTCTCGTAGAAAAAGAGATGTAGAAGTAAATAATCCACAAGGGGCTATAGTAGAAATTATTAAAATTGATGATACCAAAGACCTATCCAAATTTTCGGCCGATGTTAAACTAAAACCATTTGATGTAATTAGTATTAAAGTAGATCCTTTTTATAAAGGACAAATTAGCGTTGCAATTAGTGGAGAAGTATTAAGTCCAGGTACATATACCTTAACCAGTAGAGTTGAAAAAATTAGCGATTTGGTTAAAAGAGCAGGAGGACTATTATACACAGCCAATATTGCAGGTGCTAGGTTAAGAAGAAAAAATAATTTTAATGATATTGATTTAACAGTAGTACAAAAGATTGCTAAATCTACTGCAAGAGATTCCTCAGATGTTACCTTAGAAGCAGAGCGTAAACCATACAATGAAATCACGATAAACTTGCCTGAAATTTTAAGTAATCCAGGTAGTAAAGAGGACATTCTTTTATTAGAGGGAGATATTATACAAATACCATTAAAGCAGTACATGGTTTCTGTATCTGGTGAGGTATTTAAACAGTTAGAAATTAGTTATACAGAAGGAAAGAAACTAAAAGAATATATATCTGATGCTGGAGGGTTTACCAACTCAGCCAGTAAACGCAAAACCTTCGTGGTTTATCCAAATGGCAAGGCTGATCGGATAAAGAAATCTTTTATTTTCTTTAATCGTTTTCCTGTAGTTACAGCAGGAACTAAAATATTTGTACCTAGAGAGCCAGAGAAGAAGGGTACGGACTATGCAAAGGCTGGGTTGATTATAACTAGTTTATCTGCATTAATTACAGCTGTTGCGTTGGCGTTTCAGATAACAAAGTAGAGTCAGGCATCCTTTATTAAAGTCATTATTATGTCAAGTGAAAGTATCATACATTTAGATGATGAAGTTTCTATAAAAGAACTTATCATTAAAGGGAAACAAGTATTTTATTTTATTCTTAAACAGTGGCGGAAGATTTTAATTGCAGGTATAATTGGTGGATTAATAGGTTTTTACTACGCTTATACTAAACCAATTAATTATAATGCTAAGTTAAGTTTTGTGGTTGAAGAAGGGAAGTCTGTTTCAGGTGGATTAGCTGCTTTTGCAGGCCAATTGGGTTTGGATGTAGGAGGATCAAATAGTAGTGGGTTGTTATATGGAGAAAACCTATTGTTATTCTTAAAAAGCAACAATCTAGCTAAGGAAACTTTATTAACCCCTTTTGATTCGCTTAAAAAAACCTCACTAGCTGATAGGTATGCGGATGTTTATAAGTTAAGAGAACAGTGGTCAAAAAATAGAAAAATACGTAAGGATATATTCTTTCCTATTAATAATAATACTTATACCAGATTGCAAGACAGTTTACTACAAGGAATTGTTTCTCAGATTTTAAAGAAAGAACTATCAGTAGATAGACCTGAAAAAAAAGCTACTTTCATTGTTGTACAAACTTTAATGAAAGATGAATTATTAAGTAAACTCTATTGTGAGCGGTTAGTACAAAAGGCTACTGAAATTTACGTACAATCAAAAATAAAAAGGCAAAAGATTAATGTAGAACGATTGCAAAAAAGGTGCGATAGTATCGAAGCTATTTTAAACAATAAAACATTTGTAAATGCAACTGACCAAGAAAAAATTTTGGATATAAATCCTGCTGAAAGAAGGGCAATTGTATCGGCGGAACTTAGCAGCCGAGACAAAATAATGTTGCTAAATATTTATGGAGAAATCATGAAAAACTTAGAAATCGCAAAAATACAGTTAAGTCAAGAAACTCCAACAATTCAAATAGTAGATACGGTTAGTTTGCCACTTCCGATATTAAAAATAAGTAAGTTAATTTCAATTATTATAGGAGGTTTTTTTGCAAGTTTGATTTTAGTTTTCTATCTAGTAATAAAAAAAATTATATCTAACTAATGAAAGTAGTTATCCTCGCCGGAGGTTTTGGAACTCGTTTAATGGAAGAAACCGAAGCAAGACCTAAGCCAATGGTCGAAATTGGTGGCAAACCAATATTGTGGCATATTATGAAGATTTATGAGGCTTATGGTTATAATGATTTTGTTCTGTGTTTAGGATATAAAGCCCAGACTATTAAAGAATACTTTTTAAATTACTACTTATACAATTCTGACGTCACGATAGAGTTAGAAAAGAATAAAGTAGATGTTCATTTTTCTAATAGCGAATCATTTAGGGTTACTTTGGTAGATACAGGTTTGTCTACCAATACTGCAGGTAGAATAAAGCGTATAAAAAAATATATTGATGAAGAAACTTTTATGCTTACCTATGGCGACGGGGTTTCTGATGTAAACATTAAAGAGCTAGTTGATTTTCATAAGTCACATGGAAAATTAGCAACGTTAACAAGTATACAAACGCCAGGAAGATTTGGTAATATTGAAATGGATATAGCAGGTAATGTCGATCATTTTGTAGAAAAGCCACAAGGAGATGGAATGTGGATTAACGGCGGTTTTTTTGTATTAGAGCCAGAAATATTTAAATACTTAGAGGAGGATATGGATGAGGTACAATGGGAAAAGGGGCCATTGATAGCGATAGCAGAAGATAAACAATTAGCTGCATTTAAACATCATGGCTTTTGGAAGCCAATGGATGCATTACGAGATAGAATAGAGTTAGAACAGTTGTGGAATAGTGCCAAAGCACCTTGGAAAATATGGTAGAAAATAATTTTATATCGAAGTATACCGGTAAACGTGTTTTTATCACAGGTCATACAGGTTTTAAAGGAACATGGTTAACTTATGCCTTGCAAAAGGCAGGAGCAATTATTAAAGGTTATGCATTAGCCCCAGATACAGAGCCATCCTTATTTAGCTTAATAGAAAATACAATTACACTAAATTCGGTGATAGCCGATATCAATGATGCTTCAAGCTTAGAACAGGAATTACTATCCTTTGAGCCAGATTTTATTTTTCATTTAGCAGCTCAGCCATTGGTAAGAAAATCTTACCAAGAGCCCTTAAATACTTTTTCTACCAATGTAATTGGCACAGCCAATGTTCTAAATGCTTTGCTAAAGCTAAATAAGCCTTGCACAACAGTATTGATTACTACAGATAAGGTATATGAGAACAAGGAATGGCATTATCCGTATAGAGAAACCGATAGATTGGGAGGGTATGATCCATATAGTGCTAGTAAAGCCTGTGCTGAGCTAATCATTAATAGCTATTATCAATCTTTTTTTAATCCTTCAAAACTATCTATTCACCAAAAAGGAATCGTAAGTGTAAGAGCAGGAAACGTTATTGGAGGAGGGGATTGGTCTTTAGATAGATTATTACCAGATATAGCTAGATATATAAATGAAGGAAAGGATATCGTTATACGAAATCCCAATGCAGTAAGGCCATGGCAACATGTATTAGAGCCAGTCTTTGGTTACTTACAATTAGGAGTACTATTACAAAAAAAACCTTTAAAATATGGCGGAGCATGGAATTTTGGGCCAGCCAATGCAGATAATTTACCTGTATTACAAATAGCAGAACAAGCCATTGGCATATGGGGCAAGGGCAATATAGATTTACAAGTAGACCCCAATGCTCTTCATGAAGCAGGGTTACTAAAATTAGACATCAGCAAGGCCACTAATGAGATGAAGTGGCAACCGAGAATGAATACTACTATGGCTATAGAACGAACCATTCAGTGGTATAAATCGTTTTATGAGGGAGCAGCAACTGCTGCTGATTTATTAGAAGCAGATATTACTTATTATCAATCTTTATTACAAAATTAATGGAAGCATTATTTACCAATTTACACGACAAATCAGTTAGAGAAAGTTTAATTCCACTATTTAAAAACAAAATAACTAGAACAATAGTACCAGGAAAAGATTATATACCTGTTACTGGAAAAGTAATAGATGAGACAGACGTTTTAATGGGTATAGAAGCAACGATGGATGCTTGGTTAACAGCAGGAAGATTTAGTGTAATGTTCGAAAGAGATTTTGCCAGATATATGGGTAGCCGATTTTCTTTCTTAGTAAACTCTGGTTCATCTGCCAATCTATTAGCTTTCTATACTTTAACCTCACCTAAGTTGGGTGATAGAGCCATTCAACCAGGCGATGAAGTAATTACGGTAGCAGCAGGCTTTCCTACCACAGTCAATCCAATGGTACAGTTTGGTTGTATACCAGTATTTGTAGATGTAGACATACCAAGCTACAATATAAAAGTAGAAGATTTAGAACAAGCAATATCTCCTAAAACAAAGGCTATCATGATAGCTCATGCTTTGGGTAATCCATTTAATGTAGAGGCAATAATGGCGTTTGCAAAGAAATACAATTTATGGGTAGTAGAGGATGATTGTGATAGTTTAGGAGCTACTTATAACGATAAAAAAACAGGTACGTTTGGCGATATAGCTACGGTATCTTTTTATCCAGCCCACCATATAACAATGGGTGAAGGAGGAGCAGTATTAATTAACAATGCCTCTTTAAAAAAGATAGCAGAAAGCTTTAGAGATTGGGGAAGAGATTGTTGGTGTGCACCAGGTTGTGATAATACCTGTGGTAAAAGATATGAATGGCAATTGGGTAGTTTGCCAGATGGTTATGATCATAAATACACGTATTCACATATCGGTTTTAACTTAAAGGTAACCGATATGCAGGCTGCAATAGGGCTAAGCCAATTAGCCAAGGCCGATGGATTTATAGCCAAAAGAAGAGAGAACCATGCAAAACTAACTGCAAGGTTTAAGGAATTAGAAGAGTACTTTATTTTGCCAGAAGCCACAGCAAACTGTAATCCAAGTTGGTTCGGATTTATGCTAACGGTAAGAGAGGGTAAAAATATAGATAGAAACAAACTAGTAAAATTTTTAGAAAACAATAAAATAGGCACCAGATTATTTTTTGGTGGCAATATATTACGCCAGCCAGCCTATGCCGATTTAGTGTATAGAAAAGTGGGAGAGCTTACAAATACTGATATTGTTATGAATCAATCTTTTTGGTTGGGTGTTTGGCCAGGCTTAAATGATGAACACTATGATTATATACTAGAGAAGGTAAAAGAATTTATAAAAACTGTTTAAGTATAAAATTGAGACGTATTGGCAAAGCAGATTTAGAACATGTGTTACATCATACCAAAGATATTTGGGAAGAGGTAAGAGGGAAGTCTATTTTTATAACAGGAGCAACTGGCTTTTTTGGCAAATGGCTTTTAGAAACATTTCTATACGTAAATCAAAAATTAAACTTAAATGCCTCGATATGTGCATTATCCAGAAATCCGGACAAATTTTTACAAGACTTTCCATTTTATACGGACGAAGCCTCTATAAAATTTATTAAAGGCAATATACAGGATTTTGAATTTCCTCAAACAGACTTTCAGTATATTATCCATGCAGCAACTGATGCAGATGCAAAACTAAATATCGAAAATCCGTTGCTAATGTTGGAAACAATTACAATAGGTACCAAGCATATCCTTGAGTTTGCTAAAAATCAAAAAAGCTTACAAGCATTTTTATTGACCAGTTCCGGGGCAGTTTATGGTAAGCAGCCTTTTGAGGTTACCCA
Organism: Chitinophagaceae bacterium; assembly: GCA_044348985.1. Classification (GTDB taxonomy): domain Bacteria; phylum Bacteroidota; class Bacteroidia; order Chitinophagales; family Chitinophagaceae; genus UBA1930. Next base: position 67,698 of record JBIKRV010000009.1, read on the forward strand.
TATAAAAGAAACGAGCAGTTTCTTTATAGATATTAATAATCCTTCATCCGCTTATGCAGAAGGAAAGCGTTTAGCAGAGCTATATTGTGCTATATACAATAAGCAGTTTGGTATACCTACAAAAATAGCAAGATGCTTTGCATTTGTAGGACCTTATTTACCCCTTGATAAGCATTTTGCTATCGGTAATTTTATTCTGAATGGTTTAAATAAAGAGAGCATACTTGTAAAAGGCGATGGTACAGCCTTTCGTTCTTACTTATATGCTTCCGAATTAGCAGTTGCATTATGGACTATACTTTTAAAGGGGCGTGTTCAAGAACCTTATAATGTAGGATCTGATGATGCAATCAGCATTAAGCAATTGGCAGAAACAATAACTAAGACTTTTGGTAATTCTATAAAATATCATATTGCTGGAAAACCTTCCAACAAGCCACCAGAACGTTATGTACCAAATATAAGCCACTATCGTGAAATGATAAAATTGCAGCCATCTATAGCTATTGAGGAGGCTCTGCAGAAGACAAAGCTATTTCACATGAGCGGAGAATAATTCATTGGATTTACCTATTCGTAATTAAAAATAGCTAGTTTTAGCACTCTCATCTTAAAATAATTTTTTGTCAATGAAAGTATCTGATTTAATAGCCAATTTTCTAAAAGAGAAAGAAATTAAGCATGTATTTGGCATTATAGGTGCCGGTAACGCCCATATTTTTGACTCCATCCATCAGCTTGGTTATACAGAAATAATTTGTGTGCACCATGAGCAGGCCGCATGTATGGCCATGCAAACCTATTATAGGATTTCTGGTAAGGTAACTGCAGCACTCTTAACAACTGGCGGCGGTTCCACCAATGGTGTTACTGGCGTAGTAAGTGCTTGGGCAGATTCAATACCGGGCTTGATTATTTCGGGGAATGAACATTCCAAATATATCGATACCCATAAAGACCTACGTATGTGGGGGATACAAGGTTATGATAGTTCGGAAATGGTGGAAAAAGTTACGAAATATGCTAGACGTGTTCTAGAGGCAAAAGACACTTTGCATGAGATGGAAAAAGCCTATGCCATTACAACCAATGGTAGGCCTGGTCCATGTTGGTTAGATATTCCAATGAATATTCAATCAACGCAGGTTAATGAAGCTGATTTAGTATCATATAGACCAGAGAAAAGTGCAATTCCAAATCTTGATGTGTGTCAGATTGAAGAAATTGTCAACGGATTGGAAGGGGCGAAAAGACCTGTTATTTTATTGGGAAATGGTATCAGGCTTGCCCATGCAGAGCATCTTATAAGCAAGTTGGTGGAAATGTTACATATACCTACATTAGTATCTTGGGCCGGTATTGATATTATTGACTCCTACCATCCCCTTGTTTATGGAAGGGCAGGCACTTATGGGCAACGCTGTGCTAACTTAGTAGTTCAAAACTGTGATTTTTTACTTGCAATAGGTACTAGAATGGCCATACCCCAAGTAGGTTACGACATTAGTGAATTTGCAAGAGATGCCCAAATAGCCATTGTGGATATTGACAAATATGAATTGGCTAAATATCCCGAAAGAACCAACTTTGCTGTGCATGCAGATGCAAAAGAATTTATTGAAGCTCTATTAAAGCAAGCAACTAACTTTTCAACCAATTACAATGAATGGATTGCCAAATGTAATGAATATCGTGAAAAATATCCTTGGGTATCGGAATGGGAGCATCCGGACGAAGATAGATTCATCAACTCCTATCGGTTTATGGATAAACTGAACAGTTATTTGAAACCAAATCAGCTAATTACTACGGATATGGGTACTGCTTTATTAAGTGGTCACCAAGTGTTGAAATTAAAGCAAGGGCAACGGTTGATAACTTCAACTGGTTTAGGGGAAATGGGATATGGGTTACCTGCAGCAATAGGTGCTTCATTTGCAAAAAATAAGGGTGAGGTTCTTTGTTTGAATTGTGATGGTGGGATGATGATGAACTTGCAAGAACTACAGACAGTAGTTCATAATCAATTACCTATTAAAATTGTCATATTCAATAATGATGGTTATTTGATGATCAAACACACTCAAAAGGCTTTATTTGAAGGAAGGAATACTGGCACGGATAAAGCTTCTGGCGTAAGCTGTCCAGACTACAGTGCATTAGGAACGGCTTTTAATATTCCGACTTTTCAAATAAGGACATGGGAGGATTTTGAAACAGTTATTCCTTTATTCCAATCCATAGAAGGACCTGCAATTTGCGAAGTTTTTATGCACCCAAGGCAATTGTTTGTCCCTAAATTATCCTTGGCAATCCAGAAAGATGGTTCATTGATTTCCCCTCCGTTGGAGGATCTTTCACCTTTTATAAGTAAACAGCAGCTTGAAGAAGCAATGTTAGTAGATATTCATCCTAAATCACTACAAATTGAACGATAACAACATAATAACAGTAACCCCCAAACTTCGTGTAGCAATACTTGGTAGTGGGAATATTGGAACAGACTTGCTTATCAAGATTCAACGTTCCGAATTTTTGGAATGTGTATTGTTCATTGGCAGAAACCTTTCCTCACCTGGCATGGCTAAAGCAATTGCTTTAGGTGTTAAAGTTTCTGACCTGAGTATTGACACAATAGCGAAGGATCCCAACTGTTGCGACCTTGTTTTTGATTGTACTTCAGCAAGGGATGCTGTATATCACTGGGCTATATTAGAGAAACTTGGGAAATTGGTAGTGGACATGACACCAGCTAAAGTGGGTAGTTTCTGTATCCCAGCAGTAAACTTAAATGAAGCTATCAAAAGCCAAAATGTAAACATGGTTACCTGTGGTGGGCAGGCTTCTATACCTATAGCATATGCTATAGGGCAAACCCAAAAAGATGTTTCCTATATAGAAGTGGTGTCTAGCATTGCATCTAGAAGTGCAGGACCAGCCACTAGGCTTAACCTAGATGAGTATGTAGACACAACGGAAGAGGCTATTCGCATGTTTTCGGGCAGTCCTAAATCCAAGGCTATATTGAACCTGAACCCTGCTCAGCCCTGTATTGATATGCAGACGACCATTTTTGCTAAAGTGGCAGAGCCCAATTTAGAGGCTCTACAGGTTAAAGTAGATGAAATTATAGCAAAAGTAAAGGCATATGTACCAGGCTACCAATTGCTGGTAGCACCTATTTATGAAAATGGAAGGATTGTGGTAATGGTAAAGGCACAAGGATTAGGCGATTATTTGCCCAAGTATGCCGGAAACCTTGATATTATAAATTGTGCAGGAATAGCAGTTGCGGAGGAATACGCAAAAAATAAAATAAATTTCCCCACCCAAGAACAGGCAAATTGAAAAAGATATTAATTACTGACCCCACCTTAAGGGATGGGAACCATGCAGTGGTACATCAACTAAGTGCCAAACAAGTAGCTATTTACGCTGCAGCAGCAGATAAAGCAGGTATTCCCATGGTAGAAGTGGGGCATGGCAATGGGTTAGGAGCCTCTTCGTTGCAGGTTGGTGAGTCGCTGGAAACAGATGAGGTTTTGCTTACCGCTGCTAGAAAGCACTTAAGCAATAGCAAGCTGAGCATACATGTGATACCAGGTTTTGCCACGATAGAAAGGGATTTGAAAAGGGCATTGGAAATAGGTGTAGACGTAGTAAGGGTAGCTTGTCATTGTACAGAAGCAGATATCACTCAAAGGCATATAGGTTTTGCAAGGGAAAAGGGAAAAGAAGCATATGGAGTATTGATGATGAGCCATATGGCTACAGCCGAAGTGCTGCTAGAAGAGGCAAAAAAGATGGAGCTTTATGGGGCAGAAGCTATTGTAATTATGGATTCGGCAGGAGCATATTTGCCTAGCGATGTAAGCGATAGGATAACAACGTTGGTAGATGGTTTATCTGTTCCTGTAGGATTTCATGGGCATAATAACTTAGGAATGGGCATAGCCAATTCTATAGCAGCTATAGAAGCTGGAGCCAAGATTTTAGATGGCACAGCCAAAGGTTTTGGAGCAGGTGCAGGTAATGCACAAATAGAAATACTTATTGCCGTATTGGAAAAAATAGGCTATCAAACCGGTATAGACCTGTATAAAGTGCTGGATGCAGTAGATATTGCAGAAAAAGAAATTATGCCTTTTGTGCCCAGTATTAAAACTGAGAGCATCGTGAGCGGTTTGGCGGGTGTGTTCTCAGGTTTTGCCAAGCACGTTACCCGTATTTCAAAAGAGTATGGCGTTGATCCAAGGGATGTGTATTTTGAGTTGGGTAAACGCAAAGTGGTGGCAGGCCAAGAAGATTTGATAATAGAAGTTGTTATGGATTTAGTTAAAACAAAAACATCATGACCGACACACAGATAAAAAATTTGCAGGGAGATTGTGCTCAATCCTTTAAAGGCATTGGTGAAGTATTGGACGAGTTGAGGAACCAAACGCTTCTTATTACTGGAGGTACAGGTTTTATGGGAAAATGGTTGACAGAAGCAATTGTTTATCTAAATGCGATTCACGACTATAAAATTAAACTCTACCTGCTTGCAAGAAATATTGAAGCATTTAGGGTAAGTGTGCCACACTTGGCAAAGCATAAATTTATTTACCTTATCAATCAGGATGTAAGAACAGTAAGTGATTTGCCCAATGATATTAATTATGTAATACATGCCGCCGCCAGTCCAGATAGTAGGGAGCACAATACCCAGCCACTTAAAACGGTTGATACGATTGTAAAGGGCACATCCAACATATTGGAAGCATGCTGGCGATTACAGGATTTACGGAAGTTTATAAACATAAGTTCGAACAATATTTATGGGCATGTGGCCAGCAATGAGCAAGGTATTGCTGAAAATGAAATGGGTTATTTAGATTGCAATTCTATAGGATCCATTTATGCAGAATCGAAAAGAACTGCAGAAGCGATTTGTGCTGCATTTAAAAACCAGCAACGATTGCCAATAATTACCGTACGACCATTTACATTTATTGGTCCATATCAAAGTTTGGAAAAGCCTTGGGCAGCCAATAGTTTCATGCGTGATGCTTTATTAGGAGGTCCTATTAGAATATTGGGCGATGAAAATACAGTTCGAAGTTATCTATACGGCAGTGATATGGCCATATGGCTGTTGAAAATATTGGCCGTAGGGAAAGTGAATGCTGTTTACAATATAGGGGGGATAGAAGCCATTTCACTCAAAGACCTAGCTAAAAAAATTGCTGAACAGTTTAGTACAAAAATTGAAATACAAGTTAAATCATCAAAAGATTTTAGTTCTTCAAATCGGTTTAATACTCCCAATTTAGAAAGTTTAAAAAAAGATTGTAATGTAGTTCAGCAAATAGGCTTGATAGAAGCAATTAAAAAAACGATTGCGGCAAATAAATTTAAAGAAAATATTTATTTTGAAAGTTTTTAATAGAAATAAGTTCCTCATTTACATCTAAATATAAGGAAGTTAGTTATTCATTCAACATTACACTATATTTTAAAGCGTTTTGAAATTGACAGAACTGTAATTTATTTACTTTCTGGAAAGGCAATATCTCTTCTTTCTCAGCCTATTACGCTTTTTTTTATTAGTAACTATCTTACTCCTGATGAACGTGGTTATTATTTTACTTTCTCCAACATAATTGCATTATCTATCTTCTTAGAGCTAGGTTTAGGTACTATATTAACCCAGTTTGCTAGCCATGAATTTGCCTACTTAAAGTGGAATAAAGGGATGCTAGAGGGAGATGAAATTCCTTTAAAACGAGTACTTTCTTTGTTAAAGCAAACTATCAATTGGTATGTGGTAATTGCAGTCATTTTTAGTATAATAATCATTCCTGTTGGTCTTGTTTTTTTTAAAAATAACAATAATAATGTTAATTATATAGTGCCTTGGATACTCTTGGTTGTTTTTAATGCTTTAGGTCTTATTACTTATTCTTTTACAGCAATAATGGAAGGTTTGAATAAAGTAGCTGAAATACAGTTTATGAGAATGTTGCAAACTTTAATTGGTAGTATTTCAATCTGGGTAGTATTGCTATCTCATGGTAAATTATATGCAGCTGCAATACTTGCTATTATTAATTTTTTAGTACTTTTTTTTTGGATGAAAATTAAGTACAAAAATTTACTGAAACAAGTATTTCAGTTTTCAATGAATGATTCTAATAGAGTATCGTGGCGTAAGGAAATTTGGCCAGTTCAATGGAAAATTGCAATTAGTTGGGCATCTGGTTATATTATTTTTCAATCTATCAACCCTGTACTATTTAAATATCAAGGTGCTGTAGAAGCAGGTAAAATGGGTATGACTAATAGTTTAGCTAACATAGCATTATCTATAGGATTATCATGGGTAGTTGCTAAAACACCTATTTATGGGGGATTAATTAATAAAGGAGAGTTTAATAAATTAAATTCAACTGCAATAAAAAATACACAAATAGCCTTGTTTGTAACTACTATTTGCTCTACATTTTTGGTTATAGGAATGCTTATTTTATTTAGATGGATACCTAGTTATAAAGATAAAATTTTGCCTATTTATGCATTAATTGCATTACTAATTAACAGCCTAGTTAGTGTTATTATTACTTCAATAGCTTGTTATTTAAGAGCATTTAAAAAAGAGCCGTTATTAGTAAGTTCTATTTTTTCAGCAATTGTTATTGCAGTTTTGATTTTCATTGCAGCAAAGTATTTTAATGCTATAATACTATGTTACATAATAACCGCTTTTAATTTAATTGTTGGGCTTCCGATTGCTATTTTTATCCTAAATAAAAATAAAGTAAAAAGTATTAATGAGTAAACTATTAACAATTAGTATTCCCACTTATAATCGGCTATATTATTTATCAAAATGCTTAAATCAGTTGCTTAACCAAGTAAGTATTTATACTGAAGATATTTGTGTTTTTGTAACAGATAATTGCTCAACAGATGGCACTCAGGAGTACATGCAAGAGTTAGTAAAGCAGTATGGTTTTATTAATTACCACCGAAATGAAAAAAATATTGGCTATAGCGGAAATCAAATTAATTGTGTTCAATTACCTACTACTAAATACATAGCTATTTTGTGCGATGATGATTTATATTTAGATGGGGCTTTAGATACGATTATCCCCGTTCTAAAAAGTTTGCAAGAATGGTCCATGGTAGCATTAAACTATTATGGATTTAAGAACGACTTTCGAGTTCCGTCAAGTACAAATTTTGCTCCACTACAAGATAAAATATTTAGTCGCCCTTATGATTTAATGAATTATCCATCAGTTGGTCATTATTCAGGCTTACTATTTAATGGAAAAGAAGCAAAAGAGATATTAGAAGTTATTCTCAAAAAGTATGACTTTGCTTACTATGAACAACAGCGAGGAGTTATTTTTGATATAGCTTGTAGGCTATCGGCTAAATCTAAGTTAAATAGTTTTTTTATTGGTAAACGTATTCTTGCTAATTATGAGCAAGAATCTTTAGACTATGATTCACTTCCTCATCTATGTATAGAATATTATAAATATTTTCTACTACTTTTCGATGAAAAAATTATAACCGAGAGTGACTTATTGTATCGAAAAGATATTGTTTTAGCAAAATTGCCTCGTAATGCTTTTTCGTCATTATGTACTAAACCTAAAAAACTTGTAGAAGATTATTGGTCTCAACTAAACGATATTGGGCTAATTACAAATGATAATAAATTGGTACTTAGCTGTATATTTTTTTCTGCAAAATATAAGGCAACTCAAGCTATAATGAGACTCATTTATAAGATTTACAAACAAATTAAAAATAATTAGTGCTTCTTTCAATTTGTGTTCCAACATATAATAGGTGCAATTTATTGGTCGAAACTATTGAAAGCATCATTGCATCTATTAAATTCAGCAATGTTAATTGCATAGAAATAATCATATCTGATAATGCAAGTACTGATAAAACCACTGAAACAATTGAGCTTTTAAAAGGTAGATATCCTGAAATTCGCAGCAGACGTAATGAGGTAAACGTAATAGATGAAAATTTTTTTCAAGTTGCATCAATAGCTCAAGGAGAATACATTTGGATATTTGCTGATGATGATTTAATGGAAGTCGAAGCAGTAAAAAAAGTAGTAGAGTGTATTTATGAAAAAAATAATTTAATTATTCTAAATTATTCTATTTGGAATCAAGATTTTACAGAGCTAGTCATACCTTTAAGATATTCTAGGATTGCTGAAATCAAAGTAACTGATTCTAATCAAGTTCTTAAGAAATTTGGTATGGGACTTCAGTTTATATCTTCTGTAGTTATTAAAAAAGATATTTTTTTTAATAAAAACATGAATTACAATTATAAAATGTTGCATCAATACGGAAACTCTTTTTTATATGCAGTTTATGCAGGCATTTTAAATGATTGTAAAACAAAATATATCGAAAACCCACTTTTAAAGTACAGGGGGTTTAATTCTAATTTAAGTGTAGCCTCAAAATGGTATAGTTATTTTATTTATGGGAATAATTTTTTATTGTCGTTATTGCAAAGTTTAGGTTATTCAAAGCAGGCAGTTAGATGTGCAAGAAAGAATATTATTAAATACTATTTGCTTAGAGATATTGTTGCAAGAAAAAAGGCAGATGAAAATACATTCAAGCTTATAAAAATAATACCTAGGGCTTATTATGGACATTTCTACTTTTGGGGGATTGGTCTTCCAATAGCAGTAATACCTAATAAGCTATTTCGTTTTGTTTATTACACCATTAAATTACATAAAAAAAAGGTTAGATATCTTGTATATATCATTACTACTTATATTTTTTCGTAGAGGTATTCTAATAATGCACTTTAATGGTAAAGAGTACTGAATTTGTTTCAAAAAAAAATTATTTTGCAATGTGGGCTTTACACTATGTTGTGAAATTTTTTTTTGAATTGCTAAAGCTATTTAGGGTTAAAACAAAAAATAATAACAAGAAAATACTTTTTATTGAATTAGGACATCTTGGTGATGTTTTAATGGCCACCAACCCTATAAGAATTGTAAGGCAGCAGTTCACAGATAGTGAAATTGTGTGTTTATGCTCAGCTTCTGGAGCAATAGCTTTAAAAAATAATTTGGATATCAATGAAGTTGTTGTAATCGATAGTCCTTTATGGTATGAAAATAATAAACGAAAAAATATTATTACATTATTGAAAGCATTTTTATGTTTTATTAAAACAATAAAAAAAGTAGATGCTAGAACTGTCGTCAATTTTAGAAATACATCATATCATTTAGATCATATTGCAGTTTGGATTGCAGGAGTTAGTAATATTATTGGTTTTGGCAATAAAGGGTTAGATTTTTTATTAAAATATAGTTGTATAATTGATAAAAACACATCTATACCAATCCAAAAAATAATTTTGATTAATGAATGGTTAGAACTTACAACTTCTAACGTTAAAATAGAAAATAAACCTCTTTTTTTTCCTGCCAGCTCTGCTAAAGAATCTATTGTACAATTAATGCTTTTTGAAGGTATTAATTTAACTGATGAGATAATAATTATTAATCCAGGAGCCCAACACAGCCATCTATGGCCAGTAGAGAGTTTTGTAGAAGTATGTATAACAGTAAACAGTTATTATCCTCACTTAAAGATTCTATTTACAGGATTAAAAGAACATAGATCAATAATTACAGATATTAGCTCAAAGCTTTCGTTTAAAACTTATTCTTTTGCTGGAATTACAAGTTTAGATGAGCTTTTTGTCCTATTACATTACAGCAAAATTCTATTAACAGTTGACACAGGTATTAGACATTTGGCAAATGCAGCCTCTATTCCCATAGTTGTTTTAAGAAGTGGGGCAGAAGGGTATCAAACATTTGGTAAATACACAAATTCTGAAATCGTATTAACTCATTACTTATCATGTTCACCATGCGGAGAGTCTGTTTGCCCTTTAGGAACATTAGCTTGTATGAAAGGCATTTTACCAGTGACAGTATTTGAAGCAATCAAATCTATAAGTAAGATCAGTAAAAAGGAATTTTTATTAACACAATGAGGTATAAATTATTGTATTTAATGCCTTATTTGTCGGCTTTAACAGGAGTAGATTTTCTTGTTGGGGGGTTATCGGTAAGACTAGATCATTTGGTGGGAATAATTCTGTTTGTCTTTTTATTTATCAGTATTCTTAAAGTAAAAAAAATATATTTAATAAAAAATGATCTGTTTTTAATAGCATTATGGCTACTTAGTTTAGTTGTTTCTTATTACAATGCTCCTGATACAAAATATAGTTTAATACAGTCGATTAACTTAATAACAGTTGGGTTATCTTATTTTGTTATTACAAATCAAATAAAAACAAAAAAACATTTAGATCTTTTTATTAGTGCAGGTTTTAATACTGCACTATTTGTTTCTTTTTTCGGTACTATTTTGTTTATTGTGTCCTTTATTATTAAAAAACCTCTTTATGGAGTAAACATTGAGCAATCTATAAATATACCCTTTGGTATTTATTTTACTATAAAAGAACCCAATTTGTATGGCAGTTTTATGTTTGTACATTTTTTTTTATCAGTAATTATGTTATTCGAAAAAACAAATCAAAGTTTTGGTATTAGCGACAAAAAAATTAAAGCTATTGTTTTCTTTACAGCAATTGGAGTATTGTTAAGTTTTACTCGTGGAATTTGGTTGGCGACAATTGTTTGCTTATTTCTTTATTATATAAAATCTATAAAAAGAGTACTTAATAATTTTTATAAAATTTTTATAATCGTTTTAACTTTAGTTGTATTCTATACTGTAACACTAAATTATTTTGGTATCACTTTTTTAAAATATAAAATTGATAATTTTTTTTCAATTGAAGAAGGTACTGGTGAAGGTAGAGTTTTTATTTGGCTGACTGCATTAGATAATTGGGCAGAAAAGAAAAACTTTCTTTTTGGTAATGGTACTTACAGTTTTGCTAGCTTTTATAATAAAGGTTCTTACGAAAGCGATACAAATGCATGGATAGGTAATTTTTTAGTTACATTATTGCACGACTATGGAATTATTGGCTTAGTCTTATTTTTTTGTTTTTTGGTTGGCTTATTAAGGACAAAAAAAATAAAAAAGTTACTAATGCATAATGCAAAACTAAAACATTATAAGGCATTAATTATAAGTTTTCGTTTGGCTATATTAGGTGTATTAATAGGCTTCTTTTTCACAATGGCTTTTTCGCTTACATATGTGTGGATGCTTTTTGGATTGATGGTGGCTACAAAAAAAATAATTCTTAAGGAAACCTATACGATAAATGTTTAAAAACTATTTACTAAAGGCTGTAGATTTAGTAATTTCTGTATTGGTTTTTTTGGTTGAAACATTTAGACCTAAAAGGGTTCCAAATACACAATCTCCTCGAATTTTAATTTGTAGGTTAGACCACATTGGTGATGTTGTAATGACAACTCCTTCAGTAAGGGCAATTAAAGAGAAATATCCCAATTCTGATATTTATTTGTTAATAAATAAGGCATCCGCTGGTGTTTTTAAAAACAACCCATTTATAAGTGATTGTCTTTATTTTAATTGGCCATTCCCATTTGATTCCAGCAATAACAAATTTACTTACAATCATGTTAAAGAATATTATAAACTATATAAAAAAATAAAATCTTTTTCATTTGACATTATGATTGAATTTAGGGGAGATTTAAGAATGTTTTTTTTGTTTGGGTTTATGCCAGCAATTCCAATTATAGTGGGAAGTCCAAGAAGGGGGGGAGAAGCGTTTTTAACAAATTCGATTTTTTACGATAAAAGTCATCATGAACTAGAACGGGTAGAGGATATTCTTCATGGTATAAATATTTTTGTAAACAAAAAAAGGGGTGACTTTTTTATAACTAACGAAGATCTTACAAGGTCTATCCAAATTCAAAAAGAAGTTTTAGGAAACTATGAGTTGTCAAAATATCTTGTAATTTGTCCATTTGCCGCTAAAAATGTAAAAGAGTGGCTTCCAGAGAATTGGTCGGCTATATCTTATTTTGTAGCCAATAATCTAAGTATTCAAGTATTTATTGTTGGTACTAACGCTAATATTGAAATAGCTGAGTTTATTGTAAAAAATGCTTCTCACGATCAAGTTTTTAATTTATGCGGTAAAACATCAATAATTGAACTTGCTGCAATAATGCAAAGAAGTGAAATTGTTATAGGTGTCGATTCAGGCTCTTTGCATATTGCATCTTGCTTTGATGTTCCGATAATATCTTTATTTGGCCCAACAAGGTCACATGAATTCCATCCTTACACACCATATGGTACAATTATAGATATGGATGTGTGTGTGTGTAATAAAGACTTACATTTATATTGTAATCGAAAGGTAAATAATATTCCATATTGCATGCATTCAATTAGTAATGAAATAGTTTCTCAAAAAATTATTGAAATACTTGAAAATAATAAAAAAGCCCAATAGTTTTTTATGCGAAAGCTTGTAGAAAAAATCATCCAAAAATTAAAAAAAGAAAACACTTACAAGCTAGATCCTAATTATTCTTCAAAGCAGTTGTTGTATATCTCTTATTATCGATTTAAGCAGATATTAAGGGGAACAATCAGAAAAGTCAGAATAAGTTCTTCGGGGTTAATTTTCTGTGGTAAAAATGTAACTGTCGAACATGCATATCTGATAAAAGCTGGTTCTAGTTTGATTTTGGAAAATAATGTTCAAATAAATGCTTTATCTATAAATGGAATTGTGCTTGGGAATCATGTTACAATAGCAAATTCTTCTACTCTTATTTGTACAGGTGTTATTGCAAATAAAGGTGTTGGAATTAAGATTGGCAACAATTCTGCAATTGGAGCTCAATCTTTTTTAGGAGGGCAAGGGGGAATTGAAATTGGAGATGATGTAATAATGGGTCCTCAAGTCAAAATATTTTCCGAAAATCACAATTACAATGACCCCCTAAAAGTCATTCGTAAGCAAGGCGAAACAAGAAAGGGTGTTAAAATTGGTAATAATTGTTGGATAGGTGCAGGAGTTGTTATTTTGGATGGTGTTACTTTAAGGAATGGATGTGTTGTTGCAGCAGGTGCAATTGTTACATCATCTTTTCCTGAAAACTCTATATTAGCTGGGATACCTGCTAAAATTATTAAATTAAGAATATAATTATTCATGAAAATTGCTATAATAGGTTCTCGTGGATACCCATATGTTTATAGCGGATATGAAACATTTATAACAGAAGTTGCACCTAGGTTAACACAAAAAGGGATTGAAGTACATGTATACTGCCACAAAGATTTATTTTTAGTTAAGCCTAAACAGGTAAATGGAATCAATCTTCACTATATTCCATCTATACCTTCTAAAAGTTTTAGCCAACTTTCTAACTCTTTATTATGCACACTACATGCATTATTTGGTGGCTACGATGTTTTGTTATATGTAAATTCAGCTAATGGAATATTTGGTATTATAACAAAACTCTTTAGAAAAAAGACTGCTATTAATGTAGATGGTTTAGAGTGGTTAAGACCTAAGTGGAAGGGGCTCGGTACAAAAGTATTTTATTTTTCTTCTAAAATGGCTACCGTGTGGATGGATGTTATTATTACCGACGCACATGAGATGCGTAAAGTATATTTAGAAGAGTTTAAAACTGATTCTACAGTTATAGCCTATGGTGCAAATATTAGGTATTCGAATAAGCAACAATTAATAAAACAATGGCATCTTAAAAAAGATGAATATTATTTAATTGTAGGTAGGCTCATACCCGATAATAATGCATTATTAATTTTACAGGCTTTTGTGGCATCGAAATCAAACAAAAAACTAGTTATTGTTGGCGATGTACCTTATGAAGATGAGTATGCTACAAATATTAAAAAAATAAAAGACGATAGGGTTTTATTTACAGGTTATGTAAATGGATCTGAACAATTAGCCGAGTTGTATCACAATTGCTTTGCTTATTTCCACGGCCATGAATTTGGTGGAACAAACCCAACTTTATTAAAAGCACTAGCTTATGGATGCGGTATCTTGGCAATAGATACTGTTTTTAGTAGAGAAGTTTTAAATGGGGATGAATATGGATTTTACTTTTCAAAAAAAGCCGAGTCTATTATAGACTTGATAGAATCAGTTGAGGCGAATTCTATACAACTTAATAATTTCAAAGAAAAGTCGAGAAACCGAATTGTAGAAAAATATACTTGGGAAAAAATAGCCGATCAATATTTCGAATTAGTTAAGTCTTTGGCTACAAAAAAGATTAAATCAGTTTCTTAGTAAATTTTGGAAACTAACTATGGTGCCACACTGGAGAAATAACTACTTAATTAGGCTTTTGCTCGACTTTATGAGTCTTGCAATTGCATTTCTTATTGTTCGTTTTTACATCCTTGATAAAAGTGACTTACCGTTACTCTCAAATGCAGAAATTAAATTGTTTTTTGTAAGTTGCTTAATTTGGTATTTTTCAGCCAAAGCTACCGATTTATATGATGATTACAGGTCTCGGTCTTTTGCTTATGAAATAGTTCCCATTAGTAAAGTAATTATAATACATTCCGTATTAATGACCGTTTTTGTTTTTTATTACTATAATGCCGATAAGTTTCCAAGAACCTTCACATCTCTATATACGCTATTAATATTATTTATTGTACCCATTCAAAAGTTTGCACAAAGAAGAGTAAGACGTGATGCTTTACGCAGAGGCTTCAATTCCCGAAATGTGTTGGTAGTAGGAGCAGGTGAAGTTGGCTTAAACTTCTACAAAATGGTGAATGATTATCCCCATTACGGTTATCGTGTTGCAGGCTTTTTAGATGATGAAGTAAAATCATCTTTAAATGGATTGTATTTAGGTACATTAACGAACATTCAACAAGTGTTAGATAAAAATCCAATTGATGATGTTGTAATCGCATTACCAAATGATGCTTCTTATGCTATCGAAACTGTAGTTGAAGTAAGCGAAAGAAATACAAAGCGTGTTAGAATTATACCAGATTATTATAGGTTTGGGTCTGGTAATTTTAGGCTCAGTAATTTTGGATCATTTCCAATGATTACTGTTCGATCCTTACCATTAGATGATTTAGAAAATCAATTTTTTAAAAGGTTTTTTGATATTACCTGTTCAATTTTGGCATTTATATTTATTTTTTCATGGTTATTTCCTTTAATATCAATTATAATAAAATTAACATCTAGGGGACCAGTATTTTTTATACAAGAAAGGTGGGGTATCAATAATGAAAAAATTCGATGTTATAAATTTAGGTCTATGTACACTACAAGTACAGATGTTGATGGTAATGGAAGATATCAACAAGCTACTAAAAATGATAAGCGAATTACAAAAATTGGTAAAATATTGCGTAAAACTAATCTAGATGAGTTCCCTCAGTTTTGGAATGTACTTTTAGGAAATATGAGCATTGTTGGACCTCGACCACACCCAATACCTTTGAACATCGAATCAAAAGATATTGTTACCAACTACATGTTAAGGCATTTAGTTAAGCCAGGCATAACAGGTTGGGCTCAGGTAAATGGATGTAGGGGAGAAACTAATATACCCGGGCAAATGCAAAAACGTGTAGATTTAGATATTTGGTATATCGAAAACTGGAGTTTTTGGTTAGATTGCCAAATTATGTTTCAAACAGTAATGAATATGTTTATAGGCGATAAAAATGCCTACTAGCTTAAGTAAAATAACAATGAGACAAATTACTCTTTCATTTATTCTAGGATTTCTTTTTATATCCATTTACTCTAAGGCACAAATTAATGAGCCTTCTTCCAGTGAGGTGTACGCTTACCTATATAGGATGTCGCAAAAAGGAATAATAGATTTTCGTAATTATATATTGCCTTTAGACAGAGCTACCATTTTTGCTGCATTAACACAACTTTCAGAAAAACAAAATGATTTATCTGAAATAGAACGCAAAGAACTTTCTTTTTATAGAAAAGAATTCTCATTCGATAATCAACTTATAACTGATACGCTCTTCAGGTCTAGAACCCTAAAAAAAGATAACAATGGTAGGTTTCGAGCCTTGTCACTATCGGAAAAATCATTTCAACTATTTGCCGATCCTTATTTTGGAAGCAGTTATTCCAATACTAATAAAGGATACAATTTGACTTATTTTAATGGGGTTAGAATATCGGGTAAGTTAGGGAAAAATTGGGGTTTTAGTTTTTCGTTCAGAGATGTCACTGAAAAAGGCGATAGCATCAATTTTACAAAAGCGTTTACCCATGAAAAAGGAATTGTGAACGCTGGTTCATCTGCAAAACAATTAAACTATAGTGAGCTTAATTTTAACCTAGCATATAAATGGTCTAATGGAATAATTTCTGTTGGTAAAGAAAATATGGTTTGGGGCTATGGTAATAATGCCAATATGATTTTATCAGCGAAAGCACCTTCTTATCCATATATTCGTCTTGACTATAAGCCTTTCAAGTGGTTGCATTTTAATTATATGCATGGTTGGTTAACCAGCAACATAATAGATTCTAACAGAACTTACAATACAGGATCTGGCACTTATGGGGGGATTAGAGAAGTATATGTATCTAAATTTTTTGCAACACACAGTGTAACGGTAACGCCTAAAAAAGGCTTGGATATTTCTATTGGAGAGTCCATTGTTTACAGCGATAAATTTGATGTTGGCTACTTATTGCCTATCAATTTTTTTAAATCCTATGACCAATGGACAAGTAACCAAAATATTAATGCCGGAAGTAATGCCCAGTTTTTTGGGCAAATTAGTTCAAAGAATCACTTAAAGAATACCCATTTGTATGCACAGATTTTCATTGATGAAATAAGATTATCTAAGATTTTCGACAAGCAAGAAAGAAGGAATCAATTAGGTTATTTATTTGGAATTAATGTTACTGATATTGGGTTAAAATATTTATCTATTGGTGCTGAATATGCAAGAATTAATCCTTTTGTATATAGCAATTTAGCTCCTGCTCAAACTTACACAAGTAGTGGATATTCTTTAGGAGATTGGATGGGAAGTAATGCTGATAGGTTAAACCTGTTTTTAAGTTATACACCCTTAGCAAGATTGAAAATTAGAGGCAATTATCAATATATTAGAAAGGGAGATCTAGGTAGTATTCAACAACAGTATTTACAACAACCACAACCTGATTTTTTATTTGATTTAAGATTTAAGCAACAACAATCCTCTCTGTGCATTATCTATGAGTGGATTCATACTTTAAAAACCAGAATTGAAATTCAAAAAACTCAAATAGATTCTTTAACAGAACAACAAAATAATTATCTAATATTATTAGGTTGTTCATTTGGACTTTAATAAAAGTAATGATTCAATCTCTAAAATCTAGTATCCGAGAAATTCCTAAAGATGTATTTAGGCTAATTGTAAAGGCTTTAATATTATTTTTAATTTGGAAATTTTCGTATCACCTTTTTTTGGGACCCAAATTAATTCTTGATAAACCTCTTACAAACCTTACAGCAAAAGGGACATTTAACTTTCTAAAAATTTGGCATGGTGAAAAAAACTTATCATGGAGTAAAATGTCTTTTAATAATCAAAAAAATGCATGGATAGAAGCAAGGATTTATGTAAACACTGAAAAGAAATTAGGTATTTCTGATGCTTGTAATGCGTTAGAAATTTTTGTTTTGTATTTAGGTTTTATGGTATGTTTCCCAACAACCCTTAAAAGATTTTTAGCATTTGCAAGCATTGGAATTATAGTAATATTTATATTAAATGTTTTTCGGTGCTCAGGTATATTTTGGTTAAATCTTTATCATAATCAATGGGTAGATTTTGCTCATCATTACTTATTTAAATTGATTCTTTATTTTACGGTATTTGTGGGTTGGATTTTATATGTACAAACTGAAAAAAGTGAAAAATAGTATACAAGAACATATATTTTTTCTTTTTCTTATTATACTATTCTCAGTTTTAGCAAATCAGTTTATTATAGAAACAAAATCTTATCGGCTTTTGGATAATGGGATTAAGAATTTAATTGAAATTAGCCTAGTACTTCTAACAGGATTACTCGGCTACATTTGCTGGTCTAGATACAAGGTTAAATGGGTAATTGTTCTATGGATTTTTATTTATTTATTCTTTTTACTATTCTTCGCTTTCGCTGGTATTGTAGATAAATTTATTTATAGATATAGTACACAGGATAAATACCGTTTTTTTGCTGTAAAAGAACTTTTATATGGTCCAATACCATACATCATAATCTTCATTATGATTAATTATAGAAGTAATTCAAGGAAGAACACGTTAAATCCTGAATAAACAAATCAATATGCAAATTAACTGTAGTATTAATCAACAATATCAATAAACTCAATTGCAAATGATAAATACATTTTTGTATTTTTTATTAATTAAACAGTTTAACGTTAATATTTTTTATGAGTATAAATACCTTTAGTTCTAAAGTGTTGCTTGTAGGTGACTTAATGGTCGATCATTATATTTTTGGCACATGTAATAGAATATCTCCAGAAGCTCCTGTGCCTGTTGTAGAAATTAAGAGAGAAGAATATACATTAGGTGGAGCAGGAAATGTTTTAAAAAATTTAATAAGCTTAAATTGTACAGTAAATATTCTCTCTATTGTTGGAGACGATAATGGCTGTAGTATTGTTTTAAAAGAACTAAAGGCACTTAATATAAGTGATACTTATCTTATAAAAGATACTCAAAGGCATACATCGGTTAAATCTAGAGTTTTAGCTGAAAACCATCAATTAATACGACTTGATAAAGAAAGTGTTCATACAATTACAAAAGAGCAAGAAGATAAACTATTACAAAATTTGTCGAATGCTATAGATGGTTGTCATATAGTGCTATTTTCCGATTATAACAAGGGACTTTTGACCAAAACATTTTTGCAACAAGCCATTGCTGTATGCAAAAGAAAAAATATAAAAACGTTAGTTGATCCTAAAGGATTAGATTTTAGTAAATACAATGGGATTAACTTAATTAAACCAAATAAAAAAGAGGCTTCTCTTGCCACTGGAGTAAATATTACTGATAATGACAGCTTATTTCAAGCATGTAAAAAACTTCAAGAGATTACAAATTGCGATACAGTGGTTATAACCTTATCTGAACAAGGAATTGCATATTATTCTAACAATCAACTCAACATTAGCCCCACAAAAGTTTTGGAAGTTATAGATGTTACAGGAGCAGGCGACACAGTTCTTGCTGCACTGGGTATGTCTATTGCTGCTGGGGCATCTTTACAACAAGCTTGCGATTTTGCAAATAAAGCTGCATCTATAGTTGTCAGCAAAGTTGGAAGTGCAACTGCAACATTGGAGGAGATTGAAAATAGATTTAACAAGAATTGATTTAGTCGTTATGGGAAAATTGAATATTATAATAACTGGAGCTGCGGGCTTTATTGGAAGCTGTATGATTGAGTTTTTAAACCAAAAAGGTTTCAATAATTTAATACTTGTTGATCATTTTAATGTAGAGTCTAAAAGGAGAAATTGGGAGTTAAAAAAATATCTTCAACTTGTTGATAGAGATGAATTATTTAATTGGTTAGCAATCACATCAATAAAAATTGATGCAATTATTCATTTAGGTGCAAAAACTGATACAACCGAGTTTGATTATACAGTTCATGAAAGATTGAACGTAGAATATTCAAAAAATATTTGGAACTATTGTGCTCAAAACGATATCCCACTTATTTATGCATCATCTGCTGCTACTTATGGAGCAGGCGAATTGGGATATAATGATGAACATGAAGTTGTAGAGAAATTACAACCCTTAAATCCGTATGGAGTAAGTAAAAATGAATTCGATAAATGGGCTCTAAAACAAACAAATCAACAGCCATCTCGGTGGACGGGTTTAAAATTCTTTAATGTCTATGGCCCCAACGAATACCATAAAGGAAGAATGGCAAGCGTGATATTCCACTCTGTAAATCAAATAAAATCTAATGGAGAAGTGAAGCTGTTTAAATCTCACAGACCAGATTTTAAAGATGGAGAACAATTAAGAGATTTTGTTTATGTAAAAGATTTAATTAAAGTAATAAGTTGGATGCTCGATGAAATGATTAATAACAATTGGCCTACTACCAATAATGGACTTTATAATTTGGGAACTGGTAATGCAAGAAGTTTTTACGATTTAGCAAAAGCAACTTTTTTAGGTTTAAATCTAGAGCCAAATATCTCTTTTGTCGATATACCTTTAGATATTAGAGATAAGTACCAATACTTCACAGAAGCCAATATGAGCAAGCTTAAAAATGTAGGATATCCTTTTGAATTTTACTCTTTAGAAGCTGGCGTAGAAGATTATGTAAAAAATTATCTTTCAAAAAGCCACTTTTATTAATGTAAACTACACAGTGTATTAAATATATTTAGTTGATATTTTAATTTTAAAAGCTCACAATTACCCTCAAACCAATATTTTTACAGCCTTTAAAAAATATTAGGTGTACACAACAACTTCTTCTGCGATTGTAAAGGCTGAAATGGGCGATAAAAAAAGACTTCTGCAAAAAGCAATGCTCATTAATAATAGCATTGAAAAAAGAAGTTTCGATTTATTCGTGTCCCTCTTTTTCTTACTCTTTATTTTTTCCTGGTTATATCCTTTAATTGCAATTGCCATCAAGTTAGAATCTGGTGGCTTGGCTTTATTTGTGCAAGAAAGAATGGGCTTAAATGGACAAGTATTCAAGTGTTATAAATTTAGAACACTAAAAAACAATCAAGTTTCTACCACCCCCGAAAGTTTAACTATGGGTTACAATGCACCTGTTACCAAAGTTGGTGCTTTTTTGAGGGATAAAAATTTAGATGAGTTGCCACAATTTATAAATGTTTTATTGGGTAGTATGAGTATTGTAGGACCACGACCACATGCTATTCCTTTTCACAATATGTACAGTGAGTTTATTTCAAATATTAACGATAGGTTGTTGGTAAAGCCAGGAATAACAGGTTTGGCACAAATCAAGGGGTTACGTGGCGATGTTGAAGATAAAGAACAAAACAAAATCAATATTCAGCAAAGGATCGACTGCGATATTGAATACATCAACAATTGGTCGTTTGCTGCTGATTTGACTATTTTTAAGAAAACCATCTTCAAATAACCCATGCAAATCTCTATTATTAATAAATCCACTAATCAACTACCTGAATATGCCACAACAGGTTCTTCTGGTATGGATATTAGAGCCGATTTAGAAAATGAAGTAATTCTAAAACCTTTAGAAAGAGCTTTAGTGCCAACAGGATTATTTCTAGAAATTCCGCAAGGGTACGAAGCCCAAATTCGTCCACGCAGTGGGCTTGCAATTAAGCAGGGAATTACCTGCTTAAATACTCCAGGTACGATTGATGCTGATTACAGAGGTGAAATAAAAGTTATTTTAATTAATTTATCGAATGAGCAAGTAACTCTTTCGCATGGAGATCGTATTGCACAAATGGTATTTATGAAAATTGAACAGGTGCAGTTAATATCGGTAACAACAATTAACGAAACGCTAAGAGGTGAAGGTGGCTTTGGACATACCGGAAAACAATAAATTTGCAACATGCGAAAAATATTTCTCTTTGTTTTACCTGTTGTTTTGGTTGTGGTTTCTTGCAGAACAACCAAAAAAGTTCAAACCATTCAAACCGCAATTACCAAAAAAGATACAACGCAGGTAGTCACTGTTAAAGAAACACCTAAGGTAGATTCAGCAGCAATTGTAAAAGGTATTTTGGACAAAGTACAGCAGCATAAAGTAGATTTTTCAACCTTCTATGCAAAAATTAAAATTGATTATGAAAGTGCAAACGATAGTAAAAGCTTTAAAGCCTATTTGTACATGAAAAAAGACAGTGCTATTTACTTGCGTTTAGTAGGTAGTTTTTTGGGTATTACAAAAGAAGGTGTAGTTGCTAAAATTTCAAAAGACAGTGTAACAGTGGTTAATAAAATTGATAAAACAGTACAATATCGTTCCATTGCTTACTTACAAGAAGTTACCAAAATACCATTCGACTTTCATACACTACAGGATATTTTAATTGGAAATCCTGTTTTTATAGATAGTAATGTGGTCTCATACAGAAATGGGGACGATCAGTTTTCTGTTTTGATGATTGGCAATTTGTTTAAACACTTGGTTGCATTAGACAAAAACGATTTTAGGGTATTGAACAGTAAGTTGGATGATATCGATCCTTTAAAAAATAGAACTTGCAATATTTCTTTCAGCAACTATGAAAATAAAAATGGCAACCTATTTTCTACCTATCGAAAAATTTCCGTTGCGGAAAAGTCGAAATTAGATGTTTGGCTCGATTATCAGCAATATGCCTTTAACGAGCCTCTAACGTATATGTTTAATGTTCCTAAAAGTTATAAGAAGCAGTAATTTGTTCTCCACATCTTCGTTAAGTTTACCAAGCAAAGCTTAAATTTCTTCACATGTGTTTTACAGCAGATAAATTTTCTTTATTTATGTAATAAGTAATGAAATGCAATCTGTTGTATCAACAATAATAAAGTTTTAAATCCTTTGGTATGAAAAAATTACAGATGTTGGTTTGTTTGGCAATTTTTGCTTATTCAGTAAATGCACAGCCACAAAGCAAAGACGAACTACAAAAAAAAGAAAATGACTTAAGAAAGGAAATCAACGACCTTTCGAACAGCCTAGTACAAATTCAAAAAAACAAAAAAGCTTCTGTAGCTCAGGTTGCAGCTGTGCAACGGAAAATTGCTGCCAGAGAAGAATTAATAGGCACAATCAATCGTCAGGTGAGGTTATTAGACGAAACCATTTACCAAAATGAGTTAGAAATTTATCGCATGAAAAAAGAGTTGGACACACTAAAGCAGAAGTATGCCCAAAGTATTGTATTTGCTTATAAAAACAGAAGCAGTTACCAATATCTTAACTTTTTGTTCTCTTCTACCAGTTTTAATGATGCTGTTAAAAGAATGACTTATTTAAAAAGCTATCGTGAACTGAGAGAAACACAGGTTAGCAATATTGTAAAAACACAAGAAGTTTTGCAAGCCAAGATTGGTACGTTAAGCAATTCCAAAAAAGAGCAAAGTGTGGTTTTGCAAACCCAACAAGGACAATTAAAAGATTTAGAACAAGACAAAAAACAAAAAGATCAGGTTGTAAAAGATTTAAAAGGACAAGAAAAAGAAGTATCGGCACAAATACGTAAAAAGGAGAAACAAAGACAAGATATGAAGGTGGGAATTGCAGCAATCATTAAACGTGAAAAAGATGAAGCTGATAGAAAAGCAAGAATCGAAAGAGAAAGGTTGGCTGCTGAGGCAAAGAAAAATCAAACCAAACCAGTAGATGTTACAGCAAAAAATAATCCACCAAAAGCTACACCTAAGAACAACAGTACTGAGTCTGGTACTGGTATGACAACACCTGTTGGTAACACAAGAGAATATAGTAATTTAGAAAGTACTCCAGAGGGAATAGAAATGTCTATTAATTTTGAAAAAAGAAATTTGCCTTGGCCTGTAAATATTGGTACTGTTGTTATACCATTTGGAACTTACAATGTTACTGAAAAGTTAAAAGGACAGAGTGATGGTATTGAAATCGCCTTACCTGAAGGAAGTTCTGTAAAAGCAGTTGCCGATGGTAAAGTTTCTTACGCTGGAGATATTGGTGGTGAGCAAGTGGTAATAGTAAAGCATGGTAAATATTTTACCACATATGGTCACTTATCTTCAATTGGAGTTTCAACTGGACAGTTGGTTAAAGCTGGAACACAAGTTGGTAAATCTGGTACTGGTAGCGATGGCGAAGGGGCTTTACTATTTATGGTTAACAATGATAGAAATGTATTTTTAAATCCTAAAACATGGTTGAGAGCTAGATAAATTACTTTTAAGATACTGTATTGTAAAGCCGCCTTAAAGACGGCTTTTTTATTGTAAATCAATAGCTTAATAATGTTATAAACGTTGAAGGGTGCGACGCCTAAAAAGCCAAATTGAAATTCAAAAGCTGGTTATCCAAAAAAACTCCATAAAAGTTTTTAACAGGGCTTTTTTAAACAGCTTAACCCTTACCTTTGCCGCCAAATAAAAAACCTTATTCATATGGCTTCAAAAGGTAAAGTTAAGCAGGTAATTGGTGCCGTTGTGGACGTACACTTTCCTAACGATAACACACTACCCGATATTTACAACGCTCTTGAAATTACAAGAGAAAATGGCGATAAATTAGTACTGGAAGTACAACAGCACTTAGGTGAAGACAGTGTACGTACCATAGCAATGGATGGTACTGAAGGCTTGGTTCGTGGCATGGAAGTAGTTGACACAGGCAAAGCAATTGCAATGCCTATTGGTGAAGGTATCAATGGCCGTTTGTTTAACGTAACTGGCGATGCGATTGATGGATTACCTCAAGTTAGTAAAGTGGGTGGTCGTCCAATTCACAATAAGCCACCATTATTTGAAAACTTAAGTACGGCATCTGAAATTTTATTCACTGGTATTAAGGTAATCGACTTGATTGAGCCTTATGCAAAAGGTGGTAAAATTGGTTTGTTTGGTGGTGCTGGTGTGGGTAAAACTGTATTAATTCAAGAGTTGATTAATAATATTGCTAAAGGTCATGGTGGTCTATCAGTATTTGCTGGTGTGGGAGAAAGAACCCGTGAAGGAAATGACTTATTACGTGAGATGATTGAAGCTGGCATTATGAAGTATGGCGACAACTTCAAACACAGCATGGAAGAAGGTGGATGGGATTTAAGTAAAGTAGATATGGAAGGATTGAAAGATTCTAAAGCTACTTTCGTATTTGGTCAAATGAATGAACCTCCAGGAGCACGTGCTCGTGTGGCATTATCTGGTTTAACTATAGCTGAATATTTTAGAGATGGAGATGGAACAGGTAAAGGACGTGATATCTTATTTTTCGTAGATAATATCTTCCGTTTCACTCAGGCTGGTTCTGAGGTTTCTGCCTTGTTAGGTCGTATGCCATCTGCGGTGGGTTACCAACCAACTTTGGCTACTGAAATGGGATTGATGCAAGAGCGTATTACTTCAACTAAAAATGGTTCTATTACCTCTGTACAAGCGGTGTATGTGCCTGCTGATGACTTAACAGATCCAGCTCCTGCAACAACTTTTGCTCACTTAGATGCTACAACAGTATTGAGTCGTAAGATTGCCGATTTGGGTATTTATCCTGCGGTAGATCCATTAGATTCAACTTCAAGAATCTTAACTCCTGCTATCGTGGGTGAAGCTCACTACGAATGTGCCAACAGAGTAAAACTAATTTTACAACGTTATAAAGAGTTACAAGATATCATTGCCATCTTAGGTATGGATGAATTGAGTGATGATGATAAAATGACTGTAGCAAGAGCAAGAAAAGTACAACGTTTTTTATCTCAACCTTTCCACGTTGCTGAACAATTTACAGGTTTAAAAGGTGTGTTTGTAAGCATTGAAGACACAATTCGTGGATTTAACTCAATTATGGATGGTGAAGTAGACGAATATCCTGAAGCAGCTTTTAACTTGGTAGGTACTTTAGAAGATGCGATTGAGAAAGGTAAGAAAATGATTGCTCAGGCTCAGGGATAAAAGCCCAGTTTAAAGTTTAAGAAGTTGAAAGTTTAATGTTTTGTCACCTTCAACCTTAGACCTTTAACCTTAAACCTAATAACATGACTTTAGAAATATTAACTCCGGAAAAGAAATTATATAGTGGTGATGTATTTGGTGTTCAACTACCAGGTGTAGATGGCAAGTTTGAAGTACTTGACAAACATGCTCCATTGGTAAGTGCATTGGGCAGCGGAACTGTAAAAATTTTAAAGAGCAAAAGCAGCTTTGAAAACTATTCGATTACTGGTGGTTTTGTAGAAGTAATTAATAACAAAGCAACTGTATTAGTAGAAGGAGCTGTAGAAGCTTAACTAGATGCTAGATACTAGATGCTGGATATTAGATACTTGATTAAATAGATTTTGAAAATCCCTTGACGAAAGTTGAGGGATTTTTGTTTGTGGTAATTTTATGGATTGAATTGTTGATGCATGTTTTTTGTTGAAGGGTGCCCTGCTGTTCAGCAGGATTTTCAACGATGCCACAGCAGCAAAATAGTAGCACTAGCGTTGGGAACATAAATTTTTTCTAATTTTTTAAAACCATACTTCATCAACTATCGTAACTAAGTGCAAATAAAAAATTTAAAAACACTCGTTATGAAAAAAGTAGTATTGATGGCAGTTGCAGGATTTATTTCATTAGCAACATTTGCACAAAAAGAAAAAACAGTTGAAGTAGGTGGTGCAGCAATGTACCCTAGTAAAAACATTGTAGCCAATGCTGTGAACTCAAAAGATCATACCACATTAGTGGCAGCAGTTAAAGCAGCTGGTTTGGTAGAAACTTTACAAGGTGCTGGTCCGTTTACAGTATTTGCACCAACCAATGCAGCATTTGATAAGTTACCAAAAGGAACAGTTGAAACATTGGTAAAGCCAGAAAATAAAGGCACGTTGACTACTGTATTAACTTACCATGTTGTTGCTGGAAAATATAATGCAAAAGATATTGCCAAGTTAATTAAAGCTGGTAATGGTAAAGCTGAATTAAAAACTGTACAAGGTGGCATTTTAACAGCATCTATGGAAGGTAAAAAATTGGTTCTAACCGATGCTAAAGGTGGTAAAAGTTATGTTACCATTGCCGATGTGAATCAAAGTAATGGTGTAATACATGTTATTGACACAGTAGTGATGCCTTAGTTTTTTTAGTTGACGAATTATTTTAAAAATCCAATATCCAATCCTTAGTTTTAATCCATATTCTATGAACGTTTCAACAATATAATTCGTTACGAAACATATTTTAAAGTAAAAGAGCAGCAATTATTGTTGCTCTTTTTTATTGAATACTTTTGAAAATATAGTAAAAAAGAACTTTGTGTTCTTGGTATCCTTTGTTACTTTGCGTGAAAAATAACATGGAAAATTTAGGCATAGGATCAAGGGTTGAACATCCACATTTTGGTAAAGGTGTAATCGTAGATTTAGGCAGTGAGTTTTATACCATTTGGTTTAAATCGCAAAATGCTACAAAAAGTATTGGTAAAGATTTTGAACTGAAAGTGATTGAAAAAACAGAAGCTGTTACAGAAAGTAATGCCATTAGTTTGGCTGATATTGAACTGGCATTGAACAATATTTTAGAGCAACGATTGCATGAATTTCAATTAGTGCCAATGGCCAATAAATGGAATGATGGCATATTGATATTGCAACCTAAAGATAGCAGTCTGCAAGCCAAAGAAGTGCCTATTGAAACCTTCTTTCATAAAATTGTAATGCTGCGTGACAGGTTGCGTTTGATAGAACAAAAAATTAATTCGAATAAAGTACTTACCGATGAAGAGAAGGTTGATTTACAACAATACATCACTGCTATTTATGGCTCTTTAACTACGTTCAATATTTTGTTTAAAGAAACCCATCATCAATTTAAAGGTGCAGGAGGGAAGGAATAGGTTTTGAGGAATTGGTAAATAAGGAATTTGGAATTAGTGTTTATTTTTTTAAGTTCGATTACTTACCAAAAAACCATTGAAAAAAATATTTCTTACTTGTTTTGTTTTACGCTTTACCAAGAAAATAATAATTCACTTAAACTTTTTCTTTGTTTTATGGTTTTAATATTTAACTTATGTGAAACTTTGAGTAAAGAATACGTTTTCTGTTCATAAAAACTGACTTAAATTACTCAAAGAATCTAGTAGAGGTAAATATTTTAATGCATGTTTATCAAACAAACAAAAGCTATTCTAATTTTTTGCTTTGCTTGTTGTATGGCATATTTCGGTATAGCCCAACCAAGTGCCAATTGGTATTTTGGAAACAAAGCTGCTATTAAATTTACCCCTACTGGTCCTGTAGCAATAACAGGCAGCCAAATGAATACAATGGAAGGCTGTTCTACCATGAGTGATGAAAATGGCAATCTTTTATTTTATACAGATGGACAAACCGTTTGGAATAAGAATCATGATGTGATGGCTAATGGAAGTGGACTTTTGGGTGGTAGTTCCTCTGCACAATCGTCTATAGTTGTTCCTGCTCCTGGATTTCCAAAAAGATATTATCTATTTACAGCAGCTCAATTTGGTGTTAGCAGTCGAATTTATTGCTATAACATTATTGATATGGATTTACAAGGAGGATTAGGCGAAGTAGTCCAAAAAAATACCGTATTCGATTCTCCATGTACAGAAAGGTTAACAGCTGCACTGCATGGAAATGGATTTGATTTTTGGATTATCACCAATAGTTCAAATTCAAATACATTCAAAGCATTTAAATTAACGAGTGTAGGATTATCAACACAACCTGTAATATCAATTATTGGTAGAAATGTTTCTCAGATAATTGGCATGTGTAAAGTTTCACCAAATGGTAAATGGCTTATACAAACAACACATGGAACCAATTTACCATCACAATTATTTAAGTTTGATATTAATACTGGCATACTAAGTAATCCTATTAGTTTAAACATTCCGTTTAACTGTTCTTATGGCTGTTCATTTTCACCAGATAGTAAACGTTTATATATAGGTGCATGGCAAGCTTGTTCAATAAATTCAGGAGGTGCAATAATTCAATTTACGCTCAATAGTGATGTTGAATCTGTTATAAATAGCACTCGTTATTCAATATCTGTTCCAACTTATAATAGTTCTGCAATTGGAGATCTTTCGATTGGTTTAGATAACAAAATTTATATTGCTAGATTAAATTCAAATAGGTTATCGTCTTTAACTAATCCGAATGATAATAATGTTGTTTTTACAGATGTCGCCATTACTTTGCCTTCACCTTCTTTGTCAATTTCTGGTCTTTCCAATTTTTACAATACCATTAATTTACCAGCCCCTCAACTAACTATTAAACTAGATACAGTTTCCTGTCTTACCTATAAATTGTCTTTTTCTTCATCTACCAATTATAATTATCAAGGCATCTATAAATGGGATTTTGGAGATGGAAGTGCATTTAGTACAGATTCGATAGCTACTCATACCTATGTACGAAATGCAAGCGATAGCTTTTTAGTAAAATTCAATTTTCGGTCGCCAGACAGTAGTTTAAATATTAACCTGCAACGCTGGTTGGTTTTACCCAAAAAACCAGTTGCTGCTTTTACTGCTCCAACAAATGGTTGTATAAGAGATAGTGTACGTTTCATCAATAATTCAACTTCTACCAATGGTTTAATTAATCAATACAATTGGTGGTTAGGCGATGGAAGCACAAGCAATCTATTTGCACCTGTAAAAAAGTATACAGATACAGGAACATACAACATTCAATTATTGGCAAAAGATACATTGGGTTGCATTTCAGATACTGGTAAGCTTGCAGTAGTTTTAAATAAAAAAGCGATTGCCAATTTTGAATTGCAAGGTCCTTATTGTACAAATGTGGCTTTGTTGGTAAAAGATTCTGCAAAAGCATATAACACCTCCATTGCAAATTGGTGGTATAGCTTGAACAATGGCAATACATATTCATCTACGAATGGTGGCAATTTTACACCTACGTTTACAACAGAAGGTTTGTATATTATTAAAGCGGTAGTAAACTCTCCAGAGGGTTGTTTAAGTGATACACTTGTAAAAAATTATTTTATTTACAACAAACCAGTTGCAAATTTTATATTGCCTAAAAGCTGTGTATTAGACAATAGTAATTTTATAAATACATCCAGTATTACTGGAATTTCAAATATTAATTATTGGAAATGGGATTTTGGTATAAACAATACATTGGCAGATACTGCAAGAACTACAAATGCAAGTTATCAATACAATATTGCAGCACAATATCCAGTTAAGTTGTGGGTAAAAACAACAGAAGGATGTATTGATTCAATAACACAAAATTTTACCGTTAATGGGGCTTTGCCCAAAGCAAAATTGGCTTTTATCAATAACCTAATTTGTGGCAGAGACAGTGTTGCTTTTTTCAATCAAAGTACAGTTGATTTTGGTGCAATTACTCGTACTGAAATTTATTGGGGAGCATTTACCAGTATAGATAATAACCCTGCATTTAATACTATTTATCAATACAAATATCCTGCTTTTGGTACACCAGCAACTATTATACAACCCATTAAATTTAAAGCATACAGTGGCATTAGTTGTGTGAGTGAGTTAGATAGTTTTATTGTTTTAAAAGCACAGCCTAAGGTTAGCTTTACTTTGCCTCAAACTACCATATGTGGTAATGATTTACCACTATTATTAAATCAAGGAATGGAACTTAATGGGGCTTTGGGTACATTTAGTTATAGTGGCACTGGTGTAATTAATTTACCAAACAATGTGTATCAGTTTTCTCCCAATTCAGTTACACCCAATAGTTCAGTAAATATTCAATATAAGTTTATAACTCCTGCAGTCTGTACAGATAGTGTTATTCAATCAATTCAAATATTACCATACCCAACTGCCAATGCAGGGCCAGATAGAACCATGTTAGCAGGTGGGCAAATAGTTGTATTGGCTAGTGCAAATGGAACTGGTTTACAATACCAATGGGCTCCAGCACAATTTACCAATAACCCAAACATATTGCAGCCAACCATATCTGTAAGTAGCGATACAAGTATATGGCTAACGGTTACCAATAATGTTGGTTGTTTTGATAATAGTAGTGTTAAAATAAAAGTGATTGGTTCGCTGGTCGTACCCAATGCTTTTAGTCCTAATAACGACGGTATAAATGATAAATGGGCTATACCATTACTTGAAACCTATACCAATTGTGAAGTATTGATTTTTAACAGACAAGGTCAAAAAGTTTTCAGTAGTATAGGATACAATACTCCTTGGGATGGAACTTTAAATGGACAGCCATTGCCTATAACAACGTATTATTATATCATTAACCCACGAAATGGCGGGCCAAAATATACAGGTTGGTTGCAATTGCTCAGATAGAAATTACTTGTACAAGAACTATTGATTAAGTGATATTTGATAAAAGTAATTTGAACTAATACAAATGTAGTTTTTTACTTAAGTTACCATTAGCCAATAACCTTCTCCCTTAAACCTTATACCTTCCACCCTATTTGAGCATTCCCTTAATCTCATTTAATTTCATCAAAGCTTCAACAGGCGTAAGGCGATTAATGTCCATATCTTCCAACACTTTTCTGATGTCTTCAAAAGTTTGAGAATGGGCATCGAAAATAGAGAGTTGCATTTTGGGAGCTGCCAATGTTTTTATTTTATTGCTTAAATCTTCAATAGCTGGGCTTCCAGATTTTCCAGATTCCGTCTTTCCGTCTTCCTGACTTTCAGACTTTTTCTCTAATATCTTCAAAATTTCATTGGCTCTTTCAATTAACTCAGGAGGCATGCCAGCCATTTTAGCTACATGAATACCAAAACTATGTGTGCTGCCACCAGCAGCTAATTTGCGTAAGAAAATAATTTTATTGCCCACTTCTTTATTGGTAACATGAAAGTTTTTTACACGAGGTAATTTTTCTTCCAGCTCATTTAATTCGTGGTAGTGGGTGGCAAACAATGTTTTTGGAGCCGATGCTGAATGATGTAAATATTCAACAATGCTCCAAGCAATGCTGATACCATCATAAGTGGATGTTCCTCTTCCAATTTCATCCAATAAAATCAAGCTTCTT
Organism: Chitinophagaceae bacterium; assembly: GCA_044348985.1. GTDB lineage: Bacteria > Bacteroidota > Bacteroidia > Chitinophagales > Chitinophagaceae > UBA1930. The sequence continues at coordinate 99,524 of JBIKRV010000009.1, forward strand.
GGAGAAATATTATTGATGATAGAAGCTGTTTCATTCATTTCTACCATGAAAGTACTTTCGCCACCACTTAAATTATCACTTGCACCAACACGGGTAAAAATTTTATCAGTCAATGGAATTTTAGCAGCAGCAGCACTTACAAAACTACCCATGTGTGCCATTAAAGTAATGAGAGCTGTTTGGCGAAGTATGGCACTTTTACCACTCATGTTGGGTCCTGTTAAAATAATGATTTGCTGTAGTTCATTATTTAACACAATATCATTGGCAATATAGTTTTCACCAATGGGTAAATTACGTTCAATTACAGGATGACGGCTTTCCCTCAGGTTTAATTCTAATCCTTCGTGTAGTTGTGGTTTTTTGTAATTGTATTGCAATGCATTTTCGGCAAAGCAAATAATACAATCTAATGTTGCCAGTATATTTCCATTCACTTGAATAGGAGCAATATAATCCTGTAAAGCCAGTAAAAGCTTATCGTACAAGTCAAGTTCAATGGCTAAAATTTTATCTTCAGCTCCAGTAATTTTTTCTTCGTATTCTTTTAGTTCAGGTGTAATATAACGTTCGGCATTGGCCAATGTTTGTTTGCGAATCCAAGTTTCAAGCACTTTGCTTTTGTGTACATTGGTTACTTCTAAATAATAACCAAATACATTATTGAAACTTATTTTTAATGAACTGATGCCTGTTGCTTCTGCTTCTCGTTGCTGAATATTGATTAAATATTCTTTTCCTCCGGTAGCAATTTTTCTCAATTCATCTAACTCGGTATGAATGCCTTCTTTAATAACTCCACCTTTATTGGCTGCAACTGGAGGTGTGTCTGTTATTTCAGCTTGAATTTTTTGCAGAATAAAATTGCAGGTGTTCAAATTATCTGAAAGTCTTTGTAAATAAGCATTACCGCTGATTGCACAAATTTCCTTTACAATGGCTACTTGTTGCAAACCTTTTGCCAGTTGGGCAACTTCACGTGGATTAATTTTCTTCAAAGGAATTTTACTTACCAATCTTTCTACATCTCCACTTTGCTTAATGGCATGAATTAGTTTAGCTCTATTATCAACATCTTTTATAAAATGTTCAACCGTATTTAAACGTTCATTTATTTTCGTGAGGTCTTTCAAAGGCATTACAGCCCAGCGTTTCAGCAATCTTGCACCCATTGGACTCACAGTATTATCCAACACTTTCAGCAAACTATTTCCATCGCCAGTTGCATTACCCAATATTTCTAAATTACGAATGGTAAAACGATCCATCCATAAAAAATCTTCTCTTTCAATTCTTTGAACAGCAGTTATGTGTTGTAAGTTGGGATGTTCGGTTTCTTTCAAATAATATAAAATAGCACCTGCAGCAACAATACCCAAATGCATGTTTTCAATACCATATCCTTTTAAAGAATGGGTTTGAAAATGTTTTAATAAACTTTCTGTTGCAAAGGCTTCTTCAAAAATCCAACTTTCTAAAGTGTAGGTATAAAACTTAACACCAAATACTTCTTTAAAGTGTTTTTGATAACTGCGTTGAAAAATGACTTCGGCAGGTTTTAAACTTTGCAAGAGTTTATCAATGTATTCTTCATTGCCTTCAGCAACAAAAAACTCACCTGTACTAATGTCTAAAAAAGCAACACCCAAACCATGTTCAGTAAAATGAACAGCCGCTAAAAAATTATTGCTATTGTGTTCTAATAATTTATCGTTGGTGGCAACGCCAGGAGTTACCAATTCTGTAACGCCACGTTTCACTACACCTTTGGCATCTTTAGGATTCTCTAATTGATCACAAATAGCTACACGATGACCGGCTTTTACCAACTTATGTAAGTAGGTATCCAATGCATGATGAGGAAAACCAGCCAGCTCCATACTCGTTACATCGCCACTGTTTCGTTTAGTTAAAGTAATGCCTAAGACAGCCGATGTGGTAATGGCATCTTTACCAAAAGTTTCATAAAAATCGCCTACACGAAACAATAGAATTGCGTCAGGATATTTTTGTTTAATAGCCTTATGCTGCTGCATCATGGGAGACTCTGAACCTGCTTTTGCCATAGTTGACAAATATAACAAAGAGGTAGAAGGTAATAGGTATTAGGTGTAAGGTTGGGGAAAAATGGTGAGTTGAGTAATTAAAGAAAATAATGGGCTTTCAGCTAATCAGCACAATTCAACTGTAGTTCAGGCCTGCACGTTCCATTCATGTGGGCTTTTGTTGCAAGTTACCATTGCATGATAAGCTTTCTACTCAATCCTACAACCATTCAGCTACAGGATTGTTGCTGAGCAATATTAAATCGTTTTTCCTTTCATTGCTCCGCCAACAGCTTCATTCATGGCACGTTCGGCATAAGGCCTACTAATTTCATTAAGTTCTTCTATTTTAGTTTGAATTAAATTTTTATCATCCATTGGTAGTGCCAATTGTAAGGCTTGCATAGCTGCTGCTGTTTGCAATAACTCATCCTGCGTTAACAATGCAGCATTTTTAGCTATAAATTTTTCTGTGGTATCTAAAATTTGTTCACCTTCAGTTCTGGCTTCAACAAATGCTCTTGTAGCGATATCATCTTTAGCATGTTTAATGCTGTCTAATAACATATTTTCAACTTCAGCATCGGTTAAACCATATTGTGGTTTAACTTCAATCGATTGTTCAACACCGCTTCTTAATTCTTTGGCTCTAACCGTTAAAATACCATCGGCATTAATCAAAAAATTCACCTCTACTTTTGGTAAACCTGCTGGCATACCAGGAATATTGGTGAGGTTGAATTCGGCCAGTTTTCGATTGTCTTTTACCAAATCTCTTTCCCCTTGAAAAACAGAAATACGCATGCTGCCTTGACCATCTTTTGATGTAGTATATTGTCTGCCAGCTTTAGAAGGAATTTTTGAATTACGAGGAATCAATACATCCATTAATCCACCCATTGTTTCTATGCCCAAACTCAATGGCGTAATATCCAATAACAAAAAGTCTTTGTTGTTGCCTGCTAAAATATCTGCTTGAACAGCTGCACCTAAAGCAACCACTTCATCAGGATTTACTTCATCGTGTACTGCTTTACCAAAGAATGCACTCACTGCATTTTTTACTGCAGGAACTCTGGTACTTCCACCTACCATTACAATTTCATCAATTTGATTTGTAAGTATATCAGCATCTTTCAAAGCATTGGAACAACAGGTTATTGTTTTTGCAATTAATGGTTGAATGAGTAATTCAAATTTTTCTTTGGTAATGGTTAAAGTATCACCATTAAAATCAACAGAAAAAGAATCGTTATTGCTCAAATGTTTTTTTGCTTCTTCAGCCCTTAATCGTAAGCCTTGAGCTAAAGATTTATTGGTTTGCAGTTCTGTTTTTGTAATGCCAAATTCTTGTAACCAGTAATCTACAATGGCTTTATCAAAATCGTCGCCACCTAAATAAGTATCTCCATTGGTGCTCAACACTTCAAAAATTCCATTGTCGATTTTTAATATAGAAACATCAAATGTGCCGCCACCTAAATCATATACAGCAATGGTTTTTTCTTCGGTAGGGTTAACGCCTAAACCATAAGCCAAACTTGCTGCTGTTGGTTCGTTGATGATTCGCAACACATCTAATCCTGCTAATTTACCAGCATCTCTTGTTGCTTGACGCTGTGCATCATTAAAATAAGCAGGCACTGTAATTACAGCTTTTGTTACTGGCGTTTTTAAAATATGTTCAGCCCTGTTTTTTAATTCTGTAAGAATGAAAGATGATAACTCAATTGGAGAATAAAACTTGTTACCCACCTGAACTTTTACCAAGCTATCGGTATTGTCATCAATTACTTTATACGAAAAGAAATCGGCATTTTGCTTAATGTCGTTATAGCTTTTGCCCATTAAACGTTTGGCAGAGAAAATGGTATTTTGTGGATCGGTTTCTAAATATTTTTTGGCTTCTTCTCCAACTATGGCATTGCCTAAATTGTCAAAATGTACAACACTTGGCACAAGGCTACTTGTGTTGTATTCTTTCAATGCAGTTGGTTGTTTACTATCAGGATGAATGATGGCCACCAAACTGTTGGTGGTGCCCAAATCTATGCCTACAATCATTTCTGCCTGTTGCAAACTACCTGTTGCTATATTAATTGCAATTTTTGCCATAAAAAAGAATAAAAACTAAAGTAATAAAAACTGAAAAACTAAAGTGGTGCAAATGTATAGAAATGAGATACAGCAAGCCTTGCGATAAGAGGAAATGATAATTGAAGAAATGGTTTTCGTATGATCAGGTATTTATTCCTATTCTAAATTTATGGAAAGTATAAGATTATTACTCATTGATGAAATCTTTTAGCGTTTGCTTTTTAGATTTTGTTTTTTGGAGTTCTTCTACTTGAATAAATGCTTCCTGCAAGTCGGATTTAATTTTTAAAGCTTGTTCATATTTTTTCAGCTTATGAACTAGTTTTTGCCAATCTGTTATGGGCATTTGAATAGCCTGCGTATTGCCATCTCCATCGTTTAAGTATTGCAATGCTAATTTCATAACTTAAATGTAAAGAATAGTTGTGTTAAAAAGTAGGCTTAGAATATTTTAGATTATTCCTGTACCACTTCTGTTTTACTCAAATAATCGTGCAAAGGTTTATCTAAAAAAGGAATAAAAAACATATCAATAATCGTAATTCTAATTAAGCTTCTTAAAACAATTGCTGCAAAACTTGCTTTAAAACCCTTTTGGTTGCACACCCTAGTTTGTGTAAACCATTTACCGGCAGTTTTGGAGAAAAATACTTCTAAGGGAATATAATAAATCAGTATTGCAGCTGCAAAAAACCAACCAAAATTGAAGTAAGGAATTTTGTAATAAAAAAAGTACCACTTGTACACTTTAAAAGCAATAAAAGCAATAATAAAAACGAAGATGGTATCTATTGCAAAATTCAATGCCCTTGTGCCAACGCCTGTGTATTTCAAATTCATAGAACAAACTTAGTTGTAAAATGATTAGTAGTAAATTACTGTTTCATAAAATTGCTTTTACCACATGTTAACCATTTAAGGTATTGTTTAAAATCTGGTGTGTAGCCAATAGGATTATTTACCAACCTTTCTTGTGTATCTAAAATAACATACAATGGTTGTGTAACTTGTTTGAAGTTCTCTGCCTGAAAAGTTGACCATTTATCGCCTTCAGTAACAATTTCTTTCATGTTGCCATCTAATTGTTTGTAACTGAATCTTTCGGTTACTGGCAACTTTTCTTTATCATCAACATATAAAGAAACAAGAATAAAATTCTCTGTAATGTATTTAGTTACCTCAGGTTCGGTCCACACATTTTCCTCCATCTTTCTACAGTTCACACAGGCCCATCCTGTAAAGTCAATTAACAATGGTTTATTTTGTTCCTTAGCCATTTGCAAAGCTTTGTTGTAATCGTTTACCACATTGGCTTCTATTACATGGAGGTTTACATTTTTCTTTCCATAAATACTATAACTGAATGGTGGTGGAAAACCACTTAACAATTTAAGATTGGCAGCAGTTGTATTGGTTACACCAGGCACTAAATAAATAGTGAATGCCAATCCAATTACACCCAATATTTTTCTTCCAGCAGGAATTTTCATGCCTTTGTAATCGTGTGGCAATCTTAAAATTCCAAAAGCATATAAGGTTAATCCAACGCTAACAATTATCCATAGTCCTATAAATACTTCACGTGCTAATAAACCCCAATGCATTACTAAATCAGCATTTGATAAGAACTTAATTGCAAAAGCAACTTCGGCAAAAGCCAATACTTTTTTTACTGTATCTAACCAGCCACCACTTTTTGGTAAACTTTGTAACCAATTAGGAAACATGGCAAACAAGGCGAACGGCAATGCCAATGCTAATCCAAAACCTGCTAATCCACTGGTTAATTGCCAAGCACCACCACCAGCAGTGCCCACCAATAAACTACCCAAAATTGGACCAGTACAAGAAAAAGAAACAATGGTTAAGGTTAATGCCATAAAGAAAATTCCACCTAAGCTTCCAAGGCTTCCTTTGCTGTCAGCTTTGTTGGCAATGCCTGACGGAAGTGTGATTTCAAAATAACCAAAAAACGAAATGGAGAATACCACAAACACTACAAAGAACACCACATTCAGCCATGCATTGGTAGCAATTTTATTGAGCATTTCGGGCTGTACATTGTCTAACAAATGAAAAGGCAAACTAACCGCTATATAAATTAAGAAGATAAAAAAGCCATACAATAATCCATTTTTAATTGCTCCTTGTTTAGTAGAAGAACGTTTGGTGAAAAAGGAAACGGTTACAGGAATCATTGGAAACACACAAGGCGTAATCAATGCAATTAAACCACCTAAAAATCCAAGTATAAATATTTTTATCCAGCCTGTTTCTTTACTTGCAGCCTTCATTCCACATTCAGCCAAAGGCTTGTCAATATTTACAGGTTGCAGCAATATTTTTTGTGCATCAGCATTGGCTGCAACACCTCCTTCTAATGTTGCTTCATATGGGAAACTTGCTCCAACAAATTCATTGTCTTTTGCAATAAATGCTTCAACTGTACCTGTTAATTTTTTGGGAACAGTACCTTTTATTTGAATGGTTTGAGTAACAGTAATGTCTCCAGTAAAAATGTTTACTTTTTTATTTTCGAATAAGGTGTCTGTAAATTCAGTTGCAGGCTTATTAAATATTGGAGAGCCAATGGTAATGTCGTTTTCAAAATCGGCAGTTACAAATTGTACTGTTGCCAAACCATCTATTGTTGGATTATTGCCATACAAATGCCAGCCTTGTGGAATGGTAGTACTTGCAGTAATGGTATAGGTTTTATCAGCAGTTTTTTTATACGCAACAGTCCATTTTAATAAAGATTCATTTTGGCTGAAGCCAAGAAAACTTATTGTGAGGAAACAAAAAAACAGAACTGCTTTTTGCATTGTACAGAATTTAGAAATACGCATTAAAGCTGAATAGAATTACCGAACGTACAAGGGTGTGACACAACAAAAGATGATAGTAGCACAGGTGTTGGTTTCAAAAATTACAATTTCACTTCGAAAGGAACTTTTTTTGGAGGCAAACACATTTCATCGTCACAAACCATGTATTCTATGGTTCCTGCAATATTGGTTTTTGTTCCAGCTTTTACTTTTATAGTTTGTACAAATTGAACTTTTGTGCCATAGTACATTACGTTTACACCAAAGGTTTTGTCTTTCACATTTTCAATTTTGCCTACTTCTTTTGCAGCACCATTTAGTTTAACCAATGGGTTTGCTTTAAACGTAATTTTTGTTGGAACAGGGCCGCCTTTTGGGGTATTTTGAGAATAAATATGCCAAGGGTTTTCAATGTTGGCAGTAATGATGATTTCGTAAGTATCAGCCGATTTTTTTACAGCTTCGAAAGTAAATGTTGCAGGATTTTTTGTTTGTGCAAAAGATGCAATCGATAAAAATAAAGCTAAAGCGAAGAATAATTTTTTCATGTTGTTTAATTAAGTCCTAATAATTCGAAAACGGTTTTGCCATCGATATTAGAAAGTGCTGTTGATGTTGCTCTTTCCGGATGTGGCATCATTCCAAATACATTGCCAAACTTGTTACGAATGCCAGCAATATTCCTTACAGCCCCATTAGGATTAACAGAATCATTAACATTTCCAGCTTCGTCGCAATAGCGGAAAATAACCTGATTGTTGTTTTCCAGCTCATCTAAAGTTGCATCATCAGCAAAAAAACGTCCTTCGCCATGAGCAATAGGAATTTGTAAGGCATTGCTGTTTTCATTCTTTATATAAACGTTCTTACAGATAAATTGTTGATTGGCATTTTGTAATAAAACACCTGGCAGTAAACCACTTTCACATAAAATTTGAAATCCGTTGCAAACGCCCAATACTTTGCCACCACGGTTTGCAAAGTCGATTACGCTTTTCATCATTGGGCTAAAACGTGCAATAGCACCACAACGCAGGTAATCGCCATAAGAAAATCCACCTGGCAAAACAATACAATCATCGGTTGTAAATTGGCTTAAATCTTCGTCTTTATGCCAAAGCATGATGACTTCTTTACCTAAATCGTTTTGCAGTGCATCCTGCATATCTCTATCGCAATTAGAACCTGGGAAAACAACAACTCCAAATTTCATTGGTATATTTTTTAACTTTTGTAATTTATGGTGGCAGGCTTATTAGGTGCAAATTTAACAGCCTGAGTTCAGGCATTTATTATTTTTTTACCAACAGCCAGTTATTATACGTTAAAAAAGCAGCACTGAGCCAAAACATAAGGTTGGGAAATAGTAAACGTTTTGGATAGCTGTACATATTGGCTGCAAATGCAGAGAGGGGAATTAAACTTAGTGCAGCCGACTCCATAGTTGCATTTTTAAAAATAAATGGTATTGGCAGCATCAACAAAAGCAAAACCAACATTACACCCCAACTTTTTCGAATTTGAATTACCATTCGATTGCTGTTAACTTGGTTGTAATAAATACCAGCAATAACGCTTGAAACTAAAATGCCAATACCCACCCATAAAACAACATTTGCCTGTTGCAGTGGTAAATGAAAATCGATATTGGGCAAATAGTTTTTAATGAGTTTTATGGAATCTGTGAGGTATAAATAAGAACTGAGAAAATAAAAGGGCAATATCAATCCCATTAGTAAAACTGCCCACTCGGCAATTCTAAACGGTCGAACAATGGCCAATGCAAAAAAAGTAATGCCTACCAAACTAATGGTTGGATGATAGCATAAAATGGTAATGCCTGACAATAAACCTGTATTAAACAATAATGTTTTGGGTGAGGGATGGTTATTTAAGTTGGCCAATTTTAAAAAAATCCAGGTAATTAAAGAATTGGCCACCAATGCAGGTGTAATTGTACTCCATTGTGTAAAAAAACCTGAAAACAAAATGTACGACATGGCAACAGTATAATGTTGCTGCTGAAACATTTTAAAATTATTGAGTGCAGTATTAAGCCTGATAGCCTGTAACAACACAATTACAATGTATAAAAAGAAAAGGATGGCAGCATTTAATGGCTGAATGAACTTTAGTAAGAATGCACCAATCAATCCTTCGTTGTGTAAAACAACAACTGATGCAGGTGCTATAAAAAAATGTACATGTACCGCCAATACCAATATCAGTAAAAGAAAAACATTGGTTACTGCTTTATCCCTAAATAAAAATACCACAGCTTAATTTTAATTAAATTCAATTTTTGCAAAGCAAATGTAGTTTCTGTATTGGCAAGGAACAATTATTTGTCTTGCACCAACTTGTTTTGCATGGCGAGGCATAAATTCATAGCCCTTGTCCAAGTTCTTTAAAGTTGGATTTCGGGTAACCTGCCCCTGATCATTAATAAACTGATCGGTTAAGATGAGATTTCTTTTTTCTTGTACGTTGAAGAGGAAATGAATGTTTTCTCCTGTGTTGGCTGTAGCATAACCCAATAAATCATCTGAATTATCGTCGTATTGAGATTTGGCTATGATATTCGTCCACTCAACTTTTGCGGCTGAGTCGTAACTAATAATGGCAATATTATCAGCATAATAACGGGTTACATTTGAAAAAGAATTCCATCTATTCCATGGGTTGTTAAAACTGTTTCCAAAACTATTTCCGTATGTATAAAAACCATTGCCAGCACCGCCCCAATAAGGCGAACCATTTAAATAATCCCAGCGACTATTGTTTATACCACCCCTGCTCGATGTATAAACTGCTTCAGCAATGATAATAAATCCACCATCTCTCTTAGAAATGATATTTTTTAAAAAATAATCATTGAAGGCCATTTTTAAACTGTTTTCGCCTTTAGCTTCTTGCTTTAATTCATCGGAAAAAATTGCATTATTGGTCATTAATTCTGCACCCTTTTTTTTATCCCAAACATGACAAAACAAACCTTCTACATTGCCTCTTCTTTGTTTGCTGTAAAATGAACTTACGAGATACCTTTTATTAAAGTTGTCAACCTTAACAGTTACATCATCCAAATAAATAGACGACATGCGTAATTCATTAAATGTCATGTTTTCTCCATTCGCAGGCTTAAAATACATGATTAATTTGTTGATGTTGTCGTTTTGAGCAGTACCTGATGCTTTTAGAAATACCAAATCCCCATCGTTATCTACCTGAAAACCTGTTAAAAAATCATTCCTTTCGGGCATGGGTATTTGTACAGTTGATTTACGTAATAAACCTAATTGCTTATCGAATAACAATGTGGTAAGAATGTGGTATCTATCGCTTTTATTGTTCACTTTGTACACCAGTATTTTTTGTTTGTCTTCGCTGTTAATCACAGCATAAATACGATTGTTGGCCAAGAAATTAATATCGGTGGTATCTAATTGAACTGGGTCGCCCACTTTTTTTCCAGCAGCATCTAATTTTACTGCCATACTGTATAAAATGCTTCTTTTTTGGTACTGATAAAACATGTATGAAAAATCGGAATAATTAAGAAAATCAGCATTCAAAACCCTATCGGGCAAAAAGTCCAGCTTACTTCTATCGGTAATTTTCATTTGGGCATCATAGGTAACAATGGAATGGTTATCCCTGTTATTTTTATAAATCAATACATTGCCGTTATATTTTCCAATAATTTCAAATGCAGTATTGCGTAAGTCTTCTTTGTCGCTTTCGGAATAGATTACTTTTTGAGCAATACCTTGTAAGCCACAGAACAGCAATAAAGCCGATAGTAAATAATGAAAGGTTTTTTTTTTCATAAAACAAATTTGCTCATCAAATGTACGGGTAACCGTTTGTGTAAAGGGGCACAATTTACTGGTTGAAAAGTTAAACAATAAAATAGGGTAATCGTTCAAATCTCAAAATAACAATCATTCATTAGTAAAAAAAGTAAAACTTATTTTGATTGGATTTGATGTTGCTGATTTTTTTTACCTATACATTTGTCATATAAAATACAACATCTTTTTGTGGGTAAGAATTTAAACAAAGTTTCCGCAGCTGGTTTAATTATAGCACTGGGAATTATTTATGGTGATATTGGAACATCTCCACTCTACGTTTTAAAAGCAATAGTTGATGATAAACCAATTACTGAATTATTGGTACTGGGCAGTTTGTCATGCATTATCTGGACACTTACCCTGCAAACAACAGTAAAGTATGTAATACTTACTTTAAAAGCTGATAACCGTGGGGAAGGTGGCATTTTCAGTTTGTATGCATTGGTTAGAAGAAGAAGAAAATGGCTCGTAATACCTGCTATGATTGGTGGTGCAGCTTTATTGGCAGATGGGATTATTACACCTCCTATTTCAGTAACATCGGCAATTGAAGGTTTAAGGCAATTGCCTGCATTAAGAACCATTGAACAAAGTACCATTGTTATTATTGTTATAGCCATTATCAGTTTGCTGTTTTTCATGCAGCAATTTGGCACTACAACAATTGGTAAATTATTTGGTCCTATTATGGGCATCTGGTTTACAATGCTTGCTTTGCTGGGTATTACACATCTTTCAGACGATTTGGGTATTTTTAAAGCACTCAGTCCGCATTATGCAATAGAACTATTGGCTCATTACCCAAAAGGTTTTTGGATTTTAGGAGCTGTGTTTTTATGTACTACTGGTGCCGAAGCATTGTACAGTGATTTGGGACATTGTGGCAAAGACAATATTCGTGTTTCCTGGGTTTTTGTAAAAGCCTGTTTAATAATAAATTATTTAGGGCAGGGTGCATGGATGTTGGCTCATGTGCAAGGTCAGGTATTTGATACAACAACCGATTTAATTTTCAATCCCTTCTTTAGTATAATGCCACAATGGTTTAAGTTGATAGGCATTGTTATAGCAACAGTAGCTGCTATTATTGCCAGTCAGGCTTTAATTAGTGGTTCGTTTACACTTATTTCAGAAGCCATGCGGTTAAACTTGTGGCCTAAAATGAAAATTCATTATCCAACAGAAGAAAAAGGACAATTGTATATTCCTGGTATATCTGCATTGTTGTGGTTGGGCTGTTTAGGTATTGTGTTATTTTTTAGAGAGTCCTCTAAAATGGAAGCAGCTTATGGTTTAGCCATTACCATGTGTATGATTAGTACCAGTATTTTGTTTGCCAATTATTTGGTTAGTCAACGGGTTATTCCTGTTTGGATTTACTTATACCTATTTGTTTATTTTGCTATTGAAATTTCTTTCCTAGTTGCCAACTTAGAAAAGTTTCCTCATGGTGGTTATGTAACATTAATTGTGGGTGGTGCATTGTTTGTTGTAATGTATGTGTGGTTCAGAAGCAGAAAAATTAAGAACCGATATGTAGAGTTTGTTCGATTAGAAGATTATATACCCCAAATTCAGGAGCTGAGCAACGATAAAACAGTTCCCAAATTTGCTACACACATGGTGTACATGACCAGTGCCAACAACCACAAAGAAATTGAGCATAAAATCATTTATTCTATATTAAACAGAAAGCCCAAACGTGCCGATATTTATTGGTTTGTTCATGTAGATGTTTTGGATGATCCTTACACTTGTGAATATACTGTAGAACATATTATTCCAAATGACATTATTCGTATCGAATTTAGATTAGGCTTCAGGGTAGAGCAACGCATTAACCTAATGTTTAAAAAAGTAGTATTGGATTTAGTGGCCAACAAAGAAGTAAATATTACTAGCCGATACGAAAGTTTGGGCAAGAATAATGTAGTGGGGGATTTTCAATTTATTGTGTTGGAAAAATACTTGAGTCAAGATAATGAATTACCATTTTTTGAAAGGGTCATTATGAAACTGTATTTCTGGTTAAAAGAAATATCGTTGAGTGAGGAACGTGGTTTTGGTCTCGATCCAAGTTTTGTAACAGTAGAAAAATTTCCACTCATTGTAGCACCCATCAATGATTTGAAATTACAAAGAACTTATTTCGAATCTCAAGATGATACAGAAGAAGAAACAGGTTATTAAAACTGAAGAGCGTTTTTATAAACGCTCTTTTTTATAGTTATTATGCAGCATATTAGCACTACAGCGTTAGAAGAAAAATTAAAACAAGAACCAGATACTTTTTTAATTGATGTAAGAGAAGATTTTGAGCATGAGCTGGAAAATATTGGTGGCAAATTGTTTCCATTGGGTGAAATATTGAATTATGTAAATGAAATACCCAAAGACATTCCTGTTTATATTTATTGTCGAAAAGGTATTCGCAGTCAAATAGCTATTCAACGATTGGAAACGAAATTTGGCTTTACCAACTTAATTAATGTAAAAGGTGGAATGGAAGCTTGGAAGAAGCTTGATACTTGATGCAAAATATTGAATGCTGGTTACTGGATGCTAGATATTAGTCAGGAAATGCTGATTTTTAGTTCTTTAGTTTTTAGTCTTTAGTTTTTACCCAATCCCACAAATAACTATCTTCATTCTGTAATATTTTCAACCCAAAATTAAACTGCCATCAACTCCTTAATTCTCTATATTGTTATTGGTATTGTTGTACTGTCTGTACTTGCTTATTTTTTGCAGGAAAAATTGATATTTAAACCCGAGAAATTAAAGCAAGATTTTAAGTTTACCTATGATGTGCCGTTTACAGAACTTTTCTTTGATATTGAAGCTGGAGTACGTATTAATGGGCTACATTTTTACAGAGATAATCCAGCAGGTTTAATTTTATACTTTCATGGAAACTCACGTAGCATAAAGGGTTGGGCCAAATATGCCAAAGACTTTTATCGCTTTAATTACGATGTTGTTTTGGTAGATTATCGAGGGTTTGGAAAGAGTACAGGCAAGCGTAGTGAAAAAGAAATGCTCAGCGATATGCAATTTGTGTACGATGCGTTAAAAAAGAAATATTATGAACAACATTTATTGGTTTATGGAAGAAGTATGGGCAGCGGGTTTGCTACCAAAATTGCTTGCGACAACAAGCCAAGGTATTTAATTTTAGATGCTCCGTACTACAGTTTTAAAAAAGTTGTAGAACGGTTTTTACCCATATTGCCTGTTCGTTTTATTTTACGATTTCATCTAAGAACTGATAAGTGGATACGAAAAGTAAATTGTCATACCTACATTTTGCACGGTACAAAAGATACCTTAATACCCATTTCCCAAAGTGAAAAATTACAAGCTTTAAGTCCGGGTAAAATCACATTAATAAGAATTCATGGAGGTAGGCATAACAACCTACCATCTTTCGATGAATACCATAATTTTATTCGAGATATTTTGAAAGAATAATTCTATTACTTTACAACAATGGATAAAACAGTAAAGCCTTATTTATTTTCACTTGCTGCTATAGCTGCAATTGCTGGCTTGTATTTGTATCGTCCATTTAATTTGTATTTCTTAGCCGATGATTTTTTGCATATTCCTGAAAGTGCTAAAAATATTTGGTTGCAACGAAATTCATTAAGGCCAATAGGTAATATTTTTTTGCACGAAGATTATTGGTTCAGCAATAAAAATGTACTGGGTTATCATATACCAAACCTATTATTGCCAATACACGGTTGATATTTGTTTTCGGTAAATTATTGTTGGCAAAATATACGTTTGAGAAAACTGCTTTTAGCCAGTTCCAATCGGCGATTTCTTTTTCTACTATTTTGATGCAGGATAAAAGCTTCAAGAAAAATTATGTTGTAAAAGGTACAGTTTGCTTAACATTTAATCCATCAACTGATGCGTTGTTTGTTCATACTGATATTTCGTTAAATATTATGCGTTAGTGGTTTGCATCAATTCGTAAAAACGATTCATGTATTTTCCAAATACATCAAACTCAATATTTACCGTATCATTTATCTGTACATACTGAATATTGGTATGTGTATAGGTATAAGGAATAATGGCTACTGAAAAACGATTTCGACCAACATTAAAACAAGTAAGGCTTGTTCCGTTAATGGATACAGAACCTTTTTCTATCATTAATGCAGCAAACTTTTCTTCAAATTCAAAACTAAGTAACCAGCTGCCGCTTTCATCTTTTTGATCAACACAAACAGCAGTAGCATCTACATGTCCTTGCACAAAATGCCCATCAATACGGCTGTTGGCCAATAAACATCTTTCAATATTTACTACATCATTCACTTTCCATTTTCCAGCATTGGTTTTTTGCAAAGTTTCCTGTATTGCAGTAATGGTATGCTGCCCATTAACAACTTGTTCAACTGTGAGGCAAATGCCACTGTGAGCAACACTTTGATCAACTTTTAATTCATGGCTAATTGAACTTGCAACGGTAAAAGTAACATTGGTTCCTTTTGTTTCTATATGGGTAATTACACCAGTGGTTTCTATAATGCCAGTAAACATATTTTTTAATTGAACAAGTAAAAAAATGCTGTAATCTTGTTTAAACTAAAGATTCAGGAATTGAGCAAAAAAGTTCTCATATTAATATTGTCCATTTTTGCCGTTGCAAATTTACTGCTATACTGGCCGGGAAATCTTTATTTTTTGAACGACGATTTTGTGCATATTCCTTTAACCGATGGTGGCGTATTGTTTCAGCAAAGATCTGTTCGTCCAATACACGAATTATTGGTTCGATTCGATTTATGGTTGTGGCATAAACAAGCATTTGGCTTTCATATTACCGCTTTATTATTGCATGCAATCGTTTGTATGCAGTTGTATTATTTAACCATTGCTATTGCAGTAAAGTATTGTTCAGCCAATCATTTAGCTGCACAAAAAGCAGCATTACTAACGGTTATTCTTTTTTTGTTGTATCCACAAAACAGCGAATCATTAACCTGGATTTTAGGCAGAACACCCACTTTGTCGGCCATCTTTTTTTTAGCAATGGTTCAGTTATTTCTTACGTCCCACAAAACTTTATTCACTTACATTTTTGCATGTATTTATTTTTTGCTCACCTTATTTACGTATGAGCAAAGTATATTATTTCCACTCGTATTTATACTCATTGCATTTGCGGCAAAAGACAAAATACAAAAACAGCAAAAGCTTGTTTTTGCTGCTACTACAATACTAGCAGCAGTTATTTATGTGGTTGCCCGAAAATTAATTACCACCGAAGTCATTGGTAAATATGAAGGAGAGAATTTTAATGGGTTCAATCTGCAGAATCTTTTGGGCAATGCCATACGTTTGATGTACAGGCTATTTTTAAATCCATCTTCAACATATTATTTCATAGTTGGCCTAGCTGTTGTAACGGCTGTTTTCTTAGTTGTACTTTGGCTGCATAAAAAAGAACTGAACAATAAAAGATGGATGCTTTGGGTAGTAAGTATAGTCGTACTGCTTTTGCCTGTAGGTTCTCTGGGCATAACAGTTCGTTCATTCGAGTCTGGTCGGTATTTATACCTACCGGCTATTTTTTTATGCTTGGGATTAGGTATTTATCTTCAGCAAAAAAGCAGCATTCCTTGGCAAATATTTATATTCTGCAATCTTTTTTTGTACTGGGGATATGGCAAATACCAGGCTTCTGTGCAATTTAAAAGTGCATTTGTTTATGCTGTACAAGTACAGCAACAGGTTGCACAACATTTTATGCAAACGCCCAATAAACCATTGATTATCGATACATTGCATGTTACCATACATCGTTTGCCCGTATATCGTATGGGCTTTAAACAGGGCATTCATTGGTTAAATCCTTCTGTAGATACCAATAGTATTAAGGTGAATTATTATTATGATGAGTTTATTGAACAAAAAGAAAACTAATTCATATTTGGATTTTTCAATTCTATTCCTATCTTCGTTGCCCAATTAATCACTTAAAGGAGGTATATTAAATGCTTATTATCGATTCAAAAGATTGCGAAAACATTGACAAGGCTCTAAAAAAGTACAAAAAGAAGTTTGAAAAAAGTAAAACACTTTTGCAATTAAGAGACCGTCAAACATTCACCAAACCTTCTGTTGTACGCAGAACGCAGGTGTTGAAAGCTATTTACAAGCAGCAATTGTCTACAGGTCAGTTAGATTAAGAGGCAAACCTTCTTACTAATATATTTAAGTAGTTTAAGTTACGTAACTTAGGCTACTTTTTTTATGCATACCATTCACCAAACATATCCTCAGCTACAAGCTTTCTTAAACTATTTAAAGTTCGAGAAAAGGTATTCGCAGCACACCATAATTTCGTACCAAAACGATTTAGAACAGTTTTTTGTGTTTTTGCAAAGCCAATTCGATGCTCCAGCAATTACAAAAATTACTGCCATGTTTGTACGAACTTGGCTGGCCGATATGAAGGGCAAAGAAGATATGTCGGCTAAAAGCCTCAATCGAAAAATATCCAGTTTAAAATCTTTTTTTAAATATCAACTCAAAGCAGGCGTTATCACACAAACCCCCATGACAACTGTGGTTTCTCCAAAAATTCCCAAGCGATTGCCTGTTTTTGTAGAAGAAAAAAACATAGACACTTTACTAACGCATGTTGAGTTTACAGATGATTGGAAAGGCCAAACCGAAAAGTTGGTAATCGAATTATTTTACGCCACAGGCATGCGTTTAAATGAACTCATCAACCTCAAAGAATCTCAACTCGACCCAGCTTATCTACAAATAAAAGTATTGGGTAAAGGCAATAAAGAACGTATCATACCAGTGTCTAACCCATTAATGCAGGCGTTGCAAGCTTATATCAATAGTAAAAGTGATGCACAAAAAATACTACCATTGGTATTTGTAAACCAAAAAGGCAAAGCGTTGCAACCACGTTCGGTGTATGCATTTGTAAAACAATATTTGGGTTTGGTAACCACCGTACAAAAGAAAAGTCCACACATTTTACGACACAGTTTTGCCACCCATTTAATGAATAATGGAGCCGATTTAAATGCTGTAAAAGAACTACTTGGTCATAGTAGCCTAGCAGCCACACAAGTGTACACCCACAATACCATCGAAAAGTTGAAAGACGTGTACAAAAAAGCACATCCTAAAGCATAAAAATTGGGGCTATCAGCTACATAAAATATGTCAGCTTCAGTTCACGCATTTTGTAGTAGTGGCTTAGCTAATACTCAATGCCCAATCACAAAGCCAGCTACTACTGCCAGTCGTGCAGCCCATGAAAAGTTGATTAATAATGATGCAGGATGCACGTCACTGGATGTTAGATACTGGATACTGGATCATAGATTCGTTTATTGTTCTTTAGTTTTTTAGTAAGTAAACCTTTTACCCAAAACTAGAATGTCATTCCGACGATAGGGGGGAATCTACCCAGCTTTCTACAACTATTCAACAGATGTCCCCTATCCTCGACATGACGTAAAACCTTAAACCTTTTTCCTTCCACCTTTCACCTTCTCTCCCCTTCAAACACTTTTTCATTCATTTTAGCGTTTTAACAGTGTATCGAAAAAAGAAAATTATTCAAAAACACCCGATATTAATTTTTCGTTTTCAATTGCTTTTCTTATCTTGTTCATCCCAATAAAAAATTAAAATAGCCTATGTTCTAGTATTACACAGTTAGTTCTTTTAAATTTTATTTTTTCACCCGTTTAAAACATACAGTGTTATGAACGTTAACATCCAAACTGTGCACTTTGATGCAGATCAAAAATTAGTGGATTTTGTAAGTACTAAAATCGAAAAATTAAAAACCTATCACGACCGAATTATTAAAGTAGATGTGTTTTTGAAATTAGACAATGTGGTACACAACATTAAAGACAAAATTGTGGAGATCAAAGTACACATTCCTAAACACGAATTCTTTGTAAAAGCCTCCTCTAAATCATTTGAAGAAAGTTTTGAAAATGCACTTGATTCAATAACCAATCAGGTAAAACGAAAAAAAGAAAAGCTCGCCGCCTAAAAAATTGAAAGCCCATCATAAAACGATGGGCTTTTTTATTTGTAGAGATTTTATTGATTCGTGATAAACTGTTTCAACATTATTGCCTGACTGCTTTTGATAACTGCTAAATAATTCCCTTTTACAATACTTACGGAAAGCTGAATAAGTAAATTGCCTGAAGTATTGTTTATAACAATAGGTTGTTTAAAAACAATTCGACCATTTTGGTCAAATAATTCAATGGTGTATTTTCCCTGCTCCAGTTTAGTGTACGTTAAATGCATGGCATTGTTTACGACTGGGTTAGGGTATAACTGTAATAGTGTTTTTGCTGACGCTATTATTTTTATAAGATTGCTGTAAGCAGTATATCCATCTTTTCCAACTATTTTAATTCTGTATAAAACAGTGTTACTGCTAGTTGAGAAAATATTCCATTTGTAGATATTAGTTACCGAAGGTGGCATATTGGTTAATACTGTATAGTTAATTCCATCTATACTTTGTTCAATAAAAAAACTTTGAATATTTGGTATGGCTGTGGTTTTCCATTCAAGCGTATGTATGTTTCCATTAGCATATCCTTGTAAATACGAAAACAAGCTTGGCATAATTGCATTGCCACGTATGCAGGTGGTGTTTGGTAACATGCCTAATTCTCTGGATGCTCCTAAATATTCGACTGAGCAATTACTGTACCTTACTTTAAAAAACCAGTTACTTCCATAGGTACACCACGATGGGCAGTCGCCACAACCATTTCTATAATCCAGCATAATACCATCAGGTTCAAAATTTAGTGTTACGTTATTACCATCTCCAATATAGGGTTGTGCTTCAGCATAACTAAAAGCTGTAGTGTTAAACAATGCTTTAGCCAATGCTTTTGTATTATATGGTTTTGGGCATTGAATATTATACACCCTGTATATGCCATAATCTGCATAGAAACTCACAGTTAATCCATACTTGTTAATTAAGTTGTTTAATGAAGCATTCGTGGTTGTATTGTAATTTCCAGCTATCCAGCTTGATGCAATAGAAGCAGTTGGTAAAACATTTACTGCAATACGTTTCATAGAATATCCACTAAATAAATTACCTGATCTGATAATATGGCATGAGTCTATTTCATAAATTGTTGCATTGGATGGTATAGCATTAAAGTTAGTAAAGCCAAACAAGTTCATAATAGTGTCTTTTAATGCTGAGGTTGGCATATTATGAATGGCGTATAAAGCCTTTGCAATTGAATCTGAATAAATAGTTGGAATTTCTATACTGTCTTTAAAGTTGGAGTTAATACTATTTAAACGTGCTACCGTAAGTATCGCAACATCATTTGAATAAGTAGTTGCAACGGTATTGCTTGTTGTACAACTACTTGCCTGTGGTTGTGCTGCAACGATTGTTTGAATCAATACAAAAGTGTATAGTAACAACGAATATTTCATAAAAAGGATGACTTTGAAATACCAATATAACATTATTTGATAATAATACTGTAATGTAAGTTAACGGATTGACAGATTGCAGCAAAATAGCTGGGCGACACAGAAGGTTACTGTTTGCGAAAACAGAAACAAAAGCTTGGTTTTGTAGAGCTGATTATAGCCCTTGGTCTTATAATCAGGCCTTTACCTAAAAAATATTGCTTCAATTGGTTATTTTACCGGTTAAACCCCTACTTTTGCAATCCCAAAAAGTTCTTTACAATTAAGAATGATTGAATTCGTTGCGTAAAACCAACGTATTTGGGAGTTGAATAATTAGCAGTTTCAAATTAGAAATTACCAATTAATCGACGCTATTACCAATTAAATCACAAGAAAAATGGCAAAAGAAATCTCCGGCTATGTGAAGTTGCAGGTTAAAGGTGGTCAAGCCAACCCTGCACCTCCAGTAGGTCCAGCCCTTGGTTCTAAGGG
This sequence comes from Chitinophagaceae bacterium, assembly GCA_044348985.1. Classification (GTDB taxonomy): domain Bacteria; phylum Bacteroidota; class Bacteroidia; order Chitinophagales; family Chitinophagaceae; genus UBA1930. The sequence continues at coordinate 120,317 of JBIKRV010000009.1, forward strand.
TGTAAACATCATGGAGTTCTGTAAGCAATTCAATGCTAGAACTCAAGACAAAATGGGAAAAGTTGTTCCTGTTTTAATTACTGTTTATTCTGATAAGTCTTTCGACTTTATCATTAAAACTGCACCAGCTGCAATTCAATTAATGGAAGCAGCAAAAATTCAAAAAGGTAGTAAAGAAAGCAACCGTGTTAAATTAGGTAAAGTTTCTTGGGCTCAAGTTGAAGCAATTGCTTTAGACAAAATGCCTGATATGAACTGTTTTACCAAAGAAAGTGCCATGAAAATGGTTGCTGGTACAGCACGTAGCATGGGTTTAACTGTTGATGGAAATGCCCCTTGGGAAAACTAATTTATTCACCTAACAAAATTCTAAAAAATGTCATTGACTAAAAAAAGAAAAGTAGCCAATACTAAGGTGGATAAAAACAAAGCTTACTCATTAAAAGAGGCTTCCACTTTAGTTAAAGAAATTAACTGCACTAAATTTGATAGTTCTGTTGATTTGCATATCCGTTTAGGCGTAGATCCTAAAAAAGCTGACCAACAAGTTCGTGGTACTGTAAGTTTACCTCACGGTACTGGTAAAACCAAACGTGTATTGGTTTTATGTACACCCGATAAAGAAGCAAGTGCTAAAGAAGCAGGAGCTGATTATGTTGGATTAGACGAATTTATTACCAAAATTGAAGGTGGTTGGACAGATGTAGATGTTATTGTAGCAACTCCATCAGTTATGCCTAAAATTGGTAAATTGGGTAAAATATTAGGTCCTCGTAACTTAATGCCAAACCCTAAAACTGGTACAGTAACGAATGATGTTGCTGCAGCAGTAAATGAAGTTAAAGGCGGTAAAATTGCTTTTAAGGTTGATAAAACTGGTATCGTTCATGCTTCTATTGGTCGTATCTCTTTCGATGCTACTAAGATTGCAGAAAACAGTACTGAATTAATTAACGCAATCATGAAATTAAAACCATCTTCTGCAAAAGGTACTTACCTAAAAGCAGTGAGCATGGCCAGCACAATGAGTCCTGGAATTTCATTGGATACAAAAGCATTATCTAACTAATCCTATGGAGTACTGCATTATTGTAGTACTGTGATATGGGTTTAATAAAATTTAGTTATGACTAAACAACAAAAAAATGAAGTGATTGAAGTTCTCAAGGAGAAATTCTCACAATACAATAATTTCTACATTACCGACACTGAATCTTTAAGTGTTGCACAAGTAGGCAAATTGCGTAAAGCTTGTTTTGATAAACAAGTTGAAATGAAAGTGGCTAAAAACACTTTAATCAAAAAAGCATTAGAAAGCTTAGACAGCGAAAAATATGCTGGTGTTTACGATAGCTTACACAATGTAACAGCATTGATGTTTAGTGAAAACCCTAAAGAACCAGCTTTAATTATTTCATCTTTCCGTAAAGCAAATCAAAATGGTGAAAAGCCAGCTTTGAAAGTTGCTTTTATTAATGGAGATGTTTATGCTGGTGACAACCAATTAAAAGCTCTTACCCAAATTAAAACTAAGAATGAGCTTATTGGTGAAGTTATCGGATTGTTGCAATCGCCTGCTAAACGTGTATTGGCTGCTTTATTGCACCACCACGAAAAGCAAGCTGAAACAGCAACGGCTGAATAATTTGAAATTTATAATTTCAAACTCCCAATTACAAATTCCCAATGTCTCTGAGGTTAAAATGAGACAAATTTAATAACCATCCGCTGGAGTTTACAAAACAATGAAAGCGGTTAAAATGTAAAAAAATGGCAGACGTTAAAGCATTGGCCGAACAATTAGTAGGCTTAACAGTAAAAGAAGTACAAGAATTAGCTGATGTATTGAAAGCTGATTATGGCATTGAACCAGCTGCTGCTGCAGTTGTAGTTGCTGCAGGTGGTGGCGAAGCTGCTGCTGCTGTAGAAGAGAAAACATCTTTCGATGTTATCTTGGTTAGCGGCGGTGCCAGCAAATTAGGTGTAGTTAAAATCGTTAAAGAATTAACTGGCTTAGGTTTGAAAGAAGCTAAAGACTTAGTTGACAGTGCTCCAAAACCCGTTAAAGAAGGTGTATCTAAAGCAGAAGCTGATGATTTAGTTGCTAAATTAAAAGAAGCTGGTGCTGAAGTTGAAGTAAAATAATTTTACAATAGCCTATTTAAAAATCCTCACATTTATGTGAGGATTTTTTATTGCTTTCAACTTCTTTTTAGGTTTAGTTACTGAGTTTTTTTACTTCAGATTTAAAAACTTCTTTAAACTTATCGGAAGTGGTTTCTTGAAAATAGCTTTCTTTAGAAATACTGGTAATTTTTACAGTTAATATCATTTCTGTATCCAAAGGCATATTGTTTGGATTACTTGCATATTTTACAAACTGTAGGGTATAGGTACAATCATCAATCCACTTTATTTTAAGAATTATTCTAGTGCCATCATCAACGGTTTCGATTTGAGTTTCTTTGGTTCTATCTATATAAACTGTAGAACCATTGGCTGTGATTTTAAATTTTCCAGTTTTAAAATTCTTACAATCGTTGTTTTGTGCATTTGCTGTACTTAATAATAATACAGCCAGTAAAATGGACAATAATTTTATCATGTTTTATTTGGTTAATGCAGTAAAGTAATCCATCCTAAATATTTGGGTTTATTTTTCTTTCTGTCTATTATATATAGTTGTAAAAAAATAGGTGCAGATTTTCTATGAACTGTTCCATCCAAAGGGTTTTACTCTACAATAAACTTATATTGTTTAGATTGATTTTGTAAATTAATTACGGCTATATAAATACCTTTTATGTTTGTTCTATCAAGCTTAATTGTTTTTAAACTCACCCCACCATCATATATAAAGGATGAAGTGTAAACCAATAAACCAGTTGGATTATAAATTTTAATGCCTGTTGTTCCTTTCGTTAAGCTACTCAGCTGAATATTAAGCAATTCATTTTTTACAGGATTTGGATAAATGCTAATATCCCCTATAATTGTATTCATCTTAAGATTAATTGTACTAGTATAGGAAATCCCATTGTCTTTGCCAATAACTTTTATTCTGTAGTAATTATTAGTGCTAGGAGCAAAATCAGTTAATGAATAAGTGAATTGGTTAGTTGCAGTAACTGTTCCATTTTGTGTAAAACTTATACCATCTAAGCTTCTTTCTATAGTGTAAGAAGCAATATCTATTTCTTTTTCAACAGTCCAGTTTAACAGTACAGTTCCATTAATTGCTTTGGCATTAAATGAGGTGATTTTTACAGGTAAAGCTAAACCAACCTGACCAACGCCAAATGCTCCAAAACTTGTAAAGCCAGTTGCAGTTGCAGTATTTGCAACATTATCTCCACTACCTGACGCAACTGTCCAATTGGCTCCATCATAGCGGCTAATACCAATTTGATTATTAGCAAGTCCGGTGAATATTGAACCTTCTAAACTACTTACAAATCCAGTTGAAATAGCACAAGCATTGGTATTGGTTGAAATTTTATTGATGTTCCAAATAGCATCTACAATTCTAGACTTTTGTCCTGCATTCATTGTTGTGCCATTTGGAGTTCCGTCTACAGTTGCACCTTCAAATACGTTCACTATAAATGTATCAATAGAAGTAGGTGTTAGTGTTACAGGTAAGTAATTTGTTGCACTTCCAATTGGAAATAATGTAGCTGTTGTAAAAGCATCAACTCTTAGTGTACCAACATTTGCACCTGATTTTTCGGTAACAATATATTTAGATGAATTAAATGGAGATCCTGCTATTGCTGTAGGAGTGGTTAAGCGTACAGTATCTATTGCTCTAATGGTTAATTTACCAGTATTTAGTGTAAGTGTGCCATTGATTCTTGTATTAAAGTTTGTAGTTGAAGCAGCATTAAGTGTTAGGTTGCCAGCAGTTGAAACTGTTGAGCCAGACGTAATGCCAACTGGATTTACTGTTGCTGTATTAACAATATAGTTTGTACCCGATTGGTAGGTTTTTGTGCCTGTAACAATAACAGAACCACTGGTACTATCGAAGCCATTTGTATTTGATGTAGATAAGGTTGCAGCGTTACTGCTAAAGGTTAATGTAACACCTGTATTGGTTGCAGTTGCTGCTTTAGATAATGTAATTTGACCATTGGAAGAAGAGTAAGATGCAATATTTGTTCCTGCTGGAATTCCAGTTCCTGCAATTGATAAACCTTGTAAACTGCTTAATGCTAAATTTGCTGTAACTGAAACTAAAAAAGAACCATTGGTTAAGCCTGCACCTGTTTGTGTAGCACCTGTGCTTGGAACAAAACCAACTCTTGAAGTAAAACTACCTGTGCCGCTAATTTTACGAGTTGTAAAATTGATAGCACCATAAATATTGCTGGCAGCAGCTACACTAATATCTGTATTCAATGTTACGTTAGAATTATCTCCAACAACAAAGTTTGTTACATTAATGGTTCCTGTACCACTTATACTTTGTGCGGAACTACCAGCCATTACCAGCGTAGTAGTTCCTCCAACTCCTCCATTGATGCCATTCAATGTTCCATTAACAACAAGATTTCCCAGCAACGGTATTTGTGTACCAGGAGAAGTACCAACAACCCAAGTACTTCCAGCATCAATTGTAAGATTTTCTATCTTATTTAGTGCAGCAGCATCAGTAGTTAAAGTTGAATTGTTTTGAACAAATACATTGGCAAATGTTTTTGAATTGGTGACTGAACCAGTAGTCATTGTTTTTCTAACATAATAATTACTGCCAGGCTTAAAATCAACAATCATACTTGTTGAATTACTACCAAAAGGGCTGTAAATACTGTTATTGATAAGATTAGCACCAGACTGAAAAACAATGGCCCCGTTTGAAGAATTACTTGTACCTGTTCCAACTGTACCAAATGGATAGGTAATGGTATTATCGTATTCGAATGTAGAGCCAGTTGCAAAAACAACAGCACCAACAGTTCTTGCAGTTAAACGATTACTATTTGGTGTTGCAGCCCCTTGTATATAAGTTAGTTTACCTGCAATAAGACCTGTTGAAGTTGGAAAATCTAAATAAACTGCACCAGTTGTACTGCCAAGAGTTGTACAGGTTAGTGTAGAGGTTGCATCAATAAACAAGCCATCTTCACCCGAAGTGTTATTTGCAATTGTTAGTGTACCAACAGTTGCAGTTCTTACAAATGATACAGTTGCTCCATTAATTATTTTCAGTTGTGCTGTAGTTGCACCATTAATATTAACAATAGCAGTACCTGTTGTGGGTGTTATACCACCAATATTAGTTCCATCAATAACTAAAACATCGGTTGATGCAGCTGTGCCTCTTGCTGTACCACTTCCATTTTGTGAGGTGTTCCAGTTACTAGCAGTTGAAATATTTCCTTCTACAAGTCCACCAACCCAATAATAAGTTGTTTGCGAAAAAGCAATGTTCGAAACAATAAAAAACAAAAGTGTAAAAATCACCTTTTTCATACGGCAATAATTTTAATACGTAAAATAAATTATAAAATAAAGCAATGCATTTAATGCATGATTACAGAGGGAGAGCAAGTATGATGATGAACAAATGTAAAAAAATCTTTTCACCAGCAAATTATTTTTCTTAGAAATTGTTTGCAAATTATACATTTGCAATGCTTGCACACTTACGTACCGTTTCGGTATTCATAATTTTTTAAAAATAATTCTATGTCATTATCATCAAAATTGCCACTGGCGTATGCAGTGCACCCAGCTCAGTATTCAACATTTACAACTCAGCAATTAAGAGAATCTTTTTTATTAAGCAATTTAACTGTTAGCAATCAATTTAATCTTACCTATACTATGTACGATAGGTTAATTGCAGGAACAGTTATACCTGTTAATGAAAAGTTGATATTACCAACTTATGAAATTTTAAAAAGTATTTTCTTTTTAGAAAGGCGTGAATTGGGTATCATTAATGTTGGGGGAGAAGGCACTGTAACAGTTGATGGTACAAGTTTTCAGCTTAATAAATACGATTGTGTATATGCTGGAATGGGCAGCAAAGAAGTAAGTTTTGCAAGTGTCGATGCAAATAACCCAGCATTGTTTTATTTGTTATCTTCTCCTGCACATGCAACGCACCCAACACGTTTGCTAAAAGGCAACGAAGCTTCGCCTGTAACATTGGGTTCATCTGATACCTGTAACGAAAGAACCATTTATAAATACATTCATTTGCAAGGTGTACAAAGTTGTCAGCTGGTAATGGGATTAACAGTTTTGGCAACAGGAAGTGTATGGAATACAATGCCAAGTCATGTGCACGACAGAAGAAGCGAAGTGTACTTTTATTTTGATGTAGCAGAAGATCAAAGAGTAATGCATTTTATGGGCGAACCCCAGCAAACAAAAAATATTGTTGTAGCAAATCATCAGGCAATTTTATCTCCTGAATGGAGCATTCATTCGGGTTGTGGTACAGCAAACTATAGTTTTATTTGGGGAATGGCTGGTGAGAATAAAGACTACAGCGATATAGACCCCGTTCCTACAAACACATTATTATAGTTTAGGTTAATAATATTTTAAATATAATCAACATGTTAAACACATATAGTTTAGACGGAAAAGTGATTGTTGTAACAGGCGGTACAGGTATTTTGGGAAGTGCCTTTATAGAAGCAATAGTTTCTGTTGGTGGTGCAGTTGGTATCTTGGGTAGAAAAAAGGATGTTGCAGAAGAACGTGCAGCAGCTATTAATGCCAAAGGTGGTAGAGCAATTGCATTGGTTGCTGATGTTTTGCAGGAAGATCAATTGCAGGTTTGTAAAAAACAGGTTTTAGATGCTTTTGGAAAAATTGATGGGTTGGTAAATGCTGCTGGTGGTAATATGCCAGAAGGTGTGTTGCAACCAAATGAAAGTATTTTTTCTATCAATATGGAAGGAATGAAAAAAACAATGGATATTAATCTCTGGGGTACCTTACTTCCAACACAAGTTTTTGGTGAAGCAATAGCACAAACCGGTAGCGGAAGTATTGTTAATATTTCTTCTATGAACAGCAAAAGAGCAATAACAAAGGTGTTAGGTTATAACATGGGTAAAGCTGCTGTAGATTGCTACAACCAATGGTTTGCAGTTGAGCTGGCCAATAGATATGGAGACAAAATAAGAATGAATGCGTTGGCTCCTGGCTTTTTTCTTACTGAGCAAAACCGCTATTTATTAACCAAAAAAGAAGGTGGTTATACAGAAAGGGGCGAAGCTGTTATTAAGCAAACACCGTTTAAACGTTTTGGTAATCCTGATGAGTTACAGGGAGCATTGGTATGGTTATTAAGTGATGCCAGCAAGTTTGTAACAGGTTCAATGATTTGTGTAGATGGTGGTTTTAGCATTTTTGGTGGAGTGTAAACATACTTTAAACTCAATAGTTAAAGGCTTCACAATGGTGAAGCCTTTTTTTGTATGCAATGCTTTTTGAAATTTTTTTATGCAATTCACCAAATTTTTAGAGAAAAAATTTGTCAATACGAAAATAGGTTCTAATATTGGCATACCAAAAATTGGTTAACCAATTTTTGGTATGCCAAAAACGATTTATATGGAGCCAACAAATATCATAGAAACTTTTACTGCTATTAAAGTGGAGAGCCCGGCTGATAAAATTATCAGGCAGTTGAAACAATTGATTTCTTCCGGACAGTTAAAACCCGGTGATAAACTACCCCCTGAAAGAATATTAGTCGAACGTTTTGGAGTTGGTCGTAGTTATGTTAGAGAAGCCATCCTTAAACTAGAATTTTATGGTTTACTTAAAACATCACCTCAAAGTGGAACTTATGTTGCTGGATTAAGCATTAAAATTTTAGAAAGTTTATTGGGCGATGTAATCAACTTAAACAAAGACGACTTTGGTGCATTAATAGAAGCTAGGTATTATATGGAGTTGAACTCTATTAAATTGGCTGCACAAAGAAGAACCGATGCTGATTTGGTAGAAATAGAAGCCGCATTAATAGACCATGAAAGAAAGGCTTCTAAGGGATTAAATGCTTTTGAGGAAGACATGGTGTTTCATATAAAAATTGCTGCAGCTACCAAAAATCAGGTGATTGAAAGTATGATGCTGATTGTAGTACCCGATTTAATAAGAACAATTGTAGAAAATAATGTTTGTGGTACCGACAGAAGCACAAGAGCTGTGATAGAACATAAAAATATCTTAGATGCAATTGTATTACAGGATGTAGCAGCGGCAGAAGCTGCCATGCATGTTCATTTAGACGAGATTATGCAGGTTGCCAGAGATTATAAGTTAAACGGATAGAAATTTTTTTAACGATTTGCTAAATATTAATAACCGCCATTATGAGAAAAGTAGTAACACTTCTACTGTTATTTTGTACAATATGTACAACAAAACTAATTGCACAATCTTCAAGTAAAATTACCATTAAAGGTGTTGTCGTTTCAACAGAAACAAACTTACCCTTGCAAGGTGCAAGTATCATTATTAAAGGGGAAGGAAAAGGTTTAAGTACCGATTCTTTGGGTAGTTTTTCTTTAAAAATCGATCAAGGTAAAACGATTGTTGTAAGCTATATAGGTTACGATAATCAAGAAATAACACCCACCAAATCTCAAAGTATTGTTGTACAGTTAAAATCAAGCAATGGAGCCTCCGATGAGGTAATTGTAATTGGTTATGGTACACAAAAAAATCCAGTGTTACAGGTGCAATTGTTAAGTACAAAAACGATAAAATAGACGAAACATCTATTGCTCGTTTAGATCAGGCATTGCAGGGTAGAATAGCAGGTGTGCAGGTACAAAATATTGATCCTGAAGCTGGTTCTGATCCAAAAGTTCAAGTTAGGGGACTAAGCTCTTTAAATGCGGGTGCAAGTCCATTGGTAGTAGTAGACGGGCATCCAGTACCAGACGGTCTTGCTTTTGTTAATATGAGTGATGTAGAATCTGTGGAGGTGTTAAAAGATGCTGCCTCAGCAGCTATATATGGTTCAAGGGGAGCAAGTGGTGTTATTTTAATTACTACAAAAAGTGGCAAAGCACAGAAACCAAAGTTTAACTTAAAAGTTTCTTGGGGCATTAAAAATCCATACAAATTGTATCCTATATTAACTACAACTGAATATACACAATTATTATATGATGAAGCGGCATTAAGATTTGCCGATACAGCTTGGACTAAATATGCATCTACCTCTCAGATTAATGCTAAAGGTAATTTAATTACTCCTCAAGAAAAGGGTGCGTATTTGTTGGAAAAAAATTTTTTTAATGGAGTTCCCACTGATTGGCAAGAAGCTGCTATACGTCCAGGAAATGTACAGAATGTAGATTTAAGTATATCTGGTGGTTCAAAAGAAGTGAAGTATTATATAGCAGGTGCCTATCAAAACGATCAAGGTATGATGTTAAATAGTGAATACCAACGCTTTAATGTTAGAAGTAAAATTGATGCACAAATATCAAAAAAATTAAAACTAACAATTAACTTAAATCCTTCTTACTTCAAAAGAGAACGACCTTCAACTAATTTTACTGATTTTGCTAGGGTTACTTCTTATTTACCACTTGTGTTAGACGAAAGGTCTGCTGCTTTTGTTCGTCAGGCAAGTAATTTTCCAAATGCTCAACCAGGAGATTTTGCACAACCGAGAATGTTTAATGATTTACCTTACAATGGCATTATGCCAGATGGTTCAACTTTCACCTCAAATGGAGTTTTAGCTATTAGTAGTAGTGCAAATAATTCTCCATATTCTGTATTAAAAACTAGAACAATTACTAGTGACGATTTTAGGGTTCTATCGTCTGCGGATTTAAGTTATACTTTCACTCCAGAGCTAGTTTTTAAAACTTTATTAAGTGCCTATGTAAACTACACTTCAGGTTTAGATTTTGCAAAATCTAACTCCAATAGGCAGGGAGATGTGAGTAGAGGGGTGTACACAACTCGTTTATTTACTGATTTGTTAAATGAAAATACATTAACATATACTAAACAAATTAAAAAACATAACATAAACTTTTTAGGTGGTTTTACTGTACAAAAAAGAAGTACAAATTTTAGCCAAACTACTGGCTTAAATTATTTAAGCGATAATGTAACTACGTTAAATACCGCACAATCTATAGATATACCTAATTCATTCTCTTCCATTACAAAAGTTGGCTTACTTTCTTACTTAGCTAGAGCAACCTATAGTTTTGATAATAAATATTTATTTATGGCTAGTATTAGATCAGACGGCAGCTCAAAGTTTGGTCCAGGAAATAAATGGGGTTCATTTCCTGCATTATCATTAGGTTGGGTTGCTAGCAAAGAAAATTTTTTAAAGAATGTTAGCTGGTTAAACAATTTAAAATATAGGATAAGTGCTGGTGCTGTTGGAAACAATGATATTCAAGATTTTTTGTGGACTGATCAATTGTACCTTAATAATTTCGTTACTGGGGCTGGAACTGGTACAACAACTGGTGGTATTTTACCTTCTTCTACAATACAATCCAACCCAGATATTACATGGGAAAGAACATTCAGTTATAATGCCGGTGTAGATGTTGCTATATTGAAAAATGCAGTTAACTTTTCAGTCGATGTTTATCAAACAGAAACAGAAAAACTATTATTACAACAAGCTGCTTTAGGTTTTACTGGGGTGCCTTCATTTATTAATAATATTGGTAGAATAAAAAACATTGGTATTGAATTTGAAATTACATCCAACAACATCAGAAACAGAAACTTTAAATGGTCAACTTCTTTCAATATAGCTCGAACTTATAATAAATTGACGGAATTAGGCTTAGAAAATCTGTTATTAAATGTTGGAGAAAGGGTAGATGGCTACATCAGCAAAATTGGTTCTCCTGCAATTCAGTATTATGGTTTTAAAACAGATGGCATTTGGAATTCCCAAAATGATATAAATATTGCTGTTGCTAAAGGGGCAAAAAGTACTTTATCAGGTTATTTTACTCCTGGAGCTCTAAAATTTGTGGATATAAACGGAGATAATACAATTGATTTAAATGATAGAACTGTAATTGGAAATCCATATCCAGATTTTACTTGGGGTATAACTAATTCTTTTAATTACAAGGATTTTGATTTAAGCTTTACTTTTCAAGGTGTACAAGGTGGGCAAGTAATGAATGGTGATGGTTTTTATAATGAAGCACGTAAATACAATAATGCTTTTATTGCTAACCGCTGGATTAGCCCTGCCAACCCTGGTGATGGTAAAACACCTTATTTTACAAATGGTTATACAAATGCTTGGACCCAAAGTGATTATTTAATTAGGGATGCTTCTTACTTCGCATTACGAGATTTACTTATTGGTTATACTATGCCTACTAAATGGGCTACAAAAATTAAACTCAATAGCTTTAGAGTATATTGTTCAGCACAAAACCTTTCCTATGTTTACATTTTATTAAATTTATTGGTCGGAAGAATAACAAAAATTGAAAGAACAAAGGGCGGAATAAGATGGTAAAACCTAATAGGCATAAAAGCCTTTCTAACATGATAATCACCG
>JBIKRV010000057.1:0-14723 GCA_044348985.1 Chitinophagaceae bacterium
AACTTTTAAAACAGGTTTTTGCAGTAGTAAAAAACAATAGTTTGTATCAACCAAATTATTGTTCACCTAAACCTTAAAAAAAATCAATTTTTATTTGGTTTTTTACACAGTTCATGTTGGGCGTTCGGCTTTCTTATATTTTATTCATCTCCAAAGTAGTCGTTATCAATTTTTTTAACTTCATAAGTCGTAAAAGTTGAAACTCCAAGTCCGTAGTCAATCATATAATTTGTTAGTTGCTCTCCGTCAATTAGTATTACTTTTTTTGTAATTGTTTTCACATATTCAATAGCTGTGTCTGCAAATTTTGAGGTTGTTATAAAAACTCCTTTTGTTGCTCTTTGTCCATCTAAAGCACCTACAAATGATTGAACATCTGGTCTACCAACTGATTGAGTGTCCCAACGTTTTGCTTGAATGTAAATAAAATCAAGTCCAAGTCTATCCTCTTTAATTATTCCATCAATTCCACCATCGCTTGTTAATCTTGTAGCTTTTCCTGCTTCTTTGATTGTCCCACCATAACCCATTTTCACTAAAAGTTCTACCACTAAACTTTCAAAAAAAGCTGGTGTACATTGTTTAACTTTTGATAATAATTCAAGTGCAAGGTTCTTACGAATTTTTAAAAAATTATTCTCTAAAATTTCTTCTGGTGTTTCTTTAACTTCCATATCTGAAACTGGTTCAACTGCTTTTTCACCTTCTTTAGTTCGTCCAATATTTTCTAAATAATCAGGGAAATGTCGCAAATATTTTATGTTAATTTCCGTTGGCTTTTTGTCTAATGATGTTTTTCCAAGCTGAGTAATTTTAAAGTGTCCACGTTTTGTATTCTCTAAAAGCCCTGCCATTTTCAAATGAGCTTTTGCCCAAAAAACTCTGTTATAAAATGTCTTTTGATTTCCACTTGGCAAATATTGATTTCTCTCTTCATCAGTCAAATTAAAGTTAGTTGCTAATGTGTCGTGTGTTTCAGTTGTCGAATGTTCTTGGTCATCTCCAATATGTTTAAGAAAAGGAAGCATTAAAGTCTGAAAGTCTGGAATTGGCATAAATTGTCTGATTGATTTAGTATTTTTTTAAGCTGACGCCCAACGAACAAGGCTTGGCGTTGTGGCTGCATTTTAAAACGTCAAGCTGATAACCGCAGCCAAATTAATAACAAAAAGATGAAGTTATATACAAAAGATGAATAGCGTTCCGTCAAGCTGAAACTAAAGCCCAATAGCATTGCTGCTGTTGAGGCTTACAACGTCAAGCAGCCATAACGCCAAACCTCTTGTTGTGTGTAGTTTTTATTTTTCTTAAATTTGTAAAATGTTAAAAGAAAACATAAACTGGGAAAAGTATAGTAATTTGTCAATTGAGCTTATACTTAACAAAACTGAGAAGTTATTAGATGAGTCTGTTAGTTCTTACAGAGAAACTACAAATAAGTGTTATGCAGCTTTGGCGGTTTATCTCGGTATAATTGCATATTGCCTTGATAAAATTTTGTCTAATCAAACTAACATTAATTGTGTAACTTATATTATTTGTTTAGTTGGTTCTTCAGTTAGTTTAATATTTTTGTTTGATACACTAATACCAGCAAAAATTGGATTTTCAGGATGCAGTCCTGATAAACTTTTAATTGAAGATTTTGAAGACTTTGATGACAAATTACAAGAAAGATATTACAAAGAAACTTTCATAGAAAAATATGATGAACTAATTGAAAACAATTTTATTATTGTTAAAAAACGTTCATCAAAATTTTGTAATAGCATTATTTCTTTAGTTGTTACTTTTCTTTTTTGTACCCTTTGGCTTTTCTATCTTTTCTTCATTAAATGATACTCTAATTGTTCCTAATGACTTAATTATTGGTCTAGGTTTTGTTTTTTTATCATCTTCTTTTTTGTCGTTACTCATTAAATAATTTTTAATCTAAATGAATATTTTATTTTTTACAGCAAGTGTCTTTTTGTCAAACTCTACTATGCCTGTGTTTTTGCTTTTCACACCAAAACCATTTTGCCCAATATATTCAATAGATACTTTAATAATTGAGTCTTGTCCAAAGGAATATATAAAACCACAGTTTTCTGTCGAAACTGGTAGGTCAAAAGATAATGGATTTTTTAAAGATGCTTTTGCTTCAATTGAGGCTTCTTTTAATAAATCTTCAACCTTTTGTTTGTCGAGCTTTAATGTGTCAATAACATAAGGATCAACTTTATAAGAAACTTCTTTCTCAATTGATTCCCCATTTTTCAATTTCATTTTTCCAATTAACATATTACCTTCTTTCTTAAACCCATTGCCACAAGAAATAAAGATGAAAGTTAAAAAAACTAAAAATAAATTTTTCATAAATAAAAAATGTTCAGATTTCTGTTCCCAATTTTAAGGTTAGTGTTCTAAATAAAATTACACACAACGTCCCAGGCTTTGCGAAGGTGTGGCATTAGCTTTGCGTCAAGCTTGGGACAGGAGTTTGGTTTTATTTTAAAGTTGAAGTTAACAACTTCAGCTTGGATTTATTCTGGAAAGCTGATAACTGCAGCTCATTTTTTTTCAATTGTTGAAGTGTAGATTCGTCTGCCACACTTTTGCAAAACCTTTTGTTGTAGGCTGCTTTGCCAAAATGAAAAGGAGCGAAGCCAGTACTACAAAAACTAAAAGTAATTACGATGCCAATGAGCCAAAAATTTGATGCTGTTAAAATAAAAAAACAGTTTAAACTTTTGCGTTGTGTCTGTCCCGATTGTAATTATTACGTTGTTACATAAGTTGAGAAAACTAAATTATAAAGTTGCCTACAACGGTCTGGGGCTTGGCGAAGTTTGGGAATAGATGCTGGTCAAGCCCGAACAAATGCTGGGCAAAGTTACTGTTGTTGATTGTTAGTACAAAAGTTTAATTTATAACGTCCTGCAGGGACAAATGTGCAATAGATAATTGATGTTGATAGTTATTCCTTCCGCCCAAATTTTGCCAAACGCATTGTTGTATGTACACCCATTCCATCGCTTTGGTCAAAGTTGAGAAATGCTTGTCTGCCCAAGTGCGGCTGTGAAGCGTAGGGCAAATGAAGCTGTTAGGTAGGTTGGCTTTTGTGCTGTGGGTTTTGTGCGCCTACCTAAGTGCTTTATTTGCAGGGTTGGCAATTCTGTGTCCACCCGAAAGAATATTGCTAATAAAGTGTGCCGTTTTGTCATTTGCCTTGCTTGTTTTAGTGTCGTAGTAAGAAACATTTATTTAGCAGTAACAAAATGTGTTAACCAAGTAATAAATTTTATACTCTAAGTACTGAAAAGTATTGTCTAAGTAGAAAAAATTATTTTCCAAGTTGCAAACATTTATTTCTAAGTTCTGAAAACTATTTTCGCAGTCGGTAATTTTGTCAACCAAGTAAGGAATATTTAACTCCAAGTAATAAAAAGTATAAATCGGCTAAGAAACATTTAAAGCTAAGTAGGCAGTTTTATGTAAAATGTCTGTGTCTGCCTACTTAACTTGTCTAATTTATTGAGTTTTTATAACATTAAATACAAGACCGCTTACTTGTTTGTATTGTGGGCTTGTTGCTCCAAAAACAGACTTCACATATTTTTTAACTTCTAAGGCAGTTTGCACAAGTCCTGTTAGTGGACTGTATAAAGTGGCGTTTCTTTGTATTCTTGTGTTGCTCCAATTGGTGTAGCTGTTTATTAATTCGGTATTGGTGCTTTTCATGGTGTCCAACCTTGCTTTTATAGTGTCTGTTTTTAGCTCGGTTTCGTTGGGTTTGTAGGTTGGTTCTTGGGTGATGGTTTCTACCAATTTTGTGAGATGGTCAATTATACTGTCGTAACTCTGCTGACTGGTGGATATTGTTTTGTCTGTTGGGGCTTGTGCATTTGAGTCGGCTGGTGTTGTTGGTACTTTTGTATTTCCATTTGCTTTTGCTCCTTGTATTTTTCTGTTTATAGTTTTTGCATCGGCTACTACTAAATTTGTTGCACCTGAAACCGACAAAGCGTTTACAATTTTTGTAGCCAAAGGTTTTAAATCTTTGAATGCTATTTGCCTTGCGTTGGTGGCATTATCAAAATTAGTTTTGGTTATTTTGGTTTGCTGCAAAATATCTTTTGCTTGAGTTTGCAAGTCGTTTAATTTTGCAATTGTTAGGCTGTCTTTGCTTGGGTTGTAACTTGTACCATAACCATTGCAGAAAGAAATTAAATCTTCAAAGTTGGCGATGTTTTTTGCATGACCTGTTTCAGATGTTGATGGCATAATAAATATTTTAAGGTTTTTAATTTTACATTGTAAAGTTAGGGAAGATTATAAAACAAATTAATTTTTTAACTGCTTTGTAATGTTTTGGTAAAACCTCTGCAACAATCGCATATTTTGTGTTATAATTTCTCCTTGCGCTTGCAAACCATCTCTAAATTGGACCTGTTTTTTGTAGCTTGTGTTTAAGCCGTTTGGTAATGTAACTTTTGCCAAGTAACCGCTATCGGTATTAATGTTACTAATAAAATCAATTTTTCCGTTTACGCTGCCGTATTCTTGAAATGGATAAGATGGGAATTTCAATAATACTTCTTGCCCTGTTTTTACTTTACCAAAATTTGTTTGTGGGATATAAATTTCTGCATAATATTGAGTGTTTTCGGGATTGATAAAACAAATAATTTGATTGGCTTGTAGTTGTTGGTTTTCTTGTAAAAAAGTGGCAAAGGCAATTTTGCCGTTAATAGGTGCGGTAAGTAGATATTTTTTCTTCCAATCGTCTATTTGGCTTTTGAAAGTATTTAATGATAGATTAAATATAGACTTTTGTTGGGCAATGGTATTTTCTAATTCAGCAATCTCTTTTAATTTTTCGTTTTGCTGTGCTTCGTTGTTAATAATGGCAGAACTTATTTGCGGTAGGGTTAATTTTTTATTTATGAGTTTTGATGTTTCGTTACGATAATCTAATTCTGAAATTACTTTATCATCTTTTAGCGATTGGTTAGCATCAAATGTTTTTTGTTGCAATGCAAGGTCTTGTGTATTTAATCCTTTTTGATTTAGAAGATTGCCGTGCATTTTTTGTAAAAAAGATAAATCGTTGGCAAGCATTGCTTTTTTACGAATGTAAAAACCATTGGATAAATAATTTTTAAAGGTTTGGTATGCGGTAGAAAAGGTTTGATAGTTTTGTTGCAATTCGCCAAGGTTTGAATATTCATTTTGTAAAAAAGTTAGTGAACCTTGCAAATTATTTTTTTTAAATAATGTTGTGGCAGTATCAACATTTTTTGATAGTAAAATAACTTCTTCATTATTTGCAATGCTTTCCATGTAGCCAAGTATTTCTCCTGTGTTAGCCTGTTCATTTTCTTTTGCAAATAGCTTTATTAGTTTGCCTGATGTTTTTGTTGTTACTTCTTTGGGGGCATTTATAGAAGTGAGTTTTGCTTTTGTAGGTACAATATCTGGGTATTGTATAAACCAACAAGCAATAATTAGTAAAATTAAAATGAAAAGAAAAAATACAATGCCATAACTCACTATAAAACTGGGTTTACTTGATACGATTTCCTGCACCATTTCGGAACGCTGAAAGCGAACAGCCCCCTCTATCTCCCCCGAAGGGGGAGGAAATGGTGAAGATATAAGCGGAGATTGAGTTATGTAATTTTCTGTTGGCATATTAATTTCCTAGTTCTAATTGGTTTTTTACTAACTCGTAATATTTACCTCTTTTGCTGGTTAGTTCTTCATGATTGCCATCTTCAATAAATTCTCCATTTTCTAAGACTAATATTTTATCCGCATTTTTTACAGTACTTAATCGATGTGCTACAACAATTACAGTTCTTCCTTGAAAGAATTCTTGTAAATTTTCCATAATTGCTTTTTCATTGTTTGCATCTAATGCATTGGTAGCTTCATCAAAAAATAAAAATTGTGGGTTTTTATACACCGCTCTTGCAATTAATAAACGTTGCTTTTGCCCTGCACTAATGCCGTTACCCTCTGCACCAATTTTTGTATTGAAGCCTAAAGGCAAACTTTCTACAAAAGGTAATATATTAGCTACTTTGCAAGCATGGATTAGTTTTTGATAGTTAGGACTTTCATCGCCTACTGCAATATTTTTTTCTATGTTGTCGCTAAAAATAAAACCATCTTGCATTACGCTGCCTGTAATACTTCGCCAATAATATGGGCTGATGTTTTTTAAACTGCTTTCGCCAATTTTAATATCGCCATTATAATTTTCATAAAATTTTTGAATGAGTTTTAATATAGTTGTTTTACCGCTTCCGCTACTGCCTACTATTGCCGTTACTTTACCACTCGGAAAAATTGTGCTTATATTTTTCAATACAGGCTCGTTACCTGCACCTACGTAAGTAAAATTTAAGTTGCTAAGTTGTATGGTGTGATTATTGGAAAGATGATTATTAAATTTTGCTTGACTTGGTTCTTCATCATCTAGTTGGTGAATTTCATTTAAACGTTCCAAACTAATTTTTGCATCCTGGGCTTGTTGTGTAAATTGGATTAATTGCTCTACTGGACTGTTTAATTGTCCGATGATGTATTGAATTGCTAACATACTACCCAATGTAAGATTGCCATTTAAAACCAAGGTGGCTACAACATAAGTTATAAAAATATTTTTGCCTTCGTTTATAAAAAATGCACCTGCCTGTTGGTATTGGTTTAATGAAAGGGATTTAAAATTAAGTTTAAAAACAGATGCTTGTAAGCCTTCCCATTCCCAACGCTTTAAGTGCTCTGCATTGTTTAGTTTTATTTCTTGCATGCCCTGTATTAGTTGCATGGTAGCAGATGTTTCTTTACTGGAAGCGGCAAATTGTTTGTAATTTAATTGGCGGCGGTATTTTAAAAAAATGCGTATCCACAAAAAATACAAAAAACTACCAATTGTGAAAATTAAAAAAATATTTGCATTGAAAAATAATAGCACTAATGAAAATGTAAGCAAATTGAAAACTGAAAATATAGTTTGTAACGCTGTGCCTGTAATAAAATTTTCGATTTTTTGGTGGTCGTTGATGCGTTGTAAAATATCGCCTGTTTGCTTGGTGTCAAAAAAATTAAGTGGTAGCTTCATTAGCTTTAGCCAAAAATCGGAAAGCAGACTTAAATTGATATGCGTACTTATAAAAAGCAGTATTCTACTGCGGATAAACTCAACAAATGTACGAGCAAAAAACAGAGTGAATTGTGCAACAAGAATAAGTTGTATAAAACCAAGGTTGTGGGTATTGATACCTGTATCTACAATGCTTTGCGTTAAGAAAGGAAAAATTAACTGTAGCAAACTCCCCAACAACAAGCCTAAAAAAAGTTGAAATATTTGAGCTTTATATTTTAGTAAATATTGGGTGAGTAGCCCCCAACCAATGCCTTTGCTTTTTTCGTTTTCTTGTTCGTAAAACATTGGGGTGGGTTCGAGTAATAAAGCTATACCTTTTTGTTCTACTTTTTCGCTTATCCAATTTTGTGAGAATTCATTTTGGTTTAATACAAATAAATTTTTAGCAGGGTCGGCGATATAATATTGCTTTCGTTTTATTTTGTACAGCACCACAAAATGATTTTGATTCCAATGAAGTATGCAGGGGAGTGGTGCTTCGGTTTTTAAATCTTCGATTGTAATACTTGCTGCAATTGTTTTGAAACCTATACTTACTGCTGCTTTGTTAATGCCAAGCAAACTTACCCCTTCTCTATTATATTGGCTTTCATTGCGTAAATTATTTATTCCAATACTTTTACCGTAATATTTTGATACCATACGAAGACAGGTTGGACCGCAGTCCATGGCATCTTGTTGGCTATAATGTTTAAAATTAGACATTAACATGCTTATTTTGAATAGCTAATTGAGAGTTGTAATACCTTTGCATAAAATCATAAATAACAAGCTCGTATTTTCTCTGTTGTACTATAAAAAGGCGATTCATAAACATATGTATGTAGCTTGGCAATAATTCAGTTTCAAATATTGACTTTGAATGTATTTTTAATTCATTCAATATTTTTTGTATAATTGGTAAGTTTTGATTTGTTCTCTCATCAATAATTTGATATACTTCTTCAATCTCATCTGATTTAATGCTTTGCCGGTTCATATATTCAAAAATATTTTTTTGATGTTTTCTATATTTGTCACTTAATTGCTGTTGTAGTGTTTTACTCCCACCAAATTCTTTAAAGAAATTACTTTGTAAAATTGTTATGAATTTTATTTTATCTTCTAGATTTAGGTCAAAATTATTTAAAAGTCCATCAATTCCAACAATTGCCATTATCCACCTATAGTATTCGCTTTCCGCACCATCTAGAAGATTCAATAATTTTAAAACTGCAGCACTATCATTGAAAAACAAACTCTCACTGTGTTCAATAGTATTGAAATCGTATCTTTCTAATTCTCTGTTATATGTATCAATTGTAATTTTATGCACTATATTTTTTTCTAAAAGTGGTTGTAAAATTGCAAATACTTTCTTTTGAACTAATATGTTATTTTCAGGATTTAATGAGTTTAAAAACCTAATTCTCAAATGAGGTTGTGGGTCAATATAGCGAATAAAGAAGAAAGAATTAATTAATTTGTCTTGTTCTAATTCAGTTACTAATGGTAGGATTTGTTCTGTAAGAATTTTTTCATTGCTCTTTGAGCCTCCATAAATTTTAAAATATAGCCACTCACTATTGGGGTAAAATTTCCGCTTTAAATTTATAGGGCTTACTTGTTTATTTTTTAAATTTATTGACGTGGTTACTGTAGTTTCTTTAAACATTGGGATTACAATCTCATTCGCAAAGTAGCTTTCATTTTGTAGCACAATGCAATTATCATCAGTAAATAGGTATTCTGCAAGAATAATGGCTTGCTTTTTTTTCATTTTTTCATAGAGCATAAAAACACTTTCTTTTATTTCAAAGTCAATCAATAATTCATTGTCACCCTCAATAATTAATACTTTGCTTGGAATTTTTTTGTTTATTCTTAAATCCTCTATAAGATTATAAGGTATTTCTTTTTGTGAAATAATAACAGTATAATCAATTGGGTTAATATTCCATAATGCTCTTTTTAGAATAATGTTTTTGAATGATACACGAGGTAAAAAAGTAAATTTTTCTTTCATTCCCCAATCCCAATTTATTGTTGGATTTGTATCTTGAAATTTTAAATCACATAAAAATTTGTAAAGTGGTAAACTATTAAAATTGTAATTATGTGCTGTAGTTAGCCTCGGTATTATTTCTTTTTGCAATCTTTTACTTGTCAAAATAATTTTCCCATTTTTCAAACTAACATACAAATCAGAAATTGGTATTTGATATTTTTCTTCAACACCTGAAATTCCGATAAATGGAATTTCATATTCTCTAAATGTTGGCCGTAAAAGAATATTGCCAATCCTAGCTTGTGGTAAATGGACAATTTCCGCATAAATCGCATTAGGATTTGTTTGCTCTTCTTTTCTGCAAGATTCTTGAACTAAGTTATTAATGGTTTCATTTGCATAAGCAAATCTGCCAATTAAATTGGCAGCAGATGGGCCAATAAAGGAAATTAAATTGAATTTAAAAGTATTCTTTTCTAATTTATTTTTATTACCTAAGAGATTGCCAAATGCAGACATACTACTTGGAACATTTATTTTTTGCTTATTTGTTTTCGTTAATTGATTAATATCTTCCTCTGTAATAACTATATCCTCTTTTTGGGTTGCTAAATAGTCATTATACTTTTCTTCAACAAATTGAGCGATGTAGTCGATAGTTATAGATTCATTAGCACCTGTTAAATCTTGTGTAAAAAGACCATTTATAAGTTCACTATTCCCTGTTGTGGCATCACTTAAATTATAATACCCAACGCCTAGCTCTGCATCTATGGCCATTGAAAGTGGAATTTCTTGCTCTTCAAATTTTTCGTAAAATTTTGTAATGAAGTCTGTTAATGCTTCATTTTTATTTTTTCTGCAAAAAATAGTAAGTAACGAAAGTTGCTTTGTAATTTCTTCAATTATGTCTTTTTCAACATTATTACTAGTGAGGTTAATTAATAAATCGGTTTGAAATAAATTTTTGGGTAAGAGGGCACTATTATTTAATTGTGCAATTTTACTTTCGAGTACTTTGTAATATTCTATTGTATTTTTTGGATTACTCAATAATGAAATAATTTCTTGCAAATATGTAGTTAGAGAACTATTTTGATTAGTTTCTTTTAATTTATTTAGTAATACTTTAAAAGGGTCTTCGCCTGTTAAATTTGGTTCAAGTTCACTTACTAAAACTTGCGTATTTATTAACTCTTCTATAAACAAATTTGCCTCTTCCACTTCAATATTTGGGTCATCGTTTAGTATTGTTTCTACCAATGAAGATAACTTTGTTCCATTTGTTGATATTTTTATAATTTTTGATAGATATTCTTCCTTCTCAATCGATTGCAAATGATAAAACCTATCACTACCTATTACTGAATATTCTACATAGCGATAGGAGTCTGGCAATTCATAAATACTATTATTAGGAAAGAACAAAAGATTTTCTTGAATGCTTGGGATTTTAGATATTTGATTGATAAGCATTGTTAAATAGTTCATATCTATTCTTACACATTTTGTATAAGTATCAAAACTATTTAAATTAAGTTGAGTGTTGTTGGTAAGATTAGCTGTACCGCAACCTGCTAATGTGCCGTAAGGAGTGCTACGTGTACAAGAACGTAACCAATATTTCCTGTAACTATTTAATATTTTGTTTTTGTCTTTTTCGTTTATGTTTGGAGAATTTTTCGCTTTTTCTATTTCTGTTAAAAATTCAGGAGAGGATAAATAGAGACCTTCAAGAAAAAGAGGTGTTACATTTACTGTTAATTCATTGATATTTTTTTCAAAACAATTTTTATAGTCATTAATTGGCTGTAGCGGTGTTCGTATTATTATTTTTGAAAACGGTTTTAATAATTCAACTTCTTTATTCATACTAGGCTTTTATTTTAAATTAAGACAATAAAAAAATTCTATCCCATTTTGGTTCTGTATCTGAAATGGCGGAAATAAGTGTTAGTGCTATACCTGTAGAGCCTTCCATTAGACCTCCAAATGGAATAAAGCCAAATTCTGATTTATCGGCTAAAAAAACAATATTTCCATTGTCGTTTAATTTGATTTTTTCTGAAACGTTTTTAAAGCATAATATCGCAGCGTTTTTAAAACTTTCAATTTTTGTATATTGATAAAATCTATTGAAAATATGACCTACACCTGCCACTCCATGGCATATATGAGCATCGGTTATATATGCAATTTCTATATGAATTCTTTTGGCACAAATTAACATTGTATCAATAGCTTCTTTTTGCCAATTTTTATTTTCTAAGCGTATGCCCGCTATATATAAACAAACGCCAATGCCTAAATCGCCATAACACCAACGCAATGTCGTATGCTTTGAAATTTCTCCATTTACTACTGAATAACCAAAAGTGCTACTCTTATTATTACTTTTAGTGGATAAAACCCAATTGATAGACTTTTCGATTAAAGGGCGGCATTGTAATTTAAGGTTATCAAATTTTTCATAAACTAAACTTAGTAGTATTATAATACTTGGTATTCCATGTGAAATTCCTAAATTATATACTAAATCTCCTTCATTAAAGTCTTGTAATTTCTTTTTTAAAGGCCAAGCAATTTTGTCTTCGGTAATATGATTGCACATTTCAAGCAAGCGACTAATAACTTTTTCAACATATGGATGCAATTTTTTTAGAGCAGTTGTATTATTGTCTAAAACTAAAAGTAAATAACCTAAGCCTCCAAGTAAGTAATCATAATTATCAATTGATAGTTGCTGCAAAGAGTAGTCTTCTAAATCTTGTATAACATCACAAAATATTTCATCAAAATCCGCATCGATAAATTCATTGTTTATTAGGTGTTGAAAAGCCCAAACTACACCCGCAGTGCCTTGCCCTACGGATAAATCATATTGAGGAGAATTAGATAGAATTTCAAACGTGTTATTTACAAGGGTGTCAATCTTTGTTTCGCATAAAGGGTTTTGAAAAAATTTACCAATGTAAGAATAGAATAAAAGAAAGCTACTAGAACCATACATTACGTCAACCTTTTTCATTTCTGTATCGTGAAAACCTGTATTTACTGTCTTATATATTTCTTCAATTATTTTTTTATAGGGTTCAGCTTCTCCCTTTTCAATTATAGGTTTCCACATGTTATTTTTGTTTTTTTGCAAAAAGAATTAAGTCGCCATATTTTTTTAAGTAGTCAAACTTGGCAGGAACTTTAGATAAGTCGAAAATTGTTAAATCATTTTTTGCAGAAGCTCTAAAAATATCTAATAATTCTCCTTTCATAAATTCAATAGGGTTGTCATTTAACTTTTTTCCATTAATACTACATTCATCACAAAAAACATTCATTATAACTATTTTGTTTGCTAAAATAGTTGTTTCGTTTAAAATTCCAATCACTGCTGATTTTCTATTTAGCAATGAATGTGCAATACCGATATCTAAAAGATATGTTGCATTCGTATCAATAGGGGATATTTCAGCGATTAGATTTTTCGCCATACCTGAATTTCTGTCTCCATTTGGCGGTGATGTTTGAGGGTTAGAAAGTAAATAATTTAATTGTTGATACTGGATTGGTTTTAAATTATTTTTTAATGAAGTAGAATCTTTTACAAATATATTTTGCAAGTTTTTATAGTATTTTAGAAAGTGTTTTTGATTATTGAATGTATTTTTATCGTCATAATGTAAATATGCTGTATCAATTAAAATTGAATAGAGTAGTGGTATTGATTTTATAGTCGTTTGAGTTAAGGATACAGTAATACTTTTAGTAGCGTTGTATAATCTTTTAGACCATTCCATATCAATACCTTTATATTCAAATTGAGTACCACTATTATAAAATTGTCTTATTTTTTTCATTTCAATTTTATAAGAAGGCTCGTTTTGAAAGATACTATCTGAATAATCAGCAGGGTTTTGCAAATATTCATTATTTGTGAAAGCCCTACTTCTAGAGCCTTCGATAAAAAAGTATTTTAAATTTAATTTCGAAAATTCACTAAGCAAATAAGGTCTTAAACTATAATAAAGTTCTAAATCGTGACTTCCACCTTCTCCTAAAACAAATAAAACTTTATTCTTCATCACAGATTTAAAGATTTTATTTGATTGGTTCAAGTTTATTGGAGTACTATTACTATCTAAGTATGTCTTTAGCTCTGATAAATTTTGTCCTGTCACATTTGTATAAAGAAAAATTGTTAAAATAAAACTGATATAGAACCTCATAATTATACTTTTAAAGTGGTTAATAATTTATTTATATTAATGGTTACATCGCATTGGCAACAAATGAAATAAGTGAAACTTAATAACAGCACCATTTTTAGCAAAAACTAATGTTGCCTAACCTATGCAGGTTTTAGTACTAGTAGTTTTAACAATAAATATGTATAAGTTTATTTCATAAAAAAAGTCGGCAGACTTTTTAATTGTAAATTATCTGCCAACTCTTTAAATAGACTACTAGCAATGCCCTCCTGAACAGCAAGTTTGACAACCTGAACAACCACTTCCTGCATGATTTGTATGGCAAGAAATAATTGACAAAAACGCTGCTTCTGCATTAACTCCGCCTTTAACATTTGCTATTTGTGCTGGTGTTAAATCTGCAATTTTAGTTTTGTTTAATTGCAATTTTTTGTTTTCTACTTTTACTTTTTTCATAGTAAAAATGGCTTTGAGGCAGCCTTACCTTATTGTTTGAAGACCCTTGTTTTCCTTTGGAACATTTTCGGGTTTAATATTCCGCAATCGTTGCAACTGATTATTTTATAGCTTTCGCTTGTCTTGTATTTGGGGTGGTGGGTGGGCATTGGTGGTTTGTGCGTAGCACAAACTTTTAAATGCTGATGTGTTTTTATCCTGATGAAAAATATTACTTCTGCTTGGTTGCTGAATAGGGTTACGTTTGCAGCTCTTTTGAAAGGTTGGGACTTGCGGCGTTGGTATTGTGTGCCTTGCAAATGTGCTGCAAACGTGTTGATGATTTGTACTTATGTTCATAAGAGTTACTTCTGTTTATTGTCTGCTAAATATACATTGTTAAAGTTAAATTGTAACACTTCTGTTCGGCTGGGTTACATACAACGTCCCAGGCTTTACGTTGGCAGGACGGCTTTAGTCGTCCTGCTTGGAACTGTAGCTGAATAAAGATATGTAGTTACAAACAAATTCTGTTGCTGAGTAGCGTTCGGTCAAGCCAAGAACAAAAGTTAAATTGAAATACAAAAGTTGAGAGGCTTGACCCGTCAGCCCTGCTGACGTAAAACCTTTTGTTGCCTGTAGTTTTTTTGAGCTGGAAAGGAGTGGTGTCAAAACAAAAAAACGTACTCTAAAACTGCAATACAAAAAACTTAGAAGAACCGAAACGAGTAAAAAATAAATGTTTTTTGTCTGCACAGAATTAAAGCAACTTAAAGTTTAGAAAACTTTAAACGAAAAACATTTTACAAAATTACAGGCAACGTCCCAAGCTTTACGTTGGCAGGACGGCTTTAGACGTCCTGCTTGGAACTGGTGTTGAATAAAGATATGCAGTTACAAACACATTCTGCTGACGAATAGCGTTCGGTCAAGCCAAGAA
>JBIKRV010000058.1:0-14596 GCA_044348985.1 Chitinophagaceae bacterium
TTTTGCACAAGCAGACGGAATACTATGGAGCATTTATTTGTAACATCAACTGTATATTTTTAATTTAACTTTAGTTCTCGGCTGACAGTTATAAAATTCCACAACTGCACAAAGCCCCCAACGTTGTAAGTAACCTTTGACCCCACATTTTATGACAGGACAAATATTTCATATTAACCGACAACGAGACATGTATTCTATCCGTTTATCAGATGGTAGTTTTAGTGTTATTGAAACAAGCGAAGAACTTGAACCAGGAGAAACAATCAGTGGCAATCTCGACACTTTAGGTTTTGAGTTTTTTAGAAGTGTTGACAGTGGACTAAAGTTTGACTGCATAGTTCAAAATATTCATTGTTCAGAAATTTTAGCTAGACAAAGGTGTTTCCTTCGTTGACACATCTTCAATTGCTAAACCAGCATCAATAAGACCAAACACATCAAACCCTTTTTTAATCAAAAGACGAGTTGTTTCTGCTTGATTTTTAAACATTCCGCAATTATCCATACTTGGACTCATTGCCCTTGTTTTGATAAATAAATGTGGTTGAACTTCTATTATCTCACTATCACTTATTGTTGACAGTTTTCGTAAGACAAGTTTAGCTTTTACTCTTCGACAAAATATTTCAAACAACATATTGTAAGTTAAACCAAAAACTTCACCAGTCACTTCATCTTGACACTTTACACCTAAATAATGATATAGGTACAGTAAAATGTTTTTGGGTTCATTTCCGGTAGACAGATTAAGGCTACTTACAACATGGGGTTTGGCGTTAGCTGGGCTGACATTTGAAGCCTCAGCATTTGTACTTTTTTCAACTTTTGTTTCGTCTGACATAACTTTAATAAGCAACTGTAGGTTATATTTATCTTTTGAACTTTATTGGGCTTTGGTTCCAAGCTGACCAGTCGCTATTTCCCAGCCATCGCCAAGCCCCCAACGTTGTAAGCAACCCTTTAGAAACACGCCGAAATAATATAAACTGATAAAAATGAAATTACGATTCGAAACTCATAACTTAAGCCCACCTTATAGCTAACAAAAAATCATACAAACAATCTAATCACAAAAAACTACTATTATGCGTAAACTATTTTTAATTTTTACTACCATTCTGATTTCCTTTTCATATTATTCCTGCAAAAGAGAACTATTATTCAATGACAATGGTTCTATGAAAATCAATAATGCAAAAGTCTGGTTTGACAATTTCCTTAAAACGAATACCATCAATCCTGTTTTTAAAAATATTGAATATCATTGGGATAAGGCATCGAAATTTACTTTTAAAAATGGGTATGAAGCTATAACGATTCCCATTACAGAGATTAATCAAAATCCTGAATATTATGGAAAAAGAATTTTGTACTTATTCCCATGGAAAAATGCAAAAGGGTACTACTCTTCAGTTTTTGAAGTGATACCAGAATTGACACACTTAAAAAATAATTATGACAAAATAAACTTAAAAAAATTTGATGGAATAATTAGTACTTGGGATTTAAAAACTGGATTTTTAAGAGGCATAAAATATGAGGCAGGAACAGGAGTATCAAACATCAAATTAGAATTAAAAAGAGCTCAATCAATTTCCTTACCTGAACATACAAATTCTGTTACTTATTCAACAAACTTACCACCAGTAACTGTTATTGGTTATATACCTTCGGCTAATTGGAATTCATTTTGGATTTCATTAATGGGTAACCTAGGCTATAACACTTCAAGCCTTTGGGGTGGAAGTGGTGGAAATCCATGTGAATATTCGGGTTGTGGTGGTTCTGAAAACCCTGGAGATTATATCGACCCTAACTCTTTTGTTGAACCTAATAATAATGATGATAACGATGGTATTACAGAAGTAAAAGATATTACCGATGATGTTGATGACCCATGCTTAAAAGGTACACTTAATTCAGTAACATCTTCTAACTTGGGAAATGGCATTACCGATATATTACATAATACCTTTGGCGGAACCGCAGATTTTAATATCCATTTTCAAGATGATGCGTTGAATAATAATATGAAAGATGGAAAAACTCATGCTGTAATTTGGGGGTCTGGAAGAATGGATTTCGACATAACTTTAAATACAGAAACGTTACCCGATGCTTCAAAGGAATTTACAGCCGCAACTATTTATCATGAGATACTACATGCCTATTTACGAACTACTGGAATAATAGGGGATTTACAACATATTGCTATGGCGAATGATTATACTTCAAAACTTGCAAGTTCCTTATTAAGTGCATATCCAAATTTAGACCCACTAGATGCAAAAGCATTAGCTTGGGGCGGATTAGAAGGAACACCTGCCTACGATTCCATAAGGACGAATCATCCATCAGAATTTACTGATTTACAATCACGTAATGCACAACATCGTGTTCATACAAAGGGTACACCTTGTAATTAAATTAAATGTTATGAAAGTACTAGTCTTATTAATTATTGCATGTCTTTTAGTTTATACTGGAAATAGTCAATCTACAAAAAAATATTTTTACAAAACTTTGCTTGAATTGACCAACAATAGTAATAATGATTCTATAAATTATTACTTGCTTAAACTGAAAGTAGGTCAAAGGGGTGAAATTAAAAAAGTAGACATTTTATTTTTAAAAAACGACTCAATACAAAGTAGGCAAATGAAAAACAGCTATTTTAACTATGCTCTAAAAGATATTATCCCTGACACTACATTTGAATATAACAGTCTCAATAAGAATAATTTATTTTTATGCCCTTATATAATTAAGAAGGTAAAGTTTATAAAAAATCCAAGCACTGAACTTGTTTTTAGTGTTTCTGATATAAAGAAGTTGTTCATATTATTGAAAAAGTTTTACGGTTCAAATCGTTTAAATTATAGACTTGTTACACCTTCAATATTATTCAGTGAAGAAAGTTACTATTAAACTGTGGTTAAAATCATGAATTTTGATATTGAAATGATTGCTATAAAGGCTTGTTTAATTGCAAGCCTTTATCCTTTTGTACTATACGTTTGTGACACTTTGATTATTAATAAAAAATGGAGATATTTTTTCCTAGTACTATTTATAATGGTTGCGTTTTACTTAAAAAGTAGACTTCTATTCGTTGGAATAGTCGTTACATTTTTCATACACTACAAACAAAAAATAAAACCCAAACTACTAATCTTATTATCAATCTTAGTTATAGTGGTATTGTTTTTTTTAAATAGCGATTCCATTATTGGTAGATTTTTTATTTGGAAAACAACAATAAGCAATATACATTCTGTCCCATTAAAAGGTTTTGGCATTGATTCATTTAAATCAAACTATGCAAATTGGCAGTCCAATTATTTCGAGATTAATAAACTTTGGTCAAACTATCATTTTGTAGCAGATTCGCCTTCTTTTGCATATAATGAAGTCTTGAATTTTTATGTTGAAATCGGAATATTCTCATTCATTTTTTTTTGCATCATTACTTTCATAAATGTTTTATTTTTTAAAATAAGTAAAACCACTTTTTATCGACATGTTACTATGTCAACCATTGTAATCTTGTTTTTTGCTCAATTTTCATTTCCTCTTCACAACATACTAATCTTGACAATATTTACATGTAACCACATTATGCTTATTTCGATTGTTTTTAAACCAGTGAAACTATTTTGCATCTCTTTATGTATCTTTTTAATAATAATTGCAGTGTTTCTTTTTTTTCAAAACATAAAAGCAAAAGATGACTGGCATTATGCTCAATCTATTCCCACACAATACAAAATTGATAAAGTTGCCCAATACGAAAATTGTTACATGTCACTAAGAAAAAATCAATATTTTCTAACAGATTTTTGCCAATATCTTATATCAGAAGGTATGACTAACAGAGCCCTGGACTTAGTACTATCAAATGGAGATTATTTTAATCAGTATGAAAAATATATTTTGTTAGGAGATATTTACTTAAAAAAAGATGAGTTTGCACTTGCAAAATTTAATTATCGTAAAGCAAATCATATAATACCTAGTCGACTCATGCCTCTCGGTAATTTAATGACTGTTAGTTTACTAGAAAAAGACACAGTTC
This sequence comes from Chitinophagaceae bacterium, assembly GCA_044348985.1. GTDB lineage: Bacteria > Bacteroidota > Bacteroidia > Chitinophagales > Chitinophagaceae > UBA1930. The sequence goes on from JBIKRV010000058.1 coordinate 4,079, forward strand.
TAGCAAAACAATATTCAAATCAAATTATTTTACAGCCTAGCAAAGTCGAATCAAAACTAGGTGATAGGATAAAAAAGGATGCATTCAAAATTTTAAGTTTGAAATAATTGAGACAGTAGGGCTGCTTACAACATGGGGTTTGCCAAAATGGGGGCAGACGGAAGCCGTGTTTCAACTTTTGTTTTTTAATTTAGCTTCATATCCAGCTTGACGTTATTAATTTAGCTTTAGAATATGCCATCAACTTTTTATCTTTATTCAGCAGCAGTTAGCCGGGGCGGACGGAATTATATTTCCCCCACTTCGGCAAGCCCTGTTCGTTGTACGTCACCCTAAACGACATCCTGCAAACATTTAAGCATCCATGACTTTGCCGACACAATCCCACGCTATTTTTAGCACATTGCAAGGCACACAAAGCCGACACACAAAAGCCAACCTTGCAAAAGAGCCTGCCTTGTGCCAACGCACAGCCAACACACCCCGGCTGACGAATATCTGTCATCATTTGCTCGACACTTCAGCAAAATATCATTACTGAACACCCATGCCCACCCACCACCCAATGAGTGAAAATATTTTGATTACTTTTTATCTTGCAAAATGAGATACAATTAAAAATAAAATCTATCTTTGCGACTTGACATCATTTGAACAAATGAACAGAATAAAAGAAGTGCTGGACGAAAAAGGAATTAAGCAAACTTGGCTTGCCGAACAATTGGGCAAAAGCTATAATATGGTTAATGCTTATGTGCAAAACAGACAGCAACCACGTATTGAAGTGCTTTACGACATAGCTAAAATACTTGGCGTGAACGTGAAAGACCTATTGATTGACAACGTATTAAAAAGGACAACTAATGAGCAAGGAACAAAAAATAACCACCGACATAAAAGTGCCAAACAAAGATTTAGAAGCGTTGAGAATTAACTTTCCGCATTGCTTTGACAAAGATGGAAATTTTCAAATAGAAAAATTCAAAAACAACCTAACTGAAAAGGAAATCAACTTTTCTACTGAAAGTTACGGATTAGACTGGCTTGGGAAATCGTATGCAAGACTTTTGGCAAGCGACCCAGCTACAACTTTACTAAGTGCAGACGAAACCCACAACAGCAAAGTAGAAAACACCAACTCTGAAAACTTGCTCATAAAAGGCGACAACTTAGAAGTATTAAAACACCTTGCCAACGCATACTACGAACAAGTTAAAATGATTTACATAGACCCACCTTACAATACAGGTGGCGATGGGTTTTTATATAAAGACGACAGAAAATTTACAGTAAAAGAATTACAACAGCTTATTGGGGTTGACGAAGAAAAAGCAAAACGGATTTTAGATTTTACGCAACAAAAAAGTAACAGTCATTCGGCTTGGCTTACATTTATGTATCCACGCTTATACATAGCAAAACAACTTCTTAAAGATGACGGAGTTATTTTTATTTCAATTGATGATAGTGAAGTTGCTACTTTAAAAATGTTATTAGATAATGAAATTTTTGGAGAAGAAAATTTCGTTGCACAATTGCCTACAATAATGAACTTAAAGGGAAATAATGATGAATTTGGTTTTGCAGGAACTCACGAATACACACTTGTTTACTCTAAAAATAAATTTAAAACAACTCTTAACCAATTTAACGTAAGTGATGATGATTTAGAAGATTGGACAGAAGATGAAGTTGGCTTTTACAAGCAAGGTGCTAATTTAAAGGCAACAGGCACAAATGCACCAAGAGCAAAGAGACCTAATTTATATTATCCAATTTTCATTGATTCCAATAACACAGTTTATGTTACTGAAGATGATAATCCCCCAAAAAAGTTTACTGGTGAACTAACAACAATATATCCAATAACAAATGAACAAGAAATGTCGTGGCGATGGAGTAAAGATAAAGTCAAAAATGAGCCAAACAACATAATTGTTTCAAGGAATGATAATATTGGTATTTATAAAAAACAACGACCTTCTTTAGGTGACTTGCCTTCTAAAAAACCTAAAACCATATTTTATAAAGCTGAATACAGTAGTGGAAATGGAACGGCTCAAATAAAAAGTTTACTTGGAGATAAATATTTTGCAAATCCAAAACCGATTGACCTCATTAAAGATTTAATATTAATTGGGTCATCGACAGATGACATTGTTTTAGATTTTTTTGCAGGTTCGGGTACTACGGCAGATGCAATGATGCAATTGAATGTTGAAAACATTGAAAAAAGAAAATTTATTTTAGCTCAATTACCCGAACCAATTGACCCGAAAAAAGATAAAGATGCTTTTGATTTTGTAAAAAATGAGCTAAAAATAGATAACCCAACTATTTATGAAATAACTAAGGAAAGAATTATCAGAGCGTCAAAAAAACATTTAATAAGTGTAGAATCTAAAAAATCAGAAAAAATCAAAGAGATTAAAGAACTTGAAAGTAAATTAGACTTAGATGATAAAGAAGAAAAAATCAAACTACTAAATGCTGAAATCAAATCTTTAAAACAACAAGACCTTGGTTTCAAAATTTTTGAAACTACACCTATTTGGGAAGATTACGATTTTGAAGCTACTGAATTGGATAATCAAACAAAACTGTTTGATGAAAGTAAACTCACCGAATATGATATTAAAGCATTGCTTATAACCTGGAAAACTTATGATGGTATTGCATTAACACAAGAATTAGAAAAGATTGATTTAAGCGGTTACACCGCTTATTACGGAAATGGAAAATTGTATTTGATGGATAAAGGTTTTACGACTGATAATCTGAAAAATCTTTTAGAAAAAATTGATTCAGACAAGAAATTCAATCCAACTTCAATTATCACATTTGGTTATCACTTTGACAGCAAAAATTTACGTGAACTTTCTGAAAATGTAAAGTCATACGCCAACAAGAAAAATATTGATATTGACTTTATAACAAGATATTAATATGAAGGGATTTAATTTTGAAAAGAACCTGTCGCATCAGGAAAATGCTGTTGAAAGTACTTTGGTTGTTTTTGAAAACTTGCAGTTACATCCTCTTGCAGAAGTTGATAAAAACTATATCAACCCTGTTTACAATAAAATTGAAAAACAAGGCAATGTTTTTGACAATCAAATGTTGCCCTTTGGTCAGTATTTTGATAATATACTCAATCGGCAAAAGAGAAATAGTATAGAAGAAAAGCCAAAAGCAAAAAGTAACATCATTGATATAATGATGGAGACTGGAACGGGAAAAACTTACACTTACACCAAAACCATTTTTGAACTCAATAAAAATTTCGGAATATTTAAGTTTATTGTTGTTGTTCCTACGCTGTCAATCAAAGCGGGAACAATTGATTTTTTGAAATCGGACAGTAGTCGTGAGCATTTCAAAGAGCAATACGGCAAAACACTTCATCTACATATTGTAGAAAGTCTAAAGAATAACAAAAGCAAAAAATCGTTTATACCGCCAGCAGTTACAAGTTTTGTAAATGCTGGTAATTTTGAAAAAAACAGTATTCAAGTTATGATTATCAATGCTGGTATGATTAACTCGGAAACAATGCAAAAGAGTTTTGACAAAGGACTTTTTGATAAATACACCGTTCCTTTTGATGCAGTTGGAGCTACTAAGCCATTTATGATTATTGACGAACCTCACAAGTTCGGAACAAGCACTAAAACTTGGGAAAACATTCAAAAAATGAAACCCCAATTTATTTTACGATATGGTGCAACTTTTCAAGGATATGAGAATTTGATTTACACTTTAACCGCAGTTGATTCATTCAACAGAAATTTAGTGAAAGGCGTAATCGGACACATTACAGAATTTGAAAGTGGTAAAAACGCAGTAGTAAAGTTTATTGATTCTGACGGCACAGAAGCCAGTTTTGAATTGATAGAAAACGACAAGAAAAAAACTGTAAAAATTTCTAAAAAAGATAGTCTAAAAAAGATTCATCCCGAAATGTCCGATTTGGGAATTGAAAACTTAAATAAAAGCACGGTAGTTTTAACCAATGGTTTGGAAATGAAAAAGGGTGATAAAATCAACCCCTATTCGTATGCCGAAAAGTTACAGGAAACAATGATTCAAAAGGCAATCAAACACCATTTTGAAATTGAAAAATCATTGCTAACAAGAGAAGTAAAAATAAAACCGCTTACGCTGTTTTTTATTGACAACATAGACGAATACCGAAACAAAGACGGATATATCCGCAAAACCGTTGAACAATACATTGAATTAGAAATAAAGGAACTTCTGAAAACCGAAAAGGATATTTTTTACAAATCATACCTTGAAAAAACATTGCTTGACCTATCTGCTACTCACGGTGGCTATTTTTCTAAAGATAATTCAGAAAAAGACGAAGCTATTGAAAAGGAGATAAACGAAATTTTGCACGACAAGCAAGCAATGCTTGATTTAGAAAATCCAAGACGTTTTATTTTTTCTAAATGGACTTTACGAGAAGGTTGGGACAATCCGAATGTATTTCAGATTTGCAAACTTCGTAGTAGCGGAAGTGAAATTTCAAAATTACAAGAAGTTGGTCGGGGTTTACGTTTGCCAGTAAATGAATATGGCAATCGTGTAAAAGACGAACAATTTTATCTTAACTATTTTGTAGACTTCACAGAAAGTGATTTTGTTGACAAACTTGTGAATGAAATCAATCAGAAATCTGGAGCAATATCAATAGAAGTTGTTCCTGACAAACTTTCTGATATAATGATTAAGAAAATTTGTGAACTATACGAAACAATCGAAGATGAACTTTTAGAAGTTTTAGATTCAAATAATGTAGTAACAAGAACCAATTCGTTTAAAACTGGTGGCTTTGACTTTATTAAACAAAACTACCCGAAAATTTTTGAAGGCGTAAATTCTAACAAAGTTCGCAAAGCAACAGACCCAAAAAAGAAAGTAGTTGTAAGAACAGAGAAATATCAAGAGTTGAAAGACCTTTGGGAAAAACTGAATGAAAAAGTAATTCTTGAATACAAGTTTGATAATGAAGCAGGTTTTAAAACTCTGTTCACCGAATTTTTAAAAGCACAAAAAGACAATTTCACATCAGACGGAATCAACGAAAGAATTTCAAAAATTGAAATTAAAGATAACAGAGCAGTTGCCAACGAACCTGAATCGGTTTACAACCGAAAGACTGCAAACATTTCAATAATGAAATACAGTGATTTTCTGAAAGAACTTTCAAAGATTTTAAACATCAATATCAAGACACTTCATCAATCAATTATTGATGCAGGAACAGACATAAATAAATTCTTAAATCAAACAACACTTAGAGTAATCAAACAAAACTTTGACCATTACTTAATGGCAAATGCTATTGATAAATTCAGCATTGAATATAAAAAAGTATCAAACAACATTCACCCAACTAAACTAACAGACGAAAAAGGAAATGTATTAAAAGAAATTTCCGCTTCTGATGTTGGTGTTTTGTTTTCGGACGAAGATGTTGCAAACTCATACTTCTTTGACGAATTGTATTACGATTCAGACTTAGAAAAAACGAACATAAAATCCGAGATTAAGGAAGTAATTGTTTTTACAAAAATTCCGAAGAACTCAATTAAAATTCCAGTTGCAGGTGGTAAGTCATATTCGCCTGACTTTGCTTATGTTTTGAAATTCAAAGACGGTGAGCAAAAACTAAACTTTATCGTTGAGACAAAGGACGTAAACAGCAAAGACGGTCTTCGTGACGAAGAGAAATTCAAAATCAAACACGCTGAAGAGTTCTTTGGTGACAAAGTGAAAATAGAGTTTAAGACACAATTCAGTAACAATAAAATAGTTGACTTAATCAAAGAAATTTCAGTTGATGTATAAGTAGCCGACGCACCAAGTCAGGCACATTTGCAAGGCACACAAAGCCAACACACAAAAGCCAACCTTGCAAAAGAGCCTGCCTTGTGCCAACGCACAGGCAACACTCTGCGGGTGGACACAGACCCACATTGTAGATGACCGAGGAGAAGGGCGAACGTACAACATGGGGTTTGCCAAAATACGGGCGGACGGAAGTTATCTTCGGCTTTTTGTAATTCTTTTGTGCTTCATATCGGGCAGACGAATATCTATTTAGCTTTTTGTTGTTATCTTCAACTTCAGTTTTTCAATCATCATCGGTACCGGGCTGACGGAATACTAATTCCCGTACTTCGGCAAGCCCTGTTCGTTGTACGTCACCCTAAAAGATATCCTGCAAATATTTAAGCATCCATGACTTTGCCGACACAATCCCACGCTATTTTTAGCACATTGCAAGGCACACAAAAACCCGACACAAAGCCAACCTTGCAAAGAGCTAAAAATGCAAACGCCCCATGCCCACCCACCACCCAGCGTACAAAACTCTTATGAACTTCACCTCAAACGTGGACAAGACAATTATAATCAACAACCTAATAATACAATGGCAAATATTTTAGCTAAAAATTTTGGCAATTCAAAAAAGGCTGCTAAATTTGACAAAATTGTCAAGGTGAAAATTTCAAGATAATGAAAGAAACATTCGGAGAATACATTCACAAACTTAGGGTTGACAACAACCTAACGTTGACCAAACTTGCGGCTGCATTAGACATTGACCAATCTACACTTTCCAAAATTGAAAATAATAAGCGGACTGTTCCCGAAGAAATCCTTCCAAAACTTGCAAGGACTTTTAAACTTGACAGAATGGCTTTAGACAAAGAATATTTTAGTGAAAAAATCGCTTCAATTATTTACAAGCAAGACAACTCAACAGAATTATTTCTATTGGCAGAAGAGAAAGTAAAATACTTACGTTCAAAATCAATTAAACAAAGAAAACTTAAACTATAACTCATGTATAAACTTATTGAAAATGATATTGCAGAGTTATCTCAAGTTGCAGAACCTCAAATCGAGTTTAGCTTCAAAGTAAAAAAGGAAGTAAATGAAAAAGTAAAGAAAAAAACTTATAAAATTGTATCGCTTTTTAGTGGTTGCGGCGGGTTGGATTTAGGATTTTCAGGCGGTTTTGATTTTAGAAATCGTCATTTTGAAAAAAATAAATTCAAAATTGAATTTGCAAACGATATAGACCCAGCGGCTGAATTAGTTTACAATTCTAATCAAAGTTTCTTTGGCGACCATTTTTTGACAAAGGATGATGTTAAAAATATTCGTCCTTCCAATATTCCAGATTTTGATTTTTTAATAGCAGGTTTTCCATGCCAACCTTTTTCAAATGCAGGTTTAAGAAAAGGGATAAATGATGAACGAGGGAATTTGTTTGAAGAATGCGAGAACTTATTAAAACAAGCACTAAAAAGAAAAAACCCACCAATCGGTTTTATATTTGAAAACGTAAAAGGTATTATGTCATCGAAAATGGATGATGGCACAAGTATTCCTGATGAAATTGTTAGACGTACCGAAAAATTAGGTTTCAAAACAAATTACAAACTGCTTAAAACTTGCGACTTTGGTGTTCCCTCAAATCGGCAACGTTTAATAATTATTGGAATAAGAAAAGACATAGGCTATTTCGATTTTAACCTGTTAAACGAAGTTGTAGCAGAATTTGATTTGCCAAACGAGAAAGAAAAACCTTATGAACTTTTATTAGGTTCAATTTTGTGCGACATACCAGCAGATGCACCACAAAAAAATGAGTATTGGAAATATTCACCGGCTGGACAATACATGGTTGATAAAATTGCCCCATGCAAAGATGGTAAAGAAGCTTTAGCGAAGTTTAAAAAGAAAGTTCCTTTAAAAAAAATATCTGAAACTATTACAACAGGAAGGTCTTGGAAAAATATGAGCCCTACGGATATGTCTGAAAGGTTTTTGAAAATTTGGAACGACCCTAAAAAATATCATGCCCCTAATTTTTACAGGCGTTTTGCATTAGGCGAAATCAATGGTACAATAACGGCTTCTGCACAACCTGAAAATTGTGGGATTACTCATCCATTTGAGGACAGACGGTTTTCAATTAGGGAAATAGCGAGAATACAATCCTTTCCCGATAATTTTGTTTTTCCATATAAAACAATTGCGAACGCATACAAAGTAATCGGAAATGCAGTACCACCAATATTTGGTTGGGTGATTGCAAAAGCCCTAACCAAGCATATAGAGAATGAATAAAATAAACCACATCAAGGCATATTTATTAGGCTTATTAGTTGGCGGTGGAAAAATAGACAAAGACGTATTTATTATTGACCTTCCTTTTAAAAAATGGGGAATGGAACCAAAACGAATGAACATTATTGCAGCCGATATTCTTACTAAAATCTGTCAAAATTTTAATAACACTTACAGTTTCAATGTGACTTATGAAATTGGTAATAACAAATGGCTAATAAAGCCAATTGATGGTGCAGACATTTCATCTTTAATTGAAGATTTGGAATTTCTAAAACTACCGACAGGTGGATTTTTGTTATCCACAGTTGATTTGACATTTGCAAAAACACAACTAACAGGAATAAGTGTTGAAAGTTTTCTTTCAGGCATTTTTGACACAAGAGCAAGTTTGACACTTTCACATAGACGTTTCAATGATGATGCACCAGTTGTTTCTGTTGAAATTCCAGGCAGTACGAAAAACTTTAAATTTGTTGTGCAACTATGTTCATGGCTTACAGATTTAGGTTCCATTACAGACCAAATACTTTATAATCACCCAAATCAACATTCAGGTTCTGACCCAAATTATACAGGCTGGAAGAAAGGTTTTAAAATTCGGTTTCTTGTGAAATCATTTTTAGCCCAACATTCATTTGCATTGCAAGCAAAATCAATTGATGTAACAAAAATTCAAAAACAGCAAAAGAAAGAAGAACAGCCACCCTGCTATCTACGAAAACTAAAACAGGTAAGTCCAGTAAGTGTTCATAGTCAACAAAACTCTGATGAACTTCCCGATGAAGTAAGAAATAAAATATTTTTTCATTACCATCACTTTTGTGCAGTATTAGGTTGCCCACATGCACCAGTCGAAGAAATAGCGAAATTGGTAAAGCAAAAAAATGCTCTTATTAATTTCTTTCCACGTTTATCAAAAGGAACTAAAGATGAACTAACGGAAACAATTACTAATATTCAATTAACATCTTTTCCCAGTAAAGAAATTAGCAGTTATAGTAATATCGTAAAAAATATAATTGAAAACGAAAACTTTAAAAGCTTTTCAGGACTTGACCAAGGTATAGCCTATTTGTTTGCACCCGAACTAAATGGCAAGAGACATATTGGTTCTATGGCAGAAATTATTCAAAACAGTTTAGAAAATGAAGTTGATATTTTAAGCATTGGAAATGATTTTGACAGTCTACTTTTAATAATCAATCAATTGAATGGCAGAGCTTTTATTTGTTCATCAGTTGGTAATAAACTCAATCAAGAGTTGATTAAAAAGCATATTAATACAACCAATCTAACAGTCAATTTAGTATAGTATGAGTGAAATAAATGAAGTTAGTTTTTATGAAGAATTTTCAAAAAAGTTCAGCCAATATTTATCAACCTATTTAGGAAATGAATATAAAGTTTACTATGCTTGTAATAACACTTTAGACAACCTTATTAATAATTTGGAAAAAGCTTGCGGTATCAAAATAAAACCCGACAACGTTTATATTCCGAAACTTAAACTTGATATTGTCTTTGCTATTTGCGGCGAAAACCAAAAGCCACGATTAATATTGATTGAAGCTAAATATTTACATCAACTAAGTCTTAAAGATTATTCGCAATTGGTAGGTTATTTACAAGTTGCAAAAACAATTGACTTAGGTTTATTATTGCTCATACAAAAAAGTGCGACATCAAATAAATTATCAAATGACTTTCAAGAAATAGTTAGACTTAAAAAACTTCCTATGAATTGGATTATGGACTTGAGACAATTCAATGAAACTCATAATTTCAAAACAGGGATTATAAGTTTTGTTCCAAACAATGGTATCGATTGGCTTGACACAAAAGAAATAAACGGCATTTCATCATTTGAAGAATTAACAAACATTATTAAAACTTAGCCAAACTCACCAAGTCAGGCACATTTGCAAGGCACACAAAGCTGATACACAAAAACCAACCTTGCAAAAGAGCCTGTCTTGTGCCAACGCTCATTCAACACTCTACGGTTGGACGCAGACCCACATTGTAGAAGACCACAAAGAAGGGCGTACGTACAACATGAGGTTTGCCAAAATACGGGCAGACGTCATTATGCATCAACTTTTGTATAGCTATTAAACTGCATATCCAGCTTGACGTGACGCAATTCATCTAAAGAACTTAACTTCAACTTTATTACAAAACCAAGCAACAGTTCCAAGCCGACAAAACGCTAATCCCGTACTTCGGCAAGCCCTGTTCGTTGGCTGCAATAATTTTCGACCTCACGTATTCAAACATTAATTCTTGACAATGTTCAATAAAACAATCGGTAAACACAAAATGCGAACTTTTAATTTTTGCATTATTTTATTGTCTGCATTTTTG
>JBIKRV010000027.1:0-45594 GCA_044348985.1 Chitinophagaceae bacterium
ACTGATGACCCACAAATTACAATACAAGGGGTACTTTTCTAAAAAACGATTAATACCATCCTACACACAACTAAAATTAATTAATTTATAAAATTAAAAAATCGTTTAGGACACTATTGAAAGAAAATCACAAATATCAAAATCAAGGCAAAGAGCCTTCGCTAATTTTTATAAAAATTCAGATAGTGTAATTGTTTCTATGATAAAAGCTAAGAAAACAAAGAATGAAATTGATAGTGTTAAAGAATTACAACAAATGGCTCTAGACACACTGTTTACCAAGCAAGAAAAATTTAACTTTTATACTTCTAAAAAAAGTGCAACAAAATCTTCGCCAATACCATACTCTCAAATTTCTTTGGTCATCAAATGGAAAGATAGTATTGGGCTTTCACAATCAGTAATCACCTCCCTACTTTCTAAAGTTGATACGTTAAAAAAAATGAAGGATGATTATTATGTAGCAAACTCTGGAAAGCAGTTTGATTCAAGACCATTTGAGAGTGAAACACTTGGTAATATTTTGAGTGAAAACCAATACACCAAATTTTTAAATATTAAAAACAGTTACAAGGCTAAAAATTATGCAAATACTGATTGGAAAGAATTGGAAACTCGAGGACTTACTAATGGGCATAATAAAGATTCTGCATTAAATCAGCTAACTGCTTATTATTTAGCTAGGCAAAACGTCTACGATAGGTATGCAAATGACAAAATACAAATGAATGCTAATTTAGCTATTGTGAATGATAATAAGCCAGCACCATTAAAGGCTTTAATACATGCAAGGCGTAATCCATCAAACGGGACTATTGGACAAAGTTACCAATGGTAAAACTTTTATTAAACCTAATTTTATTTTAAAAAATAATACTATATAATGAAAAAAATAATTATCCACTTTTTTCTAATTACGATAGTAATAAATATTAAGGCTCAATTAAATAATGATGTAATAAACTCTAAGTTAGAACTTGCTAATCAATATTTAAAGGGCATAAATCAAGTTGTAAATCCAATAAAAGCTTTTGCCTTACACAAAGAATGTGCAGAAGCTGGAAATTCAATAGCTATGAATGCCACTGGAGTTCATTATCGCTTAGGTTTGGGAGTAGAAACTAATTTTAAAGAGGCTTTTAACTGGTTTGAAAAGTCAGCTAAATTGGGCTATGGAAGTGCATTATACAATCTTGGTTTAATGTATAAGTATGGTAATGCCAGTTCAATAGATTATTCAATGGCTTATCATTGTTTTGAAAAGGCCTCTTTGGCTAATAACCCTTCTGGATGGTATGCTCAAGGTTATATGTTATATAAGGGCTTAGGATGTTTGCAGGATTACAGAAAAGCAGTTGAGCTATTTCGAAGAGGGGTTAGCAGTGGTAAACCTAATTGCATGTATTTTTTGGGCTTAGCTTTAAGAAATGGTTATGGCACACCCCGAAATATTGATAGTGCAAATTACTGGCTATTAAAAGCAGCCCGATTGGGTTATAATATGGCAAGCGATGAATTGGCAACCTTAGAACCTGAGAATGCTGAAATTGCAGAAGAACTTATTAAAAATATAAAAGAAATTCAAAATAATTCTAGTAAAATAAAAATAGCAACAAATAAATATATAAAGATTGATAACAGTGCAGCAGCAAGTGATATTGAGGGTAACTATGAAGGATACATTATGAAATACGATTGGGCAGGTCAGCAAATTATATCGGCATCTAGACTAAAAGTAAAATTAATTTATCAATATGACTCTTTGAAAGGCGAATGGATAGAAGATGATACTTTAAAAATGAATTTGCAAGCTATACTTACACCTATAAATTTGGTGTTTAAAAATATGAATTATGCCAAAATAGGGCATTATAACAAAGTTCGCCCAGAGGCACTGAAGCTTGAAAAAGCTAGTTTAAGTTTTATTAAAAGTAAAGACACACTCTTTTTAGTTGGAAACGTACAAATGTTTGCAACAGAAAGGTTAGAACCAGCAAAACCAATCACTATAGCTTTAAGGAGAACTTCTACTACACCACCAGATAGTACTAAACGTATTAAGTTTATAAATGAAGATGGTAGTTCTTTAGCAAATAAGCCCCTCTCAATTTATCCAAATCCGTTTACAGAGGTTATCAATATTAACTTTGAAATTAAACAGCCCTGTAAAGTATATACACAATTATTTACCCTTAGTGGTAAAATTGTGTACAGCAATATAGCTGGTATTTTAGAAGCTGGTAGTTATAAATTGCCGCTGCAACCAACACAAATTGCTGCAGGAACATACATTTTAAAGTTACATTGTGGCAATAGTACACAAGCTGTAAAAATTATAAAACTGTAGATTAAAATTATAAACATGAAAAAAATAGTATTGATTATTGTATTTTTATTTAAATTATTACCTTGTTTCAATAAAGGCAAGCTAACTTTTTTTGTTAGTGAAATATTCTGCCAAAATGTTGCAGGGGGAGTTTATACACCTGCTAATGGCTATACAGGACAAGCTGGCGGTTACTGGGGCAGTTATGGTACACAATTTGGCTATTATTTTTATGGAGGTAATAATGGGTTCTATAATGCCTACCATATTAGCATTCCAATAGGTCCAAATATGCCGGTTCCAATATTACAACTTCAAAATCTTTCGATACAATTAGGAGCACAAGGGAGCGGTAGTGGTGGAGGTGAAGGTTATGGTGATGAAGATGGTGGTGATGACTCTGGTTGGGATGATGGTTGGGATGATTTGTTGGACTATGGTGGGGGCGATGGTAGTGGAGGTGGTGGACAAAACTTATCTTTATACGATTGTAATGGCGACTATAATGGCAATGCTTACATAAATGCCTGTGGCGAATGTGTTGGAGGAAGATCTCAAAACCTTGATAACTGTGGTTTACCACCTAAATTATATTTACAATTAAACAATTACTCAACAAAATATTATGATGGTGATACTATTTATGTGCCAAAAAGCAATTTACCAATAAAACTAACTGTAATTGATGAAAATGGTTTGTTTGACCCTAACCATACCGAGTGGTTAAGAAACGATACTAGCAAGTGCAACAATATTGATAATTGCCATATAGTTGTTAACGAAAGAAAGATTACCAATATTAAAGTAGATAGTATTGGCACTAAAACACTAATTGAATGCCCACTTGTTGTTTATAACCCACCAACAATATATTTTCAGAAGCATAATGGTTATGCTGGTGAATACGGATTTGATGATGAAATACATAAATATTATTGGGTTAGAACTATGCCTGCTTATAGTAAGGGGTATCAAGTAAAGAAAATACATGAGGATACAGCTTATTATGTACCATGGATGAGTTTACTAGATAATCAATTCGCCACAATTAAAATCAAAAAAGTTTGGACAGATTCTATTTGGGTATTAAAGGATCAAAACTCAGAAGTTAGAATACGATCTCGAGATACATTTGTGAAAATTAATAATAGTATTCTTTATACAATAAAATATAGTCAACTGAACTCATTAAATTCTGTTACAATTTCGGGAAAACAATCAAATATAAATACAAATGCTCAAAGACTAATTAGCTCAATTCATGTAACTTCAAATTTAAATGATACACTAGGGAAATTAAGAATTAGTTGTTCTAAACCTAAAGAATATAGAGTTACTTATGTATATGTAAATACTGGTTCGGGTTATGACTCGTCGATTTTATCGAGAGTAGCAATGCTAAACATATTAAATAATCAATCACATAACCAATTTTTCAGAAAGTGGAACTTGTATAGTGGCTACTCGGACACATTGGATTTGAGTTATGAATATATACATAACCCTTCTTCATTTTCAGATGACCAGGCAGCTTATTTGAAGATTAAAGAGTATTATAAAATACGTAAAGGTTTAGATGTTGATTTTATTAACGGGCCTGGCAATCCTTTACTTCATCCAAACAATAAAAAGCATATTTATTTTATTACGACCAGAATTCCAACATCGTCATATGCACTTACTTCTCAAGGGTGGACTAGCGGTGTATTTTGGTCAAATGCAAGGCTGAAAACTGTTGCTCATGAACATGGGCATGTATTAAATCTAGGACATACATTTGAGATACCATTCAATATCCAGCAAAACTCCACAACAAATTATATGGATTCTCGGTCAATAAGTTCGGATAACAGAAGTTGGTTTTCATATTTCCAATGGAATGATGTGTTTTAAAAATAAAAAATTATTTATATGAATAACAAATTATTCTTATTGTTACTGATGTTTTTTAACTACTTTACAGTAACAGCACAATATGATTGTACAGATTTTATACCTTCTAAGGTTTTAAAAGACACATTAGCTAAAAAACCTATTCCTGATATATCGTTTTCAAGTTTTATAATTAATTGCAATGTAACGGATTCAATTAAGAAAAGGATTCTGTATTTATTAGATTGGAAATGGACAGATGAGGAAATCCAAAATTATCTAAACAATCAAATTAAGGAACACTATGATTGGTTTGAGATTGGAAAAAATGCAACTAAAATTGCCAATGGCAATGATTCATTATTTAAAAAAGCAGAGGACAGTTTAATATTATTTTGGAAGGAGTTTATACTTCGAAAAATGAATAATCCAAAGCCTATAAGTATAGACGAGGATGATAATTGGTTCAACTTTTATAAAGTAAATGATAATATTATTTTAGCAGCTGGTTATCTAGATTTATTGGATTCAAAAGAAATTTTACAAAAAAATAAAAGTGATAGTGATCATTATAATAGAAATATCATTGAAACTGCTTTAGCTAGACTTGGTGATGCCAAGGCTCAGAAAAATGTTTTAAATTATTATAATTATAATCACCAAGTTGATGGGCAAGACTGGATGACACAATTTACTATTTCCACTAGATTTTTATTTTATATAGCTACCCAAGAAAGTACATTCAAATTGCATAATTGGTTAGATACTTCAAAAAAATACAATCCTTATTCGGGAGTGAATACTTTTCGCCATTGTTCATCAATTTTATTGCCAATGCTAAAAGAATTTATTTTAAATAAAGACTTTCAAAAATTAATGCTTCAAATTCCCAAAGGAATGCCTTTCTATAATGATAAAATAATATTAGATTGCAAAGAGTGGCTTATTAAGAACAAAGGAAAATATATTATAAACAGGAAGTTTGCTTTTTAAAGACCCTCATTTCCTTTTTTTTGAGCTTGGGGTTGATTAGACAAATATGTTTTATTATGCACAATGGATAAATGTTTGGTGAAATTAAAAAATTTCAAAATGAAAACTATTTTCTTTCTTTCTTTTTTCTTCTTAGTTACTAATGTCTATTGCCAAAAACCTTGTAATAAATTGCCTTCTACAGCTACTTTAATGCAGCAACTGGCGAAAAAACCAGTATTGCAAATATATCCTAGGGATTTTTTAAAAGGTTGTAATGTTACAGAGACTATGATTAACAGAATTTTATATTTATTGAATTGGCAATGGACTGAAGCTGAGATTGAACAATATAATGAAGCTATTTTCGATGAATATGAAAACATTTTCAATATCAAGAGTATTGCATTAAAACTTGCTAATGGTAATGATTTTTTATACAAACAAGCACTTGATAGTTTAAAGAAACAACTAATGCCCTTTGTAACTAAGAAATATGGCGAAAGTCATGCTTTTAGGGTTGATGCAGGTCTTGTTTTGCTAGCAGGTAAACTAGATATAAAATCAGCAATACCTAAATTAAATGAAGCCCTATTAGATACAATTCATTACAATAAATGGGCACTAGAACTAGCCCTTGCAAGGTTAGGTAATAAAAGTATTGAAGATAAAATATTAAACGAATGTAAATACGACTCCTCATTAGATGGCAAAAACTGGAGTAATGATTTTATTTTAAAAGCAAAAAAATTAGGCTTTATTGCAACACAAAAAAGTATTTTCAAATTTGTAAAATGGTTAGACACCGCAAAATATTTTGCAAGAACACCTAGTGGTGGTGTAAGAGTAAAATCAGCAGCGTATGTAATTTCATTTTTATCGAACATCATACAGAACGAAGAATTTTTGGCAATTATAAAACCATTTAAAGCTGATTATGATGACGATTTTGGACAGGTTACAAACAATATGATAATACAATGCCGTGAATGGCTAATTAAAAACAAAGGAAAGTATATTTTAAATAGGGATGGGTTTGATAATTTTTAAAATAAAAATAAGATGGTTCATATTAGGCTAGCGTTGAATTAACTTATAAATTTGCATCTATTTTTAAGGGATTACTGAGTTTAGTATGAGGATTTTAAACAGAATATTTATAAATTAAGTCGAAATTGAATGATTTTAAAAATGTTAGCATATTGACTGCTTGTTTAACCACCTGTAAAGGTTAAAATGCACCTATTTCTCACACTAATTTTAGTATAAACATTTTTAAAAATATTTTGATTAAACAGATAAGGTTTATTATGCTCAATGGTATGCACTTATTAAAACCTTTTTTTTAAACGTTACTTTCAAAATTTAATTTTATTGATATGAAAATTAAATTTTTTTGCAATTTATTAATTTTAATTCCATTTTTCCTAAATGCACAATATAATTGTGGTGATAACCGCTTGCCTGACTCTAGAGTATTATACCAAACACTTTTACAAAGACCTGTTAAAATTTATCCAAGAAAATTTTTACTTGGTTGTAATGTAAATGATACTATAAAAAATAGATTGCTTGCTTTGTTAAATCCAATTTGGTCTAAAGAAGAGGTTGAGAATTATATCATGAGAAACATTAACGAGGATTTTAATAGTCAAAAGTTCGAGCAAACCGCTAAATCCATTGCAAAAGGAAATGACTCGCTATATAAGATATCTGTTGATAGTATTGTTAATTTTTGGAAGGGATACTATACACAAAAAATTATTGAAAATAATATGTTTAGTGTTGATGTAAATACACTTTATATAGTATCTTTCTTAGATTTTAAGGAAGCCATTCCAACAATTGAAAAATATTTCAATACATACGATACCAATGCTTCGAAATTAGCCTTAGCTAGATTGGGTAATAGAAAATTTCAGCTAGAAATTATAAAAAAATGTAAACCCGATATTTCATTAAACGATAGAAATTGGGTTGAAAATTTTAAAGATAAAGGTTTTAAACTTTGGTTTATGGCTACTCAAGAAAGTATATATGAGTTACATAGATGGGTGGACACTTCAAAAACATTTAGTAAGACAATGAGTCAACAATCCAAGAGTGCAAATTGGGTACTAATGTTTGTAAAGGATATCATTCTAAACGAAGATTTTCAGGTAAAAATAAATTCAATGATAGATAAAAGTGAAATTTATGAGTTGACAAATACGGATATGAGCATCTTAGTCTTTTGTAAAAAATGGTTAATAGAAAACAAGGGAAAATATATAATCAGTCGTAAATTATATCCTTGGTAATTTTCTCAATCAAGTAAAATACCTTTAAAATAAAAATTATAAAAGGGCAATTTCCTTTTTAAAATCTCACATTTTTAGGTTAGATTTTTTTTCTTTCGATATTATTTTTTAGTTTATACGTATTTAGTTATGAAGCTAATTTTACCCAGTTTTGACCTTTGAACCACGATTATATTCTTAAACATTTAAAAATATAGAATTGAACTATTGATTATCCAAACTCCCATCCTTCAAACTAAACAATATTTTACCACTAAATGGTGCACATTTTAGACCTCGTGTACACATTTTCAGATGTATACGATTTTGGTATTTTCCATTCAAATCTAAATCAGACAAAATATGTTACCTTGAATATAATGGAAAATAGACAATTTGAGATAGATCCACAGAAAAACATGTTTTATTATGCTCAATGGATAAATGTTTCGTAAAATAAAAAACTTAAAAATGAAAAAGTATAAAATAATCTTTTTTTATTATTTTTTGTTTATTGCTTCTAAAAATCTTATAGCACAACTGCCTTGCAGTGAGCTTCCAAAAACAGCAGATATAGTCAACCTATTGGCTAAAAAGCCGATATCTGATGAATTTCATAGTGCTAGTTTACGCTTAGGTTGTAACGTAAATGATTCAATCAAGAAAAGGTTACTTTATCTCATCAATTGGAAATGGAGCGAAGATGAAATTAGTAACTTTATTAAAGAGGATTTAGCTGAACACAAAGAAATTTATGACATTGAAAATGTTGCAAATAAAATTGCAAAAAATAATAAAGAATTTTACAAAAGAGCAGTTGATAGTTTAACAAAATTTTGGGAAGCTCATATAAGAAGACGAATCAATAGAAATCAAGTTGATTCTTATGAGGAAGCCGAGAAATGGGTTAGCTTTTATGCAGTTTATGACGAATTACTTTTAGCTGTTGGATATTTAGAAATAAAACAAGCTATACCAATTTTAGAAAAGGCATTACTAGACACAATACATTATAATTCTTGGATAGTTAATGTAGTACTATCAAGGTTTGGGAATAAAAATTCTCAAAAGTATGTAATAAATTCAATCAATTATGATAGTAGTTTGAATGGTAGTAATTGGATAAATGAGTATCACAAACAAACTAGATATTTATTATATATCGCAACTCAATCAAGTATATTTAAGTTACATAGTTGGCTTGATACAACAAAGACTTTTAATCCATTCTCAGAAGGTAATCGTAGCAGTCACTGTTCGTCTATTTTAGTCTATACATTAAAAAGAATTATTTTAAATACTGATTTTCAGACTAGGTTAAAAAATTTGCCAGATGACTTCAGTTTCTATAACTCTGATATCATACTCTATTGCCGGGATTGGTTGCTTAAAAATAAGGGTAAGTATATTATAAATAAAGAAATCTCCTTTTAGTATTATAGTGTTGCCCCTAACTGTACAAATGAAGCATAATGAAGATCTAACACTGGATATTAAATACAATTTATAATTATTTGGACACAACGGATTTGAGTTTTGAGTTTAATCTGGATTCTTCTAAATTCAAAAACTCAGTCACAATTAGCGATACAAATTATATTAATAAATGTTTTTATCAGCATATAGGCATTGGAATTGGAACGATAAACTCAGGAATATCTGCTTCAAGTTCTGATCCAACTAAAATCATTTTATTTTTGTTTATTCTTATGTTGCCGATAATCGAGTTTTAGGAGTAACTCACCATCAGGCTTTTTGGCATGCATATTTGGCTCGTCCGACAAAACAATTTTTCTCCACGAAATGGGGTATATTTTAGACCTCGAACACACATTTTCTGAAATAATCGATTATGAAATTTTCTAACCAAATTTCAATATTCCAAAGTATCTTACTTTGGATATAATGGATTATCAACAATTTGATATAGATCCACAGAAAAACATGTTTTATTATGCCCAATGGATTACAATTTATTAAATTATTACTTATGAAAAAAGTACATGTAGTTAGTTTAATAGCCATTTTCACATTATTGAATATGGCTACAAAGGGTCAAATAAGGATATATCCTTGCAATCGCTTCCCTACAAGTAGTCAACTTTTTAAAACTTTAGCCAATAAGCCAGTTATCAACATACATTCCTCAAGCTTCCGTTTAAGATGTAATATTAATGATTCTATAAAGTCTAGACTCTTATATTTATTAACGCCCCAAGTAACTGAACAAGAGCTTAACGACTTTGCAGAGAGAGAAGTTAAAGAAAATTATGATTCGTATAAAATCGAGGACAAAGCAAAATACATTGCAAAAGAAAATGATACTCTTTATAAAAAAACAGTTGATAGTATAATTAAATGTTTTAAAGAGTATCATAAACGTGAGTTTTTAAAAAACAATTACTTAGCTGTTGATGCAAGTATTTTAAGAACGGTTGCATATTTAAATTTGAAGGAGGCAATACCAATTATAAAAAAGTATTTACACTCTTACAATTTAGGTGTTGCAGAATTGTGTTTAGCAAGATTGGGCAGTAGAGAACTCCAAAATAAGATTATCAAGGGAAATACAGTGAATAATACTCTTATTCATGATGATTGGCTAAACGATTTTGAAAGTAAATTCAAAATATTAACATTTATTAATACAAGAGAAAGTATTTATCAATTACATGCATGGATAGATACAACACATAGGTTTACTGTTTCCTCATCAGGTGGAGAGGGCTGGGCAGCATATAGAGTTATAGCATACCTTAAAGAAGTTATTATGAATCCAGACTTTCAATTGTTGACAAAAAATATAGATGGCCTTGGTTTTTGTCCATGTTCAGCCAATGATGTCTTAAATGTTAAAGCTTGGATGATTGCAAATAGAAATAAGTATGAATTAAACAATGAATTTTACATGTACTAAATTATGTAATTGTTTAATAGTTATTAGGTAAACAACTTTGCATGCTTAAGGCTATGATTGTTAAATTGGAAGTCTTCTAAACAGTTTGTAATGCACAACCTTAGGTTTTCATTAAAGCATAATGAACATATAAAAAACCAAAAGCCACTTCTAAAAAGAAGTGGCCTTAGCTATGGGTTAATCATAAAAGTATAAAAATTTAACTGCAACCGCCTTGTGTACCACAGTTTAAGCATTTGTAGCAAGTACCGCTACGCACTGTAATATGACCACAAGTTGTACAAGCAGGAGCATCGCCTTGCATTTGCTTAGCATATTTACTAACAGCATCCATCGATTCATCGGCCTTTACAGCAGCAACTCTTTGTAGTTTTTGAGGGGCTGGAGTTGGAGTTGTATTGGTTGATGCAACAGGGGCAGTAACATGTACACTGCTTAACTCTGGCTGACCCATTAAACTTACATCACCATCATCATCACCCAAATTTCCAACTTCTGGTTTATCTAAAACATGCACTAAATCTGTTCTACCTAAATATTCATAAGCCAATGCTCTGAACACAAAGTCAACCAATGAGGTAGTCGTTTTAATATTTGGATGATCAACCATTCCTGCTGGTTCAAAACGAGTGAATACAAACTTCTCAACAAATTCTTCTAAAGGCACACCATATTGTAAACCTACAGAAACAGAGATTGCAAAACAGTTCATCAAACTGCGAACAGTTGAACCTTCTTTAGCCAAATCGATAAAAATTTCTCCTAAAGTGCCGTCGTTGTATTCGCCTGTTCTTAGGAAGATAGCTTGGCTATTAATTTTTGCTTTTTGTACAAATCCTCTACGTTTTGCAGGTAAAGTTTTACGTTCAACAATTTTAGACAATTGACGCTTTAACTTGGTATCAGATGATGCAGTCATTCTTCTGTTTACTTCATCTAATAATTCTTCAACAGTCAATTTTGTTAAATCAACAATATTGCTTTCAGTTAAAGTAGCATCTGTTGAAGTTTCTTCAGAAGCTGCTTCTGCACTTACGTCATCTGTTTTCTTCTTCTTATCGCTCTTGGTACTTAATGGCTGAGATAATTTAGAACCATCTCTATACAAAGCATTTGCTTTTAAACCAAGCTCCCAGCTTAGTTTGTAGCAATCTGCAATTTCTTCAACATTTGCTTCGTGTGGTAAATTGATGGTTTTAGAAATAGCACCACTTAAAAATGGTTGGCAAGCAGCCATCATTCTAATATGACCATGGGCATGAATAAAACGCTCTCCTTTTTTACCACATTTGTTGGCACAATCAAAAACCGATAAATGTTCGTCTTTTAAGTAAGGAGCACCTTCTACAGTCATTGTACCACAGATGTAATCGTTGGCTGCTGCAATTTCATCTTCAGTAAAGCCTAAGCCTTCTAGCATGTTGAAGCTCCAGTCGCTATATTGTTCTTCTGTAAAACCTAAACGTTGTAAGGTTGCATCACCTAGGCTATAACGGTTAAAGATGAAGCCAATTTCAAAAGCGGCTTTAGCAGCAGCATTTAATTTGGCTATTTCTTCAGCAGTAAAGCCTTTTGCACTTAAAGTTTGATTGTTGATAAAAGGAGCACCTTCGAAACTTGCTGAACCCACTGCATATTTCTCAATAGCGTCCATTTCTTTTTGGCTGTAGCCCAATGTTTTCAATGCATTTGGTACAGCACCATTGATGATTTTGAAATAGCCACCACCCGATAATTTTTTAAATTTCACTAAAGCAAAATCTGGTTCAACACCAGTTGTATCACAATCCATCACTAGCCCAATAGTTCCTGTTGGAGCGATTACAGTGGTTTGTGCGTTTCTATAACCATATTTTTCACCCATTTGTACTGCATCGTCCCAAGCTTTTGTGGCTGACTTAAGCAATGCGTCAGGGCAGTATTGAGCTTTGATACCTTGTGGTTTAATTTGTAACCCTTCGTAAGCTTCATTAGCATCGTAAGCTGCAGCCCTGTGGTTACGCATTACACGTAACATATCGGCTCTGTTTTCTTCAAACTTATCAAATGCTCCTAAGAAGCTAGCCATTTCAGCTGATGTTTTATAAGCAACGCCAGTCATAATAGCACTGATTGCACCAGCAATGCCTCTTGCTTCTTCACTATCGTAAGCAATACCACTAATCATTAAAATTGTGCCTAAGTTAGCAAAACCTAAGCCCAATGTTCTGTAATCATAACTTAATTGAGCAACTTCTTTACTTGGGAACTGAGCCATTAAAACAGAAATTTCTAAAACTACTGTCCATAAACGGCTGATGTATTCTAAACCTTCAACATCAATTTGATTGGTTTCTTCGTTGAAGAATTTTCTTAAATTGATAGAAGCCAAATTACAAGCTGTATTATCTAAGAACATGTATTCGCTACAAGGGTTAGAAGCGTTGATTCTTCCGCCTTGAGGGCAAGTGTGCCATTCGTTGATTGTTGTATCGTATTGTGTTCCTGGGTCAGCACATCTCCAAGCTGCATAAGCAACTTGATTCCACACTTCACGAGCAGGAATTTTTCTCATTACTCTACCATCAGTTCTTGCTTTCAATTCCCAATCACCATCTTCTTCCAATACTTTGAAAAATTCGTTTGGAATACGAATGGAGTTGTTGCTGTTTTGACCAGCAACAGTTGCATAAGCTTCTCCTTCGTAACCATTATCGTAACCAGCAGCTACCAGTGCAGCTACTTTCTTTTCTTCTTCAACCTTCCAGTTGATGAATTCCATAATTTCTGGATGATCTAAATCTAAACAAACCATTTTGGCTGCACGTCTTGTAGTACCACCACTTTTTATTGCACCAGCCGAACGATCACCAATTTTTAAGAAACTCATTAATCCACTTGATGTACCACCACCACTTAGTTTTTCCCCACCACCACGTATTTGAGAAAAGTTGGTACCAACACCGCTACCATATTTAAAAATTCTAGCTTCACGAACCCATAAATCCATGATGCCACCATCGTTTACCAAATCGTCACTAACACTTAAAATAAAGCAAGCATGAGGCTGTGGACGCTCATAGGCATTTTTAGATTTACTTAATTCTTTGGTTATTGGATCAACATAATAATGCCCTTGAGGTTTGCCAGTAATACCATAGCTTTCATGTAAACCTGTATTAAACCATTGTGGACTATTCGGCACGCAACTTTGATTTAAAATACTATATACCAATTCATCATAAAAAATAGTTGCATCTTCTTCACTTGCAAAATAGCCATAACGATCTCCCCAAACTTTCCAACAGTTGGCCATACGATGGGCAACTTGTTTGGCTGAAGTTTCACGTCCTAAGCTACCATCGGTTTGTGGAACACCAGCCTTACGGAAGTATTTTTGTGCAAGAATGTCTGTAGCAATTTGGCTCCACTGCTTTGGAACTTCTACATTGGTCATTTCAAACACGGTTTCTCCGGTTGGATTTTTAATTACACTTGTACGATAGTCGTACTTGAACTGGTCGTAAGGGCTAATGCCATCTTTTGTGAAGCGACGACTGAATTGTAAGCGTTGATTGGGGTTACTGGCCATACAATGATAGAATTTATGGGGGTGGTTAATGGTTTGTGTTATTTTTTATTTCACTGATTCCGATTAACGAATTGTTAAGCGGTTGACGAAAATATCTTTCCATTTCCAAAAATCAAGACCTTTTAAATCCACAGATTGTGGATAAGGAATGTGTAAAAATTCGTGACTCAAATCCACATTGCATTTGCTGCGTTTCTCACATATTGTGAGCAATATTTTCAAAATTTAATGCTGTAGAATGAATTAATTCCTCTACACAACATTGCATTAAACAATAAAAAATATTTATTTTCTTCCGTTTTAATGATAATATCGCAAAAAGCAGGCTGCGATTCGCCAATTTTGAGCAAAAAACAATAATTTTAATTTACAGCAAACTTTTTTGCATTTTTGCAAGACCACATACAAACTTTTGAATGAAGCAGGATTTGTACAAACAATTTAAGGCTAGGAAAGAACAGGGCAAGAAATCCTTCACGGTTTTAATTGATCCCGATAAAGTAAATGCTCAATCTATTGAGCAAATAACTGCATTGTCGATTGAAGCTAAAGTAGATTATTTTTTTGTAGGTGGATCATTGGTTATTTCTAATCACTTAGATGAATGTATTCAGCAAATAAAGTCGTTGTGTAGCATTCCTGTAATTCTATTTCCTGGCTCCCCATCACAAGTAAGCAAATATGCTGACGCATTATTGTACTTGTCATTGATTTCTGGCAGAAATCCTGAACTGTTAATTGGTCAACATGTAGTAAGTGCTCCTTTTGTAAAAAAGAGTGGATTAGAAATAATGCCTACTGGTTACATGGTGGTTGACGGAGGTGCTCCTACAACAGTTTCTTATATTTCAAATGCAACGCCAATACCTGCCGATAAAAATGAAATTGCCATGTGTACTGCAATGGCAGGAGAAATGTTGGGTATGAAATTAATTTATATGGATGCTGGTAGTGGTGCTAAACGCCCAATTACGGAACATATGATTGAGAAAGTTTCTTCTCATATCGAGTCTCCATTAATTGTTGGTGGTGGTATTATTGAGCCAGAAAAAGCTTACAGAAATTGTAAAGCTGGGGCCGATGTAATTGTGGTGGGCAATGCAATTGAAAAAGATTCTTCATTAATTAAAGAAATGGCTGCTGCTGTACACAGTGTGCCTGTGGGAGTTTAACTAGATGCTAGATATTGGATATTAGATGCTTATATTTTCATTAAAAAAGCCAACTTAAAGTTGGCTTTTTTAATGAAAATATTTTATGCCATTTCTCTTTGTAAAATTCCACTAATTAAAGCTCCTTTTGTTTCATTGTATTTTTTTGCAGCACCTATAAAGCTAACAAATAATGGGGCTGGGTGTTCTACTGTACTCTTTAATTCAGGATGATATTGTACACCAATAAAGAATGGATGATTGGGCAGTTCCACAATTTCCACCAAGCCTGTTTCAGGGTTTTTACCACTGGCTTTCATACCTGCTTTTTCGTAGGCTTCTAAATAATCATTATTAAACTCATAACGATGACGATGGCGTTCAGTTATATTCAATTCTCCATAAATTTTGTGTGCTAAACTTCCTTCTTCAATTTCACATGGATAAGCTCCCAAACGCATGGTACCACCCATCATCTTAATTTTCTTTTGCTCCTCCATCATGTTTATTACAGGATTGGTTGTTTTTGCATCCATTTCTACACTATGAGCATCCGTTAAACCTAATACATTTCTACCATACTCAATTACGGCCATTTGCATGCCTAAACAAATACCAAAAAATGGCAATCCTTGCTCTCTAGCATATTGAACAGCTATGATTTTTCCATCAATACCTCTAGTGCCAAAACCTGGTGCAACCAGCAGTCCGTCAAGTCCTTCCAATTTTTCTCCAACATTTTCTTTAGTAATAAATTCGCTATGTACATTCAGCACTTGAACTTTAACTTCATTCATTGCACCAGCATGTATAAAGCTTTCCAGTATTGATTTGTAGGCATCTTGTAGTTCTACATACTTACCAATTAAACCAATGGTAACTTTTGCTTTAGGATATTTTAATTTATCTAAAAATACTTTCCACTTATCTAATTGTGGTTCAGGAAATTCTTTAATGTTTAATTTTTTCATCACATATAAATCCAGCCTTTCTCTCAACATTAATAGTGGTACTTCATAAATTGTACTAGCATCCATTGCTTCAATAACAGCTTCTTGTTTTACATTACAGAACAATGCAATTTTTCGTTTAATATCGTTTCCTAAAGGTTCTTCTGTTCTGCAAACAATTACATCCGGATGAACCCCAGTTTCACTCAACATTTTTACACTGTGTTGCGTGGGTTTTGTTTTTAATTCTTTTGCAGCTTTCAAATAAGGCACCAAGGTTAAATGCACTACCACTACATCTTCTTCTGGTAATTCCCATTGTAATTGACGAACAGCTTCTATAAAAGGCAAACTTTCAATATCACCAACAGTTCCACCCAATTCTGTAAGTATAATATCAAATTCCCCTTTTTTACCAATCAATTGCATTCTGCGTTTAATTTCATCGGTAATGTGTGGTACTACCTGCACTGTTTTTCCTAAAAAGTCGCCTGCACGTTCTTTGTTAATCACCGTTTGATAAATACGACCAGTTGTTACGTTATTGGCCTGAGTAGTATTAATGTTTAAGAATCGTTCGTAGTGACCTAAATCTAAATCTGTTTCAGCACCATCTTCTGTTACAAAACATTCGCCATGCTCATAAGGGTTTAGTGTACCTGGATCGACATTAATGTAAGGGTCAAACTTTTGAATGGTAACCTTAAAACCCCTTGCCTGTAAGAGTTTCGCCAAACTGGCTGCAATAATGCCCTTACCTAAACTACTGGTTACACCACCTGTAACGAAAATGTATTTTGCCATAAAAAAAATTTGTCCTGCTTGTTTACACAAACAAGTTTTATCATTAAAAATTATTATTAACTAAACTGTATTACTACTATTAAGCTTTACTGGCGTCGCACTCTTCAACGTTCTGTTCAATATTGAACAATCAAAAACACACAAACTACTTTGTGTAACAGTATTCATTAAATTGACCTTGTAAAAATGGAAATTGAAAGAGAAATCTTTCAGAGGTCATACAAACCTACAGTAAAAAAATCATTTGCCGAAATTGTAAACAACCCTAAAACAATTCTACACGATAAGTGTTAATTTACCGTGTACATCTTTTTTATAAAACTACCTTATCATGAAGAAATTACTATTACTATTCGCCGCTGCATTTGCAACGGCATTTTTACTAAGCTATACATTTAAGAAGCCAGAACCGAAATTTTTATCTCCAGAGTGTATAATCAGCTGTGCCGTTATGGAAACAAGAGAAATGATTCAGACCGATGCTGCTAAATCAGGTTTTGCAGCACTGCACCCAAAACCCAACTATTTTAAATTGGAAAACGCATTGGGCAGCACAGTTTCATTTAAAACTGCCGATGGAGTTGATGCAAAAGGCTATTTAATTAAAAGCAAAAAGAAAAGTAAGAAATGGTTGTTTGTAATACAAGAATGGTGGGGTTTAAACGACTACATAAAAAAAGAAGCCGATGCCTTTTACAGTGATTTGGGCGATGTAAACGTATTGGCATTAGACATGTACGATGGAAAAGTTGCTTCAACACCCGATAGTGCAATGGCCTACATGAAAGGTGCTACTGTTACAAGATTAGAAGCTATTGTAAAAGGTGGATTTGCCTTTGCTGGAACCGATGCTAAAATTTATACCGTGGGTTGGTGCTTTGGTGGTGGCTGGAGTTTACAAACTACTATTTTAGCTGGTAAGCAGGCGGCTGGCTGCGTTATGTATTACGGAAGACCAGAAAAAGATATTGAACGTTTAAAAACAATTAACTGCGATGTGATTGGCTTTTTTGGTACTAAAGACAGAGGCATTCCAACTGAAACAGTTGATGCATTTGAAAAAAATATGAAAGAGGTTGGTAAAAATATTACCATCAATAAATACGAGGCTGGTCATGGTTTTGCAAACCCAAGTAACCCGGTTTATGATAAAGCAGCAACTGAAGATACACATGCAAAAGCAATTGCCTTTTTAAAAGCAAGGATGTAAGATATCATTCATAGAAAAGTAAGAAGCCGTTCTTGTCAAAGGCTTTTTTGGTTTATACTTGCAAGAAAAAGTGAAAAAATCAATTGTTTACAGCTTAAGCATTGTATTTAGTATAATTACATTTGTTTGTCTGGCTCATGAGTTTTGGCTACAACCCAATAAATATTTTTTTACTAACTCAGAAACTGCAACTATTCGTTTTAATGTTGGTGAACATTTTACAGGCGAAAATTGGAAGGGCAACAAAAATAAAATTCAGCAACTACTGCATTATACACCGAATAACAGCATTAATAATATAAGCTCAAGCTTATCAAATGCTGTTGGCGATTCAATTAAACTGCCCATAACAGAAGAAGGGACGCATATGATTGTTTTCAATAGCACCAATTCCTATATTCAGCTTGAAGCTGAAAAATTTACTAACTACCTTATTGAAGATGGTTTGCTGCAGGCACTGGCATTTAGAAAAAGTAATGGAGAAGATACTCTTGAAGGAAAAGAATATTACCAACGTTGTGTAAAAACAATTTTTCAATGTGGTCGTACCACTACAAATGCTTGTACAAAAGCAACTTCATTACCATTAGACATCATACTAGGCAATAATCCTTATCAAATTGAATTTAATCCAGCGACAAGAGAACTACAAGATAAAAATAGGTTTAGAGTTTGTTTTAAATCAGCTCCCTTAATTAAACATTTGGTTAAGCATTGGTATAAAGATGCAACTGGAAAGGTAAAGTGCGATAACTTTTATACAAACAAAAAAGGTTGGATTTCTATTCAACAGCAAAAAGGCGTAAACATGGTTAGTTGCGTTTATATGGAACGCATTCAACAAGACACTTCAGCACAATGGCAGAGTTATTGGGGTAGTGTAACTTTTGAAACACCAAAAGGAAACTCTTTTATTAAAAACGTTCATTAATTTTTTCCATTCATCAATATTGCTGTTGCATTTTCCAATATCGTTTTCTATTTTCATGCTTCAACCCTAAAACTCCCCATATTATGAAAAAAACAATCATTGGTTCAATTGTTGGTGGTCTTATCATTTTTATTTGGCAAA
The DNA here is from genome assembly GCA_044348985.1 of Chitinophagaceae bacterium. Classification (GTDB taxonomy): domain Bacteria; phylum Bacteroidota; class Bacteroidia; order Chitinophagales; family Chitinophagaceae; genus UBA1930. Next base: position 19,125 of record JBIKRV010000027.1, read on the forward strand.
CCCTTAGCTGGACTGTTTTAGATGCCCACAGAGCATCACAGGATTATACACCTAAACAGGACACTATTATGGCTGTTCTGAACAACACACTCGACAAAGAAGGTGGCTATTTATTACCTACTGTTCCAAAAGGAACCAGTATGCAAGATGCTGAAAAGGTTGGGCAAACAATGATTGGTAAACCATGGGCTAGTATTCAGTATCATAAAAGTTTCAATTTTAATTCAAACACCATGATGATGAATATGGCTAGAGGCTTACTTGTAGATATAGTAATGGTTTGGATGCTTTGCTGGATTATTGGTCGAATGAAAACACCCACATTTACATCTATTGTAATTACTGCATTATTTATTGGTTTAATTGCATTTACAGATATGCCTTATACAAGTCATATCTGGTATAAAAGTTTTGATTTGAATGCACACCTTGTAGATGTATTGGCCAGTTGGGGCTTATGTGGTATTTGGCTGGGCTGGTGGTTGAGAAGATAAAAAAAGAAAATGCCCATTTACAATGCAAATGGGCATTTTCTTTTGTACTATTTTGTTTTATAAAAACTTACCTGTGTAACTTTCTTTTACTTTTTTTAGGTCTTTAGGTACGCCAGCAAAAACCAAATTACCGCCTTTATCACCAGCTTCAGCTCCTAAATCAATTACCCAATCGGCACTTTTAATTACATCGGTATTGTGTTCTATTACAATTAATGAATGTCCTTGCTCTATCAATGCATTAAACGATGCCAATAATTTTTTAATATCATGAAAGTGTAAACCTGTAGTGGGTTCATCGAATATGAATAAAATATTACCGCTTCCTTTTCCTTTGCCCAAGAAACTAGCCAGCTTAACTCGTTGTGCTTCTCCACCAGATAAAGTATCGGAACTTTGACCAAGCTTTATATACCCCAAACCTACATCCTGTAAAGGTTGTATTGCTTTTGCAATACCAGCAGTTTCTTTTTGCTTACCAAAAAACTCAATGGCTTCATCTACACTCATTTCTAAAACATCATGTATGTTTTTTCCATGAACGTTTACTTCTAATACTTCTTCTTTAAAACGTTTGCCTTTACACACTTCACAAGTTAAATGCACATCGGCCAAAAATTGCATTTCTACCACTTGTTCTCCTTCGCCTTTACATGCATCGCATCTACCTCCATCTACATTAAACGAAAAGTGCTTAGGTAAAAATCCCCTAGTTTTAGACATGGGATGTTTAGAATACACATCTCTAATTTCATCGTAGGCTTTAATATAAGTAACAGGATTACTTCTCGATGATTTACCAATGGGATTCTGGTCAATCAACTCAATTTGTGTAATGGTTTCTATATCGCCTATAATGGCTTTATGAAAGCCCACTTTATCGGCAAATTCGCCTTTTATTTTTTGCAAAGCAGGATATAAAATTTGTTTCACCAAAGTTGTTTTACCACTTCCACTTACTCCACTTACTACACACAACACATTTAATGGAAACCGAACCGTAATATCTTTTAAATTATTTTGTCTGGCACCTGTAACCGAAATACTATTGTTCCATTTTCTAACTTGTTTGGGTATTTCAATAAAATATTCTCCACTTAAATATTTGCCAGTTAAACTTTTAGGATTTGCAATTAGTTCATTGTAATTACCTGCTGCTACAACTTCGCCACCTAAATGAGAAGCCAATGGCCCCATATCGATTATATAGTCAGCTTCTCTCATCATCATTTCATCATGCTCTACCACCACTACTGTATTGCCTAAATCTCTTAATGATTTTAAGACTCCAATTAATTTTTCAGTATCTCTTGAATGTAAACCAATACTTGGTTCATCTAATATGTACAATGAGTTGGTGAGGTTAGAACCCAAGCTTCTGGTTAACTGAATACGCTGACTTTCGCCGCCACTTAAACTATTGGCCAATCGGCTTAAAGTTAAGTATCCTAAACCAACATCGATTAGTGTTTGTAAACGTTGGTTCAATTCTATTAAAATTCTTTTAGCTACTTGCTGGTCATGTTCAGTAAGTTTTAAACCATCAAACCAAATTTTTAAATCTTTGGTTTGCATTTCACATAATTGACCAATATGCTTATCTGCAACTTTTACATATAATGCCTCTTTGCGTAAGCGATAACCTTTGCAATCAGGGCAATTTGTTCTGCCTCTGTATCTGCTTAATAAAACCCTGTATTGTACTTTATATAAGTTGGCTTCTACTTCCTTAAAAAAGTCATTAATACCAAAAGCATTATCTACACCATTCCATAATTGCTGATATTGCTCTTCCGTCAGGTCGGCAATGGGTTTATGAATAGGGAATTTTTTAGCATTACGAACAAATTGATTTTTCCATTCCCCCAACTTCTCTCCTTTCCAGGGTGAAACAGCACCTTCATATACACTCAATCGTTTATCAGGCATTACCAAATCGGCATCTATACCTAAAACCTGACTAAAACCTTCGCAGGTTGGGCAAGCTCCGTAAGGATTATTGAAAGAAAATAAATTGGGTACAGGTTCTTCGAATACAATTCCATCCAGTTCAAACTTATTACTAAAGTGTAATAGTTGGGTACCATCAACTTCAACATACATTTCACCTTCTCCTTCATAAAATGCAGTACCAATAGAATCGCCTAAACGATGCATATCATCTTCATCAAATACTTTGGTAACAATACGATCTATAAGAACGTAATTCGTAAATCCGGAGTCGGAAGTAAGAAGTTTTAAGTTTAAGTCGATGTCCGTTAACTCCAAGAGTTCTTCAATTCTTACCAGTTCAGTACTATATTTTTCATCTTGTACCTTCTGCCTTTCACCTTTCACCTTATTCCTTTCGCCTTCCACCTTCCTGAAGTACATTCTGCTAAACCCTTTCTGCATTAAAATATTCAATTCTTCCCGAATGACTCTTTTAGCATGTTGCTTAAATGGCACAATAATTACCACCTTGCTGCCATTGGGCAAATGGGTGATACTATTTATTACATCGGCAATATCATCTTTTTTAACTTCTTCACCACTAACCGGCGAAATGGTTTTACCAATACGTGCAAACAACAATCGCAAATAATCATACATTTCCGTCATGCTGCCAACTGTACTTCTTGGTGTACGGGTAATTACTTTTTGCTCAATGGCTATTGCTGGACAAAGACCTTTAATGTAATCTACATCGGGCTTTACCATTCTTGCCATAAACTGCCTTGCATAAGAACTTAAACTCTCTGCATACCTTCTTTGCCCCTCAGCAAACAATGTGTCTATTGTGAGTGACGATTTACCACTACCACTTACACCAGTAACAACAGTGAATTTATTTCGGGGAAAGCTTACTGTAACATTCTTTAAATTGTGGGTTTTAGCCCCATGTATATAAATATTATCCTGCAAAGGCTCAGTAACAGTAGGAGAATTTGTTCGATTTTTTATTATTGCCATAACGTAACAAAGTAAACATAAAATAATGCAGTTAGGTTTAAATAGTGGTGCAATAAATATTTTTTATAAAAAAACTACACAGTTGGCACAAAAGCCCCATTTATAGAAAAAACAATAGAAGCCTGGTAAAAACAAGAAGGAGTACACAAACAACACCATGAAACACTTACACAGCAAGGGTTTCAGAAAAAAAATTAAACAAATTTGTTCTGAAATTTGGAAAAATAATATTCTGCTCTACCTTTATGTTAATAATTACTTACTGTGTTAGAAAACTAAAAAAATTCTTACCCCGTATTTAATTGAACATAATCCAAATATCCTAATATTTTATCCAAACACTAAAAACCTAATTTGTCTATGAAAACTTTAAGTCAAGCAACTGACAATCAGTTAATCGATGCATTTCAGGAAGGAAATGCCAATGCCCTTGAGATTTTAGTAAATCGTTACAAGGACAAAATCTTTTCTTCTATCCTTTTTTGGGTAAAGGATAAATACTTAGCCGAAGATTTATTTCAGGATGTTTTTATTAAAGTAATTGATACTTTAAGAAGCAACCGCTACACTGAAGAAGGTAAATTTTTACCTTGGGCCTTGCGTATTTCACACAACTTATGTGTTGATTATTTTAGAAAAGTAAAACGCTCTCCAGCTATTAAAACCAGCTATGACAGAGATATTTTTGAAGTAATTAATGTTGTTGAAGAAAGTGTTGAAACAAAAGTTATGGCTGCACAAAGCCACGACAGAGTGCGTAAAATGCTAGATATGTTGCCAGAAGAGCAACGTGAAGTAATTGTTTTACGTCATTTTGCCGATATGAGTTTTAAAGACATTGCCAATATTACCAATTGCAGTATTAACACAGCTTTAGGACGTATGCGTTATGGTTTAATTAACTTGCGTAAACTAATAGTAGAAAAACAAATTGCACTATAGCATCAACTTTCTGTCATTCTGTTTACAACAACTAAAACGCTTTTTACAAGCTTGCCTAAACAGCTGTTTTTACAGAATGACAACCTAATTATACAATGCCCCAACATTTGGGGCATTTTTTATTTTTGTGACCATGTCGTCTCTTTAGAATTATGATTTAATCATTTAAAAGAGTCATAAAATAGATAGTTGAGAATCGAAAAAAATTAGTTTTATATTTACGTTATAAATGACTGAATTTATGAGTGAGCCAGTTTATTTTTTAAAACTTGAGTTGGAAAATGTGAGATGCTTTGGCGAAAAAGCAACGCTTGATTTAAGTGATGGAAATGGTAATTGGAAAAAATGGACAGTTATTTTGGGAGATAATGGGTTAGGAAAAACTACTTTGCTACAAGCACTTGCCTTATTTGAAACTGAAAGAAGAATGGGTCCTCCAAGTTCATCTGGTCTTGAAGAAATGAGAGAAGGTCCAAGAATGCAAGCTGTCGTTGTTTTCTTTGATTTCTACCCACAAATTGAAAAGATATTTGATTTTAATAGAAGTCTTACACTTCTTTTAAGCAGGAATGTTGATACTCTAAATTTAGTAAAGAGTGATACATTTGAGATTTGTAGTGAAACAAATGGGAATATTAGAACAAGTTCGATTAGCCTGAGTGATAATACTGACATTAAAGTATTTGGCTATGGAGCAAGTAGGTTTATGAGTTATAAAACTACAAGCGAAAAAAAATCTTTAAACTCTGTTACTCTTTTTAATAATGAAATTAAACTGATAAATGCTGAAGAGTGGTTATTGGACTTAGATTATGCAGCAAGCAAAGAATCCGAAATAAAAGCTTTTGCTGAATTAAAAAGAGATCAAGTAAAGCAAATCCTGAAGGACTTATTACCTGATGTAGAAGAAATAAGATTTACCACTCCAACTAAAGAAAACCTAAAATCAACTGTAGAATTTCAAACCCCTTTTGGGTGGATAACTATTCATCAACTTAGCCTTGGCTATAAAACTATGGTAGCTTGGATGGTGGATTTGGCAGCAAGAATGTTTGAACGTTATCCAGATAGTGACAATCCATTAGCTGAACCTGCTATTGTTTTAGTAGATGAAATAGACCTGCATTTACATCCAAAATGGCAAAGAAAAATTTTCGATTATTTATCAGAAAAATTTCCAAAAACTCAATTCGTTGTTACTGCTCATAGTCCATTGGTAGTTCAATCTGCACCAAAAGATGCCAATATTGTTGTTCTAAGAAAAGAAGGCAATCATGTGATTATTGATAACGATATAAAGAGTGTTCGTAACTGGAGATTAGACCAAATTATGAGTAGTGATTTATTTGGAGAAACTGCAAGAAATCCAGAAGTTGAAAAGTGGTTAGATGAAAGAACAACTTTATTACAGAAGCAATCTTTGACTCCTGAAGAAAAAATAAAGCTAGCTGAATTGAACAAAAAAGCCCATGGTTTACCTACAGCAGAAAGTGAAACAGATATTGAGGCAATGGAAATTATTCGTAAGGCAGCAGAATATTTAACAGCCGAGAAAGCATAATCTGCCATGATTCAGATTAAGAAAAAAATAGGGGCTACTATTCCTCTTGTATTATCCACAAAAGGCATTGCAGCAGCACAAACTTTAATAGAAAGATACAATAATGGTGAGAGAAGTTTTGAAAGCAAATCTTTTGATAGTGGCATTTATGGACATGATGAAGTAAAAGAAACTTTGATAAACATTCAGGATTATAAATGTTGTTTTTGTGAATCAAAGATTGGGCATATCAGCTATGGAGATGTGGAGCATTTTAGACCAAAAGCTGGTTGGGTTCAAAATTCAGAAGCCATCAATAAACCAGGTTATTACTGGTTATCATATTCTTTTGACAACTTGCTTCTTTCCTGCCAAATCTGTAACCAACGCTACAAAAAAAACCTTTTCCCAATTCTTCCAAATAGCACAAGAGCTATATCACATAACGACAACGTTGGAAACGAAAGTCCTGTTTTTATTCATCCTGCTTTAGATAACCCAGAAGATTTTATAGGTTTTAATGAAGAAGTACCTTTTGCAATTAATGGTAACATAAGGGGAAAAGAAACTATTAATAAATTAGGACTTGACAGAGGATTGTTACAAGAACAGAGAATGTCTAAGCTTGGGATGGTTAGAGATATTTACAATTTAGCAAAAGCTATTCCAAACACAAATCCAGCCCTACAGCAACGGGCAAAAGAGATTCTTGAAAAGTACAAAACAGAAAGTGCACTAGATTCTACAGAATACGCTTCAATGCTGCGGTGCTTCTTCAAAGCAAATCCAATTAATTTTTAATAAAAAGAGCTGCAAAGTTTTAAAACTTTGCAGCTCTTACAAATATTTCAAATTACAATTACGCTTGTGCAGTTGGCCCACCAAAATTCATAGGAATTTCTATTTGCTCTAAATCTTGCACAGTACCATGTGCAGCTTCATAACGTTCAATATTTTCGGCCATAGCTTTCATAAAACGCTTTGCATGCATGGGCGTAAAAATAATTCGGCTTTTTACTTTGCTTTTAGGAGTGCCGGGCATTACGTTTACAAAGTCTATAACAAACTCGGCATGGCTATGTGTAATAATAGCAAGATTGGCATAGGTTCCTTCGGCTACTTCTTCACTGATTTCAATATTCAGCTGATTGTTTTGTTGTTGTTCCATTTAGTTATTTTAAATGTTTAAAGTTTAATGTTTAGGATTGAATAAGTTTGAGTTGAGTGCTAAGTTTTATAATAATAATCAATTTTTTAAGCTATCACTCAACTTACACCCTTAACCTTTTACCTTCCGTTTTATCTCAATCTATCTACACTTTTTACCAATTGTTCATCTTTCCAAATACCTCTTGCAGCAAATACTAAAAACACCGGAATAGCAAATGCCAACAATGATGTTAAATCCATCTTTCCTTCTACATAGTTCTTGGTTTGCAGGTAATACAAAACCAAATTAAGTATAGCTAATGCACAAACACCCAAAGTAACCTTTAACTGCATTTTCCGATCTTTAAATAAAAAGATTAGTACCAATGAAGCTACAGCAACAGATACTGTTAGTATTAAAATTAAAATGTGGTCTCTTGCAATCAAAGGCACAAACTTGCTCACATTTTCTACCAGCTTATTGCCACTATAAAAAGAAATACTGTTACTTAAAGTTGCAAAGCCTAAGGCACTTGCAATTAATAACCAAACTGTTTGAATACGTTGTAACATAAATTAAGGTTTAAGGTTTAGGGTTAAAGGTTAAAGGCTTAGGATGAAAAGTTTAAGGCTTAGGGCTTGGCTTAATTATTAGCTTTTACCTTATCCCCTCTACCTTATTCCTTTTGCCTTACTCCTTCTACCTTTAGCCTAGTTCTGGATATAAAACAAACTGACTCATAAACTCGTTTACACTGGCTTTTGTTTTAGCCAATACAGCCTCATCATCAGCATTCATTAAAGCAGTGTCAATGGCATCTACCACAAAATTCATGTGATCTTCTTTCATACCTCTTGTTGTAATAGCAGCAACGCCAAAACGAATACCACTGGTTACAAATGCACTTTTATCGTCGTAAGGAACCATGTTTTTATTAGCTGTAATATCGGCATGACCCAAAGTAATTTCCGCTTTTTTACCACTGATGTTTTTGTTTCTTAAATCAATCAACATTAAGTGATTGTCAGTTCCACCACTGATAATATTGTAGCCCTTATTTACAAATGCTTTTGCCATTGCCTGTGCATTGCTTTGCACTTGTTTAGCATACACCGTAAATTCATCAGTCAATATTTCGCCAAAAGCTATAGCTTTTGCTGCAATTACATGTTCCAACGGACCACCCTGTGTTCCAGGAAATACAGCCATATCCAGCAAATTGCTCATCATACGAATATTGCCTTTCACATCTTTCAATCCAAATGGATTTTCAAAATCTTTTCCCATCATAATTACACCACCACGAGGTCCACGTAAAGTTTTATGTGTTGTACTTGTAACAAAATGACAATGATTGAATGGGGATGACAGTAGTCCTTTGGCAATCAATCCTGCAGGATGTGCAATATCAGCCCAAACAAAAGCACCCACTTCATCGGCAATTTTTCTAATTCTTGCATAATCAATGTCACGGCTGTAAGCACTGGCTCCACAAATAATCACTTTAGGTTTTACTTCTCTAGCTTTTGCTTCCAGCATTTCATAATCAATTAAGCCATCTTCTTTGGTAACACCATAAAAATGTGGTTTGTATAATTTACCACTAAAGTTTACAGCAGCACCATGTGTTAAGTGACCACCCATACTTAAATCCAATCCCAAAATATCATCACCAGGTTGTAAAATAGCTAATAATAAAGCAGCATTGGCTTGTGCTCCACTATGTGGTTGCACATTGGCATATTCAATTCCAAAAACTTCTTTCAATCTATCAATGGCCAATTGTTCTGTTTGGTCAACAATTTCACATCCACCATAATACCTGCGACCAGGATAACCTTCAGCATATTTATTGGTCATAACGCCACCCATTGCCTGCATTACCTGCAAACTGGTAAAATTTTCAGAAGCAATTAATTCAATACCACGTCTTTGTCTTAATAATTCCTGATGAATCAGGTCAAAAACCTGTGTGTCTCTTTGCATGATGTTTTCTTTACAAATTTTTTGTTGATGATTTATGTGAAGACGATCCAATAGGCTGCAAATTTAACCGATACTTACTTGCAAGCAATGTTTTGTTGGTTTTGTTTTACACAGAAGCTCAGCAGTATTACACAAACCGACAGCAGTCCTGCTTTTCACTACAAGTCCTCGTGGTGCTAGTCAGCACCACTGTGGGCTTTTCGTTGCAATCAGGGCTAGGTTTTGAGCTGTGGAATATTTAATCAACAATATAAAATTGGCGTTAAGAAAATACTCATTTTAACCAAAAACTTGCGTTTGAATGAGATTTTGTTATTTTCACACTCCCAATTGAAGTAAGTGTACATTTTACACAGACTAAGTGAGCAGGAATTGGGCTAAAAGCAAAGATTAAATGAAAGCAATTATACCAGTAGCAGGAGCAGGAACAAAGCTACGTCCACATACCTATACACAACCCAAAGCTTTAATTCCTATTGCAGGAAAAACGATACTCAGTTTTATAGTAGATCAGTTGCATGAAGCTGGCATTAACGAATTTATTTTTATAGTTGGTTATTTGGGAGAAAAAATTCAGGATTATGTGCATCAATCTTACCCTCATTTAACTACACATTTTGTGTATCAAAATGAGCGTCAGGGTACAGGTCATGCAATAGAACTGGCAAAAAATATTGTAGGCAACGATGAAGTATTTGTTGTTTTAGGTGATACCATTTGTGAGTACGATGTTGCCGAAGTAGTAAAGAGTCCGCACAGTATGTTGGGTATTAAAAAAGTAGATGACCCACGTAACTTTGGAGTAGCTACCATTGGCGAAGATGGGTTTATAGAAAGCGTTGTAGAAAAACCAGCCATTCCAAAAAGTAATATGGCTTTGGTGGGTTTATACAAGATTAAAGAAACACATTTCTTGTTTGAATGTCTGCATCATTTATTTGTACAAGACATTAAGACATTGGGAGAATATAATTTAACCGATGCATTGGATTGCATGATTAAACGTGGAGCCAAATTTCAAAGTTTTAAAGTAAAAAACTGGTTCGATTGCGGCAAAAAAGAAACACTTTTAGAAAGCAATGCCACATTAATGAAAAAATATGGTGGGAATACACAAACTGGCGATGCTTTTGAAAATACCATCATCATCCCTCCTGTTAGTATTGCTTCAGGTTGTGAAATAAAAAATTCAATTATTGGTCCACATGTTGCCATTGGTGCCAATACCAATATTTCCCACTCAATCGTTCGTGACAGTATTATTGGTTCTTACACCAATTTGTATGAAGTAGTATTAGACAACTCTTTAATTGGCAGCGATGCCAGTGTAAAAGGGCTTAGCCGAAGTTTAAACATTGGCGATAATACAGAGATTGATTTTGGGTAAGAGGAAGTCGATGGTCGATGGACAATAGTCGATAGTCCATGGTAAATAGAATGTAGTCGTAAATCAATATCTTTATTGAAATGAATTTATCATGGCTTTTAAGTTTGGAAATTTAATGGTTTGGCAAAAATCTCTCTCCCTAACCATTGAAATAAGTGATGTTTGTACATCATCTTTCCCTGATTTTGAGAAATACAGTTTAAGTAATCAAATAAGAAAAGCAGCCGATTCTGTTGTATTGAAATATTGCTGAAGATTGTACCGGACAATCAAATGCTGAATTTGCAAGATTTCTTGGTTATGCACTTCGTACAGCAATTGAAGTAGTCAGTAGTTTATTTGTTGCAAAAGACAAAAGATATTTATCCAATGAACTTTTTAAAAAGTACTATCATGAATATAAAACGCTTTGTAAAATGATTACTAAACTGAGAGACACATTATAATAACTTTGTGTTTATACCATGGACTATTGACCATCGACCATGGACTATAAACAATAACTATCGACTATGGACTATCGACCATCGACAAACAAAATCACCCAACTCTTCAACATTCAATACCCCATTATTCAAGCAGGAATGATTTGGGCTAGTGGCTGGCGTTTGGCAAGTGCTGTTAGCAATGCTGGTGGGCTGGGTATTATTGGTGCAGGCAGTATGTATCCAACTATTTTAAGAGAGCATATTCAAAAATGTAAAGCTGCAACCAGCAAACCTTTTGCTGTAAATCTTCCATTATTATATCCTGATATTGATCAACACATTCAAATTATTATTCAGGAAAAAGTACCTATTGTTTTTACCAGTGCAGGTAATCCTAAAACATGGACTTCAACATTAAAAGAACAAGGCATTAAGGTTGTTCATGTAGTAAGCAGCAGCAAGTTTGCACAAAAAGCAGAAGCTGCAGGATGTGATGCTGTTGTGGCCGAAGGTTTTGAAGCTGGTGGGCATAACGGTAGAGAAGAAACCACCACAATGGTGTTAATTCCTGCTGTGAAACAATCAATTAAAATTCCACTGATTGCCGCAGGTGGTATTGCTACAGGCAAACAAATGCTGGCAGCCATGATTTTAGGAGCCGATGCTGTGCAAATTGGCAGCCGATTTATTTGTACACCCGAAGCATCTTCTCATCAAAATTTTAAAGAAGCCATTTTACAAGCTGAAGAAGGCGATACGCAATTACAAATGAAAAAAACTATACCTGTTCGTTTATTAAATAATGAGTTTGCCCAACAAATAAGAGCAGCTGAATTAAGAGGTGCATCTGCCGAAGAATTAAAAGAAATTTTAGGCCGTGCAAGAGCAAAAAAAGGGATGTTCGAAGGCGACTTACACGAGGGTGAACTGGAAGTTGGACAAGTAAGCAGCATTATCAAAGAAATTAAACCCGCAGCCGATGTGGTGGCTGAAATTTGGAAAGATTTTAATATTGCATTAACGAATCCATTGTTTTAATGAATGTTAAATTTACCAATAATATAAACTTTTCATCGATTTCAGTTGCATAGTTCAGTTTAAGTACTTAGTTTAGATTTCCAAAATCATTTACTTATGCGTAAATTTTTCCTTACTGCTGCTGTTGTTGTTTCCACTCAATTGGCATTTGCTAATGGAGGAGTTGAAAAAAAGGGTGATCCCGTAATTGCTGGAAGCGTTATCGAAGCGGGTACAAAAAAACCAATTTCCGATGTTACGATTACCGCCATTCATACACTTACAAAATCTGAACATACCATCTCTACCGATGTAAATGGTAATTTCAAAATCAATCAGTTACCAATTGGAACATATAAGTTTAAGTTTGAGAAAGACAATTACAAACCTTTAGAAAAAACAAATATTGTTATTAAGCAAGAAACTACTACCACTAAAGTAAATGTTGAACTAATAAATTATAAAGATGAAGAAGTCGAAGACAGAAGAAACTGGTTATTTAAGTTCGATTATTAAACATACTCTTCTATGAAAAACAAAAATGCCACAGTTTAAAACTGTGGCATTTTTGTTTGTATTATTGTCGGCAAAGCCTCCCGATAACCGATTGATGTTGTGGAAAAAGTTGAATCAATTCTACTGCTTTGGCCAGTTCAAAATCTTCAAAATCAAAACCAGGTGCAACCGTACAACCAACAAAGCTAAAATTACTCTCAGGTGCTGGCTCACTGGCAAACCAACAGTTGGCTGGTACTATATATTGAAAAGTTTCGCCGGCAGCCACATTATTACCCACTCGAATTATATCTAAACTACCATTGGGTTGCAACACATATACCAATAAAGATTCTCCTGCATAAAAATGCCAACATTCATCGCTTTTAATCTTATGAAAGGCTGAAAAATTGCCTTGTTCCAATAAAAAATAAATGGCTGTAGAAATATGTCGGCTACCTCCAAACCTGTTGGGCAAAGCTTCTTTATTAGTTGTTTCAGCCGAACGATAGGTTTCTTTGTAATAACCACCTTCAGGGTGTGGCAACATATTGAACTGTTGCACCAATTGTTGTACGCTATGCATGTTTCAAAAATATGTATGAAATTCTCAATTTAAGTAAGGTAAAAGCATTGAATAGTACAAAATTAGGTTTGCACTAAAATCTTAATCAATAAATTATGGTGATTACTAGGTCATCCTTCTTTACATCTTTATATGTTGTGAACCAACAACGCTCTTGTGGAAAAATTTTTTAAATGAAACCAGCATAACAACAGCATCTCTTTGTTATTCATCGGCTGGTTCAATAAAGTTTTCTCCATTGTTAAACGCAGCTAAAGGTACAATGTTGTAGCTTTGAAGCGTATGTCGAATCCCAATCTAAATAATGATAGTGATCAGCTTTCTGGTGTAGAGAAAGAATTTGAAAATAGTATTCGTCCGGCTGCAATCGATGATTTCAGTGGTCAGCCACAGCTTATCGAAAATTTGCTCATATTTATCAAAGCTGCCAAAATTCGTGGCGAAGCATTGGATCATGTTCTATTTCATGGTCCTCCAGGTTTGGGTAAAACTACTTTAAGCCGAATTGTTGCCAACGAATTGGGTGTAAACATTAAAGAAACCAGTGGTCCAGTAATTGAAAAACCAGGAGACCTTGCAGGATTGCTTACCAATCTTCAACCCAACGATGTATTGTTTATTGATGAAATACACCGTTTAAGTACGGTGGTAGAAGAATATTTGTATGCAGCCATGGAAGATTACAGAATTGATATAATGATTGATAGTGGCCCCAATGCAAGAAGTATTCAATTAAATTTAAACCCATTTACATTAGTTGGTGCAACTACCAGAAGTGGTTTATTGACTGCACCATTGCTTAGTAGATTTGGCATTAAAAGCAGATTAGAATATTACAATGCCGAAACCTTGAAAAAAATTATTGAACGTAGTGCTGGCATTTTAAATACATCGATTAGCAGTGATGCTGCTGGCGAAATTTCTCGTAGAAGCCGTGGTACACCTCGTATTGCCAATGGTTTGCTACGCAGGGTAAGAGATTTTGCACAGGTGTTAAACGATGGAGCCATTGATTTAGGCATTACCCAACATGCACTGAAAGCATTGAATGTAGATGAACATGGATTGGATGAAATGGACAATAGAATTTTATTAGCCATTATCGAAAAGTTTAAAGGTGGCCCTGTGGGATTAACCACTATTGCAACAGCAGTTGGCGAAGAAAGTGGCACCATTGAAGAAGTGTATGAACCATTTTTAATTCAAGAAGGTTTTATGCAACGTACCCCACGTGGAAGAGAAGTAACGCCAAAAGCTTATGAACATTTGGGCAAAAAACCTTTTGTTAGTGGACCTAATTTGTTTAGTTAATTATTATTTGAATAGTATTCAATAAGTTGTTTTAAGAAATAATTGCATGTCGATTTAAAAAAATATTTTAAATACTTAGCAGTTCTATGTATTTTCATCCTATAATACATAGAACTACTATGCTTGAAATACCAAAAGATTTAATTGCAGCTTCCTCTTTCCCTTTAATACTAACCATATTATCAAATGGAGAAAGCTATGGTTATGAAATAATCCAAAACCTTAAAGATGCAAGCAATGGCAAACTTGACTTTGCAGAAGGAACATTATACCCAATTCTAAAAAAAATGGAAGCTCAGGGCTGGATAAGTGCAAAATGGTACACTGCTGAAAATGGCAGAGAAAGAAAATACTACAAACTAACCAATGCCGGTAAAAAGCAATTACAAACTGAAAAAGAAAACTGGCAATCTGTAAATCAAATACTGGAAACTTTATGGATAACAAATTTCAACTTAACCATGCAGTAAATAACCTGATTACTGCAATATCAGCAAAGGGAACTGTTACTATTGAAGATGAAAAAGAATTGAGTACTCATTTATTCGATACAGTTGAAACCCTAACAAAAAAAGGACTTTCAGAGGAAGAAGCTTTTGAAGTTGCCAAAATACGCCTTGGCAAAAAAGATGAATTGGTAGATGAATTTCAAAAGGTGAATGGTATTAATATGCTTAATAAAGAATGGGTGTTTGTTTTTATCGGGGTAGCCCTTTGCATTCTAATTAAAAACATTTTAGAAACCATTTCAATCGGTATTGGATATTACTATTCTTTAAGCAAAATTTCGTTAGCCACTGCTTCATTCTTGACGTCTTTTGCATATTTATTAATTGCCACTCTAGTGATTATACTTTTTAAAAGAGGAAATCAATTTTCATTATTCTTTAGAGAAAAAGTATTTGATAAAAATGGGGCTATTATATCTGTTATAGCAACGCTTATTGGCTTAGCTTATTTAATACCTGTGGGGAAACTATGGGGTAATGAAGCTTATAGAAAATATCAAGATGTTTATAGTCAAATAGTGTATAGCAATCCAATTGCAGAAACAATTATTCGGGCTACAATACCAACAATAATCATACTTTCAATTTTTCTTTCAACTCAATCTGTAAATAAAAAAATTAGTTGGCAAACCATCTATAAAAGCGATAATTACTTTTATATTTTTATGCTTGGTTTCGGATTAGAAGCTCTTGCAGCATTATTTAGTAGAATGACATTTGGCGGAGACTGGTATTCGCCAATTATTTTTGGCTTAATCTACTTTTTTGGGGTACTAGGCTTTTTAAAATACAACTCAAATAATTCGTATTTAAAGTTGATTACTTTTATTGCATTTACCACTTATTTTGAAATAACTTGGGGTTACTTTACTTCTAATTTAAGCCCAAACATGTGTACACTCAAATCCCCTTTTGCATGGGCTGTAATTATTGCTATTATTCTGGCATTTTTTACAAGTAAAAAAATGGTTAAAACAGCTAATTAAGCTCATTTTTTTTAATTCATCTCCCCTCTTTAGTTAGCCCTGTTTCTTTTCTCTCATAATCCTTAACTTCGCCCACCTAAAAAGTTTACAGTTAAATGTTTATTGTTTAAAGTTATTTATTGTCTATTTAACCTTAAACCTTAAACCTTAAACCTTTAACCAAAAGATGAGCAAGTACAAAGAATTTTCAGGGTTAAATCTTCCTTCAATAGAAAAAGAAATATTGGCTAAATGGGACGAAACCAATGCTTTTCAGCAAAGTATCGACTTAAAAGAAGGTGCAACACCATTTGTGTTTTATGAAGGTCCGCCAAGTGCCAATGGAATGCCAGGCATCCACCACGTTATTTCTAGAACCTTGAAAGATTTGGTTTGCCGTTACAAAACCATGCAAGGTTTTCAGGTAAAACGTAAAGGTGGTTGGGATACACATGGTTTGCCTGTTGAATTGGGTGTAGAAAAAGAATTGGGCATTACCAAAGAAGATATTGGCAAAAAAATTACCGTTGAAGAATACAACCAAAAATGCCGTGAAGCGGTTTTGCGTTATAAAAACGAATGGGATAGTATTACTAAGAAAATGGGTTATTGGGTAGATTTGAACAACCCCTACATCACATTTGAGAACAATTATATAGAAAGCCTTTGGTGGATTTTAAAGCAACTGTACAGTAAAGAATTATTGTACGAAAGTGTAAGCATTCAACCCTACTCTCCTGCTGCTGGTACAGGATTAAGTTCTCATGAATTAAACCAACCTGGTACTTATAAAGATGTGAAAGATACCAGTGCAACAGTTATGTTTAAACTGGAATGGGATAATGACGATTTTACCAATTTTGAGCTATATAAAAAAATTCCTGCAAAGAACCTCGATACATTAGATGTTTATTTACTGGCTTGGACTACTACTCCTTGGACTTTACCATCGAACTTGGGATTGACTGTTGGACCAAACATAGATTATGTTGTGGTGCAAACATTTAATCCATACACACACCTTCCAATAAATGTTATTTTAGCGAAAGCCTTATTGGGTAAATATTTTAAGGAAGAGGGGGAGAATGGCGATTTTGAGAGTTATAATGAAACCGTTAAGCTGTTGCCTTGGAAAGTATTGGCAGAATTCAAAGGTAAAGATTTAGAAGGATGCACGTACGAGCAGTTATTACCTTATGAAGCCAACTCATTAGAAGCAATTCAGTCTGTTACACCAGATGCAAAACCATTTAGGATAATCTGTGGCGATTTTGTTACTACCGAAGATGGTACAGGTATCGTTCACACAGCTCCTGCTTTTGGTGCAGATGACTATCGTGTGGGCAAGAAATATGGTATTGGTATTTTGACTATGGTTGATAGAGAAGGAAAGTTTGTAGATGGTTTGGGCGAATTCAGCAATCGTTATGTAAAAAATTATAAAGACGAAAAAGATTATGTAGATGTAAATGTTGACATCTGCGTTAAGCTGAAAAAGGAAAACAGGGCTTTTAAGGTAGAAAAATACGAACATAGCTATCCCCATTGCTGGAGAACAGATAAACCAATACTTTACTATCCATTGGATGCTTGGTTTATTAAAACCACTTCTTTAAAAGACAGAATGGTGGAGTTGAATAAAACCATCAACTGGAAACCAAAATCTACCGGCGAAGGCCGTTTTGGCAACTGGTTAGAAAATATGGTGGATTGGAATTTGAGCAGAAGCCGTTACTGGGGAACGCCTTTACCTATCTGGCGTACAGAAGATGGTACAGAAGAAATTTGTATTGGTTCTATTGCTGAATTAAATGGATTAATTCATGCCGATAGTCCAATAAAAGCAATTACCGATTTACACAAGCCACAGGTTGATCATATCATCCTTACATCCCCAACTGGCCAACCCATGAAACGTGTGCCAGATTTAGTAGATGTTTGGTTCGATAGTGGTGCCATGCCTTATGCTCAATGGCATTTTCCTTTTGAGAATAAAGAAATTTTTGCCCAAAATTATCCTGCCGATTTTATTGCTGAAGGTGTTGATCAAACACGTGGTTGGTTTTACACTTTACATGCCATAGGTTCTTTAATAAAAGAAAGTGTAATTGAAGAATTAGAGAAAGCAGGTTTACCAACTGATAAGGTTGATGGACGAGCTTACAAAACTGTGGTAAGTAATGGTTTGGTATTAGATAAGAACGGCAACAAAATGAGTAAGCGTTTGGGCAATGTGGTCAATCCATTTGAAACCATCGAAAAATATGGTGCCGATGCTACTCGTTGGTATTTAATAACCAATGCTTCTCCTTGGGATAATTTAAAATTTGATATTGCTGGTATTCAAGAAGTGCAACGCAAGTTTTTTGGAACACTCTATAATACGTATCAATTCTTTGCATTGTACAGCAATGTAGATGGATTTGCTTTTAAAGAAGCTTACATTCCTTTAGAACAAAGACCAGAAATAGACCGTTGGATTTTGTCGTCTTTAAATACATTGATTAAGAAAGTAACTGAATCAATGGATGATTATGAGCCAACACAAGCTGGCCGTTTGGTAGAAGAATTTGTAGATGAGCATTTAAGCAACTGGTATGTGCGTTTGTGCAGAAGAAGATTCTGGAAAGGTGAGTATGAAGCAGATAAAATTTCGGCTTACCAAACTTTATATGAGTGTTTAGAAACCATTGTACGATTAATTGCTCCAATTTCTCCATTCTTTGCCGATGCGGTTTTCCAAAACCTAAATGCAGTAACCAATAGGTTTAAGGAAAATTCTGTTCACCATGTTTCATTCCCAACTTGTACCGAATCTGCAATAGATGCCGCTTTAGAAGAAAGAATGCAATTGGCACAAGATACTTGTTCATTGGTTTTATCGCTTCGTAAAAAGGTAAATATTAAAGTTCGCCAACCATTACAAAAAGTAATGATTCCAGTTTTGAACACAACAATGAAGGGACAATTAGAAAAAGTAGAAGATTTAATTAAGAGTGAGGTTAATGTAAAAGAACTAGAGTACATTACTGAAACAGAAGGAGTTATAAAGAAAAAGGTAAAAGCGAATTTTAAAACCCTGGGTGCCAAATTGGGTGCGAATATGAAAGAAGCTGCTGCTCAAATAACAAATTTCTCTCAGCAACAAATTGCCGAGTTGGAACAAAAAGGAGCAATTAGCCTTCAGCTATCAGCTATCAGCTATCAGCTAACGGCTGAAGATGTTGAAATTTCTGCCGAAGACATACCAGGTTGGAGCGTTGCCAGCAAAGGTCAACTCACTGTTGCACTTGATATTACAATAACTCCTGACTTAGAAAGTGAAGGTAACGCCAGAGAGTTAATTAATCGTGTACAAAATATTCGAAAAGAAAGTGGTTTTGATTTAACAGACCGTATATTCGTGCAATTGGAGACTGATGGTGTGTCTGAAAGCATACAAAGTTCTCTTAATGAACATAAAACCTATATTTGCGGCGAAATTCTAGCAGATTCTATCGATTGGGTGCCAAAGCTTGTACAAGAAAGCACTGAAATTGAGGTGAATAGTACTCTGCTGAAATTAGCAGTAACTAAAAAAGGATAAAGCTCATGGCTACAAAAAAACCTGCACCTAAAAAAGTGGTGAAAGCAGCACCAGCTAAAGCAGCTAAACCTGCACCAAAGCCAGTGAAAAAAGCAGCTCCGGCTAAACCGCAATCAAAAATTGTGACAAAGTCAGCACCGGTTAAAGCAGCTAAATCTGCAACAAAGCCAGTGAAAAAAGAAGCTTCGGCTAAAACTCAACCAAAAGTTGTGGCAAAGTCAGTAAAAAAAACAGCTTCGGCTAAACCTCAACCAAAAGTTGTGGCTAAAGCGGTTGTTGCAAAATCAGCCAAACCTGTTGCAAAACCTGCAAAAGTGGAGGCAAAACAAAAATCATTGAAAGAGAAAGTAGTAATAGAAAAGCCAGCAAAAGCAGAAAAGGTTGTGCCAGTAAAGCCAGCAAAACCTGCAAAACCAGCAAAGCCTTTTAAACCAGTTAAGGTTGCAGTTAAGGTTAGCGGCATAGAAAAATCGACGACAGTTATTCCCATGAAGCAAAAGCCCATGAAGAAAAAGGAAGAACCTGTAAAAGATGTAAAAGTTCCGAAAACAACCATCAAAACAAGTGTACCTTACAACCCAAGTTACACATCATTAGAAAAAAGAGTGGAAACGAGTAAACCAAATACACCGCTTGTAAAATACGGCGATACCGAATTGAATGAATTCAGAGAGTTGATTAATAAAAAGTTAGAAGCTGCTAAAAAAGAGTTGGCTTATTTCCAAGGATTAATTACTCGTAAAGACGATCAAGGTGGAGAAACCGAAGAAGGTCGTTACATGACTATGGAAGATGGAAGTTTAAGTATGGAACGTGAACAATTGAGCCAAATGGCCAGTCGTACCATTACTTATATCGACCATTTAGAAAAAGCCATCATGCGTATCGAAAATAAAACCTATGGTGTTTGTAGAGTTACAGGTAAATTAATTGATAAAGCAAGGTTACGTGCTGTACCTCATGCAACTTTAAGTTTAGAAGCAAAGTTGGGATTAGTAAAACCAAGTGGAGAGTAAAATTGCTCTCTTAAAATAAAGCTTTAAGCCGCCGAAAGGTGGCTTTTTGTTTTTTATATTTCACACGAAGCCCACCAAGGTTACTAAGAAACGAAGAAAATATATCTAGTTAGTGTTTTTATTACTTCACATGAAATACTTTATCGCCATTCATTAGTTGTATTTATTCATATTCATATTGAGAAATAGTTTTTTTACAAAGCCACCATAAAATTCTTCGTGAACTTTGCCTCCTTTGTTGCTTCGTGTGAAACCTTCTTCTTTAAAAAATATTTTCTCTCCACATTTTATGAATTGTTTTCAGTTTCCATTTAATCAAGACTTACATTTGCCCAATATAAAAACTGTATATGGTTGATGTACTTTTAGGCTTACAATGGGGCGATGAAGGGAAAGGAAAAATTGTAGATTTCTTTGCCCCAAATTACGATGTTATTGCACGTTTTCAAGGTGGTCCAAATGCTGGTCATACATTATATGTTGAAGGTAAAAAAGTAGTGTTGCACCAAATACCTTCGGGCATTTTTCATGAAGGTTGTGTAAACCTGATTGGCAATGGTGTTGTATTAGATCCTGTTACCTTAAAACGTGAATGTGATGTAGTTGCTTCGTTTGGGGTGAACGTAAAGCTTAATTTATTTATTGCTGAAAAAACCAATGTTATTATTCCCTCTCACCGTGCTTTAGATAAAGCAAGTGAAATGCAAAAAGGCGATAGTAAAATTGGTAGTACGTTAAAAGGTATTGGTCCAGCATACATGGATAAAACTGGTCGTAATGCAATACGTGTAGGCGATTTGTTAAGTCCTGATTTTGACAAACAATACAAAGAATTACGTGCAAAGCACCAAATGCTTTTAAATAATTTTAATTTCAATGAAGATATTACTGCCTGGGAAACTGAGTTTTTTGAAGCAGTAGAGTTTTTGAAAACCTTGAACATTGTTAATGGAGAATATTTCATTAATAAAAAAATAGCAGAGGGTAAAAAGGTTTTGGCAGAAGGTGCTCAAGGCAGCATGTTGGATATAGATTTTGGAACATTTCCATTTGTAACATCATCAAACACCATTAGTGCAGGCGTTTGTACAGGTTTAGGCATTAGCCCTAAACTTATTAATGAAGTAATTGGGGTTACCAAAGCTTATTGTACAAGAGTGGGTGGTGGTCCTTTTCCTACAGAACTGGAAGATGCTATCGGTGACGAATTAAGAAGAATAGGCAGCGAATTTGGAGCTACAACCGGAAGACCAAGAAGATGTGGCTGGATTGATTTGGTAGCGTTAAAATACACTTGCATGATTAACGGTATTACACAAGTTGTAATGACCAAAGCCGATGTATTAGATGCTTTTGAAGAGCTGCACGTATGTACTGCTTACAAAGTAGATGGTGTTTTAACCAATGAAGTACCTTTTCAAATAAGCAAAGTAAAAATAGAACCACAATACAAAACTTTTAAAGGTTGGAACTGCGATAGCACTGTTTTAAAAAATGCAGCAGATTTACCTGCTGATATGTCAGTATATGTAAACTTTATTAATGCTTACATTGGAGCTCCTGTAAAGTATGTTTCCAATGGCCCTGGCAGAGAGCAGTTAATCGTTTTGTAAGTTTCAAAAAAATAATTAAAAAAATTTTGGTTAGTAAAATTTTGCGTTGAAATTTTACGCCAGCAAAAAAATCTTATTAGAACCATGCCTACAAAATCTGATAAGGATAAAAAATCCTCAACACCTAAAGTGCCTGCAAAAGAAAGTGCAGCAAAACCATCGTCTAAAAGTAAAAAACAATTAGAAGATGATGACGATGATGTAGAAGATGATGATGACTTTGATACAAAGCCATCTAAAAAAACTTCTTCAAAAGCCCCATCAAAAAAATCAGCAGATGACGAGGAGGATGACGATGACGTAGATGATAAAGAAGATGATTGGGAAAAGGCTGACGAAGAAGAAGACAGTTGGGATCCTGACTTCGACGAGTTTGATATTCCAAAAGCAAAAGGTGGTGCAGCAAAATCATCGGGTGGCAAAAAAAGTAGTGACGATGACGACTTTAAAGTAGATGAAGACTTTAAAGAGTTTGATTTATTTGACGATGTAGATGATGATTTTAATGATGACGATTTTTAATTACACCAACCTAAGTGAATAGAACCACAGCAAGTTTTACCATTACACATTTTACTGAATTTAAACAACAAATGTTGAGTTGGGCTAACCAGTTCAACATTTGTTGTTTTTTAGATAACCATCAATACCATGCTGCACACAACAGCATTGAATGTTTATTGGCTGTTGATGAATACAGCAGTTTTGCAAATTGCAGTTTACAGGAATTTAAAACATATACTTCCGAGCAACAGGATTGGTTATTTGGTCATGTGAATTATGATTTTAAAAACGAAATCCATAACCTTACTTCTGCTCATCCTGACGGAATTCAGTTTCCAACTATTTTTTTCTTTCAACCCAAAGTTGTTATTGAACTGAAGGAAAAAGAAGTGGTAATTGCCTGTATAGAAAATAATCCTGAAATTATTTTTGAGAAAATTACAGGAATTAGGAATTGGGAATTAGGTAACACTCCAAATCCCAAACCCCAAATTCCAAATTCCAAATTCCACATCACTCCTCGAATTACCAAAGAAAAGTACTTAACCATTATTCAGCAGTTGAAACAACACATACGTCGTGGTGATTGTTATGAAATTAATTTTTGTCAAGAGTTTTATGCTGAAAAAGCATTCATTAACCCTTTAGAAACTTATCAAAAACTAGCAGCAGTTTCACCCAATCCTTTTTCTTGTTTTTACAAACTCAACAATCAATTTTTGCTATGTGCCAGTCCCGAACGTTATGTAAAAAAAGAAGGCACTCAAATTATCTCTCAACCTATTAAAGGCACATTTAAAAGAAATTTAAATGATGCACATGCCGATGCAGCCAATAAAACCAGTTTACAAAACAGCCACAAAGACAAAACTGAAAATGTAATGGTAGTAGATTTGGTACGAAACGATTTTAGTAAAATTTGTACCGAAGGTTCGGTAAAAGTTGATGAGCTTTTTGCCGTGTACAGCTTTCCACAAGTGCATCAAATGATTTCTACTGTTCGTGGGCAACTGTTACCTACAACTGACTTTGCTGATGTACTACAAGCCACTTTTCCCATGGGTAGCATGACAGGTGCACCTAAAAAAAGAGTAATGGAGTTAACAGAACAATACGAACAAACCCAACGTGGCATTTACAGTGGTTGTGTTGGTTATATTGCCCCCAATAAAGATTTTGATTTTAATGTGGTAATACGCAGTATCATGTACAATCAAAACACTTCTTATTTATCTTACCAAGTAGGTGGTGGCATTACGTTTTACAGTGATGCTGAAAAAGAATATGAAGAATGTTTGTTAAAAGCTGAAGCAATGAAGCTGGTGTTGGAATAGTACAACTGATTTATATAGAGCGGTCTGCTTTTGAAAAAGCAGACCGCTCTTAGAGACAATCATTCACCCTCAAAAAAAACAATGTGGCATTTATGGTGGCTGTGTAGGTTACATTGCCCCAAATAAAGATTTTGATTTTAACGTGGTTGTACGCAGCATTATGTGCAATGCAGCCACACAGTATTTAAGCTACCAGATTGTTGGTAGCATTACTTTTTACGGCAATGCTGAAAAAGAATCTGAAGAATGTTTGGCAAAAAGCAGAGGCAATGAAAAAGGTGCTGAAATAATGCGTAATTAACGCAACCAAAAAATAGAGTATTTCTACGCAATTTTATATATATAAATTAGCCTAGTATTGTATCGTTATACGATATTCTTATCGCAAAAACTCCCCACAAATATATTTTGACTTTGTATCTTGTTGCACTGTAAGTACTTAGCTACTGTTTTGTAACAATACAACTATGTATTAGCTGAATTGTAAAATTCTAAATGTGGTTATATGCTTAAAACATTAAAACAGTTTGCTGAGCCAGTAAATGCAACCATTCAATTAATACAACAATTGAATGTTAAAGTTTGCAAAAGTACTATTAATGAAACGTTACTAAATCACCCGGATTATCCCGGTATTTTGAGCATTGCCGATAGCTTGAAACAATGGCATATAGACAATGTTGTTTTAAAAACTACAGAAGAAAAACTATTAGAATTGCCATTACCTTTTATTGCTCACACCGATAACAAGGGCTTCATAACCATAATAGCAATAAAAAATAATTACATTACATTTAAAGATAATAATGGGGGGGGTAAAATAATAAAACTTCCAATTGGAGATTTTATTACCAATTGGAGCGGTGTAGTGTTATTGGCAGAAATCAATGACCATTCAGGTGAAGAACGCTACAAAGAAAATCGAAGAAAAGAACTTATACAATTACTAAAAATACCAGCCCTACTTTTACTTGCTGCTCTTGCAATCACATTAAATTCATTGCTTTTGTATAAAATTGGAATACTAAACAGCAATCTTATTTATTATACAAGTATTGCAGTTTTAAAGCTAATTGGTATTGTTATTACAAGCCTTTTATTATGGTACGAAGTTGATAAGGCAAATCCTCTTTTAAAACAAATATGCACAGGTGGTGCTACAACAAACTGCAATGCCATATTGAGTGGCAAACAAAGTAAACTATTTGGCTTAATTAGCTGGAGTGAAATTGGTTTTTTCTATTTTTCAGGCAGCTTTTTATATGTGTTGGCTATACAAAGTGGATCTCTTGAAATAATATCTTTCCTTAATGTAATATCCTTACCATATACCTTTTTTTCTGTATATTACCAATGGCGTATTGCCAAACAATGGTGTGTATTGTGTTTAGGCGTACAAGCATTATTGGTAAGTGAGTTTCTTGTAAGTGCATCAACTGGTCAGCTTTCATATATATCAAGACTGTCTTTTACTAACTTAATCCCTAATTCTCAATTTCTAACAAGCTTTCTACTGCCTGTTGTATTGTGGTATATATTAAAACCTAATCTATTAAAGGCCGAAGAAAATAAGAGAAACAAACGTGCCTTAATGCGTTTAAAATACGATACCCGAATTTTTAATGCCTTGCTGCCCAAGCAAAAACAAATTGAATACAGTACAGATGGTATTGGAATAACTATAGGTAACGTCAATGCCCAAAATACCATTATTAAAGTGTGTAACCCATATTGTGGCCCTTGTGCAACAGCACACCCCGAAATTGAAGCCATATTGGAAGCAAACCCCAATGTAAAAGCACAAATTATTTTTACAGCTACGAATAAAGAGGATGACTTTAAAGCCCCACCTGTAAAACATTTATTAGCAATAGCAGCACAAAATAATGAAATACAAACCAAGCAGGCGTTGGATGATTGGTATTTGGCAAAAGAGAAAAACTACGAACAGTTTGCATTAAAATATCCATTAAATGGTGAGGTAGATAAACAAGCAATTGCAGTAGAAAAAATGAATGATTGGTGTACAAAAACAGCAATAACTTTTACACCAACCATATTCATCAATGGCTATCAAATGCCCGATGTATATAGTGTAAAAGATTTAAAATATTTACTATCCTAATTCCCCTCCTTTGGAGGGGCTAGGGGTGGTTTTACCTTTTTTTCTCAGTTAGTTCCTGAGAGAAAATAACCCAGATGAACTACAGTTAGCCGAAGTACAAGGCTGCTGCTGGGTTTATGTCATGCCAACGAAAGGAGGCATCTGTTTGCTAAATGTCATTCCGAGGTAACGAGGAATCTCATTATTAGTACTGTCATTCCGAGGTAACGAGGAATCTCATTATTAGTACTGTCATTCCGAGGTAACGAGGAATCTCATTATTAGTATGTCATTCCGAGGTAACGAGGAATCTCATTATTAGTATGTCATTCCGAGGTAACGAGGAATCGCACTATTAGTATTGTCATTCCGAGGTAACGAGGAATCTCATTATTAGTATTGTCATTCCGAGGTAACGAGGAATCTCATTATTAGTATTGTCATTCCGAGGTAACGAGGAATCTCATTATTAGTACTGTCATTCCGAGGTAACGAGGAATCTCATTATTAGTACTGTCATTCCGAGGTAACGAGGAATCTCATTATTAGTA